>FUHX01000001.1 GCA_900163555.1 Actinomycetales bacterium JB111 | reverse complement strand
CCGGCGATTCACCTCCGCCCTGAAGGACGGAGCACTCTCGTCTAGTCCTGGTAGCACCGAAAATATGGGCCCGAAAACGATCGTTTTAGGCGCGGCCGCGGCCGGCGTCGCCCGCGGGGCCGACACGCCGGGTTTCGGTCAACCGAAACTCACCACCGAAACCCCGGCGCACCGAAACTACCGTTGGACCGTTTTCGGTTGCTCCGGTAGGGTGGACTCAGACCCAGGAGAGGGGAGCCCCACCGTGGCTACGAAGTTCAACATCGAGGAGCGCTGGCCCGAGCTGTTCGTGCAGCTCGACGAGACCCAGCGTCGTGCCGTGGTGCAGTCGCTCGCCAGCGCGTGGCACGAGGGGTGGACCCCGAACCGCGAGGACGTGGAGAACCTGACCGACGAGGCCCGCGGCGCGATCGACGCCGCGGAGTACCGTCGCCGCGCCCACGCCGCCGCACGGCGACGGACGGTCGCTGTTGCGCGCTGATGGCGTTCGACACTTGGGAGTCGTACTTCTATCCGCCGCCTGACGAGGGCACCCTGCGCAACCTGTTCGACGAGCGCGATCCGGTGGTGCTCACCAGGTTGGAGTACGTCGATACCGCACGTCGGCAGCGCGAGCTGCTTGCCGGCCAGGTCGCCATCCCCAGGACATACGACGCCGACCACGTGCGGGCGATCCACCGGCACCTGTTCCAGGACGTCTACGAGTGGGCGGGGGAGCTGCGCAGCGTGAACATCTCCAAGGGCGCCGGCCGCGGTTTCGGGGATGTCAAGACGGGCGAGGTCGACGAGCTCCTCGACGACGTGCGCAAGCGGGTCGCGGGCACCGAGTGGGGCCGGCTGGACCGCGACACGTTCGCAGAGCGAGCGGCGACCGTGTTCGCCTACCTGAACCAGGCGCACCCGTTCCGTGAGGGCAACGGCCGGACCGGGAAGGTGTTCATGGAGCACGTCGCGGAGCGATCGCGCTTCACCCTCGATTTCGGCCAGGTCACCCCCGACGTGTGGAACCAGGCATCTCAGCTCAGCCGGCCCGACATGTTCTTCTACGACCCCGAGCCCGCGTCGCTCGTGCCCGTGTTCCGTGCGATCGCTCAGCCACGCACAACCGGTCCGGCGACACCGCCGGCGCCGAGCACGGGACGGTCAGCCGCTCGCGCGTCCTACCCGCAGGCCGCGAGGCAGGCGACCACCCAGCCACTGCAGACGGGACCACAGCGAGGCTCCCAGGCGCGCCACGGCGGCCCGTACATGCCAGGTAGCGGCAGCGGGACCGGGTTGGGGAGGTGAGGCCGTCATGAGCAACATCGTGGGCTACGCGCGAGTGTCGAAGCGCGAGCAGAACCCCGAGGCCCAGGAGGCCGAGCTGCGCGGGGCCGGTGCTTCGCGTGTGTTCGTTGATCACGGGGAGTCGAGCCGGGTCAAGGACCGCCCGCAGTGGCTCGCGTGCCTGGATTACCTGCGCCCCGGCGACACGCTCATGGTGCGTCGCCTCGACCGCATCGCCGGCAGCGAGACGATGGCGATCCAGACCATCAACGAGCTGCACGAGGCAGGCGTGAACATCAAGAGCCTGACCGAGCCCGATATCGACACCACCACGCCGATGGGGCGCGCGCTGTTCGGCATCGTCGCCGTGTTCGCGCAGCTCCGCGTCGACACCATCCGGGACAACACCCGGCGCGGTCTGGCGCATGCGCGTGCGCAGGGGAGGGTGGGTGGTCGGCCGTCGGTGATGACGCCCGAGCGCACCGCGGCCGCGGTGCGCATGCGCGCTGATGGGCAGAGCCTTGCGCACATCGCGCGGGTGCTTGGTGTGGGTGCGTCATCGGTGTCTCGTGCGCTGGCCAAGGCCGAGGAAGAGGTTCAGGCCGCCACCTCGTCGTAGCACGCGTACCAGTCCTTCGTTCTCGCAGTCTCAGTGACAGAGGCCGGCCCGCCGCCATCGGCGGGTCGGCCTCTGTGTTGGTGCGCTAGCTGTTGGGGTTCCCGGCAACGCCGTTGTGACGGGTGTCCTCGGTGTGTTCATCGTTCGAAGGTGCGGCGCGCCTACGCGGTCGACGGGGGGCGGTTCCGGTTGGGGAGTGCAGGCCGGCCTTACGTAGTTCGGCGGTGGTCCACCCGCCATTGATCGCGGCCTTGTGTGCATCCGCGTAGGTGCGTTGTGCATTGGCGAGCTGTTCCTTTGCCGCGGCCAGCGAGGTTGAGGCGGTGAGGACCGCGCGGGCGAGGGACATCCGTTCCTCGAGCATGCGCTCGAGCTGGTGTTCCGTCGAGGGTGTATTCATGGCAGCAGTCCTTCCGTCGGCGAGAGCGAGGGAACAGCCACGGCCCCCTCCGTGCGTACACCACGACACTAGCGGGGACCCACCCACAACCCAACCCCCTGGGGACAACCAACCCGACCCCAGAGCAAGATAAACACTTACCTGGGGTAAGTGGGGTGGCCCCCTCGACTTCCGTCGTCGGGGGCGGCACACTGGTCGTGTGGTCCCCGGTTGGGGTCGCTGCGCTGGGCCGAGTGAGGGAGTTGACGTGGCCGAGAAGAATCAGGGGTTCTTGGGCCGTCGGCGGCGCGCGAATGTTCCTGCGGGGGAGGGCCGTGTTCGGCATGAAGTGGTGGTCAGTCAGGCCGAGGAACTGAGGCTGTTGGCTGCGGCTGAGCTGCGGGATATGACGGTTCCTCGTCTGCTTGTCGAGGCAGGACTTGAGGTTGCTGACCAGGAGCACGGAGGTGTGCTGCACGCTGATCGGCGAGCGTTGTATGTGGAGGTCTTCGACCTCAACCGGAAGATGGCCGGCGTCGCCAACAACATCAATCAGATCGCGAGGCAGGCGAACTCTCGCGATGCGTTCACGCGGGCCGAGGCTGAGCAGCTGACTGTCGAGGCGCGGGAGTTGTACGCGCAGATGCGTGCGCTGGTGATGCAGCTCGAGGGCGTGGCCGAGGAGGTGTCCTCGACGTGATCGCGAAGATCATGCGCGGTGGGGACATGCGTGGTCTGATGCGCTACCTGGTGGGGCCGGGGACGCACAATGAGCACACCGACCCGCACCTGGTTGCCGGCAGCGGTGGAGTGATGGCGTGGTGGGACGATGCGGTCCTCGATCGCGAGGCGGCGAACCAGATCGGTTCGCTCCTGGACAAGCCGCGACTCGTGCACGGTGTCGACGTCTCGGTGAATGTGAAGCAGTGGGACGAGGCTGAGCAGAGCCAGAAGGTAGTGGGCCGGCGCGCGGCTCACGTGTGGCACTGCCCGCTGTCCCTGCACGCGGAGGAAGGCGAGATTGGGGACGAGCGATGGGCGGAGATCGCGCATCGGTTCGTCGAGCTCGTGGGCATCAATGACGGTGCTCGATCCGAGGCGCGCTGGGCAGCGGTGCACCACGGGTCGTCGACGGGAGGGAACGACCACGTTCATCTCGTGGTCGGTCTTGTCCGCGAGGACGGAACGAAGGTCTCGACCCATCGAGACTTCCGACGAGCACAGCAGGCGTGCCTTCAGATCGAGAAGGAGTTCGGCCTGCGGGTGACCGAGGGCCGAGCAAGTGAGCGCAGCGAGCCTGGTCTTAGCAGGGGCGAGCTGGAGCGCGCGAGCGACACGGAGCCGTCCCGCCGGTGGCTCGAGCGAGTGGTTCGCGGAGCATCAACCGCGGCGCGGAGCGAGGATGAGTTCGTGCGTCGCGTGCGCCGAGCGGGCGCGCTGATCCGGCCGCGGTTCCAGGCCGGCAAGCAGGACGAGGTAGTCGGCTACTCGGTGCGCAAGCGTGGCGAGGGAGAGATATGGGTCGGCGGCGGCAATCTTGCCCCGGACCTGACGATCGCCAAGCTGCGGACCGGCTGGGAGATCAGCCAGGACGACGCGGCAGTCGCGGAGTGGCAGGCAGCCTGGCGCGGCATGAAGCCGGCCAAGGCCGGCCGAGAAGTGCAGGAGCCAACCACTCAGGAGTGGGAGCGCGCCGCGGCCGAGATGGGTGCCGTTGCCGCGCAGCTGCGGCAGGTTCCCCTCGAGGATCAGGCCACCTGGACGCGAGTCGCCCGGCAGGTCAGCGGAGTGCTCTCAGCGTGGTCGACCAACCTCGAGGTCGACCCCGGCCCGCTAGCGGCCGCAGCTAAGGTTGTGCGGCGCTACGCGACAGTGAAGCGGGAACCCCCTGCCGACTCGGGGGCGAGGGTTCGACTGACGTCCCAGGCTTACCTGCTCGCCGCCGTGGCGGTGAAGTCAGACAGCATCGGAGCGCAGCTGGCGATCCTGCAACAACTCATGAACACCATGAACGCTCTTCGGGATGCGCAACGCGCAGCCGGCCAGATGAGGACGGCCCAGGCTGTCGCCACGGCGGAGAAGACCCACCTGACCGAGTGGCGCAAGGAACTGCGGCACTCCGAGATGGCGGGCACGCCCGAAGGCCGGGAGGCACTGAACGCCGTCCGGCTGACCAACATGAATGCGCCGGCCGGGGCGCGACGGCAGTCGCCGCTGCCGGGCACGACGACGCCGGCAGACAGCACACAACGGCGACGGTCAGAACACACCATCGAGCAGGGGAGCAGTCGTGAGTGAGAACCCGGACAGCGACTTCATGCAGCGAGCGGGAGGCGATGCACGCATGCTCGTGCAGGCCCTCTTGCAGGCTGCCGAGCGGTACAGCCGCGAACTTGAGCATCGGCGGGAGCTCGCTCGGCGCGGTTCCGAGCAGGAAGCCCGCCAGGCACAGGAATGGCTCGAGGCCGAGCAGGCGGTGCAGCGGCAGGCTGCCCGCGCCGCGTTGGAGAGCCGAGGAGCCGGCGCCCCGCCGCTGCGGGACCTCGCCGATGCCTACGCCCGCGCCGAGGCGTGGCGTGAGCATGACCCCCAGGCCGGAGCGGCTGCAGACAGGTTGAGGGAGGAACTGCGTGCCCGGTGGGTCGCAGAAGGCCGGCAGAGCCTGGACGAGGCAACGACAGAACACAACCGCGCGGCCACCGAGGAAGCCGAGGCGCAGCGGCAGGGAGGTGTTGCCGCGGAGGCGCGAGCCGAGGAAACGCAGGCTCGCAACGAGCAGGACCTCGACCGCGCGGTCGACCTCGATGGGGACGGACTTGCCGACGGCCGTTCCCTCGTCACCGACGAGGACCTTCGTGCATTGATGGCACGGACCGACGCCGCGGGCGCGGACGCGGATGCTGCGTGGGACAGTCCCCAGCGACGCCAGCAGCTCGCAGAGCAGCTGCGCTCACGGGGGCTGTCCGAGGAAGCCGTGGGATCACGGGTGACCGCCGACAAGGGTGTGGGAGCGCCGCCGGCGGCCGCGGTGGCCAAGGCCCCGCGCACAGGCAAGGCCAAGGCGCGGCGCGCACGGGGCGTGCCTCGCGGGCAGGACCGCGCACTCGGCCGATAGGTCGCACACGCTCGAGGGGGACACCAGTGATGGTGCCGGCTCTACTCAGTCAGTTGATTCACGTGCAAAAGGTATGAGTACAAGCACAGCCGCAACGATGTGAATCGTAGACGAGAGCCCCCCAGTGCGCAGCCAAGCAAGTACAGATGGCTCCAGAATGGTGTATCCACTAGCACCGCTGTTGGAGGTGGCCGCAGCCATCGCTGATTCAATGGCCCCACCGTAAGGTTGCTCAGTGGTCAACATATAGAAGATAACTATTGCGAGTAAGGTTGCTGCGGCGGTGATGGCAACATCACGATGAACTCGAAGTCTCCAAACGATGGACACGGACATTGCGGCGAGTCCCGCAATAGCAATGCGCTGGAACCACGCACCCGATCCTCCGCCCGCAAGTGCATACGGAATATCAGCCCAACTCAGAGAGAACCCATTCTCAACCGCATCGGCTCGAACCAAAAGAAATCCTGTCATTAGCACATAGAATGCGCTGGCTGCGACAGTTAAGGTGACACGCGGAAGTAGCGCCACGGTCAATCCATGGTCATCGGGTAGAGCTCAATTTCTCCACCGTTGGGCCTCTGAATGGTTATTGCCCCAAGTGCATCAGCTTCAACTACAGTCATAGAAACCAAAGGTGCAACTTGGGTCTCTGCGCGACTAGAGGATGGAACATCCTCCGGTCGGATATCCGAGGGAAGCAGGTGTGAAACAAGCCCGTTCCCCGGAGCCCCCTCCAGGCGCAATGAAGCACCGTACCTTCCGAAGTTCGCTGGAGAGGTGCACGAAGCGCCTTCGAGTCCAGCGTCTTCAGCGTGTCCGTCGGCTCTGTCTGATAAGTGAACTATCAAACAGATACTGCCGTCCTCGGAGAGGGCTACCCATTGGTCCCCGTCTGGTGTCGAGTTCAGTTGACGAACAGTGTCTGGCAGAATTTGAGCCTGCCCTCCGATTGAAGAGTCAGCGGGTAATAGGTCAGAACTGACCTGGGATTGCCCGAGGGCCGTTACCAGATCGTACGGGTCGAGCGACAGATCGTCGGTCGAGGTTGCAACCGCACTTGAAGCCAGTCCTGTCGCGGCAAGAACGCCAGATGCGAACAGAATGAAGGGGGTGTTTCTCATCTTAGACTCCTCTGTGTTCCAGCCGAGGTCGTGTTATTCATGGTCTCTCCAGCGGCAAAGAAGATTTCCCGTCCCGGAATAACTTCCGTCAGCAAACGACCACCAGCATTGACTCTGATATCCATGGTAGGGAGCATGTTCAAGGTTGGCAGGTGATGTCGCTGGCGATACGGCGGTTCCGACCAGATCGTATCCAGGGTATGGCGTGAAGGTTTGGATGTGCACGAAGAACTGATTGGCGAATAGATTGGTTAGCTCTGCCCTTCCGCCAGTCACCGTATTGATGATCGGAGACACCCGCAGAGTATTTTCTGATGTCGTTATGTTGTTCGCGTAGGTGTAGAAGGTAGCGCTTGCTGGCTGTATGGCGCTCAAGCCCAGCACGAACACGAGTAAGGAGCCGAGCAGCCACTTCACTTTGTTGTGGGATCTTTCTGCGGTTGGGCTGTTCATGTTTAGTCCTAATGTCTATAGCTGCAGGTCAAGTTTATCGTTTCTGCACCGGTGTCGATTCCGGGGATCTGCCAAGTGCATCGGCTCATATAGTTCGACACTCCCTCGTGTCCGAGGTATACGAGACCGGGAGCGCCTCCGCTTGATTGAGCGTAAATGGAGAAGCCTGGGTGTCCGACATACGTCTGTATGTAGAGATTTCCGAGCCCCCATGCTTCGGATCCAACGGTGCCGCCGCTTATGTATCCTTGTGTCGTGCTAGAGAGATATGCGGAAGCCCTAATGGGCTGGCTGTTGGCGTAGTTGGTGTATGCGGAGTTGGCGGGCGAGATGGCGGCTACCAGAATCAGAAAAGTAAGGATCCCGGTGAGGGCGAGTCGGGGTCTTTGAGGTGACTTCATTGCCAACCTTCTTCGGCGTGTGGCGCGCAGAGCGTGGTGTTGCGGATGTTCCGTGTCCGATGGGCATTGACGCTATCAACGTGTGACGTTGGACGCAAGGGTGTGGTGGAGCGCACGCGCGGGAGGTGTGGGCATGGTCCCTGAATGGCGATCAGTGCCGACTGAGTCAGAAGAAGCCGTCAGGCGGATCGCCCGGCAGCCGGCTCATCCGCGGCCGGCGGTGACCACGTTCGTGGTCACAGCCCTTGAACGGCCCATCGGGACTCATCAGCTGGGCCATGTGCGGGTCGAGGTGGTCACGCAGCCACACCGAGGGGCCGAGGGCGCCGTCAAGGCGTAGGTGCTCCCACGACCGCCACAGGGCGTCGAGCCGGTAGACGGCCTCAGGGTGCAGCCACCACTCGGGGCACCACACGCGGGACTGGCCCAGATCACGGGCGTAGACGTGAGCGAGGAAGTCGCTGAACCACGCATCGAGCGTGTCGTACATCAGCTCAGGGGCATCCTCGGTCTCGCCCTCGGTGCCGTCCTCTGCTTCGGTGTCCGGATCGCTCATGGCTTCCACCCCTTACTCGGATCAGCGGGCACCGGTGTCGACGTCGCCGCGGTCACCGCGGCCGGAACCGTCGAGAGCGGCTCCTGTGCGGGATCGTGTGCCGCGATCGAGGCCCGCACATGCTCGGCGTACGGACCGGTCATCCAGGGCATCGTCTCGATCAGGACCGGTGGGGTGCCGGAGGCAAAGAGCACGGCCCTGCCGCGCGGCAGCGCAGCAAGTTCCGCGACGTCGAGAATGTCCTTCGTGCGCCCGCCGGGAGTTCGATTGCGAGAACGGCCGCCACGACCCGAGGAGATCGAGACCTGATCAATGTCCCGAGTGCCGATGAGTTGCCGGAGTTCACCAAGGAACTCCGCCTCGGAGACACCGCCGCCGTACACACGGGTGTTGGCTGCGGACCAGAGCTTGCGCATGCCGTCGCGGCCCCAGACCTCAACCCCTTGGGACCACGATTGCAGGATCGTCATGATGACGATCCCGCGGCTTCCATAGTGGCTGTAGAGGTTGGGCAGCTCGCGCCAGCGCACGACGTTGGCCGCCTCGTCGAGGACGCAGACCATCGGTGTGCTCAGCCGGCCACCGGGCTGAGTCTTGGCCAGCTCTTCGGCCGCCTCGGTGACCGCGGCTGTCAGAGCTGTGACCAGAGGGCCGGCGGAGCCGCGGCCCTCCTTAGACAGGCTGTAGAGAGTGGACCTTGACCGCACGAAGTCGGCCGGCAGGAACTCCCTGCCGGAACCGGGGACCACCCACTGCGTTGCGGCCTTGTTGGTCAAGAAGCTCGCCGTCTGCTGCGCGGAGCCGAACACACCCGCGCGCTGCTTGTCCGGGGAGCCGATGACGGCGGCGACATTCGCCGCAATGAGCGGGTATCCCGCTTCTCGAAGGAGGTCGACCGGCTCCTCGTCCGAGGGGCGGGTCAGCCAGATGTAGACCTCCGTGATGGGCTTGCCGCCCACGGCGGCAGCCAGCAGCAGACCGGCGAGCAGATCACTCGCGGCGCCATCGAAGTAGGCATCCGTGCGCGCGTTCGGGTCACGGCCGGCGGAGATGAAAATGTCCGCGAGCATCTGAGCCTTGACCTCATCGGTGACGTACGTCAGCGGATTCCACCACCAGCTCGACGGCTCATCGACGATGCCCTGCGGGTCAAAGACCCAGACGTCCTCGCCCGTGATCGACTTGCGCACGTCCCGAGTTGCGTCCACCAGGTCGCGCTTGTTGGACGTCGCCATGACGGCACCGGGCGCCGCGAGGATCGCGGGAATCGCCCTCGAGGTCGACTTACCGGTCCGGGGCCCCCAGGTGTCGACGGAAACGTCCTCCCACCCCTGGTAGAGGATCTGACCCGTCCTGAGCGACTTGCCGATGGGCAGTCCGGGCGAGGCCGTCACACCCAGGCGCGCGGCAGTCGCCCCTGCGCCCTTGGCGGTCAGGTGCGCCAGGTCGCGGCCGCGCGCCATGCGTTTCGCGGCCTCATCCACCCGGGAGCGCTTCCGGCGCCGCCGACCCAGGAGGACAAAGACCAGCAGCACGAGGACAACGAGGGCCAAGGCCAGGCCGATGGCGACGGCGGTGGACTGCCAGGGCCAGGGCACGTCCCCCCGCCCGAGGCCGAGTGCCAGCTCGACGGGGTTCAATGGCGGGACCGGTAGCCCCGCCCATCGCGATCCGAGGATCGCACTGGTCCACGCGCCGCCAGCGATGAGGACGACGCTGCCCACCAGCAGGCCGATCACGACGATTTCGTCGCGATCCGTGCCTGCCCCGGAGGTTGAGCTGCGGTCTTGATTCACGATGCCGCCTCGCTGACCTCGGTGTCCCCGACGCGGGACTGGACGTGCCACAACTGGTTCGTGTCATGCACAGCGCCCTCGGCGCCGGTCAGCGTCACCTGAACGGGAATGCCGGGCCGGCCGCCGACCTTGACGAGAAACTTGCCTCGCCCGGGCGGGTCTGCCTCTTTGCCCGTGCGGGAGTCCCACGCGGGCGGGTCCTGCCACGACGCCAGCATTCCTTGTTCCGCCCGTGACATGGCGATCGCCTGGGTGAGCATCGGCATCTCCGCCGACGGCAGGCCCCCGGCGATGACCATCCCGGAGCGCTCGACGAAGCCGCGCGCCTTCATCCGGTCCTCCTCGCTTGGTAGCGAGAGGAGGTCGCTCATCGTGTGCGAGACCATCACCATGCCCACACCCCGCGTGCGGTTCAGCCTGGTCAGGGCATCGACCCGATCGACGATGCCCTTCCCTGCCCGTAGGACTCGCCACAGCTCGTCGAGCACCACCACGTAGTGCCGGCGCGGTTCAAGGCCCGCATCTGCCAGAGCGTTGGACACCGCGATGGAACCGAAGCCTGTCGACCAGCACGCGAGCATGATCGCCGCCTGTAGGTCGGTTTCGTTGTCGTCGATCGAGGACACGTCGAACACCACGGGCCGGTCACGGCGCATCTCAACCGAGGTCGGTTGGGCGAAGATCCCGCCCAACCGACCACCGTGCAGAAGGCTCAGCAGTGATGCCTCGAGGTTTTCAGTGATCTGCTCGTAGCGAGCGCGATCGCCTCGGTCCAGAGCGACGAGACGCACGTCTTGCGGGGCGTCGCGCACCACCTGCAGCAGATCGCTCATCACCGGGGCCGTGTCGGGATGACGATCATCCAGCACGCGCAGCGCCCGATCGATGATCGTCTCCTCACGATCCGTAGGAGGCGTCTGTCGCACGATCGTCAGCAGCGAGGACACCATCGTCACGCGGCGCGAGTGAGCGTCCGCCAGGACCTCCACCCGTGCATCCCCAGTCAAGCGAGCCGCCGCCGAGCGGGCCTCGCCCGGGTCGAGCACGTTGAGGTAGCCCCGGCCACCACCGAGGCGGATCACCTGGCCGCCGAGCGCTTCGATCGTGGCCACATAATCCGGTTTCAAGTCACCAAGGACGAGGGGCTGGACCCCGTAGGCCGCCAGCCCAATCGCCATCCGCCGCACCAACGTGCTCTTACCGAGCCCTGGGCGGCCAAGGACGAAGGCACTGGGGTTCGAGATCAGCTGAGCGCGCTGGAACCAGCTGATCGGGTCGCAGCACAGCGTGGAGCCGGTCAGGAGGTTGCGACCGAGCGGCACGCCAACCATCGGCGTGCCGGCCCCGGTTGCGAACGGCCACAGGCCACACACCTGCGACGTTGACCCGCGCCACTGCTTGACCACGGGGATGCCTCCCGCGCGGCCGCGGCCCGCGCCTGCCCAGCCGCGCGACGGCGCCCGCCGGGGCGGCGGCTGGGTCTTCTTCGCCGTGCGGGTCACAGTCTGCTCCTGACCTGAGAAGGCACCGCGAGATACCGCTCGAGCATCAAGCCCAGCGGGAGGCAGGCCGCGAACGCCACGTCCTGAGCGCCAAATGCTCGGCGTAGCCGCAAGCGTGCGGTAGCCCCCAGGCTCTCGACCGTCGCCACCGCATCCGGTAGCTGGTCCTCGTTGGTGACCGTGGCGGTCACCAGCATTCCGAAGTTCACCAGGCCTGCGCCCGATGCTTCCTCGCTCGCAGTCTGCTCGGCCGCCCGGCGGTCAAGGACCGCCCGTGCCGAGGGCCGGTTGGAGTTGGTGAGGTTGAAGTTCGCCGCGCGCACATCTGTCTCGACCAGCGCGGCCGCGGCCGCCGCATCGATCGGTCGGTACAACAACGTGACCCGCTTGCGAGTGATATCCCCACTGGGCCGCAACAGGCGTTCAAGGATCTGGGACTGCACCTGCCCGCGGGGCGCCGAGGTCATCGACCACGTCACCGACACCGCCGCGTCGTGGCGGTACGTCCCCCACGACGCCTGATGAGCCGCCGGCCCCACGTCACTCCACCGAAGATCGACCGGCTCGCCATCTGCGTGAGCGCGGTCGATCAGCGCGGCCGCGGAGGGGTCGAACGCGACCCGAATCAACTCGCACAGCTCGTCAGCAGCGACCAGGCGAACAGCGCCCGCACCCGTCCCTGCCAGCGACCCGGTGATACCCGGAAGTCGAGAAGCCAGGTCCCGGCCCATCTCTTCTGCCTGCCGGCGACGTGAACCCGTCCGCGACGTTGCCCGGAACGTCAGCGCAACATACGCGCTGATCGTCGATGACCCCGAGGGGTACCGATCGACCGCCTCGGCCATGACGGCGCGCGCGAAGTCGGGCGCCTGGTCATCGACATTGCTCAGTACCTCACGGCGTAGCCGTGAACCCGTGTCCGGGGCGGTCTCGATCGTGACCGACGCTGCCTCGAGCCCTGCTTCATCTGCGAGCTGTGAGAGCCAGATTCCCCAGTGCGCCACCCATGCGTCGATCTGTTCCTGATCGACCAGGGCCGACCCGTCCGGGTCGCACCCCAGCACCACGCAGAACGTGTTCTTCGTAGGTACCTCGACCAGCGCGAACGGCCGGCCGTACGAGTCCTCGAACTGCGACAGCCGCGTCGAGGCCGCCAACCCTGGCAGCTGGAAGGTTCCCCACGGAGTGCGGCCCAGCGGCCCCGAGCGGTACACGTGCTCGCGGCGGGAGCGTTGACGCACCCAGCCGATCCGCTCACCGATCTTGTCGCCCGCGTTCAGCCCGTGCTTGTCCCGGATCACGACCATCAGTAGCAGCCCGGCCACCGGGAGCGCGGCAATCAGGCCACCGAACAGGTTGGTGAGCGCAACAACGATGACCACGATCACCAGGCCCGCCAGCAGCACGGCCGTGCCCAGTGATCCGAGCCCCAACATTCCCGGTGACGTCGGCTTTCGCCAGTTTCCGTACGTACGCGGCTTGACCGCGCTATCGGCCACTGCCACTTGGACCGCCCCCCATGTCTGTCTCTGCTGCCTCGGTCGCTGTGGACGAGAGCACCTGCGCCCCCGCGGCGGCCGCGCCGACCGCGGTCGCACCTGCCGGTACCGGCGCCGCTCCCTGCGCGCCAGTCTGAGAATCTGCGCGGTCGGTTCCCTGTCCGCCTGTGGTCGTCGCGGATGAATCCGCTCCTGCACCACCCCGCGGACCAGAACCACTCGGCCCCCCGGCCGACCCGCCGGCCGGACCTCTCCCCGGCGTACCGCCAGGCGCCGCACCCGGCGGCGAACCAGTCGCACCCCCCGGCGAAGAACCCCCGGACGCACCGCCGGCACCCGACGCGCCACGCGCGCCAGCGCTCGAGCTGGCGCCTGACGGCCCGGACGCCGCGGCCGCGGCGCCACCACCATGCGACCCACGCGCAATCATCGCTGCGCCAGTTGGCAGCGCGGCCGCGGCAACCATCGCCGCACCCGTGCCACCCCCAGCCCCGCCAATAGCGCCGACAGCCGGGGAAATGAATCGCAGCAGTGCGGGCAATGTCAGCACCGCCAGCAGCATCAACATCAAGCCCGACAGAACCGTCACCAGGCCCGTGCTATCGCCCGAGCCCGTCATTCCCTCGCCCGTGAGCGTGAACGCTGTCGCGTACACCAGGGCCGCGGCCGGCTTGTACAAGATGAAGGCCAACAGCCACGCGCACGCCTTCTGGAACGTCTGCTTGCCCTGCTCCGTGTTCGTCGCAGCTGCCGAGATCGGCAACAGGCCCGCCAGCAGAACGAGCATCGCTCCGCGCATTACCATGAGCATGATCTGGATCATCGAGGTGAAGATCAGCAAGATGCCCACGATGATGACCACGAACGCGGTCAGCACCCCGCCCTCGGGGGTGGAGATCATTTGCTCAAGACCTTCGGCAAAGGTCCCGCCGCTCAGCGACCGGTCCACGATCCACTCCGCGAACGTGTCGCCAGCCTGCAAGAGCATCATCGTCAGGTTCAGGCCAACGGCGGAGACCACCACGAGCGTGATCAACGAGCGCACCAGATCCTTGCCCGGCTGGACTCGTTGGTCCCACGCCATCTTGATAGCCGCGATGAGGATGCTGCCCACGGCCAGGCCGGCCATCAGATACCAGGTCGAGCCCTGCAAGAACCCCACCGTCGTGGACGCGCCCCGGCCCGCATTCGCTGCCGGTGCGAGCACGCCGACGAGCGCGGTCGCGGCGCCCAGCAGAAGCACCGCGACGAGCACGATGCCCAGCCGCCCCAGGTGACGCTCGCCCTCTCCCCGGCGGGACTGGATGGCCATCTGGCCACCGAGTGCGATCAGCGACAGGACGGCCACACCAAGGCCGACCCACCAGATGCTGTGCAGGAAGTCCGTCACGCCCATCTGCGTAGCGCCCGGGACCGCCTCCGCGCCACCCGTCTGCGCGTTCGACGGCACCCCCGACGTCGACGATCCCGTAATCGCCGGCGTCTCCACATTCATCCAAAGCGTCGACAACGACCCCAACACCTGGGTCACACCCTCGCTCACCGCCGACGCCATCGCGTCCACAGCTGAGCCCGCAACAGACCGAACCGCACCACCCACCGCATCGCCAATACCGCCGACCGCGGCGTCACCAACCCCCTCGGTCATGCACCAAATGTCTGTGCAGGAGTCATCTTCAACCCCAGGGTCAACCGGATCGGTCGGCTCAAAAAGCGGCCAGCGCATCATGGCTGCCCCCACAACACATAGCCCGAAGTAGACGACACCACAGCACCGCCGCTCAGAAACTCATCCTCCGACTGCCAGTTGACCTTCCACTCGCCGTCCACCCAAAGCAGTGGAATCACCAGGCTGGTGTAGTCCTCGGATGTGTTTGTGCTGATCAAAACGTCCACAGACGCCTCGTCTGCCGCGTATGACAGCAGACGGAAACCAACCATCGTCGCCCTTCGCCCGGCGCCGCCGTCTGTCGATGTAGCACCTTCCGGATCAGCGAGCACGCTGTCGCGCAGCTCGCCGTCCACCACGAGCTCCTGGTACACCTCGGGCAGCAGGTCAGGGGATGAGGTGGAGGCGATCATCGATGTGGCTGCGAGGACGGCGCCTTCTGGGGTCTGTGCCCAGCAGTGCCGTAGTCCACTGTCCTCGATGACTCCCGGACCATGGCCCTCGAGCGCGGGAACCGCGATGGTCCCCGCGTACTCCCACTCGATGTCGGCGGGCGCCCTGGTCAGCGTGCCTTCCAGCTCGACCGCCTCAAGACCACACCAGCTCGCCTCGCTCGCGTCCCCACCCGTAGACGGGGTTTCGGTTGGGCTCTCCGTAGCGGTCTCGCTCGTGGTCTCCTCGGGTGTCGTCGTCGCCTCTGCCTCGTCGTCGCCACCTGGCCGCACCAGCAACCAGACCAGCATCACCAGAAGGGCGACGACCGCCGCGGCCGAGATGAGAAATCCCGGCCGGGTGAACGGACTGCCTTCGTACTCCTCGTCAGCCATGACGTGCTCCCCCTGTCCGCCTCGATCGTTAGACGAGCGCCTGGACCAGGCCCGCGGCCGCGCCGGCCACGATCACGCCAGCCAGCGCCCACCCAACCTTGGCCACGTGCTCGCCCTGCTCGCCGCGGCGCGAAGCGATCGCCATCATTCCGCCGGCGATCATCAGACCCAGCACGCAGATACCGAACACTGCCCACAGCGCCCAGCGCAGAATCGTCGTGAAGCCACCCATCCCGGGCGGTGCCTCAGAGCTCCCCGGGTCCGGCACTGACGCCATGACGTCCTGGACCACTCCCAATACCTCAAACATGCAGAGTCCCCTCCTGATCGGTTGTGCTGCTCGGTAGCAGCTCGTTCGCCATCTCCCTGACCGATTTCGGCCAGGACACCTCGAGTGCGCCTCGTCGCACGTCCTCCACCCACGGCACATGCCAGACCTGCGGGGCGCCACCTGCCACCACGGCGGCGAGCTGGCGCAGTTCCTTCGGTAGTCGGCCCGGGGCGTCCTGCACGAGCACCAGGCCAAGGAGTTCCACGCCCGCGACCTGCCCGGCAGCCCACTGGGTCAGTGCACGCTGAGCGGCCGCGAGGCCGGCGGCATGGGTGCGCGCGACCAGCACCACCCGCGCCGCGACTTCGCTGGACACCTGGGGCCAGCCGTGGTCGGCCGGCATCGCCCCCTCGATCAGACCGGCCAGGGTGCTTTCCCCAGCACCGCCATGCGCCCCGACCAGCCACAGCGCAGCGGGCAGCCGGCGAGGCCGGAACGGAAGCCCGCCCGGCAATGCCTGCACGCCCTCCTGCGGGGCCGTCGGACGCAACGACCGACGCCGCACAGGCGCCTCGTCTACCGCGGACTGAACCGGCGCGGTGGCCAGAGGTGCAGTGAGCCACCGATCCCGGCTTGCAGCCGGCCCGGTGTCCGACCTCTGACCCCCCGCGCTCAAACCCGCTTCCGTGTCCCCTGCCACCGTTACTGTGGCTTCAGAACGCTGCGATCCACTGCTCATCGGCACAGATCCCCCTCTTGGTCCCAGCTTCACCGCCACTCTAGACACAATGCTGCCAGTCTGTCTAGACTGTTGAATATTGCTAGAGTGTCGATCGTGGGGGTGACGACTATTGTGTTTGCTTGTGACCACAGAGGCCCTAGACAAGTTGCTGGCGACGGTGCCGGACGTCATGGGGCCGTCCGACGTGGCGAGAATCCTGGGTGTCTCACGTGCCTCGATCAACGTGTGGCTTCGCCAAGGAACGCTTCCTGGGTTCCAGTTGCCCACCGGGACCTGGAGGGTGTTGAAATCCGACCTGCGGGCGTATCTGATGCGGCATCGCAATCAGGAGCCGGACGGGACACCTCGACCCGTCGAGGACTGATCGCTGCCGCGCTGGCGGCCGTGCTGTTGGCGGGCTGTGGCGCGGGAGGAAGCGAGACCACCACCGCAGCCGAGACGGAACCGACCCAGACGCCCGCGGCTGAGTCACCCAGCCAGTCACCCAGCGATTCACCTAGCGAGTCACCTAGCGTTGAGGTCCCGTCGGCCGACGAGAGCCCGTCGGAGGACCCCACGGTGTGGACCGAGGGCGACGGTCCTGGCGCACCTGAGTTCACCCCTGGCCCGCCAACGACGTGGGACAACGACGCCGAAGGCGAAGCCCTCCAGATCGCGGAACAGATCCTCACCGCGCAGCTCGACACCGACCGACACGAAGATGACTGGTGGGATGACTGGTCGCAGTACCTCTCCCCCCAGGCGCTTGATCGGTACCAGTTCGTTCCGCCCGAAGCGATCGCGCCGGCAACGATCACCGGCCCGGCGGTGCTGGACCCGGCGTCCGAGCCGAGCATCGCGCTCGTGGACATACCAACCGATCTGGGCACCTACCGGATCGTGTTGACCCGGCTTGACGGGGCAGCGCCCTGGCTGGTCGACGCGGTCACCCCGCCCGAAGGGCTGGGCTGATGCGCTCGCGGGGGCCGCTGGCCGCAACCGCGGCCGCCGGCGGGCTGCTCTTCAGCCTCGTTCTCGGCATCCCACTGGCCCTGACCGGCCCGGAGGCCCCTGCGGCCGCTCAAGGCTGCGCGATCGGCGGTCCCGCGGTCGCGGGCCCCGACGTCGACGACCCGCGCCTGGCTGGCCTGGACGTCGCCGGGTACTCCGGCGACCAGCTCGTCAACGCATCGATCATCATGGCCGTGGGACACGAACGAGGACTGTCGGTCAGAGACCAGACCATCGCAGTGATGACCGCGATGGGCGAATCCGGGCTGCGGGTCCTTGACCGCGGCGACGCCGTGGGACCGGACTCTCGAGGCCTGTTCCAGCAGCGCGACAACGGCGCGTGGGGCACCTACGAGGACCGGATGGACCCGGCCCGCAGCGCGGGCATGTTCTACGACGTCCTAGTCACCGTCGACGGCCGCGAGGGCATGACCCCCTCGTATGCCGCTCACCGCGTCCAGCGCAACGCTGACCCCGACCACTACACGAGGTACTGGCCCACCGCGCAACAGATCGTGGCCGCGATCGCGGACGTCGATCTCGACGAACTCACTGCCAGCGCGGGGAGCGCCGAGCACTGCGCTACCACCCCCGGCGAACTCAGCGCAGAGGGGTGGACACACCCGCTGGGTACCGCGTCGTACAGGTTCACCAGCCCCTACGGCGTACCCCGCTACGGCAGCACCCACTCCGGCGTGGACCTGGCAGCCCCCGACGGCACACCGATCTATGCCGTCCAGGACGGCATCGTGACGATCGCGGGCGAGTCCTCCGGCGGGAACAGCGGATTCATGGTCGCCGTCGATCACGGTGAAGGCGTGCAGAGCCGCTACGTCCATTCCTGGTCCGACGCCATCTACGTGAGCGTCGGCCAAGAGGTCCAGGCCGGGGACCACATTGCCGACGTCGGGAGCTCCGGTAACTCCACCGGCCCGCACCTGCACTTCGAGATCCGAATCAACGCCACCCCGACCGAGCCGGTCGCCTACATGGCCGGCCTCGGCATCGACATCAGCTAATCCTCTAGGAGCACTTGCGATGACCACGACCCAGGGCATTCCGCACGGCCCATACATCACCGCCGAGGTCGCCGGTACCTCTGCCACCGTCACGGTCGGCGCGGAGGTCACCCGGCTTGAGAACCTGGACCCGGACGCGCTGGCCGGCGACGTCCTCCGCATCGCGGCTGCCGCGGCCGCCGCGCACGGCCGGCCGCTGCACGCCACGATCACCGACGAGCACGCGACCCACGAACTGCTCATCAACCCCGACGGCAGCCGGCAGCCCTACCAGCAGCCCGCACCACCCCAGAACTACGAGGAGCCGTTGGTGGATGCCGTCCCCCAGTGGGAACCGGCCGAGCCGGCAGCGCCGGCCCTGACAGTCCACCCCGGTCACCTCGAGGCCACCCCCTCGCCCCCGGTGAGCCCGCAGGTTGCCTATCACCAGCAGCACCCACCCCAGGCCGCTCCCGCGCCCACACAGGCCCCTGCCGAGCAGCCGGCTCTCACGCGGCGCGAGCTGCGCCAGTCGTTCCTCACCCAGGACGTACGCGAGGAACCAGCCACCCGAGGATGGCGATCCCTCCTACGACCCCTCGGTATCCGGCTCGCCCCCTCGGCCGCCGAGCGCGCCGAGCGGGCGGACGTTCAGGCCGTCTCCCAGCACTGGCCCGGCCCCCGCACCATCGCCGTTGTTAACGCGAAGGGCGGGGTCGGCAAGAGTCCGTCCACGATTCTTCTGTCCGCCGTGCTCGCCCGCTACGGCGGCGCCGGCGTGCTCGCGTGGGACAACAACCAGACCCGCGGCACCCTCGGCTGGCGTACCGAGCAAGGACCCCACGACGCCACGCTGCTGGACCTTCTTCCCCATGCAGAGCGCCTGCTCGGCACCGGGGCGCAGAGCGCCGACCTAGCGCACTTCGTGCACCACCAGACCCAGGACCGCTACGACGTCCTGCGCTCCAAGCCCATGCAGCTCGCCGACGCGCAGCGCATCAGCTCCGAGGACGTCGACGCCCTGCACCGTGTCGCGAGCAAGTACTACCGGCTGATCGTCATCGACTCAGGCAACGACGAGTCCGACCCCATGTGGCGGCGAATGATCGACCACACCGACCAGCTCGTGGTCGCCACCACGACCCGCGACGACCACGCCGAGGCCGGCGCCCTGCTCCTCGAAGCCCTGGCCGATCGCGACGAGCGCTCCGCCCGCCTCGCCGCCGGCGCTGTCACCATCGTGACCCAGGCCGACCCCGGAGCCACCAGCCGGGACGTCAACCACATCACCACAGGCTTCACTCCCCTAACACGTGAAGTCGTCACCATCCCCCACGACCCTGCGATGGTCGATGGGCTGCTCCGCTACGGAGCGCTCCGGCCCGCCACCCAGCGGGCCTGGCTCGCCGCGGCCGCCGCCGTCGCACGAGGACTCTGACCCCATGCACGCGACACGCGGTCCCGCCTGGGGCGTATCTGATTCAGTGCTGCGTAGTGTGCCTGTTATGGCTGCACCGAAGCGAGGCACTGGGGGACGACACTCCAAGGGTGAGCGGCGTGCGCTGATTACCCGCGTTCATGTTGACCTCCATGAAGAGATCCAGAACCGGGCTGACGCAGCCGAGATGTCGATCAGCGACTATCTCGCGCGGCTCCTCGCGGAGCACGTCGCCAGTGAGCGCCCTGCGGCTGGCTCGCAGCAGCGCCTCTTCCAAGACGAGAAGGAGTTGGCCATGACCGGGTAATCCTCAGCTGGCCTGGACATGACAAAGGCCACCGCGGCAACGGTGGCCAACTGTCAACGTCTGAGGCCCTAGAGCCTGTTTGTTCTGCCGGCCCGTTACCAGCGGGTACCCGGCGGTCCTACCACTAACCACTACCTGCCCTCACGGGAGGTTCGCCTCCGACTCACAGAGGAGGTTCGCTGTTGACTTTAGCGACCCCTGATTCGTCTGTCCACACTCCCCCACCCGCGCGCCGCTTCCGGCGTGTGAGCCGAGCGATGGAACGGCACCCCCTGACCGTGGCCGCGGCACTGGACCCCAGCGTCGTGCGGATCAACCGTGCGTCGGTGTGGGAGCGGGCTGTGGTGCAGCTGCTTGAGCCGACCTGCAACGCCGCGGGCACGCGCACGCTGCGCGCCTTTGCTCGAGCGATCCTGTCGACCTGTGACGGCACGACGCGCACCACGCGGGGGACGTGGGCGCGGTGGGCACAGATGATCGGGCGATCTACACGCACGGTCGCTCGGTGGATCGCTCGTCTGCGTCATGCCGGCTGGCTGAGGACGGTCGCGCCGGGCCGGCGAGGCGAGTACGCGCCCCGCGCGAACGGTGGGTCGAACGATGCCCCGGTCTACGCGTTGACCTCTCCGCGGGGCTGGCTTGGGGAAAGAAGTGTCACCCCTCCCCATGGGGAACCTCTCGTAACCCCACACGCGAGTTCTTCCACAGCCTCACGTAGCCAGATGGAGCCGCTACGCGGCACTGAACCCCATCAGGCGGCGCAAGCGCCGCACCGAAGCACCTCGAGCTCCGATCGACACGATCCGATCTGGTCAGGTACTGCAACGACAAACGGCCTGGACGATATGAGTCTGGCCGCCTGGGAGTTGAGACGGCGCCTTCCGATCCTTGGACAGATGCGGATTTCTGCCGTCCGGCACCAACTCGTGCGGTTCTTCCGCGCAGGGTGGACCGTGGTCGACATCGCGTGGGCGATCGACCACCGACCAGACGGAAGCCCGTGGCCGCACTCCGGTGCGCACGGAGTGCTGAACCCGCGCGGGTGGCTTGCTCATCGAATGCGCGCCTGGCGCGATGACCGAGGCGAGCCCATTCGTTCCCGCTCCCAGAGAGCGGCCGCTGACCGTTCTCGCGAGCGCGCGGTGCAGGAAGCCCGCCGACAGCGGGATTTCCTGCACCAGGCCGCCGTGTACGCCGAGCGCGCACAACGCGCCGAGCGGTCCCGGCCGACTATGCGCGAGCTCGTCGAGGCCGCCGTGCACGACTCCCGCCGGGTACGGCAGGCACACTAGAAGACGACTCCCCACCTCACGCACGGGCAGTGAACTGCTAGATGAGATCCCGTCGTAAGCCCTGCCATCGCCACCCGGCACGTTCCCGGACGAACGCGAGGAAAAACAGATACCAAGCATCGAAACCGGCTCTTCCCGGTTCGTGGTGATGGGGAGCGTCGCGTCGTTGACGTAGAACGGCT
>FUHX01000069.1 GCA_900163555.1 Actinomycetales bacterium JB111 | reverse complement strand
AATGGCTCAAGCCCGGCCCCCATGACTGGGGGCCGGGCTCGAGCGGAGTGGTTTGTGTACGGCGGTGTCCTACTCTCCCACACGGTCTCCCGTGAAGTACCATCGGCGCTGAGGGGCTTAGCTTCCGGGTTCGGAATGGGACCGGGCGTTTCCCCCTCGCTATTGCCGCCGTAACAAGGCGGAACCTGTTCTGTTATCACCAACCACGCCCCGCGCTTTGGGGGCGGGTGGTTGGGTGGGTGGTTCCAGAACCGTACAGTGGACGCAATATTGTTGCAGCAAAAGAAGTGTGCTTGGTGTTGTGTAAGTTATCGGCCAATTAGTACCGGTCAGCTTCACGAGTTACCCCGCTTCCACATCCGGCCTATCAACCCCATGGTCTATAGGGGGCCTTCCCACCTCGAGGGTGGTGGAAACCTTATCTTGAAGCAGGCTTCCCGCTTAGATGCTTTCAGCGGTTATCCTTTCCGAACGTAGCCAACCAGCCATGCTCCTGGCGGAACAACTGGCACACCAGAGGTTCGTCCGTCCCGGTCCTCTCGTACTAGGGACAGCCCTTCTCAAGTTTCCAACGCGCGCAGCGGATAGGGACCGAACTGTCTCACGACGTTCTAAACCCAGCTCGCGTACCGCTTTAATGGGCGAACAGCCCAACCCTTGGGACCAACTCCAGCCCCAGGATGCGACGAGCCGACATCGAGGTGCCAAACCATGCCGTCGATATGGACTCTTGGGCAAGATCAGCCTGTTATCCCCGGGGTACCTTTTATCCGTTGAGCGACGGCGCTTCCACAAGCCACCGCCGGGTCACTAGTTCCGACTTTCGTCCCTGCTCGACATGTCTGTCTCGCAGTCAAGCTCCCTTGTGCACTTGCACTCGCCACCTGATTGCCAACCAGGCTGAGGGAACCTTTGAGCGCCTCCGTTACTCTTTAGGAGGCAACCGCCCCAGTTAAACTACCCACCAGGCAATGTCCCTGATCCGGATCACGGACCGAGGTTAGACGTTAGGAACGACCAGAGTGGTATTTCAACGATGACTCCACACACACTGGCGTGCATGTTTCACAGTCTCCCACCTATCCTACACAAGCCGTACCCAACACCAATACCAAGCTATAGTAAAGGTCCCGGGGTCTTTCCGTCCTGCTGCGCGTAACGAGCATCTTTACTCGTAATGCAATTTCGCCGAGTTCATGGTCGAGACAGTGGAGAAGTCGTTACGCCATTCGTGCAGGTCGGAACTTACCCGACAAGGAATTTCGCTACCTTAGGATGGTTATAGTTACCACCGCCGTTTACTGGGGCTTAAATTCTGAGCTTCACCACAAGTGGTTGACCCGTCCTCTTAACCTTCCAGCACCGGGCAGGCGTCAGTCCGTATACATCGTCTTGCGACTTCGCACGGACCTGTGTTTTTAGTAAACAGTCGCTTCTCCCTGGTCTCTGCGGCCCGCAAGGCTCACACCCGTTAAGAGTGATCACCCATAGGGCCCCCCTTCTCCCGAAGTTACGGGGGCATTTTGCCGAGTTCCTTAACCATGATTATCTCGATCGCCTTAGTATTCTCTACCTGACCACCTGAGTCGGTTTAGGGTACGGGCGGCTAGTCCCTCGCGTCGAGGCTTTTCTTGGCAGCATAGGATCACCACTTTCCACCATACGGTGTCATCATCCGGCCTCGGGCTTATATGAGGTACGGATTTACCTGTACCTCGCCCTGCACCCTTAAACGATCCAAGCCATTAGGATCGCGTGGCTACCAATCTGCGTCACCCCTGTTAATACGCTTACCTACTACCAGTTCGGGTCCCGCGCGCCCCAGCTCCTGGTCCCGAAGGACCGTGGCGCTGGTTTGGGCGGTTAGCATCACAAGGTTCGGTATGGTCGGTCCTTCGCCGGTCACGGGAGTATCAACCCGTTGTCCATCGACTACGCCTGTCGGCCTCGCCTTAGGTCCCGACTAACCCAGGGCGGATTAACCTGGCCCTGGAACCCTTGGTCATTCGGCGGACGGGTTTCTCACCCGTCTTTCGCTACTCATGCCTGCATTCTCACTCGCGTGGGATCCACCACTGGGTCACCCCGCAGCTTCTCCTCCCACGCGACGCTCCCCTACCCACGACGACCCCTGAACCAAGCCCGCAAGGGGCCGGCTAGAGACATGTCATCGTGCCACGGCTTCGGCGGTGTGCTTGAGCCCCGCTACATTGTCGGCGCGGAATCACTTGACCAGTGAGCTATTACGCACTCTTTCAAGGGTGGCTGCTTCTAAGCCAACCTCCTGGTTGTCACTGCAACTCCACATCCTTTCCCACTTAGCACACGCTTAGGGGCCTTAGCCGATGATCTGGGCTGTTTCCCTCTCGACTACGAAGCTTATCCCCCGCAGTCTCACTGCCGCGCTCACACTTCACCGGCATTCGGAGTTTGGCTGACGTCAGTAACCTTGTAGGGCCCATTAGCCATCCAGTAGCTCTACCTCCGGGAAGAAGCACGCGACGCTGCACCTAAATGCATTTCGGGGAGAACCAGCTATCACGGAGTTTGATTGGCCTTTCACCCCTACCCACAGGTCATCCCCTCAGTTTTCAACCTAAGTGGGTTCGGTCCTCCACACGCTCTTACACGTGCTTCAACCTGCCCATGGGTAGATCACTCCGCTTCGGGTCTAGAACGCGCGACTGGATCGCCCTATTCGGACTCGCTTTCGCTACGGCTTCCCCACACGGGTTAACCTCGCCACGCGCCACTAACTCGCAGGCTCATTCTTCAAAAGGCACGCCGTCACCCCAGCTAAGGAGGCTCCGACGGGTTGTAAGCATCCGGTTTCAGGTACTATTTCACTCCCCTCCCGGGGTACTTTTCACCTTTCCCTCACGGTACTAGTCCGCTATCGGTCACTAGGTAGTATTTAGGCTTAGCAAGTGGTCTTGCCAGATTCACACCGGATTTCACGGGCCCGGTGCTACTCGGGAACACAATCACACCACACACGTTGCGGTCCGCCTACAGGGGTCTCACCCTCTACGCCAGGCCTTCCCAGACCTTTCGGCTCCCACAACACTGCACAGCGCCCCTCACGGCAGTAAGGGATCGATCATGCCCCACAACCCCGCACGCACAACGCCTGCCGGCTATCACGCACGCACGGTTTAGCCTGATCCGCTTTCGCTCGCCACTACTCACGGAATATCTCTTCCTGCGGGTACTGAGATGTTTCACTTCCCCGCGTTCCCTCACACGCCCTATACATTCAGACGTGCGTGACCGCCCATGACGACGGCCGGGTTTCCCCATTCGGACATCCACGGATCACAGCTCGTTTGCCAGCTCCTCGCGGCTTATCGCAGGCTACAACGTCCTTCATCGGCTCCTAGTGCCAAGGCATCCACCGAATGCTCTTATCAACTTACACACAAACCCCAACCAACCACCCCGCAAGGAGGAGGAAGGAACAAGGGGCTTGGGTAAGCACACATCTCTACTCAACAAAACATACAAAGATGCTCGCGTCCACTGTACAGTTCTCAAACAACCCACCCACACCCCACTCCGGCCACACAAGCGTGTGGCCCTCGCGGAGCAAGGCACCAAAGACAACCAACCCCACCCCCACGTACGGGGGTGCTTGGGCGGATGGTCTCAGGACCCAACAGTGCGTGACATGCCCTTGATGTTCCACCCATGAACACCACCCACACCCACACTTTCGTGTGTGACCCGGCAGCTCCACTCGGAGCCCGCCAGGCACCACCCACCAAGCGACCAGCAACACGTGCCGGCACCCATGCGGTGGTATGCGAGTTTCTCAGTGCTCCTTAGAAAGGAGGTGATCCAGCCGCACCTTCCGGTACGGCTACCTTGTTACGACTTCGTCCCAATCGCCAGTCCCACCTTCGACAGCTCCTCCCACAAGGGTTAGGCCACTGGCTTCGGGTGTTACCGACTTTCATGACGTGACGGGCGGTGTGTACAAGGCCCGGGAACGTATTCACCGCAGCGTTGCTGATCTGCGATTACTAGCGACTCCGACTTCATGGGGTCGAGTTGCAGACCCCAATCCGAACTGAGACCGGCTTTATGGGATTAGCTCCACCTCGCGGTATCGCAGCCCTTTGTACCGGCCATTGTAGCATGCTTGAAGCCCAAGACATAAGGGGCATGATGATTTGACGTCATCCCCACCTTCCTCCGAGTTGACCCCGGCAGTCTCCCATGAGTCCCCACCATAACGTGCTGGCAACACAGGACAAGGGTTGCGCTCGTTGCGGGACTTAACCCAACATCTCACGACACGAGCTGACGACAACCATGCACCACCTGTATACGAGTGTCCAAAGAGAACGACATCTCTGCCGCGTTCTCGTATATGTCAAGCCTTGGTAAGGTTCTTCGCGTTGCATCGAATTAATCAGCATGCTCCGCCGCTTGTGCGGGCCCCCGTCAATTCCTTTGAGTTTTAGCCTTGCGACCGTACTCCCCAGGCGGGGCACTTATTGCGTTAGCTACGGCACGGAACCCGTGGAAACAGGCCCCACACCTAGTGCCCAACGTTTACGGCATGGACTACCAGGGTATCTAATCCTGTTCGCTACCCATGCTTTCGCTCCTCAGCGTCAGTAACGGCCCAGAGACCCGCCTTCGCCACCGGTGTTCCTCCTGATATCTGCGCATTTTACCGCTACACCAGGAATTCCAGTCTCCCCTACCGCACTCTAGTCTGCCCGTACCCACTGCAGGCGCGGAGTTAAGCCCCGCGTTTTCACAGCAGACGCGACAAACCGCCTACGAGCTCTTTACGCCCAATAATTCCGGACAACGCTTGCGCCCTACGTATTACCGCGGCTGCTGGCACGTAGTTAGCCGGCGCTTCTTCTGCAGGTACCGTCACCCGAAGGCTTCTTCCCTACTGAAAGAGGTTTACAACCCGAAGGCCGTCATCCCTCACGCGGCGTCGCTGCATCAGGCTTTCGCCCATTGTGCAATATTCCCCACTGCTGCCTCCCGTAGGAGTCTGGGCCGTATCTCAGTCCCAGTGTGGCCGGTCACCCTCTCAGGCCGGCTACCCGTCGAAGCCTTGGTAGGCCTTCACCCCACCAACAAGCTGATAGGCCGCGAGCCCATCCTCCACCGATAAATCTTTACACACACCCCCATGCGAGGACGCGTCATATCCGGTATTAGCCCCCGTTTCCCGAGGTTATCCCGAAGTGAAGGGCAGGTTACTCACGTGTTACTCACCCGTTCGCCACTCATCCACCCGGTGCAAGCACCAAGCTTCAGCGTTCGACTTGCATGTGTTAAGCACGCCGCCAGCGTTCGTCCTGAGCCAGGATCAAACTCTCCGTAAAAGAAAACAGCAACACACACCCACACCCCAAAGGAGGTCCAGGCTGTGCCACCAACCATACGAAGACCAACCAACCCCCAACGCCCACCAAAGCAGGCACAAGAAGCCGGCGATCCCAACAAACCCCACCAGCCCCAAGGAAAAACCAAGACCAGTGAAGCAAAAAACAAAACAACAACCAGACACCAACCATCACAAAGACAGCCGACGCCCAGTCACATGGCATCAAAAACAATCACGCACTGTTGAGTTCTCAAACAACCCACCCACAAC
>FUHX01000031.1 GCA_900163555.1 Actinomycetales bacterium JB111 | reverse complement strand
CAAACCACTCCGCTCGAGCCCGGCCCCCAGTCATGGGGGCCGGGCTTGAGCCATTTCCGGGGCCTTGCCCTGCCCACAGACCCCCACCGAGTCCGCTTGCGCGCGATCGTTCCGGTATCGCGAGCTACCCTCCGGCGAGGAATGATCGCCTCGCCATCACCGCTCCTCGTACGGGGACATCGAAGCCACGTGGCGGCGCAGGTCCGAATCGCCGTGCTCTTCGCGGTTTCGCTGCGCCCAATCGGGTGATCGAGGTTTCGCTTCGCCCATGCAGGTGATCCAGGCATCCTCCTACGGTGCATCCGTGCCCGTGCTGGGACCTTCTGTTCTCCGAGCTCGGGTGACGTTGCCTCTGTGCGTATGGGCCGGGGTTCCCGTTGACTTGCTCTCGGCATTCGTGGCGGATCGGCTTGGCGGTGCCCCTACTTGCCCTTACCGGGGCGATCAGCGTGCAGGTGTCCAGGTCGCTACTTGTTCTGTCGCTAGGCCTCCTGTGGCCGGGCGGCGTCCAAGGACACACGGCCCGTCCCTTCATCGACGCTGCCCGATTGACTAGAGTCGAAAGCCGTCCCGCGGGCCACGAGGTCCCGCTGCCCGTCGAGGGCCATCTTTCTTACAGGAGCACAGCGTGAGCAGCACCCCGAACGAGGGTTCGTCCCGGTCGTCCGACGACCGTCAGCGTCACGGCAACGGGTCAGGACGTGACCGCAGCGAACGTGACTCTCGTTCCTCTGGTCGCCAGGATCGTTCTGGTTCCCGGTCTGGTGGTGGCTACCCCCGTCGGTCTGGCGATGCTCGCTCCTCCGTTCCGGGTGAGCGCGGCGGCGACGATCGCTTCGGCGCGCGTTCCGGACGTCAGGAGCGCGATGGCCGCGGTCGCGACGGTGAGCGTCGGTCCAGCGGTCCCCGGTGGGAACAGTCAGGTTCTCGCCTCCGGGACGAGAACGGTCGGTCCGGCGCGTCCCGCGGCGGAGAGCGTCGTACGAGCGGTTCCCGATGGGAGTCGCGTGACGGAGACCGCCGCGTAAGTCGGGGTCGCGAGAGCGCGTCGCTCGGCGGTGATCGTCGCTGGGAGTCTCGTGACGTTCGGCGTGACAGTTCGCCGCGTGCCTCCGAGCGACGTTGGGAGTCTCGTGACGATCGCGGTCGGGACAGCCGTGGTCGTGACGGTGAGCGTCGGTCCAGCGGTCCCCGTTGGGAGTCCCGTGAGGGTGACCGTCGTGATGACCGGGGGCGTGAGAGTTCTTCGCGTGGCTACGAGCGCCGGGGGAACTTCCCTGACAACGGTGCGGGCGGCAGTTCCTCCCGGGGTGGACACGGTCATCGGGAGTCCAATGACGGCCAGCGCCGCGAGGGCGATCGCCGGTCGACCGGTTCTCGCTGGGAGTCTCGTGACGGTGGGGGCCGTGATGGCCGCGGTGGCGGACCTCAGAGGCGCGTCGACCGTGGTCGCGACGGCCAGCGCCGTGACGGTGATCGTCGGTACCAGGACCGTGACTCCCGCGGCTACGGAGGTCAGGCGCGCGGGAACGAACGCCGTGACGGGGGGCGTCGGTTCGAGTCTCGCGATGGCCAGCGCCGCGACGATCGTCCGCGCAGCTTCGACGAAGGCGGCGGTGGACGCCGCCACGACGGGACGCGGCGCGATTCCCGTGAGGGCCAGGGGCCGCGTCGTGACCGTCAGTGGGAGCCGCGGGAGGACCGCGGGCGCGATGGCGCCCGCCGCGAGGGTTCGTTCCGCGACGGTGGTCGACGAGACGGCGACCGGCGCGACGGGCGGGGCTACGGAGGTGACCGCTACGAGCGCGGGTCCGGTCGTCGGTTCGACCGCGACTCCGACCGTTCGGAGCGGTCCGGCCAGTGGCGCCCCGGACAGGCGCGCCGCGCCGACCGACCGCAGGCGCCCGACATCCCCGAGGAGATCGTTCCCGGCATGCTCGACCGGGCTGCCCGCAACGAGCTGCTCACCCTGTCGAAGACGAACGGCGCGACGGTCGCTCGTCATCTGGTGATGGCGGGAATGCTCCTCGAGAGCGATCCTGAGCTCGCCCATCAGCATGCGCTCGCCGCCGTCCGTGGTGCTGGCCGCATCGCCGTGGCGCGCGAGGCGCTGGCCCTGACGTCCTACGCCACGGGTCGATACGTCGAGGCGCTCAAGGAGGTTCGTGCCGCCCGCCGGCTGTCCGGCCGCGACGAGCACCACGTGCTCGAGGCCGACAGCGAGCGGGGACTCGGACGTCCCGACCGCGCCCTGCAGGTCGTCCAGCGGGCGCAGGCGAACGCGGCGTCCGACGCCGAGTTTGCCGAGCTCGCGATCGTCGCCTCGGGCGCACGGGCGGACCTGGGGGAGAACGAGGCCGGCCTGCTGCTGCTTCGCACGTCGCGCCTCGAGAAGATCCGGGACGTCGCGATCCGTGTCCGGCTCGACCAGGTGATCGCGGACCGGCTCGACGAGATCGGCCGCACCGAGGAGGCCGCTGAGCTGAGGGCCTCTCTTACCGTTGTTCTCGACGAGGCCGACGAGCCGTTCGAGGTCATCGACCTCGTGGAGGACGACGAGGACGAGCAGGAGGACGAACGACCGGCCGAGCGCGCGGCTCGTCCGGCTCCGGGGGAGACCGCCGAGGCGGTCCAGGAGCCCGACGGCGATGCTTCGTCCGAGGAGGACGCACCGACGGCGGACGCGGAACTCGCCGAGGAACCGGCAGCCGAGGACGGCCCGGAGACCGAAGACGACTCTGAGCCCGCGCGCGAGGCGGAGCTCGAGCCGGAGCCGGAGCCGGATGCTGAGACCGAGCGGTCGTCCGAGTCCGACCCGACGTCGGGAGCGGACTTGGCCGAAGAGCCGGAGGCTGAGGTTGACGCCGACGCCGAAGGCAACTCGGAGCTGGAACCGGGGGCTGAAGCTGTTCCCGAGCCCGAGCCCGAGCCCGAGCCCGAGCCCGAGCCCGAGCCCGAGCCTGAGCCTGAGCCTGAGCCCGAGCCTGAGCCTGAGCTTGAGCCCGAGCCTGAGCCTGAGCTTGAGCCCGAGCCCGAGCCCGAGTCCGAGTCCGAGTCCGAGCCGGAGCCCGAGGACGACGGCCACGAGCAGCTCGACCTCTTCTCCTCGTTCGGGGACCCGTCGGACGAGGGCCCCGCGAGCGGGAGCACTGTGGACCGCTGACGCACCCACGGCCGGATCTCGGCCACAATGTTCGGGTGACTCTTCGTGGAACAACCAAGCCCCTGCACCTGACGCACGACGTCGCGCTCATCGATCTCGACGGCGTCCTCTACAAGGGGCCGTATGCGATCGAGCACGCGCCCGAGTCGCTCACGGCTGCCCGCGAGGGCGGGCTCATCACGCGGTTCGTCACGAACAACGCCGCCCGTGAGCCCCAGACGGTCGCGGACCACCTCACCGAGCTCGGCATCGTCACGAAGGACACGGAGGTCGTCACCTCCGCCCAGGCCGGGGCCGCGCTGCTGTCGGAGCGGTTCGAGGCGGGTTCGCGGATCCTGGTCGTGGGCGGCAAGGGGCTGCGCACCGCGGTGACCGAGCGCGGCTTCACCATCGTGAGCCAGGCGGACGAGGACCCGGTCGCGGTCATCCAGGGCTGGGACGCGGACGTCTCGTGGACGCACATCTCCGAGGCCTGCTTCGCGATCGAGCGCGGTGCCGCGCACGTCGCCACGAACCTCGACTACAGCATCCCGAAGCCGGGCGGCATCGCTCCCGGCAACGGGGCGCTCGTCGAGATGGTGGCCAAGGTGACCGGCCGTCCGTTCGTCTCGACCGGCAAGCCCGAGCCCGAGATCTTCCGGACCGCCGCACGTCTGGCCGGCGGCACGAACCCCCTCGTCATCGGGGACCGCCTCGACACGGACATCGAGGGCGCGGTCGCGGCGGACATGGGGTCGCTGCACGTGCTCACCGGCGTCGACACGGCGCGGACGATCGTCCTCACCGAGCCCGCCCTGCGCCCGACCTACCTCGCCCACGACCTCCGCGACCTGCTGGTGCCGCACCCGCTCCCGGTCGAGGAGGCGGGCGTCTGGACCGTCGAGGACGCCTCGGCGGCCGTCAAGGATGGACACCTCCACCTGGCCGACGGCTCCGGCGAGCTGGTCCCGGTCGCACCCGACGCCGTCACGGTGTCGCTCAACGCCTACCGTGCGTTGGTCTCCGCCGCGTGGCAGGCCGCCGACTCCGGTGCGCCCGTCGACCCGGCCACGGTCCCCGAGATCACGGTCGTCCGCGACTAGCCTGGTGCCGATGAGCGAGCAGGAGACCACACCGGACGCACCGAGGCCCGCGGCCACGCCCGCCTCGGTCCGCGGCGACGGCCGCCTGCCTGCGAACGTCTCGGAGCTGTCGCTCGACCAGCAGGCCGACGCGCTCGAGGAGCTCCACTCGAGCCTCCAGGCGCGACTGGCCCAGGGCGGCTCCTGACATGGCGCGACTCGTGCGGATCGACGCGGAGCTCGTCCGCCGTCGACTCGCCCGGTCGAGGCAGCACGCGAGCGAGCTGATCACCGCCCACAGGGTCGTGCTCGACGGCGAGGTCGTCGTCAAGCCCGCGCGCCAGGTCAACCCCGCGCAGGCGATCGTCGTCCGCGAGCAGGGCGGGGACGACTACGTCTCCCGCGGCGCCCACAAGCTCGTCGGGGCCCTCGACGGACTGGCCGCCCGCGGCACGCCGATCGCCGTCGAGGGACGCCGCGCGCTCGATGCCGGCGCGTCGACCGGTGGCTTCACCGACGTCCTGCTGCGCCGCGGCGCGGCACACGTCGTCGCGGTCGACGTCGGCTACGGGCAGCTCGCCTGGAGCCTGCGCACCGACCCGCGCGTCACCGTCCTCGAGCGGACCAACGTCCGCACCCTGGAGCCCGAGGCGGTCGCCCCGGCGCCGGACCTCGTCGTGGGGGACCTCTCGTTCATCTCGCTCGGCCTCGTGCTGCCCGCCCTCGCGGCGACAGCGGCCCCCGACGCCGACTTCCTCCTCATGGTCAAGCCGCAGTTCGAGGTGGGCAAGGACCTGCTGGGGTCCGGCGGCGTCGTCCGCGACCCGCAGCAGCGCGCCGACGCCGTCGCCGGCGTCGCCCGGTCCGCCGCCGACCTCGGCATCGACCCCTGGGCGATCGTGCCGAGCCCGCTGCCGGGCCCGGCCGGGAATGTCGAGTACTTCGTCGCCCTCCGGCGCGGCGCCGAGGCGCCGCTCGCCGGGGACGACCTCCACGCCGAGGCGCGCCGCGCCGTCGACGACGGCCCCACGGGAAAGGATCGGACCACATGACCGAACCGCCGAAGCACCGGGCTGAACCCGCACCCGCCGACGGCGCGCGGTCCGTCGTCCTCCTCCACCACGCCACCCGCCCGGACGCCCTCGCCGCCGCGCAGCAGGTCCGCCGGGGGCTCGAGCGCGCCGGCATCTCCGTGCGCGCCATGAGCCCGGCGCTGGACCGCGGCCCGAAGGACCTCACGGCCATCGAGGGGGCCGAGCTCGTCGTCGTCCTCGGCGGCGACGGCTCGATCCTCACGGGCACCGAGCTCGCCCGCCCCCACGGCATCCCCGTCCTCGGCGTCAACCTCGGCCACGTCGGCTTCCTCGCGGAGGCCGAGCCGGAGGCCCTGCCCGCGGTCGTCCAGCGGATCGTCGCGAGCGACTACCTGGTCGAGGAGCGCATGACCCTCGACATCGTCGTCCACACCCCGAACGGCGCCGTGCACCACGGCTGGGCGCTCAACGAGGCGGTGCTCGACAAGGGCCCGGACGGGCGCATGGTCGACGCCGCGATCGGCGTGGACGGCCGCGGCCTGTCCACGTTCGCGTGCGACGCCGTCGTCTTCGCGACCCCCACCGGATCGACCGCCTACGCCTTCTCCGGCGGCGGCCCCGTCGTCTGGCCGGGGGTCGAGGCACTGCTCCTCGTCCCGATCGCCGCCCACGCCCTGTTCACCCGCCCGCTCGTGGTCGGCCCGGGCTCGGTCCTCGAGGCCGAGGTGCTACACGAGGCGCGGGCCGACGCCGTCGTCCGCTGCGACGGGCGGCGCACCATCCACGCCCCCGCCGGCTCGCGGGTCGAGGTCCGGCGCGGGCACCGCCCCGCACAGCTCGCACTGCTCAGCGACGCGCCGTTCTCCGGCCGCCTGGTGGCGAAGTTCGACCTCCCGGTCGCCGGATGGCGCGGCCGACCCGGTGGTCAGATCGCGCCCGCCGAGACGCCCGACCCCTCCGGGGGGAGCGCGGAGGACGCGCTGTGATCGAACGCGTCTCCATCGCCGACCTCGGCGTCATCGCCTCGGCCACCGTCGACCTCGGCCCGTCCCTCACAGCGCTCACGGGGGAGACCGGCGCGGGCAAGACGATGGTCCTCACCTCCCTGCGCCTCCTGCTCGGCCAGAAGGCCGACGCGGCGCTCATCCGGGCCGGGGCCGACCGGGCCGTCGTCGAGGGGGAGTGGACGCTCCCACCCGGCTCGCCCGGGCGAGCCCTCGCCGACGACGCCGGGGCGGACATCGAGGACGACGTCCTGCTCGTGGCACGCACCATGTCGGCACAGGGCCGGTCACGCGCGCACGCCGGCGGGCGGTCCGTCCCCGCCTCTCTCCTCGCGGACGTCGGCGACACGCTGGTGACGATCCACGGGCAGGCCGACCAGATGCGGCTGCGCGAGCCCGCGCGCCAACGGGGCGCCCTCGACTCGTTCGGCGGCGCGGCGCACCTCGCGCTCGTCGCCGAGGCGGGCGCGGCGCACGTGGCAGTGCTCGCGGCCCGTGCCGCCCTCGAGGAGCGCACCGCGGACGAGGGGCGCCGGCTCGCGGAGATCGCGTCGCTCCACCGCATCGCCGAGCTCGTCGCCGCGGCCGACCCGAAGCCCGGAGAGGAGGACGAGCTTCGGGCGGCCTCCGCCCGCCTCGAGCACGCCGACGCCCTGCGGTCCGCCGCGACCGTCGCCCGCGGCGCGATCGCCGGGGACGACGAGGCGGCCGAGTCCGCCGTCGCGCTCGTCTCCCGCGCCGCCGCCGCGCTCCAGGCGGTCGGCGGGACGGACGCCGACCTCGGCGCGCTCGGCGACCGGCTCGCCACGGCCGCGCCGATCCTCCAGGACATCGCCGAGGAGCTGAGCGTCTACCTCGACGGGCTCGACGCCGACCCGGCCGCCCTCGACGCCGCCCACGCCCGCCGCGCGGAGCTGGCCAGGCTCGCGCGGGACGTCGGCGTCGGCGACGCGGACGAGGCGCTCGCCGAGGCGGAGCGGGCGGCGCTGCGCCTCGCCCAGATCGACGGCCCCGCGGCCGACCCCGAGGTCCTCCAGGCCGCCGTCGCCGAGGCCGAGGATGCGGCCCGCGCCGCCGCCGACCGACTGACCGACTCCCGGCACGCCGTCGCCGAGCGGCTCATCGCGGCGGTCAACGACGAGCTCGCCTCCCTCGCCATGGGTGGGGCGCGGCTCGGCGTCGATCTCCAGCCGCTCGACGAGCCGGGTCCGCACGGCGGGGAGGACGTCCTCCTCACCCTCGCCACGCACCCGAACGCGCCGTCGCGCCCGCTCGGCCAGGCGGCGTCGGGCGGCGAGCTGTCCCGCGTCATGCTCGCGCTCGAGGTCTGCCTGGCGGAGGCCGAGGGCGCCGAGGCCCGCACGTTCGTCTTCGACGAGGTCGACGCCGGGGTGGGCGGGAAGGCCGCCGTCGAGGTCGGCCGGCGCCTCGCGGAGCTCGCCCAGCGGCACCAGGTGATCGTTGTCACCCACCTCGCGCAGGTCGCGGCGTTCGCGTCCGACCAGCTCGTCGTCACGCGCGGATCGGACGGAATCACCGACGTCGTGCCGGTCACCGGCGAGGACCGCGTCACCGAGCTCGCGCGCATGCTGGCGGGTCAGGAGGACTCCGACACCGCCCGCGCGCACGCCGCGGAGCTCCTCCGCGGTGCGAACGTGTCACCATGACGTGGTGAGACTCGGTCGGCGCCGCGCCAGACGGGCGTCAGAGGACCCCGGGCTGGTCGTCGGCCCTGCTCGCGTGGACCCCCGGACCAAGAGACTGACCGGCCGCCTGCGCGCCGGGGACGTCGCGGTCATCAACCACGTGGACATCGACCGGATCTCCGCGGAGGCGCTCGTCGCCGCGCGGCCGGCCGCCGTCCTCAACGCCGCCGAGTCGACGTCCGGCCGCTACCCGAACGCCGGACCCAGCATCATCGTCTCCGCCGGGATCCCGCTCGTCGACGACATGGGCACCCACCTCATGGAGCTGTCCGACGGCGACGAGGTCGAGGTCTACCCGGACGGCGCCGTCTACCACGGCACCGAGCTCGTCGCCTCGGGCGTCATCCAGGACACCGACACGGTCGCCGAGTCGACCGAGCGGGCCCGCCTGGGCCTGTCCAGCCAGCTCAAGGCGTTCGCCGAGAACACGATGGAGTACGTCGAGCGCGAGCGCGACCTCATCATCGACGGCATCGGGATGCCTGAGGTCCGCACCGTCTTCGAGGGGCGGCACGTCCTCATCGTCGTCCGCGGGTACCACTACAAGGAGGACCTCGCGATGCTGCGCCCGTACGTGCGCGAGTTCCGTCCGCTCATCGTGGGCGTCGACGGCGGCGCGGACGCGGTGCTCGAGGCGGGGCTCAAGCCCGACGTCATCCTCGGGGACATGGACTCCGTCTCCGACCGCGGCCTGCGCTCCGGCGCCGAGATCATCGTCCACGCCTACCGGGACGGGCGCGCGCCCGGCAAGAAGCGGGTCGAGGACATCGGGGTCGACCACGTGACCTTCCCGGCGCCGGGCACGTCCGAGGACGTCGCGATGCTCCTCGCGGACGAGAAGGGCGCCACCGTCATCGTCGCCGTCGGGACGCACAACACGCTCGACGAGTTCCTCGACAAGGGCCGGCCCGGCATGGCGTCGACCTTTCTCACCCGGCTCCGCGTCGGGTCCAAGCTCATCGACGCGAAGGGCGTGTCCCGCCTGTACCGCACCCGGATCTCCGGCTGGCTGCTCATGCTGCTGGTCGCCGCCGGGCTGCTCGCCCTGGCGGCCGCGCTCGCGGCCACGACGGCGGGGCAGGCATTCATCGAGCTCGCGGCCACGCGCTGGGGAGACCTGGTGGCGTGGGTCAAGGGCCTGTTCGGGTTCGGGTGACGTCGCATGCACAGCCCTGGAGGAGCTGAATGATCGACTTCAAGTTCCACGTGGTCTCGCTGATCGCGGTGTTCATGGCGCTCGCCGTCGGCATCCTGCTCGGCGCGGGGCCGCTCGGTGGCGCGATCGGCGACACGCTGAGCTCCCAGCTGCAGGACCTGCGCGCCGACCGCGAGCAGATGCGTGAGGAGTTGTCCTCCGTGCGTGGCGACCTCGACGGCACGAACCAGTTCCTCGAGGAGGGCGGCCCGCAGTTCGTCGACGGCACGCTCGACGGCGGACGGATCGCCCTGCTCGCCGTGCCCGGCACGAACGGCAACGACATCGAGGCGGTGCGCGACTCGATCGTCGCGGCCGGCGGCCAGGTCGTGTCCGAGGGGGTGCTCACGGACGCCATGGCCGAGGTCGGCGGCGCGTCGGACCGCGCGGAGATCGCCAGCAACCTCGGGGTCGAGGTCCAGGCGGGGACCGACGCCGCGGTGCCGCTCGGCGACCTTATCGCCGACGCCCTGACGATCGGCTACGACGAGGACATCGTGCTCGACGGCCAGGGGGAGGACCAGCTGCTCGTCGAGAGCCTCTTGTCCGCCGACCCCCAGCCCGTCGCCCTGCAGAATCAGCCGGACGGCCGGGCCGACGCCATCGTCCTCGTGACGCCGCGGACCATGCCGATCCCGCAGATCGACCCCGAGGTGGACGAGGACGAGGACGGAACGCCGGACGCCGAGGCCGCGTCCGACGAGCGCCGGGCCGCGCTGATCCTCGCGCTCCAGACCTACGGCGCGATGGCGGCGCAGGCGCCGTTCGTCGTCGTCGGGGCGGCCGAGTCGGAGTGGGACCTCGTCGGCCTGCTTCGCGCCGAGCCGAACCTCGCCGAGGGCATCACGACCGTCGACTCGGTCGGCGAGGTCGTCGCCGCGGTCTCGGCGCCGCTCGCGGCCGCGGCCGCGATCGACGGGATCATCGACCACTACGGGTTCGACGACGGGGCCGAGGCCCTCGTGCCGCCGCCCGTCCCCGCGCCGAGCGAGACCCGGCCGCTCGCGCCCCCGACCGTGGCGCCCGAGGCACCCAGCGGGGGGCAGTCGTGACCGGCGGCGCGGGGCGACGCGCGCTCGGCCGCCTGGTCGCCGCCGGCGTCGGTGCCGGGGCCTTCGCCGTCGCACGCCGGGCGCTCGACTCCCGCGCGCCCGGCGGCGCCGCCGCCTGGTCGCGGACCAACCACGCCGGCCGCGAGGTGTCGCTGCTGGGCGGGCTCGCCCTGGGCGCGAGCCTCGGGCTGGCGGCGCCTCTCGCGGCACGGGCCGGGGCGAGGCCCGCATCGACGTCGGGCTCCGCTCGGACGTCGGTCCCCGCTCCGACGTCGGTCCCCGCTCCGACGTCGGGGCCTGCGTCCGGACGGGCGACCGGCCGTGCGACCGCGCGGATCGGCTCGACGTCCGCGCGGGCCGGGTCCGCACCCGCCCGCGGCCGCCGTCGGGACGGCGCCCGCACCCGGCTCCCGCTGGCCGCGGGACTGGCGGCGACGGCTGCCACCGTCGCCGGCGCGATCGACGACCACTCCGAGCGCTTCACCGGGTTGCCGTCCGCGCAGGCGAAGGGCCTGCGCGGCCACCTCGGCGCCCTCGCGCGCGGCGAGGTCACGACCGGGGCGATGAAGATCGCGATCATCGGCGCTGGCTCGCTCGCCGCGTCGGTCTCCCTCGGCGGCGGACGCGACGTCGTGCGGGTCCTCGCCGACACGGCGCTCGTCGCCGGGTGCGCGAACCTCGCGAACCTGTTCGACCTGCGGCCGGGCCGCGCGCTGAAGGTCGGGGGAGCCACGCTCCTGCCGGCCGCCGTCGGACTCGGCTCCCGGAGCGCACTGCCCGGGCAGTCCGTCCTCGCGGCCGCGGGACTCGGCGCCGTCGTCGCCGCCCTCCCGGCGGACCTCCGTGCCGACGACATGCTGGGGGACACCGGCGCGAACCCGCTGGGCGCGGCGTGCGGGGTGGTCCTGGCCTCGGGCGGCTCCGCCCCCGGACGCGCGCTCGCGCTGGCCGGCGTGGTCGGCCTGACCCTCCTCTCCGAGCGCGTCTCCTTCTCCGCCGTCATCGACTCCGTGCCGCTGCTGTCCGCCGTCGACCGCGCCGGGCGCGCCTGACCCCCAGGCGATCGTGTCGAGCCAGGCAGGGTCCGGGGCCACGAGCCCGTCGAGCCCGGGTCCGTCGAGCCCGGGTCCGTCGAGCCCAGGTTCGTCGAGCCCGGGTTCGTCGAGCCCGGGCCCGTCACACCCGGATCCGTCGGACCCGGGCCGGACGTCGTCGCGACCGTCGGCACGTGGTGCCGCCGCCGGGCTGCTCGGCGCCGCCGGGCTCATCGCGGCACTCACGCTCGCCTCGCGGGCGGCCGGCTTCGTGCGGTGGCTCGTCCAGTCCTGGGTCCTCGGCAGCTCGGCGACCGCCGACGCCTACGCCAAGGCCAACACGGTCCCGAACGTCCTGTACGAGATCGCGGCGGGGGGAGCGCTCGTCGGGCTCGTCATCCCGCTGCTCGCCGCGCCGCTCGCGAGCGGACTGCGCGCCGAGGTCTCCCGCAGGGCGTCCGCCCTGCTGTGCTGGACCGTCGCGATCCTCGCGCCCGTCGGCATCCTGGTCGCCGCGCTCGCCCGGCCCCTCGCCAGCCTGCTCCTCGGCGGCGGCGCACCGGAGGCGAGCCTCGACCTCACCGAGATGTTCCTGCGCGTGTTCGCGATGCAGATCCCGCTCTACGGGGTCGGCACGGTCCTCACCGGCGTCAGCCAGGCCCACCACCGCTTCGCGTGGCCCGCGCTCGCGCCGCTGCTGTCCTCGCTCGTCGTCATCGGCACCTACCTCGCGGCGGGGGTGCTCGCCGGGCCCGAGATCGACGACCCCGCCACCGTGTCCCGGTCCATCGTCGCACTTCTCGCCTGGGGCACGACCGCGGGCGTGATCGTCATGAGCCTCGCCCCGCTCGTCGGGCTGCGAGGGCTCGGGCTGAGCTTCCGCCCGACCCTGCGCCTCGACCCGGACCTGCGACGCACCGCGTTGGGACTCGCCGGCGCCGGCATCACGGCGCTGCTCGCGCAGCAGGTCGCGGTCCTCGCGGTCCTGCGCGCCACGTCCGCCTACCCGGGCACCTACAACGTCTGGCAGTACGCCCAGGCCGCCTACGTGCTGCCGTACGCGGTGCTCGCCGTCCCGCTCATCACCGCCCTCGCGCCGCGCATCGCCGAGCGCGCGGCCGTCTCGCGCGACGGCGCCACCCCGCTGGTCGCGACCTCCACGCGCGCCGTCACCGCCGTCGGACTCCTCGGCGCCGGGGCGCTCGTCGCGATCGCCCCCGCCGTGACCGGGGTGTTCTCCGCCCGGTTCGACCTCCCCGGCATGACGACGACCCTCACGGTCCTCGCGCTCGGGCTGCCCGGCTTCGCCCTGCTCCTGCACGCCAGCCGCACCCTGTACGCCGTCTCGCGGCCGAGGCTCGCCACGGTCCCCGCGCTCAGCGGGTGGCTCCTGGCCGCGGCGGGATCGGTCGCGGCGGGCCTGGTCGCGGACGCCAGCGGCGGCAGCCTGCTCGCGGCCCTCGCCGCCGCCTCCTCGGCCGGCATGACCCTCGCGGGGCTGGCCTCCGTGCTCACGGTGCGCCGCGCACTCGGGCCGCAGGCCGTCGACCGCTACTCCCGCACCTTCGCGGTCGCACTCGTCGCGGGCGCGCTCGCAGCGCTCGCGGGACGACTGGTCACCGGACTCGTTCTCGGCGCGGACGTCGAGGCCGCCTCGCTCCTGGCCTCCGTGCTCGCGCTCCTCGCGGGCGGCATCTGCTCGGTCGTGGTCTTCGCGGTCGTCACGCTGCTCGGCGACCGCACCGTCATCGACGCCGTGAGACGGCGGGGAGGGAAGGCATCGTGAGGATTCTCCAGGTCGCCGGATCGGCGACGGGAGGCGTGGCCCGCCACGTCGAGCAGGTCGCCACCGAGCTCGCGGACGCCGGGCAGGACGTGCGTATTGCCGCGCCGCGCGCGGTGCGTGAGCGGATCGCCGTCCCCGGCGTCGAGCTGGACCTGCGCGACCGCCCGTCGGCGGCGGACGCGCGCACGGTGGAGACCCTGCGCACCCTGGCCGCGGGCGCCGACGTCGTCCACGCCCACGGGCTGCGCGCCGGGGCCCTCACGGTGCTCGCCGTGCGCTCCCTGCGCGCGCGCCCGCGGGTGGTCGTCACCGAGCACAACCTCGCCGTCGGGTCGCGACGCACCCTCGCGATCTCCGGCGTCCTCGAGCGACTGGTCGCCCGCGGCGCCGACGTCGTCCTCGCCGTCGCGCCCGACCTCGCCGAGCGGGCCCGGCGCCTGGGCGCACGGGACGTGCGCCTCGCCGTCGTCCCGGCCCCGCCCCGCCGGCCGGCCACGGCCGGCCGCGAGGAGGTCCGCGCGTCGCTCTCGATCCCCGACGGCGTCGCGCTCGTTATCTGCGTCTCCCGCCTCGCGCCCCAGAAGGGACTCGACCTCCTCGTGGAGGCCGCCGCGCTGACCGAGAGAACCCTTGCCGGCCGCGCCGCGCCGGGGGGCGACCGCACCCCGCACGACCCGAGCCCGCACGCCGCCGCCCCGTATGACGCCGCCCCGCACGTCGCCGCCCCGCACGTCGCAGCCCCGCACGTCGCAGCCCCGCACGTCGCAGCCCCGCACGACCCGAGCCCGCACGACCCCACCCCCCGCCCGGCCGGACCGGCGACCGCCTGGTGCGTGGCGGGCTCGGGACCGCTGCGCGCCGAGCTCGCCGAGCACGCCGCCTCGATCGGCGCGCCCGTCCGCCTCCTCGGTGCGCGCGAGGACGTGCCGGACCTGCTGGCCGCGGCCGACGTCGTCGTGTCCACGTCCCACTGGGACGGGCAGACGATCGTCCTGCAGGAGGCCATGGTGGCCGGCGCCGCGGTGGTGGCCACCGATGTCGGAGGGGTCTCGATCGTGACGGGGGAGGCCGGCATCCTCACCGGCCGCGACGCGCGCGAGGTGAGCGACGCCGTCGTGCAGATCCTCACGGACGTAGGTCTCAGCCGGCGGCTGAAGGCCGCGGCTCTGCGGCGTTCGTCGGACCTCGCGACCGGCGCGGACCTCGCGGCGCAGCTGAGGGACGTGTACGGACCCACCGAGCGCTGATAGGGTCGAAGTCCGTGGCACCCACCTCGCAGCGGCTTACGCCCGGATCCCTGGTTACCAAGCAGATCTTCGTCACTGGCGGGGTCGTGTCCTCGCTCGGGAAGGGGCTGACCGCCTCGTCGCTCGGGCGCCTGCTGCGCTCCCGCGGCCTGCGCGTGGTCATGCAGAAGCTGGACCCGTACATCAACGTGGATCCCGGCACGATGAACCCCTTCCAGCACGGCGAGGTCTTCGTGACCGAGGACGGCGCCGAGGCCGATCTCGACATCGGCCACTACGAGCGCTTCCTCGACGTCGAGCTCTCCGGCCCCGCGAACACGACGACCGGCCAGGTCTACTCCAGCGTCATCGCCCGCGAGCGACGCGGCGAGTACCTCGGCGACACCGTGCAGGTCATCCCGCACATCACCGACGAGATCAAGGCCCGGATGCGGGCGCAGGCCGAGCCGGTGGGCGGCGAGGCCCCCGACATCATCATCACGGAGATCGGTGGGACGGTCGGTGACATCGAGTCGCTGCCGTTCCTCGAGGCCGCCCGCCAGGTCCGTCAGGAGATCGGCCGCGACCACGTCTTCTTCCTCCACGTCTCGCTCGTGCCGTACATCGCGGCGTCCGGCGAGATCAAGACGAAGCCGACCCAGCACTCGGTCGCCGAGCTGCGGTCCATCGGTATCCAGCCGGACGCCCTCGTCTGCCGTTCCGACCGCGGGCTCACCGAGAGCGTCCGGAACAAGATCGCGTCGATGTGCGACGTCGAGCACGAGGCCGTCATCGAGTGCCCGGACGCGCCGTCGATCTACGAGATCCCGCGCGTGCTGCACTCCCAGGGGCTGGACACGTGGGTGATCCGCCGCCTCGGGCTGAACTTCCGCGACGTCGACTGGACCGAGTGGGACCGCCTTCTCGACCGCGTGCACAACCCCCGCCACGAGGTCGAGGTCGCGCTCGTCGGCAAGTACATCGACCTCCCGGACGCCTACCTCTCGGTGACCGAGGCGCTGCGCTCCGGAGGGTTCCACCACCGCGCGAAGGTGAACATCCGCTGGGTCGCCTCCGACGACTGCGAGACCCCCGAGCAGGCCGCGAAGGCGCTCGGCGGGGTCGACGCCGTGCTCGTGCCCGGCGGCTTCGGGGTCCGCGGGATCGAGGGCAAGCTCGGCGCCCTGACCTGGGCGCGGACGAACCAGGTACCGACACTCGGCATCTGCCTCGGCCTGCAGTGCATGGTCATCGAGGCGGCGCGCGAGCTCGTCGGCATCGAGGGCGCGAGCTCGACGGAGTTCGACCCGACGACGACCGAGCCCGTCGTGTCCACCATGGCCGAGCAGGAGGCGATCGTGGACGGAGCCGGCGACCTCGGCGGCACGATGCGACTGGGCTCCTACCGCGCCGAGCTGACGGCCGGGTCGATCGTGGCCGAGGCGTACGGGGCGACGACCGCCGACGAGCGGCACCGCCACCGGTACGAGGTCAACAACCTGTACCGCGAGCGCCTCGAGGCCGCCGGCCTGCACGTGTCCGGACGGCTCGCCGACGGCGACCTCGTGGAGTTCGTCGAGCTCGACCGCGAGCAGCACCCGTACTACGTGGCCACCCAGGCGCACCCCGAGTTCAAGTCCCGGCCCACCCGCGCCCACCCGCTGTTCGCGGGCCTCATCGGCGCGGCGCTCGACCGCCAGCGCGCCACGCGCCTCCTCGAGCTCGACGACGACGCCGACCCGGCCGCCGCGCCCGTGGGCGGGTCTGCCGAGGCGGGGGCCGATCCGGCCGACCAGGCCGAGTCGCAGCAGGCATGAGCGACCGCCTCGCCGACTCCGACGACTTCCGCCGGGTCGTCCGCGCCGACCGGATCCACGACGGCCGGATCTTCGACATCGTCGGGGACACGGTCGAGCTGAGCCCGGGGACCGAGCCCGTGCGACGGGAGTACATGGTGCACCCGGGCGCGGTCGCGATCGTCGCCCTGCGCGGCGAGCCGGGCGCCGAGCAGGTGCTGCTCGTGCGGCAGTACCGCCACGCCTCCCGCGCGCAGATGTTCGAGATCCCCGCCGGCCTGCTCGACGTCCCGGGCGAGGACCCGGTCGAGGCCGGGCGGCGCGAGCTGTTCGAGGAGGCCGATCTCGTGGCCGACTCCTGGCATGTCCTCGCCGACACCCTGCTCTCGCCGGGTGCCACGAACGAGTGCGTGCGCGTGCTCCTCGCCCGCGACCTGAGCGAGGTGCCCGACGCCGAGCGGCACGAGCGGGAGGACGAGGAGGCGGAGATGATCTCCACCTGGGTCCCGCTCGACGACGCCGTGCGCGCCGTCCTTGCCGGCGACCTGCACAACGGCGCGACCTCGATCGGTCTGCTCGCCGCCGCCGCGAGCCGGTCGCGCGGCTATGCCGACCTGCGCGGCCCCGACGCCCCGTGGACGCTGCGCCGGTACCGCGCGGCGGAGGGCACTCCCACCGAATAACCTCCCTGCGAAGGATGCGCGGCGCGGCCGGGCCTGCGACCATCGACCAATGCCCGTACCGCCCCTTCGCCGAAGCTGCCGCGCACTTCTCGTCGACGACGAGGGGAAGGTCCTCCTCCAGCGGCACGTCCTCGACCACGGGACCGTGTGGGCCGCCCCGGGCGGGCTTCTCGAGCCGGGAGAGGACGGGGACGCCGCGCTGGTGCGCTCGGTCCGCGACGCGGTCGGCCTCCGGCTCGCACCGGGGGTGGTCCAGCACCTCGTGTGGATCCAGACGGTCGACGCCGCCGAGCTCGGCGACGGCGCCGCGGACGGCCTGCGCGACGAGGTCTACCTCGTGCGCGTGCCCCGGTTCAGCCCGCTGCGCCGGCCTCGCGGCCACGCGGGCATGCCCGACGACGCCGTCACCGAGGTGCGCTGGTGGTCACGCGACGAGATCGGGTCCGCGACGAGGGCGGGCGAGCGGTTCTCGCCGCGCGACCTGCACGCCCGGCTCCTCCCGCTCCTGGAGTCGGCCTCCCGCGGCGTCATCCCGAGCCCGGTGGCCATCGAGGGGCTGTGAGCTCGATGCGCAACCGCTCCACGAGCTGAGTTACCTAATGTCGTATGACTCCTCGTCGATGCTTCGGGTGAGGTTCCAGAACTCGAGCGTGGAGAATGGCCAGTTCTGACTCACCCGACCCGATGCGTTCTTGTACCAGCTGGACACGTCTGACGCGCCCCAGGCTCGCATACGGTTCGCTGCGTCGAGCCGTTCGTTGAACGTGTCGAACACGTCCTTCTTCACCTCGATCTCTTGTGCGCCATCGAGCAGGGTGTGGGCAGCCTTGACCAGAAGGGTCGACGAGATCTCGGAGTACTGGAGGATCGAGCCGTTGACGACGAGGTTCGTGTTCGGACCCCACATGCAGAAGAGGTTGGGGAATCCGGGAATGGTTGCCCCGACATACGCCCGAGCGTCTCCGGACCAGTAGTCGTGGAGGTCCTGGCCACCACGTCCAGTCACCTTGAGCGTGCGGAGAAACTCCGAAGCGTGGAAGCCGGTGCCGTAGATGATCACGTCGGCCTCGTGCCGTGCGCCGTCAGTCGTCACGATGCCGTCGGCCTCGATGTGATCGATTCCGTCTGTGACCAGGTGGACGTCCTCTCGCATGAGCGTGGTCGCCCAGGTGCCGTCGTCCCGGAGCATGCGCTTGGCTCCCGGCGGATAGGTCGGAACGACCGAGTCGAGCATCTCTGGCGCACCGGCGAACTGAGTCTCGAGGTAATCGGTGAGCACGGAGCGAAGTTCGTCGTTGTTCCTCGACACGGACACCGGGTGGGTCCACTCTGGGTCCACGTCGACGTAGTCCCGTCGGCCTTCGACCGTGGTCCAGAACTGGTAGAGCCGATACCACCGGTGGAAGTGCGGCACGTGCTCGAGCAACCACTGCATTCCATCGGCGATGGGGCTCCTGTAGTCCGGTGCCGGAAGGAGCCAGGGCGGCGTGCGCTGGTACACGGTGACCTCGGCAGCGGACTTGGCGACCTCCGGTATGACTTGGAAGGCGCTCGCTCCAGTACCGATCACCGCGATCTTCTTGCCTTCGAGTGGTATGTCGTGTCGCCATCTCGCCGTGTGCCAGGACTCGCCCGCGAACGTATCGGCCCCAGGGATGGTCGGAACGTTCGGCTGATTGAGCTGGCCGACCGCGCTCACCACCATCTCGGCGTCGAGTCGTTCCGGCGATCCCGTCGGGCCGATCAGGTCGATCGACCACACAGAGGACTTCTCGTCGTACGTCAGGGCGGTCACCGTGGTCGACGAGCGAACGTGTTCTCTGATCCCGGTCGTGTCGGCCACGGTTCGGAGATATCCGTGGATGGATCGCTGAGGTGAGTACTGGTTCGGCCATCGAGACGTCTGTGCGAATGTGTAGCTATATCCGAAGTTCGTCGTGTCGAGGCGGCACCCCGGGTAGGTGTTCTCGTACCACGTGCCTCCGACCTCCGCGTTCTTGTCGACTACAGCCACGTCGACGCCCGCCTGGTGAAGACGGTGAGCGGCCACCAGACCGGACAGACCTGCGCCGATGACGACGGCGCGCAGGGTACGTCCGGGCGCGAGGGTGGCAGCATCCCACGCCGGTTCGGCCAGATCACGCGGGTAGCCCAGTTCGTGGCGGAGGAGGGGGACATACTCCTCCGCCCCTGGGCCCGTGATGAAGTCGAACAGGGGCTTCACGGCCTTCTCGCTCGACAGGTCGAGCTCCGTGCACGTGCCGCTTCGTAGTCGTGCCAGGCCTCTCAGGGCGGCCTCCTTGGCCGAATCTTGCTCTGCCGGCGTGAGGCCACCCTGAAGTGGGGGCACCGCCCCAGTGGTCGGGCCGGTTGGACGAAGGTGGTCGGCGACGAGGGACAGATCCCCGGTGCAGTGGCTGAGCGCCGCAAGGAGAGGGATGAGTTCGGCGTCCTCGAGAATCTTGCGCAGCTCCGAGTCGCTGGCACTGATGGATGAAGCGATATCGCCGGACAGCTCCATCGGCACTCCGGGGTCGTGCGTGCGATGGGAAGGATGGATGGACGCGGAGACAGGCATCGTCGGCTCCTCTGCAAACCAAGTTGATGGGCGCATAGTGCACAACTAAGGCGCTATGTGCACATAGTAGCCTTGGACCTTGTGTCGACGTCAAGGGGTCAGGTCAGTGCTCAGCCGACAACGCCCGGAGCTGGAGCGGCGAGTGCCGGAGAGGATGGCCGGCCACCTCGTACTCCCTCGGCCGACCGTCGCTCCAGGGTCCAATCGGTTGATCGGGCCTTCGCACTGCTTGATGTCCTGGCCAACCATGGGGCTGCCCTCAGCGTGCAGGAAATCTCGACAAGGGCAGGACTTGACCGGACGACCACGCATCGACTCCTCCGCACACTTGCCGGGCGAGAGTTCGTAGCGTCGCAAGGAGCCCGGTGGGCGCTTGGGGTAGGTGCCTACCGGCTTGGTCGCGAATTTCTTGACTCACATCCATTCGTCACGATATCACCGCCCTTTGCTCTTGATCTCTTTCGAACATCTGCAAAGGATCGTCAACGGTTGGTGGTCGTCGCGCTGCTCGTCGGCGACGGTGTCTCCATTATCGATCGTTACCTCAGTGACACGGCCCCACTTTCCGCAGTACTTGAGATCGGGACAGTCCTTCCGCTTGATCGAAGTGCTACGGGGCTGTCCATTCTTGCCCATTTGGACCGGCAAGAGATCGTCGCGCGACTCGGCGTGGAACGCGCAGCACGCGTCCAGGATCTCGTCGAGGAGACTCGAGCCAATGAAGGAGTCGCGTGTCACCCGAGTATTCTCCATGACGACGTCCAGGCGATTGCTGCTGCGGTGCTGGATCGAGATGGACGACCGGTCGGTGCAGTCAACGTGAACGGCGTGGATCTCGATGGTGAGCTTAGTCCAACTTCGCTGTTGGCTCAGAATGTGCGGCGAACCGCGGAACGCATGACCACGATGCTTCGAGCGGGTTGAGACTTGGACGGTGGCAAGTTGGGCCAGAGGCGTATAGAGCCTAATCCTCGCGGATGATGCCCGTAAGGTCGACTTCATCCTCTACGAGTCCGAAGCGTTCGACATACCCGACTAGCCCCTCGAAGTCTTCCATTGTGAGTTCTGTGCGGGACCAGTCGGCTAGTTCAATCTGAGAAATCAACTCGGGGTCGATATCGGTATGCCTAGAGAGCGACTCCCGGAAGACATCCGGATACTCATCGGAATAATTGAAGCTTCGGACAGCTGCTTCGGTGAAGCGATCAACGAGGTCCGGGTTGGAGGTAATGAGTTCTTCCGATGTAAAGATGGTGGAAATTAGATCGGAAGTCATCACGTCGTAGGGCGAAATGACGGAAACTGCGCCAGCGTCACGACTCACCGCGACAAACGGTTCGCACGTCCAGATGGCGTCTACATCGCCTCGCTCCAGTGCTCCCTGCATTTCAGGGAATCCTAATTCAACGAAGTTGACGGCGCTCGCATCTCCCCCCTCCGCCTCCACGGCTGCTCTGACGCTCACATCGCCAAGATTGTTCAAGGTATTGACAGCGACTGTTTGGGATACTAGGTCGTCCGCCTCGGTGATTGGACTGTCTGGGGTCACCATGATCTGGCATGTGTCGGCGCCCGCAACGTTGCTGGGAGCAACCCCGACGACTGGCAAGTCAGTCGCGTGGGCGACGATAAGTGAGATGGCATTCCCTGAGCCGAACTGCAGGTCACCGCTCAAGACGCCGGGGATGATAGCCGGCTCTTCCCGGTTCGTGGTGATGGGGAGCGTCGCGTCGTTGACGTAGAACGGCT
>FUHX01000046.1 GCA_900163555.1 Actinomycetales bacterium JB111 | reverse complement strand
CTCCTACACGGACAGCGACGCGCTCAACGGACTACACCCTCGTTCGAGAAGAGCCGGATTCACGCGGGCGAGCCGTTCGACGGCGGCGTAGGCGTAGCAGCCGAGGAAGTACCAGAACGCGTACCGGCCGACCCGGATGATCGCGTAGGTCGTGAGGTCCGGGAGGGAGCGGTCGATGAGCGGCTCGAGGTACGGCGCCACCGCCGCCAGCGCGAGCGTCACGGCGAGCACGACCAGCGGCCATCTCCGCAGCACCTTCGCGGCCACGAAGAAGACGGTGAGCACGGCGAGGAACCAGTACGCGGACCCCGCGTACGGGATGACCTGCAGGCGGTTGATCGTGTAGCCCATGGGGTCGTCGGGCCGGTACGCGAACCCCGCGATCGCAGCGAAGGCCACGCTCCACAGGAGGTACGGCCACAGCAGGACGAGGATCCGTCCCCGCCACACCACCGGCCACGGTCGCCTGACCGCGCGGTGGGCGAGGAGGCCGGCGGTGAGGAAGAACAGCGGCATGCGCATCGGCAGCAGCGCGGCGTTCAGCCGCGTCCACAGGCCAGAGGCGTGGCCGTCGGGGTCCGGGAACATGCGGTCCATCCCGGCGCCGCCCACGTGGTACAGGACCACGAGGACGATGGCGACCGCCTTCGCGAAGTCCACCCAGTGCAGGCGCTCGCGCGGCTGCGCTCCCGCCGGCTGGCCTCCCGCTCGCGCTCCCGCCGGCGGCTGTCCCTCCGTCATCCCCGCCACCTACGGCAGCGGGCCGAGCCGCTGGCCGCGCGGCGCGAGCTCGTCGCCGAGCAGCGCCCGCAGCTCGGCGCGCTCTGCCGCGGGGTACCGCGCCAGGTCGACGCCCAGGTACGGGGTCGCGTCGTCCGTGCGGAGCGCGGCGGTCTGCCGCCTGCCCTCGGCGCGGTCCGAGGTCCCCCGCGGGTCGGCGAGCTGGATGCGGAGGCGGGCGTCGTCGTCGGACATCTGGATGCCCGCGATCTCGAACCAGTCCAGCCGGATGCCGCCCGGACCGATGATCGCGTCCTCGGTGACGACGAGGTCGATCGCGTCGTCGCCCACGCGGCGACGCGCGCCGATGACGACGAGGGCCACCACGCACGCGAGCGCGATCGCGGCGGCCACCCCGGCCGCGATGCCGAGGAGCGTCTCGATCTGGTCCGACGGCGAGGCCACCCGCGCGTAGGCGACACAGCCGCCGGCCAGCACGATCGCGAGGAGGGTGACGGCCGTCAGTCCGCGCACCCACCGCCGGGTCCGGGACGGGTCGACGACGAAGCTCGCGCTCGGGCGGCCGTCGCCTGTGGTGCCGGGGGAGAGCGCGTCGGTCACAGGCCCTGGTGCACCTTGGCGAGCCGGTGCGTGTAGTACAGGCCCACGACCACGTCGATCACGGCGACGGCGAGGAGCACCCATCGGATGGGGGGCTCGAAGACGACGAACGCGAGGACGGCGATGATGAGCGCGCCGCTGAGGAATGCGAAGCGCATGAACATGACGACGCGCCAGCGTCCGGCGATCGCCGCCTCGTCGGTCACGCCGGGGCTGGTCGGCGCGGCGGAGGGCGACCGGTCGATGTGCCCGCCGGTGGCGGGGTCCGGTGCTCCGCCCGTGGACCGCACGGGGTGCGACCCGCCGTGGTTCGTCGTCTCCGGAGGGCGGGTGGCCCCCCAACCGTCCAAGGGATCGGGTCCGGTGGTCATCTCGGCTCCTTGCGGGAGGGGTCGGTCGGGCTTACGAGCGGCGCCGGGCGGTGCCCGGCGATGAGGTCAGGCGGTGAGGGCGTCGAGCACGCGGGCCGCCGCGTCCCCGGTTCCGTACGGAGCGGCATTCGTGTCCGCCGGGCGGGGACGGGTGGCAGCGGCGGTCAGCTGCTCGCCGGGCTCGACGAGCACGTTCCAGCCGAGCTGGACCGTCTCGACCCACTCGGTCTCGGTGCGGACCGTGGTGCACGGCGTGCGCAGGAGGAAGGCCTCCTTCTGCAGGCCGCCGGAGTCGGTGACGACCCCGCGGGCGCGGTCCGCGACCGCCACGAGGTCCCGGTATCCGAGCGGGGAGCGGGCGCGCAGGTTGCCGACGGAGAGGTCGATGCCGGCCGCCTCGGCCTTGGCGACCAGTCGCGGGTGGGCGAGCAGCAGCACGGGAGCGTCGAGGGCCGCGAGCGAGGTGACGATCGCGCGCAGCCGCTCAGGGTCGTCCGTGGACTCCGCGCGGTGGATCGTCGAGAGGTAGAAACCGACGTCCTCGAGCCCCTCGTCGGCCAGGATCGCCGGGCGCGCCGTACCGACCGACTCCCGGGTCTGCAGCAGGACGTCCGTCATCACGTCCCCGACGACGACCGTCCGGCCTGCCAGTCCCTCGTCCGCCAGGTGGCCGGCGGCCACTTCGGTCGGCGCGAGCAGCAGGTCCGCGGCGTGGTCCGTGAGCACGCGGTTGATCTCCTCGGGCATCTTCCGGTTGAACGACCGCAGCCCGGCCTCGAGGTGGGCGATCGGCACGTGCAGCTTCGCGGCCGCGACCGACCCGGCGAGCGTGGAGTTCGTGTCCCCGTAGACGAGCATCCAGTCCGGCTTGTGCTCGAGCAGGACGTCGTCCATCGCCGCGAGCATGGCGCCGGTCTGCTTGCCGTGGCTGCCAGAGCCCACGCCCAGGTGGACGTCCGGCGCGGGGATGCCGAGCTCGGAGAAGAAGACGTCGGACAGCAGCGGGTCGTAGTGCTGACCGGTGTGCAGGATGACGTGCTCGACCCCTCGGCGCGCGCACTCGTGCGCGATCGGTGCGAGCTTGACGAACTGCGGGCGGGCGCCGACGACGGAGAGGATCTTCACCCGGCACACCCTACTGGGGCGCCGCCCCGCGTTCCCGACCTCCGGGTAGTTTCGACGCATGCGCGTCACGGTCGTCACCACCTGGTTCCCCACGAGTCTCGCCCCGAGCTCCGGCTCCTTCGTCGTCCGCGACGCCCGGGCGATGGCGTCGCTAGGGAACGACGTCGAGGTGGTCCACCTCGTCCCCGCCCACCAGGACGACGGCACGCGCCACGTCTACCACGAGGGGCTGAAGGTCCTCCGCCTGCCGATGACGCCGTCGCGGCCGGACCAGATCGCGGCCGTCGCGGCCGCCCTCCCGCAGATCCTCGCCGGGTCGGACATCGTGCACACGACGGCGATCTCATCCCTGCTGCCGTTCGTCGTCGCCCGCCCGAAGGCCCCCTGGGTGCACACCGAGCACTACTCCGGCCTCACCAGCCCCGAGAACCTCCCGTTCGCGACGCGCGCCGTCCTGCCGATGGTGCGCCGCCTCCTCCAGCGCCCCGACGTCGTCACCGCGGTCTGCGAGTTCCTCGCCACCCCGATCCGCGCCGTTCGGGGGGAGAAGGAGACGGTCATCGTCCCGTGCATCGTCCCGCCCCTGCACCCGCCCGTCCCGCGGCCGGCGGCCGCCACGGACATCCGGCTCGTGTCGGTCGGAGGGCTCGTCGAGCGCAAGGACCCACTCATCGCCGTGGACACGGTGGCCGAGCTCGTCCGCCGCGGGCAGGGCGCCACCCTCACGCTCGTGGGCGACGGTCCGCTGAAGGAGCAGATCGAGGCGCGGGCCGAGGGGGCCGGGGTTGCCGACCGCGTGATCCTCACCGGCACGCTCGGCCGCGAGGGGGTCCTCGACGCACTCGCGGACGCCGACCTCTTCTTCGGCCCCACCCGCGGCGACAACTTCTTCGTCTCCTGCGCCGAGGCCATCGTGGCCGGCCGGCCCGTGGTGGTCGGCTCCACCGGCGGACAGGGGGAGTACGTGGACCCGGCGGTCGGCGCCCTCGTCGACACGCAGGACGCCGGGGCCTACGCGGACGCCGTCGTCGACGTACACGCCCGCACCGCCGCGCTGTCCGCGCAGGACATCGCCGACACGATCGGGGACGCCTTCTCCGTCCCCACGGTCGCCGCCGGCTACGCCGAGGCCCACGCGCTCGCGCTTCAGGCCCGCGGGGTCGAGCGATGAGCGCACCGAGCGCGGGGACGATGGTCTTCCACGCCCCCTACCCGGTGGGCGGCGAGTCGACGTCCGGGTCCGGGATCCGTCCGGTCCGCATGCTGCAGGGCTTCCACGACGCCGGCTTCGACGTCATCCAGGTCACCGGGTACGCCGCCGAGCGGAAGGCCGCGATCGCGGACCTCGCCGCAAGGTTGAAGCGCGGCGACCGCGTCGACTTCGCGTACGGCGAGAGCTCGACGATGCCGACCGTCCTCACCGAGACGCACCACCTGCCGACGCACCCGTTCCTGGACGCCTCGCTCGCCCGGCTGCTCGGCCGCCACGGCGTCCCGCGCAGCCAGTTCTACCGGGACATCTACTGGCGCTACCCGGAGTACACCGAGCGCGTCCACCCGGTCGTCGCCGCGGGCACCCGCACGCTGTACCACGGCGAGCTGCGCGCGTTCCGGCGCCTGCTCGACCGGGTCTACGTGCCGTCGCGGGAGATCGCGGGGCACATCCCGCACGTGCGCGCCGAGCAGATGGTCCCGCTGCCGCCCGGCGGCGTGATCCACGACGTCCCGAGGTCGATCCTGACGTCGGGGGAGCGCGCTACGGCGCCGCTCACCCTCCTCTACGTCGGCAACATCAGCTCCTACTACCGGATGCACGCGCTCTTCACCGCCGTGCAGCGGGTCGACGGCGTGCGCCTCATCCTGTGCACGCCGGCCGACTCCTGGGAGGCGCAGCGTGGGACGTACCCGGACCTCGGGGACAGCATCGAGGTGGTGCACGAGCGGGGCGAGGGACTCAACCCGCTGTTCGCCCGCGCGGACATCTGCTCGATCGTGGTCGAGCCGTCGGAGTACCGCGACTTCGCCGCGCCCGTGAAGCTGTACGAGTACATCGGGCACGGCAAGCCCGTCCTCGCCACCGCCGGCACGCTCGCCGGACGCACCGTGGCAGCCGAGTCCTTCGGCTGGGAGGTCGACTACGACGCCGACGCCCTGGCCGGCCGGCTCGCCCACCTCCGCGACGCGCGCGAGGAGGTCGAGGACACGACCGAGCGCGTCCGCACCGGCCGGCACCGGCACACGTGGGTGGCGCGCTCGAGGTTCGTCGCGGAGGATCTCGCCGGCCTCGATCGCCGCTGAGCCCGGCCCGCGCGCCGCTGAGCCCGGCCCGCGCGGCGCTGAGCCCGGCCCGCGCGGCGCTGGCCGGGCGCACCCCGCGGATCGACCTACGATGGATCCACCGCGCGGCGAGCGCCTGAGACCCGGGTGCCGCCTCTGCCCACCTGAGAGGACCAACATGCGTATCGCCGTCGTCGCCCTGGGAAAGATCGGGCTGCCGCTCGCCGTGCAGTTCGCGGACGCGGGGCACGAGGTCATCGGTGTGGACGTCAACGCCGCCACCGTCGACTCCGTCAACGCCGCCACCGAGCCGTTCCCGGGCGAGGCCCACCTGCAGGAGAAGCTCACCGAGCTCGTGCCGGCCGGCCGCCTGCGTGCCACGACCGACTACGCCGAGGCCATCCCGGGCGCGGACGCGATCGTGCTCGTGGTCCCGCTGTTCGTCGACGACGCCACCTGGGAGCCCGACTTCGGCTGGATGGACGCCGCCACCCGCTCGCTCGCCGAGCACCTCACGCCGGGCACGCTCATCAGCTACGAGACGACCCTCCCGGTCGGCACCACCCGCAACCGCTGGAAGCCGCTCATCGAGGAGGTCTCCGGCCTCACCGAGGGCGAGGACTTCCACCTCGTGTTCAGCCCGGAGCGCGTCCTCACCGGCCGCGTGTTCGCGGACCTCAAGCGCTACCCCAAGCTGGTCGGCGGCCTGAGCCCCGAGGGCACGGCACGGGCGATCGAGTTCTACGAGTCCGTCCTCACCTTCGACGAGCGCGAGGACCTGCCCCGCCAAAACGGCGTGTGGGACATGGGCAACGCCGAGGCCGCCGAGATGGCGAAGCTCGCGGAGACCACGTACCGCGACGTCAACATCGGCCTGGCCAACCAGTTCGCGCGCTACGCGGACTCCGTCGGCATCGACGTGATGACGGTCATCGAGGCCTGCAACTCCCAGCCCTACAGCCACATCCACCGCCCCGGCATCGCCGTCGGCGGCCACTGCATCCCGGTCTACCCGCGCCTGTACCTGTCCACGGACGGCGACGCGACGATCGTGCGCACCGCGCGCCAGCTCAACGCCTCCATGCCGGCCTACGTGGTCACGCGCCTGGAGAGCATGCTCGGCGACCTGTCCGGACGCCGCGTGGCCGTCCTCGGCGCGAGCTACCGCGGCGGCGTGAAGGAGACCGCGTTCTCCGGCGTCTTCGAGACCGTCAAGGAGCTCGCCGACCGCGGCGCCGAGGTCCTCGTCCACGACCCGATGTACTCCGACGACGAGCTCGCCTCCTTCGGCTGGGCCCCGTACCACCTGGGCGAGGCCGTCGACGCCGCCGTGGTCCAGGCCGACCACGCCGAGTACAAGACTCTTGCTCCGGCCGACCTGCCCGGCATCCGCATCCTGGCCGACGGCCGCGGGGTCACGGACCCCGAGGCCTGGGCGGGCACGCCCCGGTTCACCGTGGGTGGCGGTCGGTAGGTGGATGCCAGCGGCGCGACGGCGGCCCACGTGGCCGTCGCCGCCATCGTGGCGCTCGCGACCGCAGTGGTCCCGGGCTACGCGATGGGGTACGGGCTGCTCGGCCTGCGCCGCCTGCCCTTGCTCGCCGCCTCGCTCCCGCTGTCCGCGGGGGTCATCGGGCTGCTCACGCTTCTCGTCGCGCCCACGCCCCTTCCGTGGGTGCCGACCGCTGCCGCGGTCCTCGTCCTCCTCACGGCCGTCTCGATCGCCCGCGCCCTCCGACGCCGAAGTTCGCCCGCGCAGGCGCCCTCGCCCGGGCGGACGGCCGGGCAGGGACCGGACGAGGCCCTCGGCCGGCGCGCGCGCCGGCAGCAGACGGTAGCCGACGGGCGTACCTCGCGGTCCGGGAGCATCGCGACCGCCGTCGCCCTCGGGGCCGCGCTGGTCGTCCTCGTCGCGGTGACCGCCTCCGGCTTGGCCGGGCTCGGCATCGGGCAGCCGATCGAGCACCGCGACGCCGCGTTCCACTACACGGCGACCGCCCTCATCGGCTCCGGCGGGGCGACCCCGTTCCCGCTCGGCGGCCTGGACGCGATGTTCCCGGGCTCCTCGGGCGTCTACTACCCGTCCCTGTGGCACGCGATGGCGGCCTTCCCGTCGGTGGCGAGCGACGCCGTCGTCGGGTCCCACGTCCTCGTGCTCGTGGTGAGCTGGTGGTTCTTCGTGGCCGTCGCGGCCCTCGCCCGCGTCGCGGCGCCGCGGCTGCCGTACGCGCCGGCGTTCGCGGTCGTCGTCGCGCTCAGCTCCACGGCCTACCCGTACACGGTGATGAACTTCCACGGCCAGTGGCCGTCCGGGCTGTCGCTCGTCCTCGTCCTCGTGGTCCTCGTGCTCGGCGTACTGCTCGTCCAGCGCCCGTCCGACCCGCGGCGGTGGGTCGCCGCCGCCGTCGCCTTCCTCGGCGCCGTGCTCGCGCACGGGTCCGCCGCCGCGGTCGTCCTGCTCGCGGTGACGACCCTCGTCTCGGCCCTGCTGCTGCACGGCGCGCTGACCCGACGCCCGGGCCTCCCCGCCGGCCCGCGGGCCGCGATGGTCGCAGTCGGGATCCTCGTCCCGTTCGTCGTGGCGGCCCTGGTGATCCTCGCCGTGCGGGCCGTGCCCCTGCTCGGCTCCATGGCCGACTTCGAGCGCGTGTCCGTCGACCGGCGCGGGGAGGTTACGCAGTCGCTGCTGTTCCAGGGACCCGTCCCGCCGCTCATCGGAGCGCAGTCGCCGGCGTGGGTGCTCGCCGCGCTGGCGCTCGTCGGCGTGGTCGCGCTCGTGCGCCACCGGTTCGGCACGTGGTTGGTGCTCACCGCGATCGGCGTCGTGGTCCTGCGCGTCTGCGCGGCGGGGGAGGACTCGGTGCTCCGGGACCTCACGGCTGCCTGGTACAAGGACTACGACCGCCTCGAGGCCCTGCTGGTCGCCCCGGCGGCCGTCGTCGCCGGCGCGGGAGCCGCCCTTCTCGTCGGGCTCGCCGCGCGCGCGCTCGACCGGCCGCGGACGGGCCGTGAGGTCCGGGCGGCGGGCGCCGTCGTCGGGACGGTGGTCGTGGTGGGCGCGATCGCCGCGTCCACGGGTCTCTTCCGCTGGCCCATCGCCGCGGACACGGTCCGGCAGGGGCCCCGGCAGGCCGTTCCCGAGGACCGGGTGCCCGCGCTCGACACCGAGGAGGCCGCCTGGCTGCGCGGCCTGGCGGACGCTCCGGGTGAGGGGGCGCGCGTGCTCGGCTCGCCGGCCTCCGGACTCGTGTTCGCGCCAGCCCTCGCCGGGTGGGACGTCCTCCCGGTCCCGCTGCACCCCGCCGACTCCGACCGCGCCGTGCTCGCCCTGCACGGCCTGCCGGAGGCGCTCACGGACCCGGCCGAGTGCGAGCGCCTGACGGACCTCGGCATCACGCACGTCTACCTCGACTCCACGGGGCAGACGATCATCGGGTACAGCTTCCCCCTGGTCGAGGAGATCCCGCCCGGGGTGCTGGAGCCCGTCGCGACGGCGGGCACCGCGGGGCTGTACACCCTCGTCGGCTGCCCGTAGGCGCCGAGACCTCCCCACCCCTTCGATCCCCGGTCCGGGGCGGTCCCGGGTACGTTGCCTAGCGGCATCCCTGTGATGAACCGAACCCGAGGCGGCCGCAAGACGGCCTCGGCGTCGGCCCACAATGGCATGTCCACCACGAGGGGAAGTGCATGACCTGGCTGGAATTCGCCCTGCCGACGAGCGTGATGTTCGTGCTCGCCGTGCTGCCCGGCGCCGCGATGCTGTACGCGGTCGGGCTGCGCCTGCTGCTCGCCGTCGCGATCGGCCCCGCGCTGACCCTGGCCGCCAACGCCGGCTTCGGCATCGTCTACGACCTGATCGGGGTGCCGTACACGCTGACCACCGTCGCGGTCGGCATGGTGATCGCGATCGGGGTCGCGGCCGGGCTCGGCCACCTGCTCGGCACCGCGCACTGGGTGCGCGGTGCGCGCCGCCGGCCGATCGTCCAGCCGGTCGCGCTCAGCGGGCCGCTCCTCCTCGTCCTTCTCGGCCTCCTCGCCGTCGGCACGCTCGTGCACTGCGTGAGCCTCGCCCAGGGCATGACGACCCCGGGCCAGCCCGTCCAGACCTGGGACGGCGTCTACCACCTCGGGGCGATCCGCACGATCCAGGACACCGGCAACGCGTCCGTGTTCGGCGCCCTCGGCCCGATGTACGACGCCCTCGCCAGCCCGTACTACCCGGACGTCTGGCACGGCATGGTGGCGATCAGCCCCGGCTTCGACCTGCCGTCGACGGCGGCCAACGCCTCCTCGTTCGTCATGGGCCCGATCTGGCTGCTGTCCGGCACGGCGCTCGCCCGCATCGTCTGGCCCCACCGCCCGCTCGCCGCGGTGGCGGCACCGCTCATCGGCGCCTCCCTCATCACCACCCCGGGCGTGCTCCTCGGCGTCGTCTCGCTGTGGCCGTACGCGGCCGGGCACATCTGCCTGCCGGGACTGCTCGGGCTGACGGCGCTCGCGATCCGCCAGCTGCCCGACGCCCGCCGCACCGCCGCCCTCGTGATCCCCGCGGCGATCGGCTTCCTCGGGGCCGCGCTCGCCCACGGCTCGGCCGCCTTCTCGATCCTCCTGCTCGCGACCCCGCTCGTCGTCGGGATCTACCGGGCGTGCGCGCACGCCTGGCGGAACGACAACCGCAGGGCCGTCTACCTCACGATCGGCACGATCGTGGTGCTCGTCGCCCTCGCCGCGACCGCGATGATCGCGCTCGACGCGCTCTCGATGGTCCTCGGCTTCGAGCGCGGCGGCCAGGACTCGTACTGGCCCGTCATCGGCCAGCTGCTCATCGACAACCCGATGGTCTACAGCTACGACTACACGCAGTCGTTCGGGCAGATCACGGTCACCGCGCTCGCGGTCACCGGCGCGGTGGTCGCGGTCCGCCTGCGCTCCGGGCGGTGGATCGTCCTGGGCTGGATCCTCGCGCTCGTCCTGACGATGCTGACCGCCGGTCCGGAGGACAACCCGCTGCGCGCGCTCGCCGGGTTCTGGTACACGCAGCCGAGCCGGGTGGTCGTGCTCGTCGGCATCATGGCGGTGCCGCTCGCGAGCCTCGGCGCGGCGACGGTCGCCCGGGTCGTCCACGGCCTGTGGCGCACGATCCGGGACCAGCCGGCCCCCGACGACGCCGACGCGGCCCTGGAGCACCGGCCCCCGCGGGTGCTCGACACCGAGGTCCCGCACGACACCGGCCGGCGCGACGCGCCCCGGGCCGCCCTCGCGGCCCTCCTCGCGGTGCTGGCGGCGATCGTCGTCGTCACCGGCGGGCTGCGCGTCGGGGTGAAGGCCGAGATCATCACGAACACCTACGTTCCCGGCCGGATCGCCTGGGGGACCATGCTGTCCGAGGAGGAGATCGACCTCGTCACGCGCGCCGGCGAGACCCTGCCGGACGACGCCGTCGTCATCGGCGACCCGTTCGCGGGTGCTGCCTACCTGTACTCCCTCGGCGGCGTGGACGTCCTGTACCGGCAGCTCGGCCAGTGGGACACCCCCGAGCTGCAGACGCTCGGCACCAGCTTCGACGAGATCTACACGAACCCCGAGATCTGCGAGATCGTCCGGGAGCTCGGCGTCACGCACGTCATCACCGACACCAACCCGCGCGGGCCGTACGAGGACCAGGAGAAGTACTCCTACCGGACCGAGGGGCTCGCCTATGTGCGGCCGGGCGAGGGATTCGAGCTCGTCGACCGGGCCGGCCGGACCTCGATTTGGCGCCTGACCTACTGCGACCAGGCCGGGGCGAGCGGGTCGTGACGGGGGCCGGCTCGTGACGGGGCGCGGGAGCGTGACGGGGGCCGGGTCGTGACGGGCGCCGCGCGGTGGTGAGCGTCCTCGACCTGGTGCCCGGCCTGCTCTCGATGGCTGCGCTGGTGATCGCCCCTGGACTGGCGATGCTCCGGGTGCTGGGCGTGCGCGGGGTCGTCGCGCTCGGCGCGGCCGCGCCGGTGACTTTCGCGGTGGGCTCGGGCGGGGCGGTCGTGTGCGGGTTCGTCGGGATCCCGTGGGGGCTGCCGACCGTGCTGGTAGGGATGCTGCTGGCCGTCGGCGTGTGCGCGTGGCTCGGCCGGCTGCTCGGCACCGGCCCGTGGGGCCGGCGCGACGTGGTCCAGCCGGGCCCGCTCCCGCAGGTCTACCTGCTGCTCGCCGTCGCCGCCACGACCCTCGCCGGGCTCGCCTACGCCGCCGCCCTGGCGAACGGGATCGGGGACCTCGCCCGCCCGTCGCAGGTGTGGGACGGCGTGTTCCACCTCTCCGCGATCGAGGCGATCCGCGAGCACGGAGACGCCTCGACCTTCGGCGGGCTCGTCTCCCTGTACGACTACGGCTACGCGCCGGTGTACCCGGCGGGCTACCACGGACTCGTCGCGGTGGTGCCCCTCCTCGCGGACGCGTCGCTCGCCATGAACGCCTCGATCCTGCTCGCGGGACCGCTCCTGGCCCTCAGCTCAGCGGCGCTCGTGCGCGCGGTGTGGCCGGGGCTGCCGGCGGCCGCCGCCGTCGCGGGCGGGCTGTCCACGGCCTTCCTCGCGCTGCCGACCGGCGCGGTCACGCAGGTGGCGCAGATGCCGTACGCGTACGCCCACGTGCTGCTGCCCGGGGTGCTCGCGCTCGTGGTCCTCGCGATCCGCAACCTCGACTCCCTCGCCCGGCTGCTGGCCTGCGCGCTGCCGGCCGGGGTGGCCGCGCTCGGCCTGGCCCTCGTGCACGGGTCGGCGTGGTTCACGCTCGCGCTGCTGCTCGGACCGCTGCTGCTCGCCGTCGCGGTGCGCTCGCTGGCCCGGACGGTCCGGGTGCGGCGGACGCGTGGGCAGGAGACGGACCCGCGCGCGGACGGTTCCGGGGCCCCGACGGGTCCCGCGCGCGCCATGCCCGTCTGGGGCGCGGCGGCGTGGGCGGCGATCGGTATCACGGCGCTCGCCGCGCTGCCGCTGCTGCGCGAGGGTGCCCTCGCGGTCGTCCGGGCCTTCCCCCGCGCCGGCCGGGAGGACTACGAGTGGATCCTCACCAGCCTCCTCGTGGACGGCCCGCTGCGGTCGTTCGACGACTACGGGCTCGGCGGGCCGGTCTCCATCGGCCAGGTCGCCCTCCTCGCCCTCGTCCTTGCCGGCGGGGTCGTCGTGTGGTTCCTGCGCGCGGGACGCTGGCTCGCCGTGGGCCTCGTCAGCTCCGCCGCGCTCACCGTCCTCGCGGCCGGACCGGCCGACCATCCCTTGCGCGTCCTCGCCGGCCCCTGGTACACGGAGCCCTCGCGCCTGGCCGCGATCATCGTCGTCTGCGCGATCCCCCTGGCCTCGGTCGCCGTCGGGGTGATCGCCCGCGTGGCATCGCCGCGGGCGACCGCTTCGGTGCCCGCCGTCGCACCCCGCCACCTCACCGGCGCGGCCGCGAGCGGGCGCCGGTACGGGATCGGTGCCGGCGTGGCGGCCGCCCTGCTCGTCACCCTCCTGGTCGCCACCGGGGGATGGCGGTACGAGCTGCGGCGCGACCACGCGGTGGAGAGCTTCGTGCCGAACCACCTGGCGTTCCGGATGCTCGCCGACGACGCCGAGCTGGACCTCATGCGCAACGCGGCCGAGATCCTTCCCGAGGATGCGGTGGTGCTCGGCGACCGGTTCCGCGGGACCCCGTACTTCTACTCGCTCGGCGGTGTCGACGTCGTCTACCCGCACCTGGCGGGCCCGCGCAGCGCGGACCGGGCCTACCTGCTGGCCACCATCGACCAGATCGGCACCGACCCGGAGGTCTGCCGCATCATCTCTGACCTCGGGGTCACGCATTTCTGGACGAACACGCGCAAGGCCGGCAAGGAGCCCTGGCAGCAGATGATCCCGCTCGGCGCGGACACCATGTACTACCTGCGCCCGGGGGAGGGCTTCGAGCTGATCGCGACGGCCGGGACGGGGGAGCTGTACGAGATCACGGCGTGCCGGGGGCTGCTCCCCGCGGGCGGCGCGGTCGGCCGATAGCCTGAATGCATGACAGTCCTCGTCACCGGCGGAGCCGGCTACATCGGTGGCCACGTGGTCGCAGAGCTCGTGGCCCGCGGGGAGGACGTGGTCGTCGTCGACGACCTCAGCACCGGGAACGCGGAGCGGGTCGCGGGAACGACCCTCGTCGAGCTCGACCTCGCCTCCGACGGCGCCCCGGACGCCCTCGAGCGCGTCCTGCGCCAACGGGGCGTCACCGACGTCATCCACTTCGCCGGACGCAAGCAGGTCGGCGAGTCCGCCGAGCGCCCCGTCTGGTACTGGGCGCAGAACGTGGGCAGCCTGCTCGCCGTGCTCACCGCGATGGAGAACGCGGGCTGCCGCCGCATCGTCTTCTCCTCCTCCGCGTCCGTCTACGGGGAGGTCGACGGCGACGTCCTCGCCGAGTCCCTGCCGCTGGCCCCCGTCAGCCCGTACGCGCGGACCAAGCGCGCGGGTGAGGAGATCCTCGACGACGCCGCCGCGGCCGGCACCGTCACCCCGGTCTCCCTGCGCTACTTCAACGCGGCCGGCGCGGGCAGCGACCTCCTCGGCGACACGTTCGTCCAGAACCTCATCCCGATGGTGTTCGAGCGCCTCGACGCCGGCTCGCGGCCCCGCATCTTCGGCGACGACTACCCGACCGACGACGGGACCTGCGTGCGCGACTACGTGCACGTCGTCGACCTGGCGCGCGCCCACCTGCTCGCCGTCGACCACCTGCGCCTCGTGGACGAGGCGGGGATCGTCGGCACGCCGCGGGCGATCAACGTCGGCACCGGCCGGGGCAGCTCGGTCAAGGAGGTCCTGGACGAGGTGCGCGCGGTGACGGGCGACGAGACGGCGCCGGTCGTCGTCGACCGTCGGCCCGGCGACCCGGCCCGGTCCGTCGCGGACGTGACCCTGGCGCGCAACGTCCTCGGCTTCACGGCGGAGCTCGGCCTGCACGAGATGGTCGAGTCCGCGTGGCGGGCGTGGCGGGCGAGGTGACCCCGGACGGGCCGACGGCGGACCCGACCGAGATCCACGTCGTCACCGTGGCGTACAACCCCGGTGACGAGCTCGCGCAGTTCACGACCAGCCTGGCGTCGGCGACTTCGGCGGCCTACCGGCTGACGATCGTCGACAACGGGGACGACCCGGGCGTCGTCGACGAGGTGGCCGAGGCTCACGGGGCGGAGGTCGTCCGGCCCGGCGCGAACCTCGGCTACGGGACCGGGGCGAACCTCGGAGCACGCGGCGGGCGCGAGCCGTGGCTCGTCGTGGCCAACAACGACCTCGTGTGGGAGCCCGGCGCGCTCGACGAGCTGATCGCCGCCGGCCGCAGGAACCCCAGGGCCGGGGCGCTCGGGCCGACGGTGCTCAACACCGACGGCACCGTCTACGCCTCCGCGCGCGCACTCCCGAGCCTCGTCGTGGGCACGGGGCATGCCGTGCTCGCCCCCCTCTGGCCGGGCAACCCGTTCACGGCCCGCTACCAGCAGCGCTCCGGTCTGGGGGCCGCCGAGGACAAGGTGGTCGGGTGGCTGTCCGGGTCGTGCCTGCTGCTGCGGCGGGAGGCCTTCGAGGAGGTCGGCGGCTTCGACGAGGGCTACTTCATGTTCTTCGAGGACACGGACCTCGGGGACCGGCTCGGACGGGCCGGGTGGGAGAACGTCTACGTCCCCTCCGCGGCAGTGGTGCACGACCAGGGCGCGACGTGGCGGGAGCGGCCCGCCCCGATGGTCCGCGCCCATCACGCCAGCGCCGAGCGCTACCTGCGCGGGCGGTACGACGCCTGGTGGCAGGCGCCCGTGCGCGGGGCGCTCGCGGCGGGGCTCAGGGCGCGGGCCGCGCTGCTCACGCGGGGACGGTAGCGGGGCGGGCGGCGGGACGCCGGGAGCGTCAGTGGGCTCGGGACGTGCCCGCGGAGCCGCGCTGGTCGCTGACGTAGGCGCTCGTGAAGACGGAGCCGATGACGCTGATGACGATGGCCACCGCGGCCGGCGCGAGCATGTCCGTCCCGGTCGTGCGCGCGGCGTCCCACAGCAGCTCGAACCGCTCGGACGGTCCGAGGGTCGAGGACCCGGTGGAGATGAACAGCTGCACCACCGCGACGACCGCGGGCGTCACGACCATGGTGATGCCGCTGACGAGCGCCGCCCCTGCCCGGTCCACGAGCCGGCCGCTCATGGCAAGGGCGATGCCCACCAGGACCGCCGGCAGCCAGTGCGCGAGCGTGTTGAGCGTCCGGACGAGCTCGTCCGACGGGGCGTCGGGGACGACGAGGAGGACGAGCCACGAGGCGATCGGCACGGAGGCGACCGCCATGCCGAACGAGAACGTGGCCGCCGCCGTGCTGATCAGCCAGCTGAAGACCATGATCGCGATCGCGAGCACGAACACGAGGATGATGACGACCACGGTGTCGGGCGGGTAGTCGTACGGGAGGAGCTCGGACCGGTCGTCGGTGAATCGCTGGAGGGCGAGCGCCGACTGGATGACGGCGACGATCTGGGTGACGACCAGCCCGAGCGCGACCGCCCAGACCGGTATCGGCGGACCGGCGGTACGCGGCGCGAAGAGGTCCGACTCGGTGGTCGAGGCGGACACCCGGAGCGACGGCGACTGGTTCGCGGCGATGCCGGTGCGATTCACGCGCGCGTTCGGCGTGGACACCCCCTGCGTGCTGTACCCGGCCAGGCCGAATCCTGAGGTGGCCTGGTAGCCGGTGCTCGACTCGAACAGCGAGCCGGACGCGGATCCCGAGCCGAAGCCGGGTCCCCGGCCGCCGCGCCGCTCGCGGCGCTCCCGGGAACGCCGGGCCTGGAGGAACCGCGCGAACATGCCCGCGAGAGCCGCGCCCGTCACCAGGAAGTAGAACGGCGCGCTCAGGTGATGGACGTCCATCGGGATGAGGGCGAACGGCACGACGTCGGCGTCGATCGCGCTCGCCCACGGGCCGGCGCCGACGACGCGCCCGCCGTCGAGGAGGTGGGGGAGCAGGCCGAGGACCGCGAATCCTGCCCCGAGGACGAGTCCGACGAGCGCGGTGACGGGGGTCGGGGCCGCGACCTCTGGCTCCGTCGCCCTCCCGCTCTGGGTTGTCATGACCTGACAGTAGTGCGGCTCGTAGGCGTCGCCGCGCGGGGGATGGGTACCTCAACCCATACCCCCCCGGGGGACTGTGACCTCGGCGTTCGTCCGGACCGGGCGGACGGGCGACCGGATCGGGTCGACGGGTCGCCCGTATCGGCCCGGTGGGGCGCCAGGGTCAGCGCGGCGGGTCGCCCGGGTCAGGCCTCCCGCGTGTCCGTCCCGCGCGCGGCGAGCTCGATCGCGAGCCGCCCGGCGAGAGCCGCCGCGGCCGCGACGAGGACCGCGACGACGTGGTCGGCGGCGACCGTCCGGAAGATCTCCAGGCTCGTCCGCACGAGCCCCTCCGGGTCGCTCAGCAGCGACGGGGAGCCCAGCACGACCTGCGCCGTGCTGAGGATCGCCGGCACCACCCACAGGGCGAGCAGGGAGGCGGCCCAGACCCACAGCCGTATCCCCGGCCGCCATCCGCACCAGCACAGCGCGACCGCGACGACCGGCACGGGGGCCCAGTGCGTGACCACCGGGAGGACCGTCGGCGACCCGGCGCCGACGATCGAGAGCAGGAACGTCAGCCAGCCCGCGACCGGTACGGCGGCGAGGCTGATGCCGAGGGCCGAGAACGACCGCTGCCGGCTCGCCGAGAGCCAGAGGACCAGCTGCCCGAGCAGCCCGGCGCCCACGGCCCCCACGACGGCGCCGGTCACGAAGAGCGGGGCCCTCGGGTCGGACTGGGCGGCGCTCGCCCCGATTCCCTCGCCGAGCGTGAGACCCGACTGGACGACCGCGAGAGCCGCCACGACGGCCAGGCCCGTCGAGACGGGCCACGTGGGGAACCGGCGAGGTTCGTCGTCGGGGGAGAGGTAGGGGTGCGGGCGGGTGCGGGGCGCCGGCATGCGCCGCTCGATCGTGCGGCCGGCGAGGCCGGCCAGCAGGCCGGGCACGACCAGCACCGAGACGATGGTGACGACGTGGTTCTGGCTGAGCGGCAGCAGGGCGAACGGCATCCGGTCCGAGGACCCGGGGTCGAGCCACAGGTCCTGCGCGGGCAGCCGCGCCCCGGAGAGCAGGTGGGGAAGGAGGCCGAGCAGCCCGGAGACGACGCCGATCGCGAGACCGAGCGCGATCCTCGCGCGGGCGGACAGTCGGCCCAGCGCGTCGTGGGGAGCCGTCACGTGGTGAACCTAGCACCGCGCCCCGGCCGGGGCGGCCGGGGCGCGGGCGGGGTCACTGACCCTGGGCGGCGTACTTCGCCTCGACGGCGGCCTTCTGCGGTCGCCACCAGCCCTCGTTGGTGCGGTACCAGTCGATCGTCGCGGCCAGGCCGTCCGCGAAGTTCGTGTAGCGCGGGGTCCAGCCGAGCTCCTCGCGCAGGCGCGTGGAGTCGATGGCGTAGCGCAGGTCGTGGCCCGGGCGGTCGGCCACGTGGTCGTAGTCGTCCTTGTCCCGGCCCATGCCCTCAAGGATCATCTCGACGACCTCCTTGTTCGACTTCTCGCCGTTCGCGCCGATCAGGTAGGTCTCGCCGATCCGGCCCTTCTCGATGATCGTCCAGACCGCCGAGTTGTGGTCGTCCACGTGGATCCAGTCGCGCACGTTTGCGCCGGCCCCGTAGAGGCGGGGGCGGACGCCGTCGATGAGGTTCGTGATCTGGCGGGGGATGAACTTCTCGACGTGCTGGTAGGGCCCGTAGTTGTTCGAGCAGTTCGAGATCGTCGCCTCGATTCCGAAGGAGCGGACCCACGCGCGCACGAGCAGGTCCGAGCCGGCCTTCGTGGAGGAGTACGGCGAGGACGGGTTGTAGGCCGTGGTCTCGTGGAACTTCTCCGGGTCGTCGAGCTCGAGGTCCCCGTACACCTCGTCCGTGGAGATGTGGTGCAGGCGGACACCGTGACGACGCACGGACTCGAGCACCTGGAAGGTGCCGACCAGGTTGGTCTGCACGAACGGGCTCGGGTCGTTGAGCGAGTTGTCGTTGTGCGACTCGGCGGCGAAGTGCACCACCAGGTCGTGCTCCGCGACGAGCGGCTCGATCGTGTCGCGGTCCGCGATGTCGCCCTGCACGAGGCTCGTGCGGTCGAGGCCCGCGAGGGACTCGGAGCTGCCCGCGTACGTGAGCTTGTCCAGGACGGTGACGGTCGCGTCGGGGCGCGAGGCGATCGTGCTGCGGACGAAGTTGGCGCCGATGAATCCGGCGCCGCCGGTGACGAGGATCTTCATGAGTTCTCCAGGGTGAGGGGGTCGGCTGGTGTCGGCTCGGGCCCGGTCAGGGCCGGCCGATGCCGATGTAGGTCCAGCCGGCGTCCCGCCAGCGCTTCGGGTCCAGCGCGTTGCGGCCGTCGAGGATCGTGGCGGCCGGGGCCACCTTCTTCAGCTCGACCGGGTCGATCTCGCGGAACTGCCGCCACTCGGTGAGCAGGAGGACGATGTCCGCGTCCTGCGCCGCCTCCTCGACCGAGTCGACGACGTCGAACTCGGATCCTCGCGCGCGCAGAACCGCGCCGGCGGCCGGGTCGGTCACGCGCACGCGCGCGCCCTCGTCCTGCACCCGCTTGGCGATGTCGAGCGCGGGGGAGTTGCGCATGTCGTCGGAGTCCGGCTTGAACGCGGCGCCGAGGACGGCGACGGTCCGGCCCGCCAGGTCCCCGCCGACGGCCGTGCGCGCGGCGTCCACGGTGCGCACCCGCTGGCGGTCGTTGATGGTGTCGACCTCGCGCAGGAACGTGAGCGTGTCGTCCAGGCCGAGCTCGCCGGCGCGCGCCATGAACGCGCGGATGTCCTTCGGCAGGCAGCCGCCGCCGAAGCCGATGCCGGCCCGGAGGAACTTCTTCCCGATGCGGTCGTCGTGGCCGATGGCCTCGGCGAGGGTCGTGACGTCGGCCCCGGTGGCGTCCGCGATCTCGGACATGGCGTTGATGAAGGAGATCTTCGTGGCCAGGAACGCGTTCGCCGCGACCTTGACGAGCTCCGCGGTCGCGTAGTCGGTCACGACGAGCGGGATCTCGCGGGCGAGCAGGTCGGCGTAGACCTCGTCGAGGATCGCCTTCGACTCGGCCGCGACCGCCTCGTCCTTCGACAGGCCGTAGACGATGCGGTCCGGGCTGACCGTGTCCTGCACCGCGAAGCCCTCGCGGAGGAACTCCGGGTTCCACGCGAGCAGGGCGCCCGTGGGGGCGATGCGCTCCGCGATCGCCTGGGCGGTGCCCACCGGGACGGTGGACTTCCCGGCGATGAGCGGCGCGCGGCCGTCGACCGGCCCGAGGTGGGGGAGGAGGTTGGTGATCGCGGCGTCCACGTAGGTGAGGTCCGCGGCGTCGCCGTCGGACGTCTGCGGCGTGCCGACGCCGATGAAGTGCACGCGGCAGTCGGCGACGTCGGCCGGGTCGGTCGTGAAGGTGAGACGACCGGCGTCGACCTGCTCCTTGAGCAGCTCGTCGAAGCCGGGTTCGTGGAACGGGGCCTTGCCCGAGGACAGCAGGCGGACCTTCTGCTCGTCCACGTCGAGACCGATGACCTCGTGCCCGAGGCTTGCCATGCACGCGGCGTGTACGGCGCCCAGGTAGCCCGTACCAACTACTGACATTCTCATGGCCTCACGGTACCGTCGCGCCCGGCTCCACCCGTGTACCTCCCCGACTTCCCCCGAGGGACGAACGAATATGTCACACCCGACCCAGCCCACCGCCCGACCCGCCCGATCGACGGCGCTGCGCGCCCTCGCGGCCGCAGCCATCGGGATCCCATTGATCGTCTCCCCGGCGGTCGCCGACCCGGAGTCCCCCTCCGACGACGGCGCCGCGCCACCCGCGGCCGACGCGGGTACGTCCCCGGTCCAGGTCGTGACGCTCACCGACGACGCCGGCTCACCGACCGAGCAGGCGGACGCGGGGGTCGACGACCCGGCGTCGGTGTCCGACAGCCCGCTGCCGACGCTCTCGGCGCCGACGGCCGAGGACCGCGCCGTCGCGGGCGCCCAGGTCGACGGCGACCTCGCGATCCTCACCTCCGAGATCGACGCCGAGGACTTCCTCCTCGCCGGCGTGACGTGGGCGGCCGGCGCCGAGCTGGCGCAGGACGCCACGATCGACGTGCGCACACGCGTGGACGGCGAGTGGTCCAGCTGGTCGACGCTCGACCCTGAGACGCCGGGCGCCGACGGCCTGCCCGGCGGCACGGAGCCGTACCTGACGACCGCCGCCGACGGCGTGCAGGTCCAGGTGAACCCCGGCTCCGGCGAGCTCCCCGCGGACCTGCGGCTCACGCTCGTGCCCGAGGACGTGAGCGGCGCGCTCGAGCTCGAGCCGGACGGCCCGGGCACCGCGGCGCGGTCCATCGAGGTGCCGAGCTCGGCCTCGACCTCGCCGCTGGCCGACGCGGACGGTGCGACGACGGACGGCTCGGCCACGACGGACGGTGCGGGATCTGCGCGGACCCAGGCGACGTCGTCGGTGAACGCCCAGGGCGCGAACGGGACGGCCTCCGCCCCGGCCGTGATCTCCCGCGAGGCGTGGGGCGCGAACCCGGACTACTTCTTCTGGCCGACGCAGTACAGCGCGCTGCGGGCCGCGGTCGTCCACCACACCGCCGGCTCGAACACCTACACGTACGACGAGGCGCCGGGCGTGGTGCGGAGCATCTACTTCTACCACTCGCAGACCCGCGGCTGGGGCGACATCGGGTACAACTTCCTGGTCGACCGCTGGGGCCGCGTCTTCGAGGGCCGCGAGGGCTCGATGGACTCTCCCGCGACGCAGATGGCGATCGGCGCGCACGCCGCGCCGCAGAACACGAACACGGTCGGCGTCTCGATCATGGGCGACTTCTCGTACGGGCCCGCTCCGGCGGCGTCGATGGGCGCCGTGCGCGACGTGATCGCGTGGCGATTCGCCCTCGCGGGGGTCGACGTCGACGCCCGAACCGGCCTCTACTCCCGCGGCACGTCCTTCTGGCCGGCCGGTGCGGAGCTGCCCGCGATCATGGGGCACCGCGACGTCGCGTACCAGACCCGGACGATCTGCCCCGGCCCGTACGTGGCCGCGGCCCTGCCCGGGATGATCAACGACGTGCGGGAGCTGGTCGGCAACCGGTTCTACCTGTCGAACTCCTGGACCTCGCAGGCCGAGATCCAGTTTGCGTTCGGCGACCGCGGCGCCGAGGTCATCGTCGGCGACTGGGACGGTGACGGGACGGACACGGTCGGCGTCCGCCGCGGCCAGACCATCGAGCTGACCAACGGGCACGACTCGACCCGGGAGGTGCTGCTGGCCTACGGCCGCGCGGACGACCAGATCGTCGTCGGGGACTGGAACGGGGACGGCCGCGACACGCTCGGCGTGCGGCGCGGGGACACCCTGTACCTGCGCAACGACCTGGTCTCCGGGCCCGCCCAGCTCGAGATCGCCTTCGGCCGCGCGAACGACGAGCTGCTCGTGGGCGACTGGGACGGCGACGGCAGGGACAGCTTCGGCGTGCGCCGGGGCACCCGCTTCCTGCTGACCAACAGGCAGCAGAACGGGGTCGCCGAGATCGACTTCTCCTACGGCCGGGTCGGCGACCAGGTCATCGTCGGCGACTGGGACGGCAACGGGACGGACACGTTCACCGTGCGCCGTGGCGCCGAGTACTACATGCGCAACTCCGTCACCGGCGGCGCGGCGGACCGCCATGTCCGCTTCGGCCGCGAGACCGACCGCGTCATCGCGGGCGACTGGGACGGCAACGGCACGGACACGCTCGGCGTCGTGCGCTGAGCGCCGTGCCGGCGTGACCTGACCGATATCGGGACCGGGCCGTTCGGCCCGGAGGACCCCGACGACGGCGGCCCCGCACCCACTGGGTGCGGGGCCGCCGTCGTGCGTGCGGGGGCGGAGGGGGCCGCGGTCGTCGCATGTGGACGTTGCGCGCCGGCGCCGCCCAGGGGCGCTTCGGTAGGAGACCAGAGCACTCTCGCCCCTCGAGTAACATTGGCACCATTTGCCACAGGGGTATCGCACGTGGTAGAGGGGATCCCATACCTGCTTGCCGACGGGAATGCACGGGACGCGCCGCATTCGTAATGTGACCCTGAACACATTTCACACCAGTCACACGCGTATCACCGTAAGGTCTCGAACGTTGTCAGCCCCCGATGGGTAGTTCTCACCATTACCCACCGAGCCCCCGCCCCCGGCCGGACACGATCCGGTGGCGATCGAAGGAGAAGATTCAGGTGCGAGCTCCCGCTCGGCTGTGCGCAGCCATTGCGACCGTCCTGGCCGCCGCCGTCGTGACCGCTCCCGCAGCCTCCTCGAAGGGCGGCGATGCGGGCGGCTCAGGAAGCGAGTTCTTCCTGGCCAACTCCTTCTCCGGCGCGGCGGACATCTCCATCCGCTTCGGCCACCCGGACGGCGGGGTCTTCGTCGGCGACTTCGACGGTCGCGGCGCCGACAGCATCGCCGTCCGCCTCGGCGACGAGATCGCGGTGACCACCGAGAACGCCTACCGGCCGAACTACGTCACCATCTACTACGGCCGCGCGGACGACGAGGTGTTCGTCGGCGACTGGGACGGCGACGGGGTCGACACCTTCGCGGTGCGCCGCGGCAACACCTTCTACTTCCGCAACTCCGTGAGCTCCGGGCCCGCGGACTACGTCGTCAACTACGGGCGCGCGGCCGACGAGGTCGTCGTCGGCGACTGGAACGGCGACGGCATCGACTCGATCGCCGTGCGCCGCGGGAACGCCTACTACCTGCAGAACACGATGCGGAGCGGCGTCGCCGAGCAGGTCGTGCTCTACGGGCGCGCGGACGACTCCGTCATCGTGGGCGACTGGAACGGCGACGGGACGGACGGCCTCGGCGTGCGCCGCGGGAACGCCTACCACCTGCGCAACTCCCTCACGGCGGGCGTCGCCGAGCGCGTCGTCACCTACGGCAACTCGACCGACACGATCCTCGTGGGCGACTGGAACGCGGACGGCGTCGACACCCTCGGCGTGCGCCGGGACACCCGCGTGACGACCCCCGCCCCGCCGTCGCGCGACGACGACCGCGAGTCGGTCGGCTGGCAGGGCGACCAGGTGGTCGCCACGGCGCGCTCCTACATCGGCTCGCCCTACGTCTGGGGCGGCCGCTCGCCGTCGGGCTGGGACTGCGTCGGGTTCGCCGGCTACGTCTACGCGCAGTACGGCGTGACCCTGCCGCGCAGCACGTACTGGAGCGAGTACGCGCGCTTCCAGCAGGTGCCAGCCTCCCAGGCCCGTCCCGGCGACCTCATCTGGTGGCCCGGCCACGTCGGCATCTACACCGGCAACGGCCAGAACGTCGCCGCCTGGAACCCGGGCATGGGTACGGTCGAGCGGCCGGTCAGCTGGGTGTCCTCGCCGAACGGACCGACCTACCTGCGCGTCCTGCCGGGCTGATCGTGACCGGGCGCCTGGCGGGCCCCTGAGGGTCGAGGCCGGCTGATCGTGACGAGGCGCCCGGAAGGGCGTCTGGGCGCAGTGGCCGGCGCCGCGTGAGCGGGCGCCAGGACGGCCCGAGTGGCACGAACCGGGAGCGCGTGGGTCGAGGACGACGCCGCGCGAGCCGCCGCGGCCGGCGCGGCCGGCGCATCGCATCTCACGCGGCCCGGCGCCGACCGTCGTCGGGCGGCTGGACTACCCTGGGCCGAGCCCCGCAGCCGCGGGGGCACGTCGGTCTGCGATCTCGGGAGGGCACACGCGCGTGCGGTTCCTCAAGGACCTGCGCGGCTCCAAGGAGCTGCTGGTCAACCTCACGATGCGCGAGGTCAAGGGCAAGTACAGTCGCACCGCGCTCGGTCAGCTCTGGTCGCTCGCGAACCCGCTCGCGGCGATGGCCATCTACACGGTCGTCTTCGCGTTCATCATCCGCATCCAGCCGGATCCGGGCGACCCGTCGGGCCTCGACATCTTCGCGCTGTGGCTGCTGTGCATGCTGCTTCCCTGGACGTTCTTCACGAACGTCGTCAACGGGTCGATGGGTGCCCTGGTGGGGAACGAGAACCTCATCAAGAAGGTGCACTTCCCGCGCGGCGCGCTGATCGTCGCCACCGTGGCGTCCTGGATGTTCACGTGGGCGATCGAGATGGCGGTGCTCACCATCGTCCTGCTGATCGTCGGCGCGAACCCCCTGCCGTTCCTCCCGCTCATCGTGATCGCGATGATCGTCTTCGCGGTGTTCGCGACGGGCGTCGGGCTGGCGTTCTCGATCGCGAACGTCTACTTCCGCGACACCCAGCACTTCGTGACGATCCTCTTCCAGATGTGGTTCTACCTCACGCCGATCGTCTACCCGGTGCGGCTCGTGGCGGAGCAGTCCGACCGCCTCGGCGCCCTGTTCGGGGACGTCACGATCATGACGATCTACCAGCTGAACCCGCTCGTGCAGTTCGCGGAGCTCTTCCGCAACTTCCTGTACGACAACCGGCTGCCCGACCTGTCGACCACGCTCGTGTGCCTCGCCTGGGCGATCGGGGCGTTCGTCATCGGCGCCACGCTGTTCTCCCGCCACGAGAAGGGACTGGCCGAGGCGCTATGACCGATTCACCGAACCCCGCGTCGTCGTCGGCCATCTCGGTCGAGAACGTGACGAAGAAGTTCCGCGTGTACCACGAGCGGAACCAGACGCTGAAGTCCGCGGTGATGCGGCGCCGTCGGAGCGTGCACGAGGACTTCCTCGCCCTCGACGACGTCTCGATCGAGATCCCCGAGGGATCGACGTTCGCGCTCGTGGGCGACAACGGGTCGGGCAAGTCCACCTTGCTCAAGTGCCTGGCGAAGATCCTGTACCCGACGTCGGGGACCATCACCACGCGCGGGCGGATGGCGGCCCTGCTCGAGGTGGGCTCGGGCTTCCACCCGGAGCTGTCGGGCCGGGACAACATCTACCTCAACGGCTCGATCCTCGGCATGACGCGGCCGGAGATCGACGCGAAGCTGGACGACATCATCGGCTTCTCGGGCGTCGAGCAGTTCATCGACCAGCCGGTGAAGAACTACTCCTCGGGCATGTACGTCCGCCTCGGCTTCTCGGTCGCGATCCACGTGGACCCCGAGATCCTGCTGGTGGACGAGGTGCTCGCGGTGGGCGACGCGGCCTTCCAGGAGAAGTGCGCGGCGAAGTTCGCGCAGTTCCGCCGCGAGGGGCGCACGGTCGTCGTCGTCTCGCACTCGCTGCCGACGCTTCGGTCCATGGCGGACCACGCGGCGTGGATCAACAAGGGCGTGCTGCAGGTGGCCGGGCCCGCCGCACAGGTCCTCGAGCGGTACGGCGACTCCACGCACGCCTCGGTGCGCATCGACGACTCCGGCCGGACGCACTCCGGGTCCGGGGAGCTCGTCATCGAGGAGGTCGAGGTCTTCGGCGCCGGTGGACCGGGCAGCCAGGTGCGCCAGGGCGGGGAGATGACCGTCCGGGTGCACTACGACGCGCTCGAGGAGGTCACCGACCCCGTGATGGGGATCGGGATCGAGCACACCGACGGCACGTACCTGTGGGCGTCCAACACGGTCGACCACGGGCCGAGGCTCGGGACGATCAAGGGCCGCGGCGTCATCGACTGCCACGCGACGTCCGTGCCCTTCGCGCCCGGCGGGTACGTCGTCATCACGTCCCTGACCGACACGACGACGCAGCACACCTACGACCAGGTGCGCGACTCCGCGCGCTTCACCGTGGACAACGGGGCGGAGCGCTGGTGGGGCGGGTACATCCAGTCCGCATCCGGCTGGTCCGTCCCCGACGGCGCCCCGGAGCCACTGGGCGACCGAGTGACCGAGTGACCGCGTGGCCAACTGGCCGCGTGACCGCGTGACCGCGTGACCGCGTGACCGAGCCACGGTGGGTACCCGATGGGGACCGGCCGAGAGACTGGCCGACGAGAGACTGACCGACTGATCGACGGGTCGCCGACCGACCCGGGACGGGTGGAGGACACATGACCAGCAGGCGCCGCATCCTCGTCGTCACGCTCGACACGCTCGCCGAGCGGATGGCCGGCCCCGCGATCCGGGCGTTCGAGATCGCCCGGGCGCTCGGGGCGGAGCACGACGTCCACCTGCTCACCTTCGGAGGGTGCAGCCGGGAGGGCGACGGTTTCGTCGCCCGGGCGACCGACGTGCAGTCCTTCCGCGGGGAGGTCGAGTCCGCGGACGTCGTCGTGCTGCAGGGCTACCTCATGGCGACGTTCGACTGGCTGCAGGAGTCGGGGGCGACGATCGTCGTCGACCTGTACGACCCGTTCCACCTCGAGTCGCTGGAGGTCGAGCGGTTCAGGCCCGCTCCGGAGCGGCACGCGGCGCTCGCGCGGGCGCTGACCGAGCTGTCCGCGCAGGTGGCGCGTGGCGACCTGTTCCTGTGCGCGTCCGAGAAGCAGCGGGACCTGTGGATCGGCCACCTCGCGGCCGCCGGCCGCGTCAACCCCGACACGTACGACGCCGACACCTCCCTGCGTTCGCTCATCACCGTCGTGCCGTTCGGGCTGGACGGGGCGGCGCCGCGGCAGGTGGAGCACGGCATCAAGGGCGTCGTCGAGGGGATCGACGCGGACGACCCGGTGATCCTCTGGGGCGGCGGCGTCTACAACTGGTTCGACCCGCTGACCGTCATCCGCGCCGTCGACGAGCTGCGGGCGGACGTGCCGAACGTGCGGATGTACTTCCTCGGCATGAAGCACCCCAACCCGGACGTGCCCGAGATGGCGATGGCGGTGCGGACGCGGGAGCTGTCGGACGAGCTCGGGCTGACCGGACGGCACGTGTTCTTCAACGAGGACTGGGTGCCGTACGAGCGCCGGGCGGACTACCTGCTCGACGCCGACATCGGCGTCTCCGCCCACTTCGACCACGTCGAGACGGCGTTCAGCTTCCGCACGCGGATCCTCGACTACCTGTGGGCCGGGCTGCCGATCGTCTGCACGGACGGGGACCACTTCGGCGGGCTCGTGCAGGCCGAGGGTCTCGGCACGGCCGTCCCGGCCGAGGACGTCCCTGCGCTGGCCGGGGCGCTGCGTGACCTGCTGCTCGACGACGACGGGCGTGCGGCCGTCCGCGAGCGGGTGGCCGCGCAGGCCGCCCGGCAGACCTGGCCGATCGCGCTCGCGCCGCTCGTGGAGTTCTGCCGGAACCCGGTGCGGTCGGCGGACGCGGCGCGGATCGCGGCCGAGCGGGCAGCCGGGCGGCAGGTAGGCGAGGTGTCGCGAATGACGCGGCTGCGCGCGGACGTGGGCGGGGCGCTGCGGACGCTGCGGGCCGACGGGGTGCGCGGGGTGGCGCGGAAGATCAGGCGTCGGCTGGGGCGGTAGGCGTCTGGCTTGGGGCTTGGGGCTTGGGG
>FUHX01000029.1 GCA_900163555.1 Actinomycetales bacterium JB111 | reverse complement strand
GTCATCGAGTGGAGGGTGTCGACACCCTCCACTCGATGACTCGACCCTCCACTCGGCGTTCGGCCGCAGCTCGCGGGGGCGTGGCCAGGGGCGCGCGGCGCCCGGCAAGTGGCAACCGCGGCTCCGCGTGGCGGGAGCGCCCTGCCACCGCGAGCGCGGGGCGCCACCCTCAGTCGCGGTCGAAGGGCAGCCCGAGCCCCGCCAGGGCGACGCCCGCCGGCTGGAGCGGCTCGTACAGACCGGAGAAGATCGGCAGCAGGTCCGCGTACACCCGCGCGTCGGCCGGGTCCGGCTCGGTCACCGAGTCCACCGGCACGAGATCGGCCGCGACGTCGATCGACTCGACCAGGCCGAGCGCCTCCATGCCCAGCAGCGCCGCCCCGAATCCCGACCCCTCCGGCGACTCGGGCCGCCCGAGCGGTCCGTCGAACGCGCTGGCAAGGGTGCGCCGCCAGATCGGGTGCTTCATGACCCCGCCCGTCGCCCGGATCTCGGCGACGGACAGCTCGGCCGCCCGCATCGAGTCCAGGACGAGCCGCAGCTGGAGCGCGACGCCCTCGACCGCGGCGCGCACGAGGTGGGCCCGCCGGTGCGCGCGCGTGAGCCCGACGTACGCGCCGCGGACCGTCCCGCCCCACCGCGGCGCGCGTTCACCCAACAGGTAGGGCAGCATCAGCAGCCCGCCGGAGCCCGCCGGGACGGTCATGGCCTCGTCGAGGAGGTCCGCCGTCGAGCCCCCGGCCGAGTCGCCGGCGACCTGCGAGCGGACCCAGTCCAGCACCACCCCGCCGTTGTTGATCGCCCCGCCGACGACCCAACGGTCGCTCGTCAGGGCGTAGCAGAACACGCCGCCGTCGGGGTCGACCCCGGGCCGGTCCACCGTCACGCGCAGCGCCCCGGACGTGCCGACCGAGCAGGCGGCGACTCCCGGGTGCACGGCCCCGACCCCGAGGTTCGCGAGGGGACCGTCGCCCGCTCCGACGACGACGGTCGTCGACTTCCCGAGCCCGGTCGCCGCGGCCGCCGGGGGCGTGAGGCCCGCGATGGTCGCGGTGGTCGGCACGAGCTCGGGCAGCCGATCGGGCGTGACGCCGGCGATCGCCAGCGCCTCGGGGTCCCAGTCGAGCGTGCGCAGGTCCATGAGCCCGGTCGCCGAGGCGAGCGAGTGGTCCACGACCAGGCGGCCGGTCATCTCCCGGACGACCCAGTCCTTGATGCCGACCCACGCGGCGGCCCGCGCGTGCAGGTCCGGCTCGGCCTGTCGGAACCAGGCGAGCTTGAGCAGGGGCGACATCGGGTGGATCGGCGTGCCGGTGCGGCGGTGCAGGGCGAGCCCCGCGGGGTCCGCCCGCAGCCGCTCAGCCTGGGCGGCCGCCCGCGTGTCCGCCCAGGTGAGGACCGGCGTGAGGGGCCGTCCGTCGTCGTCGAGGGCGAGCAGGCTGTGCATGGCGCTGGAGAAGCTCACCCCGGCGACCCGGTCCGCACCGACCTGTCCGACGACGTCGGCCACCCCCGCGTAGACCGCGGCCAGGATCGCGTGGGGGTCCTGCTCGGCGTGGCCGGGCGCGGGCTCGTCGAGCGGATACCCGTTCGACGAGCCCGCGAGCGCGCGTCCGTCGGCCCCGTAGGCGACCACCTTCGTGGCGGTCGTGCCCATGTCGATGCCGACGACGACGTCGCGGACCTTGGTCATGCCGGTGCCTCCTAGAAGACGATGAAGATGAGGACGGCGAACGCGAAGCCGACCACGGACTCCAGTGTCTGCTGAACGGTCCAGGTCTTCAGGGTCGTCTTGACGTCCATGTTCATGAGGCGGCCGACCAGCCAGAAGCCCGAGTCGTTGACGTGGCTGGCGATGACGGAGCCGGCGGCGGTCGCGAGGGTGATCGCGGCGACGTCGATGGTCGAGTACCCGCCGGCGAGGACGGCCGGGCTCACGAGCCCGGCGGTCGTCACGAGCGCGACCGTGGCCGAGCCCTGGGCGATGCGCAGGATGACCGCGATGAGGTAGGCGGCCACGATCGTCGGCAGCCCGATGTCGGCCAGGGACTGCTCGAGGGCGTCGCCGATGCCGGAGGCCCGCAGGACGCCGCCGAACATGCCGCCGGCGCCGGTGATGAGGATGACCGACGCGACCGGGCCGAACGTGCCCTCGACGAGCTTCTCCAGGGCCGAGCCCGACTCGCCACGGAACGTCCCGAGCACGAGCAGGGCGACGATGACGGAGATGAGCAGCGCGACGGCGGAGGACCCGACGAGGGTGAGCGCCTGGACCCATGCGGCGTCCGGGTCGACGACGCCGGCCGAGCCGAGGGCGCCCAGGCCGGTGTTCGCGAAGATGAGGACGATCGGGATGAGCAGGATGCCGATGACCGTCCACGGGTTCGGCGGGTTCTCGGGCTGGTCGTCGTCCGTGCTGCCGAAGAGGGCGGGGACGATGAGGGGCACGCGCTTGTTGATGAACTTTGCCCACAGGTAGCCCGAGATGTACCAGGTCGGGACGGCGATGACGATGCCGAGCAGGAGGACGAAGCCGAGGTTGGCCTCGTAGAACTCGGTCGCGGAGACGGGGCCCGGGTGCGGCGGGACGAACACGTGCATGACCGAGAACGCGGCGGCGCCGGTCAGGCCGTAGAGCAGCAGGTTCGGTCCGCCGATGCGGCGGGCGACGGCGAAGATGATCGGCAGCATGACGACCAGTCCGGCGTCGAAGAAGATCGGGAACCCCAGGAAGAGGGACGCGACGCCGAGTGCGAGCGCGGCGCGCTTCTCGCCGAACGAGTTGACCATGAGGTCCGCGATGGCCTTGGCGCCGCCGGACGACTCGACGAGCCTGCCGAGGATGGCGCCGAGCCCGATGAGGAGCGCGACCCCGCCGAGCGTCTTGCCGAACTCCCCGGTGAGGACGTCGACGAGCACGCTGATGGGGATGCCGGTCGCCACGGCGGTGAGCAGCGAGACCACCACGAGGGTGAGGAACGCGTGCAGCTTGAGCGCGATGATGAGCACGAGGATGAGGGCGATCGCGGCCGCTGCGATGCCGAGCAGCGGGGCGGTCCCGAGGGTTTGAGACCACTCGTCGGGCATAGGATTCTCCATTGAATGCGAATGTCGTCCGGAGCGTCCGGACGGGGTCGGTGCGACCTCGGCGCAAAAGTACTACTTATTCTGCGTCGGTGTCGCGGTTTGACGACGCAAGGAAGGCGGAGACGTGTCGCGTCCGGTGCACGGGTCCCTGCTCGACGACCTCGGGGCGCGCATCGTGGACGGTTCGCTGGCGACCGGCGACGTGCTCACCGCGGCCTCCTTGGAGGAGGAGTACTCCGTCTCGAGGACGGTGGTGCGGGAGGCCGTCCAGGCCCTGGAGACGCTCGGGATGGTGGCGAGCCGGCGCCGGGTCGGCATCACCGTGCAGCCACGGGAGAGCTGGGACGCCTTCGCGCCCCGGGTGATCGCCTGGAACCTTGGTTCGCCGCACCGCAAGGCCCAGCTCGAGGCGCTCATGGAGCTCCGGGTGGCGGTCGAGCCGATGGCCGCCCGGCTCGCGGCCGAGCGCGCGAGCGACGAGCAGCGCGCGGAGCTCACCCGCATCGCCGACCGCCTGCGGGAGATCGGCGAGGCCGGTCAGGGTCGGTCGGAGGAGTTCCTCCGGCTCGACGTCGCGTTCCACGACCTTCTGCTGGCCGCGTCCGGCAACCTCCAGCTGATCGCCCTGCGGCACCCGGTCGCCGAGGTGCTCAACGGCCGCTCACGGCTCGGCATGACCCCGTCGATCCCGGCCCCGGGGACGCTCGAGGAGCACCAGGAGGTCGCCGGCGCTGTCGCGGCCGGCGACGGGCTCGCCGCCGAGGCGCACTCGAGGGCGCACATGCTGGGCGTGTGGGCCGAGATCCAGGAGGACAGGACCCTGGAGTAGGCCGGCGCCCGTACCGGGTCACGCGGAACGGCGTGCCCGAGCCTCCTTGGCGGCCTGCGCCTGAGCCTTGCGGGCCTGGCGCGCGGCCTTCTCGGCCTGGAGGAGGGCCTTCTCCGCCGCGGCCGTCGCCTTCGCGGCGGCGCGGTACTTCTTGTCCTCGGCGAGGTCGGTGTCGTCGTCCGGATCGATGGGTGTGTGCGCGTGGGACTGTCCGCGGTCGAGCCCGGCGATGTAGGTCTCGATGCCGTCGAGGATGCGCTCGAGCCCGAACGCGAACGGGTCGTGCGACGAGACGAACGCGCCCTCGTCGATGATGCCACGCAGTCGGGGGTAAGCCTCGGGCGAGATGACCGCGTCGAACAGGGCGCTCTCGTAGGCGGCGAACTCCTCGGATGAGCGTCCTGACTCGCGCTCGGCCTCGTGGTAGCCGGCGGCGACGGTGCCGCCCCAACGCGCGCAACCGATCACGGCGAGGACGCAGGCCAGCCTCTCGTCGGTGTCGAGGCGGGTGTCGTCGAACGCGGCCAGCCCGGCCTCCAGCCATTCCGAGCTGTTCGGTGTGACGGGACTTCCGGTGATGGGCAGCCGCAGCAGCCACGGGTGCCGCCGGAACAGCGCGGACTGCTCGCGAAACGCGGTCCGCATCGCCTCCCGCCAGCCTTCCGCCTCGCGGACGGACGCGGGCGGGACGCCTGTCGCCTCCTCCTGCATGAGCAGCAGGAGGTCGTCCTTCGCACTGACGTACCGGTAGAGCGACATGGTGGTGAAGCCGAGTCGCTTCGCGACCGCGGACATCGACACGGCGTTGATGCCCTCGGTGTCGGCGAGCTCGACCGCCGTCTCGACGATGAGCTCGACGCTCATCTCCCTCTTGGGGCCACGGCGTGGGTCGGCCGCCACGCCCCACGCGAGGGCGATGCCCCGCGGCAGCTCGAGGGGGTCGTCGCTCATGGCAGCAACCCTACTCTGTGTGCGACCTAAACTGTCTGTTACAGGCATAAACTGTTTGTACCCGACACAGAGAGGAGGTGGGTCCATGGATCCGGCCATCCAGGTCACGGGGCTCACGAAGTCCTTCGGCACGCACACGGTGCTCGACGGGCTCGACCTGACGGTCGAGCGCGGGGAGATCTTCGCGCTGCTCGGACCCAACGGCGCCGGCAAGACCACCGCGATCACCGTGCTCACCACCCTGGTGCGCCCCGATGCGGGGCAGGTCGTCGTCGCGGGGCACGACGTGCGACGCGACCCGGACGCAGTCAAGGCGCGCATCGCACTCACCGGACAGTCCGCGGCGGTCGACGAGGCGCTGAACGCCCGCGAGAACATCGCGATGTTCGGGCGTCTGTCTGGACTCGGTGCACGGCGGTCGCGGGAGCGGGCCGACGAGCTGCTCGCCCGGTTCGGACTCTCGGACGCTGCACGACGACGAGTCGCGACCTTCTCGGGGGGCATGCGACGCCGGCTCGATCTCGCCCTCAGCTTCGTCGTGCAGCCGCAGATCCTGTTCCTCGACGAGCCGACGACCGGCCTCGACACCCGCAGCAGACGGGACGTCTGGGACACGATCACGTCCCTCGCCTCCGCCGGAACGACCGTGTTCCTCACGACCCAGTACCTGGAGGAGGCCGATCAGCTGGCGGATCGGATCGCCGTCCTCGACGGCGGCCGCATCGTCGCCCTCGGCACGGCGGACGAGCTGAAGGCACGCAGCGGCGGCGAGACGGTCGAGCTCCGCGCCCAGGCCGGCGACCTGATCGACGCGGTGCCGACCGACGGGACCGTCGCCGGGCTGCGGCTCGCGCTCGACCGGTTCGACGCCCGGGGGCTCGAGGGCGTCGTCTCGCTGCGCCGCCCCACCCTCGACGACGTCTTCCTCGACCTCACCGAGCGGACCTCGCCGGTCGGCCGGGATGCCCGCCGCGACGTCCTCGTCCCGGACGCGGAGGTTGCGCGATGACCATGACTGCCACCCCGGACCTCGTCGGGACCGTCCGTCCGCGCCTGAGGGGACTGGCGGCCGAGTCGATCTTCATCGGCCGGTCGATGCGGCACTCGCTGCGCGACATCGAGTCGCTCCTGATGTCGATCCTCCTGCCCGTGATGCTCATGCTGATGTTCACGTACGTGTTCGGTGGGGCGATCGACTCCACCGGCGAGTACGTGAACTACGTCGTCCCGGGCACCGTCCTCACATGCGCCGGGTTCGGGGCGTCGACGACCGCGACCTTTGTTGCGAACGACATGCAGAACGGCATCATCGACCGGTTCCGCACGCTGCCACTGCGCGCGGGCGCGGTCCTCACGGGTCACGTGGTCGCGAGTCTCGCCCGCAACATGGTGGCGACGGCCGTCGTCGTCGGGGTCGCCCTGCTCATCGGGTTCCGCCCGGACGCGGGGCTGCTCGACTGGTTGGGCGCCGCCGGGGTCATCGCCCTGTGGATCCTCGCGATCACGTACCTGTTCGCCGCGATCGGGCTCGCGGCGGGATCCGCCGAGGCCGCCACCGGGTACGGGTTCGTGCTGCTGTTCCTCCCGTACCTCTCGAGCGCCTTCGTGCCGCTCGAGACGATGCCGTCCTGGCTCGGTGCCTTCTCGGAGCACCTGCCCGTGACACCGGTGATCGAGGCGATCCGGGGCTTCCTCATGGGGACGGACCCCGGTCCGCACGTGCTCGGGGCAGTGATCTGGTGCGGGGGGATCCTCGCCGTCGCCGTCGTGTGGGGCGCGTGGCTCTCCCGCCGCAAGGCCGGACGGCGCTAGCGACAGCTCCCGGGGAGAACCGTGCCCGCCGCCCGTCGGTCTCCGACGCGGGCGGCGGGCACGGCCCGGGTACGACTCAGAGGAGCATCTCGAGGATGCCGGTGCCGGGGCGCAGGCGCTCGATCCTCAGCGGGGACCGCTCCATCCGATCCTCGAAGTCGGCGAGGTCCTCGGCGTGCGCGAGGTCGATGCCGACCAGCGCGGGCCCGCTCTCGCGGTTGTTCTTCTTCGTGTACTCGAAGTGGATGATGTCCTCGTCCCCGGTGAGCGTCTGCTCGAGGAAGGTCCGCAGCGCGCCCGGCTCCTGCGGGAAGGTGACGAGGAAGTAGTGCCTCAGGCCCTGGTGGATGGCCGCGCGCTCGACGATCTCCGCATACCGGGAGACGTCGTTGTTCCCGCCGGAGACGATGCAGACGATCTGCCCGTAGTCGGTCGTGTCGATCGCTCCCGAGGCGATCGCCGTCGTCGCGAGGGCGCCGGCGGGCTCGGCGATGATGCCGTCGGTCTGGTACAGGGCGAGCATCTCCATGCAGACCGCGCCGGCGGGGACGGAGATCACCTCGTCGACGATCTCGGAGACGATCGAGTACGGGAGGTCGCCGACCCGGGCCACCGCCGCGCCGTCGACGAACGCGTCGACCTCCGGCAGGCGCATCGGACCGGACGAGTTCAGCGCGGCCCGCATGGACGCGGCCCCCGCCGGCTCCACGCCGATCACCCTCACTCCTGGCGTGCGGTTCTTCAGGGCGAGCGCGACCCCCGAGAGGAGCCCGCCGCCGCCGACCGGCACGACGACGAGGTCCGGCTTCTGCCGGCGCTCGGCCATCTGCTCGACGATCTCGATGCCGACGCTGCCCTGACCCGCGATGGTCATCGCGTTGTCGAACGGGTGGACGTACGTGAGCCCCTGCTCCTCCGCGAGCGAGCGGGCGTGGGCGTCGGCGTCCTCGAACGGGCCGTCGACCACGACCGTGGTCACCCATTCGCCGCCGATCTCGGCGATGCGCGCGCGCTTCTGCCGCGGCGTGGTTCCGGGCAGGACGACCGTGCCGTGGATGCCGAGCCGGGCGCAGGAGACCGCGACGCCCTGCGCGTGGTTGCCGGCCGACGCGCAGACGACGCCGGCCTCGCGGGCCGCGGCGTCGAGCGAGGAGATGACGTTGTAGGCGCCGCGCACCTTGTACGAACGGGTGAGCTGCAGGTCCTCGCGCTTGAGCAGGACCGTGGATCCGGTCCGCTCCGAGAGCCGGGGGCTCGCCTCGAGGGGGGTGCGACGGACGACCGGCCGCAGCAGGTGCGCGGCGCGGCTGACGTCGGTGGCGGTGGGCGCGGTGCTCATCGTCCTATCGTTGCAGCCCGGCGGCCGATGGCGCGGAGCGGATCACCGGCCGGTCGCCGGTCGTGGCCGCCGCATGCATCGAGACACCTCGATATCGCCGTGATCCGACCGGGAGGCGTGACGATTCGAGGTGTCTCGACGAGGGGATGAGTCGCGAGAAGAGCGCGCGCGGGGTCAGTCGTCGGCGTGGGAGTCCGCGCCGCTGTCGCGGCGTCGGACCACGAGGAACCACACGGCGGCGAGCACCGCGAGCGCGATGGCCGCGCCGCCGATGATGGCGGTGTACCGGCCGCCGGGCAGCCAGGAACCGGCCTCGTCGTCCGGCGACGCCGCACCGTCCGTCGAGTCTCCCGGCTCGTCGGCGCTCTCAGAGGACCCGTCCGTCGCGGTCTCGCTCCCGGCACCGCCCGGAGCCTCCCCCGAGGAGGTCTCGTCCGACGACGTCTCGCCCCCCGGCGAGGTCAGCTCGTTGGTCGGGGGGCCGTCGGCCGTCCCGACGATGAAGTCAATGGTCCCGTCGATGCGGTGGCCGTCGGAGGAGATCACGGTCCACACGATCTGGTTCGCGCCCTCGGAGACGCCGGAGAGGTCCCACGTGGCGGTACGGCCGTCGATGACGGGGTCGGTCAGTTCGGTCTCGTTGCCGTCGGCGTCGATGACGAGGGCCTCGGCGCCCTGCTGGGTCGGGTCGGCGGAGAACGTGAGGGTGGCCTGCTCGGGGACCTCGGAGATGATCGTCCCGTCGGCGGGGTCGGACTCGAGGAGGGTGTCGTGAGCGAACGCGGGACCGCCGGCGGCGAGCACGAGCCAGGCGGCCACGAGGACGCTGAGCAGCATCGTGACGGCGCGCAGGGAGCGGTTCCGCGTGACCGCGAGCGTTCGGGCCGAGCCCATGGGTGTGCCTCCGGGGTGGGTCAGGTCGGGCGGCGGTTGCTCCGCCCCACCCACTGTAGGTCGGCGCGCTACCGGGCGGTGGTGGCGACCGTGGGGCGACGGGCGAGGTAGAGCCAGGACCGGCCCGGGGCGTAGGCGAGGTCGCGGACCTCGGCGGGATCGAAGCCGGCCGTGCGCAGCGAGTCCTCGATGGCGGCCCGCGTGCGGAACCGGAGCGTCGAGGTGGAGTCGACCCGCTCGCCGTCGGCGTGGAAGATCGTGGGGGACTCGAAGGTGACGAGCTCGCCGTCGACGGCCGTGACCTGCACCCAGTCCTCGACCTCCCCGACGCCGGGCACCGCCACGACCTGCCGGCTCGCCTCCTTCGTCCACCGCTCCCACGCGCGGTCCTCGGGGCGTCGCGCCTCGAACACGAGCGTCCCGCCCGGCCGGAGGGCGCGGCGGGCGGCCGCGAGAGTGGCCTGCCACTCGTCGTCGCCGAGGAAGACCTGGGCGACGTTCGCGGTCATCGTGACCGCGTCGACCTGGAGCCCGGGAAGGGCGTCGACGGTCCCTACCAGCCACGTCACCCTCTCCGCGCCGGGCTTGGCCTGCGCCACGGCGACGGACGCGGCCGCCGGGTCGAGTCCGACCACCTCGACGCCGCGCGCGGCGAGGAGCACGGCGAAGGTCCCCGTCCCGCAGCCGACGTCGAGCACGCTGCCCGCGCCGAGCTCGTCCGTGACGATTTGTTCGTACTCATCGAGGTCGCTGCGGTCGGGGTCGAGGGGGTCGTAGACCTCGGCGAGGCGGGGGTGGTCGAAGATCGCGTCCGGCACGGGGTCACCCTCGCACGCCGGACCGGCCCGTCCCCAGGTGTTTTCCGGGGCTCAGTCGCGCACGCCCACCAGCTCGGCCACGGCGTACCCGTCGACGTCGTACGCGACCGCGTAGTCCCAGCCTGGGAAGGTGCGCTCGGCGAACGCCTCGACGTCGGTGTCGTTCCCGTCTCGCTGCCAGGTGTCGAGGACGACGGCGTCCGGCACCGGGTTGCCCTCGTTGCCGAGCCAGTAGACGCGCGCCTCCGGCACGAGGTAGGCAAGCAGGAAGATGTCCGACACGACGACGGGCTCCTCGCCGTCCGCGGGCTCGACCGCCCACGCGGCCTCGACGGCGCCGTGCGCGGCCTCGGCGCGCGAGGCCGCCTCGGGCCAGCCGTCCCCGAAGGTGGCGACCAGGGGCAGGCGCGGCCACAGGATCGCGGTGCTCGCGACCGCGGCGAGCACGGCGGCCGCCCGGATCGCGGGCGTGCGCAGGGCTGCGTGCGCATCCGGGGCGACGTGGAGCGAGGGCGGGTCGGCGGGGCGCGAGCCTGCCGAACCCGGATCGCCCGAACCCGGGCTGTCGGTTCCCGCGCCGTCCGAATCCGGATCACCCGCGCCCAGACCGGCCGATGCCGAATCGGCGGATTCCGGATCACCCGAACCCGCACCGGCCGGTCCCTCACCAGCCGATTCCGGGCCGGCTGCCCCCGGACCGGCCGAGCTCGGCCCTTCCACACTCGGACCCGCCGTCCCCGCACCAGCCGCGCCCCGCCGCCCGACGACGTCGATCAGGCCCGCCGTCACCACCGGCACGAGGACGGCGGAGTAGTGCCACTCCCAGCCCCAGTAGTAGGGCACGTTCCCGACGAACCGCCAGCCGAGGGTCGGCAGGAGCAGCCACATGAGCGGGGACCGCACGCCGACGATCCCGGCGGCGAGGGCAAGCAGGACCAGCGTGAGCAGCTTCTGAGGCGGCCAGAGGATCGTCGCGAGCGTGGCGAACCAGTCCGAGTTCTGTTCGCCGATGCGGCCCACGTAGTCGTAGGACCCGCCCGGGTTGAGCGCCGGCAGGATGACGAGGACCGACAGCACGAGCCAGGCCGCGCCCCACAGCACCAGGGTCGCTCCTGCCCGGCCGGCCGTGGTGCCGAGCGACCGGTCGACCCGGTCGAGCGTGACGCCCAGCCGGTCCGCACCCGGTTCGCCGGGCGGGTGCGGGGGCCGCGGCGGCATCGCCCGCCAGACCATGACGGCGCCGAGCGCCGCCACGGTCAGACCGAGGTCCTCCTTGACGAACACGAGCGGCGCGGCCCACCCGACGACGGCGACCGGCCGCCCGCGCAGGAACGCGGCCAGGGCGAGGGCCACCAGCGGGACGCCGAACGCGATCTCGTGGAACTGGGCGAACGCGGCGCCCTGCAGCCCCCAGGAGAAGGCGTAGGCGACGCCGAGCACCGTGCCGGGCGCGCGGCCGAGAAACTGCCGGGCGACGGAGGTGACCGGCACGGCGGACAGGCCGAGGAGCGCGGCCTGGGCGAGGAGCAGCGTCCACCCGGAGGGGTGGATCGCGTACAGCGGCCCGAGCAGCACGAGGATCGGGTGGAAGTGGTCGCCGAGCAGGTTGAAGCCGTCGCCCTTGATGTCGACGATCGGCGCGGACAGCTCCGAGTACTCGCGCGCGAGCTGCGTGAAGATGCCGAGGTCCCACGACGGGGTCGAGACGTCCCTCCACCCGATCCACGACAGGGCGGCGAACGCGGCGGTCGCGGCCAGCCCGACTAGCCAGGGGACGAGAAGGTCGTCCCACCGCCGGCGTGACCGGGGACGGTGCGTGGTCTCGGGAACGGTCGGTTCGTCGTCGGGGGACGCCGCGGACTGCGCCGTCACACCAGGTTCCGGCGCTGGAGGTAGGTGAGCGAGGCCCAGCCGAGCGGCACGCGCCCCCACATCGTGAGCAGCCGGTACAGCAGGGCGACGGACAGGGCGGTGGCCGGCGGGATGCCGGCGACCGTGAGACCGCCGGTGAGGGCGGCCTCGACAGGGCCGATGCCGCCGGGCGACGGGACGAGCGCGCCGACCGAGTTCGAGACGAGGTACGTGACCGCGAGGGTGGTCATCGGCAGGGTGTGGCCGTAGGCGGCGAGGCAGAACCCGAAGGTCGCGACGTAGCAGGCGGTGAGCAGCAGGTTGCCGCCGACGCCGATGATCAGCCGCTGCGGGCTGGAGATGAGCCACATGATGCGCGGCCCGATCTGCTTGAGCGTGGGGGACGTCTTCGCCCACACCCACCTGCGCACCGGCGGGATGGCGAGGACGGCACCCACCGCGAGGGCGATGCCGGCGATCACCCAGAGCACGGTCGCCGACGGCAGCCCCAGCGTGCCGACCGATCCCGTGCCGAGGCCGACGAGGACGAGCAGCAGGATCGTCGCGATGAACTGGAAGACCTGCACGAGGGCGACCGAGGCGACCGCGAGCGGGGTCGGGACCCTGTGCTTCCCGAGGAAGCGGAGGTTGACGGCGGCCGGCCCGATCCCCGCCGGCGCCACGAGCGCGACCAGGGCGCCCGCGGACTGCGCGACGATCGTCTGCCCGAACGGCAGCGGGTTCGGGGAGAACGCGATGAGCGACATCGCCGCGCCGACGTACGTGAGCAGGCCGAAGACGTACGCGATCGACATGTAGGTCGGGTCCGCGGACGTGAGCGTCGACCAGACCTCCTCGAAGTTCAGCGAGGTGATGAGGACGTAGGCGATGACGAGCAGCACGGCCGCCATGACGACGGTCGAGACGGAGAACCGGGCCAGCTTGATCGGGGGGACGTCCGCGGTCGGGACGAGCGCGACGAGCGTGTCCTTCATCGTGCGCAGGAGCTGGGGCTCGCGCCGGATCGCCTGCCGCGTCGACATCGGCAGGGCCACGCGCTGCAGCATCGGGGCGACCGCCGCCATCTGCTCCCGGGTGAGGGCGCGGCCCGCGGAGGCGAGCGCTCGGCCCGGCCCGGCGACCGCGCCGAGCAGCGCGAGCGCCTGGGCGAGGTCCATGCGTCGCGACATCTCGGTGGACGCCACCTCGCCGCGCTCCCAGCCGGTCAGCCACACGGCCCCGGAGCCGTCGACCTGCACGTTGTCCGCCGTGAGGTCGCGGTGGGTGAGCCCGGCGGCGTGGGCGCGGCGCAGCTGGCGCCACACGTCGTCGAGCACGTCGGACCCGAGGTCCTCCTTCGGGACGGCGTCGATCGGCACGAGCTCGTCCACGTACTCCGAGACCATGAGGACCGACGAGCGGGCTGTCGTCACGGTCCGCAGCTCCGGCGTGCGCACCCCGGCGCGGGAGGCCGACAGCGACATGAGCGTGACGCGGCCGGCCGCGGACCGCAGCGACGTGACGGGGCGCCGGTCGATGCCCCGCAGGCGGATGGCCTCCCAGATCGAGGACAGCAGGCCGACCAGCTGGCGGTCGTCGTCGAGCAGGTGGACGTCGTAGCGCGTGCCCTGCGCGTCCCAGACCGCGTAGTGACGGTCCGGCGCGATCTCGCCGCCCGCGTCCGGGTGGGCCTCGGAACCGAGCCGGGCGAGCAGCCCGCCGACGTCGGTCGTCGGGTCCTTTGCGATGGTGTCCGGGTTCTGCGCGGGGCCGCCGAGCAGGGGAGCGTCGGGCTCCTGGGTGCCGGCCGCGCCGGCGCGCGCCTCGCCGGCCGGGGCGGTCTCGGTGGTGGTGGACCCGCCCGGGTGGGCCTCGTCGTCGGGCCGGGCCTTCTTGTCCTTGCGGGAGGTGAGGCCGGCGAACAGGCCGCGCCGCTTCCTGCGGGGCGCCTGCTCGGCGCCGGGCTCGTCGGTGCCCGCTGCGGTCGCGTCCGGTCGGGCGTCGTCGGCGGCCTGCTCGGCCCGCTGCGCGCGGGCACGGTCGGCGCCGGGCGTGGGCACCGGGCCGGTCGCGGCCTCGATGTAGCCGATGGGCGCGTCGGTCGTCACGCAGTACGCGGCGATCGCCTCGACGTTGCGCGGGCGGTCCATGCGGACGATCGTCCGGGCGTCGATGCCGGCGCGCAGGAGCCCGCGGACGAGCTCGGTGCCGGAGGCCCTCTCGTGGGTGGCGCCGTCGGCCCAGCGGACCGCGTAGCCGGCGATCGCGCCGAGCAGGACCGCGACGATCGCGCCGGGAAGTGTCTGGCGGCCCTGGATGAAGTCGAGCACCAGGACGACGAGCAGCAGGTTCCACGACCACCGCGCCACCCGGTTCGCCGAGGCCGGGCCGACCGCGACGAGCAGGCCCGCCATCGCGCCCATGAACGGCGAGAGCACGACGACGGCGCTGCCGATGCTCGTGATCGTCAGCGAGCGGAAGAGCTCGGTCCTCGGGAGCGCCTCGATGCCGGCGAGCGCGGCGTAGACGAGGAGGCCGCCGAGTACCCCGGCGACGACGGCCTGGACGGCCGAGCGCCAGCGTCGCTGCCAGATGCGTTCGCCGAGGACCGCGATCGGGACGACAAAGGTGAGCAGGCCCTCGAGGGCCGTGACGGGGAGCTGGACGATCTGGTGCAACAGGCCGGTCGCGGCGTCCTGGACGTCCTCGGTCACGGCGAGGGTGGTGCCGCGCGCGTAGACGGCGAGCAGCAGGACCAGGCCGAGCGCCAGGACCATCGTGACGAGCTGGATGAGGTCCCGCGGCTGGCGCACCCGGGACGTCATGGAGTCGACGAGCAGGACCTCCCGCCGCGGGCCGCGGGCCGTCGGCGGCGGGACGGGTGTCTGGAGGTAGACCGGGCGCCCGGTGACGGGGTCGGTGTCCGGCTCCGCGAACTCGTCCTCGTCGGGGGTGACGGCAGTGATCGCGCTGAGGGCGGCGTCGCCGTGCCCGGGGGTGGGCGGCGCGGGCGGGAGCGGCGGGCCGTCGGGTGCGGCGTTGTCGGACGCGGCACCGTCGGGTGCGGCGTTGTCGGACGCGGCACCGTCGGGTGCGGGTGCGTCGGTCGTGGCGCCGTCGGGCGAGGCCGCGTCGGTCGTCTCGTCGGGTGGGGAATCGTCCGTGCGCTCGGGCGCGGGGCCGCCGGGGCCCGTCGACGATCCGGTCATACGGGGAATCCTACGGGTGAGCCCCGCCCGGGACGGGTGGAGGTCTGCCCGTCGGCGTCGTCGGGCGCGGCGGGTGCCGACCGCCCGGCCGGACGCTCGGGCGCGGGAGGCGCCGGTTCCCCGGCAGGTCCGTCAGACGCGGAGCAGCCGGGCGACGGCATCGGTCGCCTCGGCGACCTTCGCGTGCCCCTCCTCGGGGGAGGACTGGGCGGCGTCGACGACGCAGTGGCCGACGTGGTCCTCGACCAGCGTGAGCCCGACCTTCTGCAGCGCCTTCGTGGCGGCGGAGATCTGCGTGAGGATGTCGATGCAGTAGGTGTCGTCCTCGACCATGCGGGCGATCCCGCGGATCTGTCCCTCGATGCGACGCAGGCGCCGCTCGATGGCGTCCTTGTCCTTGGCGTAGCCGTGCATGTGTCCTCCCGTGGTGCGTGCCCTCCGGTGAGGATACCCCTCCGGGGTACGAACGGGCAGTGGTCGGGGACTCAGGCGTCCAGGTGCTCGGCGAACCAGTCCGGGACGTTGTCCTCGGACCGTGGGTGGCGCTCGAGCTCCGTACGGTAGTCGTCCTCGCTCGGCGCGGTCTTCCAGTTCGGCTGGATCGCGTGGTCGGTGGCGAGCTTGACGGTGCCGGCCGGCTCCACGGAGATGATCGCCGTGAACCACGCGCCCTTCCCGCCGTTGTCGGCCGAGTCCGTGCGGAGCTTGGCGACGGCCTGCGCCAGGTCCTTGCCCAGTCCCTGCAGCCCGACCTCCGTGCCGTCGGCCGTGGTGGCTCCGGCGCGAATCTCGCCGCGGGTGCCGAGCATCGTGGCGACCAGGCGGGCGCGGGTCCAGTCGGCCGGGACCACGTTGACCAGTCCGCGCACGATGACCTCGAGCTCCTTGCGGTGCCTGACGGCCGGATGGTTCTCGTCGGCACCCTCGGGGGTCCCGAGGTTGACCTGCGTGGCGCCGGCGCGCGGGGCGGAGTGCGGGGCGAGGGACGGCTTGCCCGCCGCGGCGCTCGCCGCACGGTCGCGCTGGTACTCCTCGCCCTTCTCCAGCTGCTCGGACGTGGCCCACAGCTTCGGTACGCGCTGCGCGTAGACGACGTCGGTCAGCTCCTCCCACAGGACCGTCTTCTCGTAGACGGCCGGGTCGAGCTTGTCGAGCTTGTGGCGCTCGTTGACGTTCGCGTCGCGTGCGATGGAGAAGATGCGCGCGCGGCGCGTGCCCTCCTTGTCCACCTGGTCGTCGACCACGCGGACCGGCACGCCGTTCCAGCGGGCGGTCGCGTGCATCGCGAACAGCTCCTCGACCTCGGAGCGGACGACCTGCTTGGCCCATGTGCCGGCCTCGGTCATCGTGAAGCCGAGCTCCTCGGCGTCCTTGGTCGGGGAGACGAGGGTGATGACGCTCGGTGCGCCGTCGTCGTCGAGCCGGACGTCGGCGGCCCACGTCTTGCCGTCGACCCTCGCGACGTAGCCCACGAGCTTCGAGGGCAGGGCGGTCGCGAAGAGGTCGCCGGCCGCGTGGTTCTGCCAGCCGAACGCCGGGCCGTGGTACGTGCCGAGGTGAACGGGCTCGGCCTCGCCCGGGAGGAACCGCCACAGGCGCGAGCCGACGGTGAGGCGGTCGTGCTCGAGCCACGCGACCGGCGCTCGCACGTCCCCGACCTGCGTGAACCCGGACCCGTCGAACGGCGGGCGCTCGAGGAAGTTGCCGCTCACCTTCGCGCGGGAGGCCTCGTCGGTGCCGCCGGTGGCCGGGACCGCCTGCCACGTGGGCGAGGTGGGCACGTGGAGGATGTCGATCGGCTGGTCGGGTCCGAACGGGCTGCCCGCGAAGTTCAGGCCGTGCAGCTCGTACAGCTGCCGGGTGGACGTGAGGGTGGCGACCTCGGCGGCGGGGACGACGAATCCGGAGACGCGGTCGAGCCCCTTCTCGAGGTAGACCTTGGCCATCGCGGGCGTGACGGCCTTCTGCAGGACGAGCTGAGACATGGGGTCGGGGGCCTTCCGGGTCGGGTTCCTGCTCTTTACCGTACGTGACCCGAGCCGCGGACCGGCGAGCGGACCGCGGCGGCCGGGTGCCGACGTCGGCGGGGACGGATCACGCGAAAGGTGTCCCGGGTCACCGCGTGGGTACTACCGTGTGCGGATGCGCCTTGGAGTTCTCGACGTCGGATCCAACACCGTCCACCTCGCCGTGCTCGACGCGGTGCGGGACGCCCGCCCAGCCCCGGAGAAGGAGGAGCGCTCGACCGTCCGTCTCATGCGCTACCTCGACGACAACGGCACGATCAGCGACGAGGGCGTCAAGGAGCTGAAGAAGGCCGTCAAGAAGGGCCGCAAGGCGGCGGACAAGTTCGGGTGCGAGGAGCTCGTCGGCATGGCGACCTCCGCGATCAGGGAGGCGACCAACGGCGAGGAGGTCCTCGCGATCCTCGGCGAGGAGGCGGGGGTCCCGCTCACGGTCCTGTCCGGTCAGCAGGAGGCCGACTTGACCTTCCTCGCCGCTCGCCGGTGGCACGGCTGGGCCGCCGGGCGCCTGCTCGTGCTCGACATCGGCGGCGGGTCCCTCGAGATCTCGCTCGGCATCGACGAGCGACCCGAGTTCAGCACGTCGGTGCCGCTGGGCGCCGGCCGTATGACGAAGAACTTCCTCAAGCACGACCCGCCGGAGAAGCAGGAGCTCAAGGACCTGCAGCGGCGGATCGACAAGCTGCTCGTGCCCGTCGCCCGTCAGCTCGAGGCGCACCCGGACCCGGACCACGTCGTCGTCACCTCGAAGACGTTCCGGTCGCTCGCGCGGCTCGCCGGGTTCGCGCAGTCCGTGGTGGGACCGGCCGAGCGTCGGCGGATGTCGCTGAGCGACCTGCAGGACTGGGTGCCCCGCCTCGCCCGCATCCCCGCGGACCAGCGGATGGAGCTGCCGGGCATCACGCCGGAGCGCACGCACCAGATCGTGGCCGGCGCGATGGTGGCGGAGTCGACGATGCGGCACCTCGGCATCGACAAGGTCGAGGTCTGCCCGTGGGCGCTGCGCGAGGGCGCGATCCTGCGGCGCATCGACTACATGTCCGGCCCGGAGCCGGACGACCTCCCGATCGGGCCGGCGTAGCGCGGGCGGTCGGGCGCGGTTGCGCTGCCGGGCCGCGCGTCGAGACACCTCAGGTTCTGTCCCGTCCGGGCGTGAATCGACCAGATTCGAGGTGTCTCGACGAGGAGGTGTCTCGACGAGGGTGCGTGCGGCGGTGCGCGCGGCCGCTCCCACGGCGAGGCTTTCGCGGCTTCCGGTCGCGGCGTCGTCTACGCGCCGGCGCCGCGCCTGCCCACGACGTCCGGCCGCGGCGGGCGCAGCATCCCCCAGAACTCGGGGTGCCGCCCGCGCGCCGCGTGGTGCGCGACCTCGAAGCCGTGCCGCTCGTAGAGCTCCACGTTGCGCGGGTTGGACGTCTCGCGCCAGATCGTCGAGCCGGTGAGGTCGGCGCGCTCCGTCCCGCGGCGCAGCAGCCGTCCACCGAGTCCCTGGCCCTGCGCGTGGGGCTCGACCGCCAGCATGGCCAGGTACCACGACGACCGGTCCACCCCGGCCGTGCGCTTGGCGTGGTCGAACTGGGCATCCGCGCGCAGCAGCCGCCAGATGGTCGCGGCGCCGGAGTGCACGAGCGGGCGGAGGATCCCGCCGCGCAGGAGCGTGCTCGGCCCGGGCGAGCTGCCCGGCGGGTACCAGATGCCGACGCCCGCGCCCGGCTCGAGGTCCACCACCCCGCGCGCGATGCCGATCCGGGCGAACGTGATCGAGACCTGCGCGATGCGCCCGCGCCGCCGCAGGGCGTCCGGGAACGCCCAGACGAACAGCGGGTCATTCATCATCGCGTCGGCCACGATCGTCGTGACCGCCGCGATGTCGCGCTCGGTCGCGGGCCTCATGACTCGGGAGCCGCCTCCCGGCCCTCGACCCCGTCGAGCGGGGTCGACCGCTCGGCCGCGTCGAACGAGGCGGACGGACCGGCGTCGGCCTGAGGGACAGGCTGCCCGACCTCGGCCCGCGGGGCAGGCTGCCCAGCCCGCGGGGCAGGTTGTCCGGCCGTGGTCGGCTGCCCGGCCGTGGCCGGCGGGGCGGACTGCTCGGCCGCGTCGAGCGCGGCGGACCTCTCGTCCGCCCGCGCCCGCCGGTTCTTCAGGTGCGTGACGACGAACCAGACGAGCAGGACGAGGACGCCCGCGATGACGACGTACTTGAACCAGCCGAGGTACTCCTCGATGACGGTCCAGTTCTCGCCCAGGTAGTAACCGGCGACGATGAGCGCCGTGTTCCACACCGCCGAGCCGACCAGCGTGAGCAGGCCGAACACGACGAGCGGCATCCGCGTGATGCCGGCGGGGATGGAGATGAGGGAGCGGAAGATCGGGATGAACCGGCCGACCAGTACGGTCCACCGCCCGTTCTTCTCGAACCAGGCCTCGGTCTTCTCGACGTCGGAGACCTTCACCAGCGGCAGCCAGTTCATGATGGCGCGCGTGCGCTCGCGGCCGAGCAGGGCGCCGACGCCGTACAGCATGTACGCGCCCACGACCGAACCGAGCGTGCACCAGAGGATCGCCTCGAGGAGCCCGAACGAGTTGCCCCGCGAGGCCGTGAACCCGGCGAGCGGCAGGATGATCTCGCTCGGCAGCGGCGGGAAGAGGTTCTCGAAGGCGACGATGATCGCCGCGCCGATGCCGCCCAGCGACTCCATGACGCCCACGGACCAGCCGGTGAGACCACCCAGGTCGTCGGCACCGGGAACGGCCACGGCCATCGGCGCGACGGGGGACAGGGCGGCGGCAGCTTGGGCGAGGGAAGTCGTCACCGTCCCAACCTAGGAGGAACGACCCCGCCACGGGGAGGGGCCTCGCCGTGAGATCCCCGACGACGGCGCTCGCCGCGTGAGCGCGAAGCCCCCGACGACGGCGCTCGCCGTGCGAGCGCGAAGCCCCCGACGACGACGCTCGCCGCGCGCGGTCCCGTGCACGTCACGTGGCCCGCAGGGAAACGTCCGGTGCGCGCCAGGGAGGGTGATGGGTAGTCCTCTCCGGGTGGTCCCGGATCCCGGGCAGGGGCGGTCACTAGCGTCGTTCATGCTCGGCGGACACGGTCCGCACAAGACGGGGTGCGACGAGGAGTACTGGTGAGCAGCTTTGGCGGGGCGCCGACAGGCGGGTACGAGTCACTGGGCTCCGGGTCGGCCGAGGACCGGATCCGACGCGTCCGCGAGCAGATGGCCGCGGCCGAGGACCGGGCGGCGAAGGCGGAGAGCTTCAAGACCAGGATGGAGGCCCTGCGCGCCACCGGCGTCTCCCGCGGCAAGGGGGCGGAGGTCGAGGTCGACTCGGCCGGCGTCGTGACGGACCTCGTGCTTACCGACGAGCTGAGCGATGCGACCCTCGTCCGCATCCGGGAGGAGATCCTCGAGGCGATCGACGCCGCCCGCGCCCGCGCTGGCGAGCTCGCCGAGGAGCACGTCACGGCGGCCTTCGGCGACGCGAGTGGCCTGAAGGAGCTGTTCCAGCCACGATTCGGTACCCCGCCCGCGGGCGGGGACGACGACGATCCCGCGCCCCGGCGTCGGGGAGGGGTGATCGGATGACCGTCGACATCAACATCGACCCGGGTCTGCTGAGGTCGCACTCGGGGGTCATCTCCGCGATCGCCGACGACGTGGGGATGGCGGCGGACGCCGCGGTGTCCGTGGACATCCACGGCGGGGCCTTCGGCATCCTGTGCAACTTCCTCCCCCCGCTCATCGGCCCGCTCGAGAGCGCGGTCGAGTCCGCGATCTCCGAGGCCGAGACCGAGGTACGGAACACGACGACCGGCCTCGACACCGTCGCGACCACCTTCGAGAACCAGGACGAGCTCTCCGGCGACGAGTTCGACGGGGTCGACGTATGAGCGAGACGAACCCGCTGGTCGCGCCCCCGCAGGAGTCGACGGCCCTGCAGGGCACGTTCGTCCTCGAGGGGCTCGAGGGCATCGTCATGGGCCTGCAGAACGAGAGCTGGGTGGACGTCGCCGTCTCCGGTTTCACGGCCGCGATCGACGCGGTCGACCTGGTGACGGACCCGGTCCAGCAGCTCGTCGCGATGGGCGTCGGCTGGGCGCTGGAGCACATCGAGCCGCTCAAGGGCTGGCTCAACGACCTCACCGGTGACGCGGGCGCCGTCGCGGGGTTCGCGACGACGTGGACGAACATCCAGACCCAGCTCGACACGAGCGCGACGGACCTCGAGGTCCGGTACACGACCGACGTCGTCGATCAGACCGGCGTCTCCATGAACACCTACCGTGCGGTCCAGGGGCAGAACGTGGACGCGCTGCGTCAGCTCGCCGGCGCCTCGGGCGCGGTCGGCATGGCGTTGCAGGGCTGCTCCTTCATCGTGCAGATGGTGCACGACATCGTGCGCGACGCCATCTCCCAGGTGGTCGGGTTCATCGTGGACGTGGGCTGGAAGGCCTTCGCGCTCGTGACGATCCCCGGCATCATCCAGGACGTCGCGCAGCTGGTGAAGAGCCTCGCCCTGGACATCGGCAAGCGCGTGACCGGCACGATCACCTCCGCCCGCAACCTCGGCGACGTCATCGACAACTTGTCCTCGATGCTGCGCGGCCTGCCGGACATGCTGCGCGGCGCGCGGCCGGACACGCCGGACGTGGTGCCGGCCGCCCGGCCCGATCCCGACGCCCCGACGCCCCGTGCGGATCCGGACCGGTACCCCGAGGACCCCCAGGGCCGCCGTCCTCTCGCGGACGAGAACGGCAACACGGTGGCGGGACCGGATGGCTACCGACGGGAGGACGGCATCCTCGTGCCGGAGGGCTACGACGTCGACACCTACGGGCTCGATGCCGACGGCAACCCCCTGCCTGGGGCGACCAGCAGGCCGAGCTTCCGTAACGGAGTGGTCGAGGAGGTCTGGGAGAATGCCAAGGGACCGGACGGGCTCGTCCGGGACCCGAACACCGGCGAGGTCATCGACTGGCAGCCGGGCGACCCACGCAACGGCGTGTGGGACATGGGGCACGTTCCGGAGCAGGAGTACTGGCGCTACCACCAGGAGTACATGGCGGGGAACATGACCAGGCAGGAGTTCCTCGACTGGTACAACGACCCTGCGCACTACCAGCCGGAGACGCCGAGCTCGAACAGGGGCCGGCAGAACGAGGCCCCATGATGGCGGCGCCAGGCCACGGTGGGATGATGGCGGCAGCGACCGCACCGGACGAGAGGGTGGAATGGAGATCTGGATGATCGCGAGCACGAAGTCGCTCGACGACGTCGTGGAGCAGTTCCGGCCGGGCGACGAGACCCGCGTCTGGTCGAACGGGTCGACCCTGCTGAGCGGGGCGCTCTCGAACACGAACCCCGAGCAGAGGTACGCGATCGCCCACTGGGCGCTCGACCGCGGTGCCGACCCGTCGGTTCCGACGACCGGTGGCTCGTCGGTGCTCGAGCTCGTGCTCGCCGCCCGTCGGCGTGACCTCGAGCAGGACGTCGTCCTCGCCCGGCGGCTGATCGAGGGCGGGGCGGACGGCGGTTTCGTCGGCAAGGGCGGCGCGACCGCTGCGCACTACCTCGCCCGGCTCAACACTTTCTCGGAGGAGGAGCTGGCGCCGCTCGAGGACGTCGTGCTGGGTGCGCCTGGGGTCGTCGTCGACCGCCCAAACGCCGCGGGCATCACTCCGGCTGAGTTGGCGGAGAACTTCGGTCGCAGCGGGTTCGCGGCCCGACTGCGTGAGGCGACGACATGAGCGCGACCCGAGGGACGGAGTTCATCGACGGCGCGGGTGCCTGCATGGCGACCCGGAATGTGCTCGAGGGTCGTGGCCGGGTGCGGTGGATGGTCCGGAACCAGCCGCAGGCCTCGGAGGACTCCGGGTGGCGCATCTTCTCCGAGTTCGACTCGGAGGAGTACATCAACGACCCTGCGAACGTCCAGGTGGTGGATTACAACACCGTCTGCGCGATCGAGCCCGCGGCGATCGCCGTCTACCCGCTTCCGGTCGGGGCGGACGTCGAGATCCGTCACGACGGACCGCGCGTGACCATCCACGACAGCGCGGACGCCGGACGGGACATCACCGACGAACTCATGGGCCGCCGCGACTGACGCCCCAGCTCTCCGCAACGCTCACCACTCTCCGGCGAGGGGGGAGTCGGAGGGGGAGACGCGGGGGC
>FUHX01000071.1 GCA_900163555.1 Actinomycetales bacterium JB111 | reverse complement strand
GAGCGGGACGGGAGGCGACGGGTGCGGCGGGGGCGGGCGCAGTCGTCGGGTCGGATGTGCTGCGGCCGGCCACGGACGGGCGGTCGACGTCGCCCCACGGGGCGAGCGCGCGCAGGAGATCGCCGGGGCTCGCGGGCCCGGACTCCTCGGCCAGGGTGCGCAGGCAGAGGTCGTCGAGGTCGTGCGGGATGCGCGGTGCCAGCGCGCTCGGCGGGGGCGGCGGCACGCTCGAGCTGCGGTTCGGGGCCTGTCCCGTCAGCGCCAGGTACAGCAGTCGCACGAGCTCGGCGGCATCGTGCCGCGACGCCTTCGCGGGGGAGAGGTCGATGCTCTCACCGACGGCGTTCGCGACTCCCGCCCCGGTGACGACGACGGAGCCGTCGTCGGTCACGTGGATCGAGTCGGGCCCGAGGGCCAGGTGTCGGACGCCGTGACGACGGGCCGACTCGAGGGCCGCGGAGGCCTCGCCGATGATCGCGCGCGCCTGCTCGGGATCGATGCGACCGGCGGACGCGTACTCGCCCAGCGAGACGCCGCCCACCGGCGCGCCGACGACGAACGGGGTGCCGTCCTGCTCGTCGACCTCGTAGACGGCCTGGAGGCGGTCGTCGTCGACCAGGGCGGCGCGGCGGGCCGCGTCCACGGCCTCGTCGGCGGCGACCCGGGACCGGTCGAGAGCCAGGATCTCGACGGGGCGGTCGAGCACGGTGTCGTGCGCCGCGAAGCGCGTGGCTCCGGGCGCGATCTCGGTCAGGGCATGACTGATCGCGTACCGGCTCGCGACGAGCGAACCGGGTGCGAAGCCCGCATGTGCGTCCAGGACGTCCCCTCGAGATCCGTTGGTGGTCGGCGACAGGTCGTGGCGAGTCTAGTTGCCTTGTGGCTGTCCGCCGTGTCGGCTCACCGGCTCGGTTTGCCGGCTCGGCCTCGGCTCAGCGCGTGCGATCGTCCTCGCCGTGCTGCGGCGGCTCGCCGCGACGCCGCCCGCGGCGGGGCGTGTACGGCTGGAGCCAGCGTCCGACGACGGACCTGTGGACGTCCGGCGGGTCCGGCGGGGCGATCCATGCGCCGGGAGATGCGTCCGCGCGCGCGTCGGTCCCGGACGGGCTCCACGGCGAGCCGCGCCGCTGGGGTCGCGCGCTGTCGGCCGGTGGCGGGGGCGGCGGCACGCTCGAGCTGCGGTTCGGGGCCTGTCCCGTCAGCGCCA
>FUHX01000026.1 GCA_900163555.1 Actinomycetales bacterium JB111 | reverse complement strand
GCGAGGTTCCGCGGGGGTCGCGGGGCGCCGGTCGGCTCGCCGGGCCGGCGTGCTCCCGCGGACGGCGTGCGCGGCGTCGCGGCGGGGGACGTGCCCTCGGACGGCGGTCCAGCGGGGCGCGATGCAGCGCCCCGGGCCGTGGCGCCCGAGGCTCCCGTGCCCGAAGCACCCGCACGCGGGGATCCGGCACCCGGGTCCGGGGCCGAGGCAGTCGGGCCGGCGGCGTTCGAGCCAGCCGCGCTCGGACGGTTGCGTCGACCCGGGGTCCACGCGGTCTCCCACGCGCCCTCGCCGGGCGGGGACCACGGCAGCTCGGGTGCGTCCGCCGACCCCATGTCCGTCGCGTCGGGGCGGTTCTCCGCGCTCCACAGGAGGTTCGGGTCCTCTCGGCGCTGCGGGCGGACGGACGTCGATCCGTCGTTGGAGCGTGTTCCGTCGGCATGCGTCCAGTCGGCATGCGTCCCGGCGGGACGCCCCGACCGGTCGGAATCGGGCGCCTCGTCGTCGAGCAGGTCGCCCGGGTGGTCACCCACCCGGGTGGGCTCGTCGTGGGAGGCGGCCTCCGACGTCGGGGAGGGGGCGGGCGACGACGGCAGGCTCGGGTTGAGGACGCGGGCGAACCGCAGCATCAGCCACCGGGCGGGGCCGGGCAGGCGGCGGCCGATCGAGGCGACCATCGTGCCCATCGGCCGTGCGACGACCTCGAGCTCCCTGGCCCCCAGCGCGCGTAGCGTCACGAAGTACACGAGCACCATGAGGACGCCGATGACGAGCAGGCGGACCATCGCGCCGCCGAGCGACATGTCCGCCTCCTCGGTCCCCATGAGGGTGAGGAGGCCCCACCCGCCGAAGATCGCGGGGGCCGCGGCCACACAGATGCGCACGTGCGCGCGGACGACCGTTCCGCCGTCGGTCCAGCCCAGGCGCGGGCGCAGGCCGAGGTAGGACAGGGCGGCGCCGACGATGTTCGACAGGGCCATGCCCGCGCACGCCCCGACGAGCACCCAGCGGGGCGGGAGCAGCAGGGATGCCACCGACGCCGCCACGCCGATGGCCGTCAGGGGCAGCTGCAGGAAGAACAGGCGGCGGGCGTCCTCGAACGCGTAGTACACGCGCTGGATGACCGTGAACGCGCCGACGCCGACCAGTCCGGTGAGCAGCGCGACGAGCACCATCGCGATCGACCGCACCTCGACGAACTGGGCGGCGGGCGTGATCACGCGGACGAGCGGGAGGGCAAGCACCATGAGGCCGCCCGAGCAGAACACGGTGAACATGCCGACGACCCGCAGGCCGAGGGAGAGGTCGGCGCGGACGGCGTCGAGGTCCGAGGTCGCGGCGTTCGTCGACATGCGCGTGAACAGCGCCGTGATGAGCGAGACGACGATGAGGGACGTCGGCAGCGAGTACAGGAAGTAGGCGTTCGTGTAGGCGGCATTGCCGGGGATGTCGATGGCGTACTCGCCGCGGGCGGACGCGGCGGCCGCCACGTTGGACACGAGGAGGGTGGCGACCTGCCCCACGAGAAGGGCGGCGAACACCCACATGGCGGTGGACGTGGCGGAGCCGAGGCCGCGGCCGCGGAAGCCGAACCTCGGACGCAGCCGCACGCCCGCCTTGCGCAGCGGCCAGATGAGGACGAGGGCCTGCGCCATCACGCCTGCCGTGGCCGTGCCCGCCAGCACCCAGGTGCGCATGCCGTCCCACTGGTCGGCGTCGGCGGCCGTCATGTCCGCGGCGGAGCCGAACATGGAGATGAACAGCAGCAGGCCGGCGATGGCGACGACATTGTTGAGGACCGGCGCCCACGTGTACGGACCGAAGATCCCGCGCGCGTTGAGGACCTGGCCGAGCAGCGTGTACATCCCGTAGAAGAACAGCTGGGGGATGCACCAGTAGGCGAAGGCGACCGACTGGGAGTACCAGGGGTCGGTCATCCCGAACGCGAACAGCCGCACGAGCAGGGGCGCGGCGAAGGTGAGGACCACCGTGAGGCCGCCGAGCGCGAGCGTGACCGCGGTGAGGAGGCGGGAGACGTAGTCCTCGCCGCCGTCCTTGTCCTTCGTCATCGCGCGGACGATCTGCGGGACCAGCACGGCGTTGAGCACGCCGCCGGCGACGAGCATGTAGATGAGGTTCGGGAGCTTGTTCGCGACGTCGAACGCGTTCGACGAGCCCGTGTTCGCCCCGAGAACCGCGACCAGGAGGACCGGTCCCTTGACGAGGCCGAGGACGCGCGAGACGAGCGTCCCCGCGAACATGGTCATCGAGGAGCCGGCGAGCCCCCTGCGGCCGCTCATCGTGTCTCCTTCGGGGAATCGGGGTCGTCGGGCTGGTTGGGTGGTTCGGTCGGGAGGGCCGGTCTCGGTCGCTCGAGCGTGTCCGGCCGGTCGGGCGTGGCGGTCGCTTCGGGCGAGTCCTCCGCCCGGTCGAGCGTGTCCGTCACGTCGGGCGAATTCTCCGCCCGGTCAGGCGTGTCCGCCCCATCCGGCGAGTCTGCGGAGTCGGCCGACTCCTCGACGACGTGCTCCGTCGGTGCGCCCGGGTCGCCGGCGATGACCGGCGTCCTCTCGCGGGTCGGCACGCGCACGCCCCGGCGGATCCGCTTGACGAGGCCGGCGACGAACAGCACGGCGAGCAGGATGCCGACGACCGCCACGCCGTAGCCTTCCCACCCGGCACGCACGCGGACGACGATCGTCTCCTCGCCGCCGATCTGCCGGCCGTCCGACGTCAGCAGGCGGATGGCGACCGGAAGGTCGCCGGAACCGATCGCCTCGACGGCGACCTGCGCCGTCGCGCTGCCGCCGGCCGGGACGGTCAGCGGCACGGGTTCGGGGGCGACGAGGCGCGGGTCGTCCGGGTCGATGACGACGTACACCTGGGCGTCGAAGTCGCCGTCGTTGACGACGTGGACGGGCAGGTCGGCGCTCGCGGCGATGAGGTTGATCGGCGACGTCGGCTCCGCGTGCACGGCGCCCGTCGCGGAGCTGAGCGACTCGCGCCAGCCCCGGAGCAGGTCGTCCCGGGCGGTCGGGTCGTCGCGCCATCCTGCCGAGGCGGCCATCCGCACCGCCTGGCTCGCGGACTCCACGATCGCCGGGGGAGTGGCGGTCATCGTGCGGACCACACCCGCGGACTCCTCGACCTCCTCGGCGACCTGCAGGTCGCGGGCGGTGACCTCGCCGGCCCCGACCACCTCGTCGGGGAGCGGCTCGCGGTCGACCCCGGAGTCCTCGAGCGCGAGGAGCTCGTCCGGGGCGGTCATCTCCACCCAGGGCGCGTCCCCGAGAGCCTCGGCGAGCTCGATCGCGGCGTCCGCGTCCAGGGTCGTGCTGCGGTCGAAGGACAGGACCTGGGGGCGCGGGTCGCTCGGGCGCTCGCGCAGGATGACGGCGAGGTCGGCGAGCACCAGCTGGGAGGCCTGGGCGGGGCTGATCTCCAGCTCGGAGTCGTCCGTCCACGACTGCATCGTCCCGGCGAGCGCCGCCTCGAGGCGCCCCTCGGTCACGAGGGCCGGGACGGCCGTGGAGGCGTCGGGGTCCAGGAGGAGGTCCGCGCGGCCCGACGGCGTGTAGGCGATCGGGACCTCCGGGTCGAGCGCGTCCCCGGGCAGCAGGACGACCGAGGCGTCGACGTCGGCGGCCAGCTCGACCGTCCGTGCGTCCGGCGAGTCCGTGGCCGGCCAGGCGAGCGACGGCACGACGTGGCCCGTCAGCTCGCCGATCCGGTCGACCGCGCGGGTCGTCAGCTCGCGTGCGAGCTCGGTGCGCCCGACGTGGGCGAGCGCCGCGAGATCGGCGTCCCCGGACGGCAGCGCCAGGAGCTGGGAGTCCGCCGCGAGGTCCGCGAGCGGCGTGTCCTGCCCTCCGGCCGCGCCCTCGAGCAGCACGGGATCCAGCGCGAGGGTCGCCCCGGTGCCGGCGAGCCCGTCCGCGAGGTGCTCGACCGCGCCCTGGGCCGCGGCGGCCGCCCCGGCCTCGACGCCCTCGGCGCCCGGGTCGACGTTCGTCGCGTCGCCGTCGGTCTCGTCGCCGTCCTGCCCGACGTCGGAGCCGGCCCCCGCGGTGTCCTCGCCGTCCTCGTCGGTCGGGTTCTCGTCGCCGCTCGGCTCGTCGGTCGTGGTGGTGCCTGCATCGCCGGCACCGGGTGCGTCCGTCGCGGAGTCCTGCGCGTCGTCGTCGGGGGGCTCGCCCCCGTCGGAGGGCGACTCGTCGGCGGAGCCTTGGCCGTCGTCGTCGGAGCCGGCCGAGGGGCCGAGTCCGGGCGAGAGCCCGTCGACCCCGATGCTCTGGGCGGTCGCAGGGACGACGAGGCTGACGGGGAGGGGGTTGAAGTAGGACTCCGGCTCGCCGAGGACGATCACCGTGCGGGTCTGGCCGACCACCTCGTCACCCGAGGTCAGCAGCACCTGCAGCCCGCGCGGGCCCCAGTCGGCCGTCTCGCTCAGGCCGAGCTCCTCCGCGGTGGCCTCGATCTCCACGGTGACCGACTCACCGGCGTCGATCGGGTCGTCGAGCTCCACGGTGGTCGCGGGGGCGGCGGTGAGCGGCTCGGTCTGGGCTTGCCAGGCGAACAGCTGCGAGCGGGAGATGGCGATCGACGGATCGAGGATGAGGTTGAGGGCGCTCTCCTCGACCGCTTCGGTCGGCGTGAGCGTGACGGTCACGGAGAGGTCGTCGCCGGTCTCGAGGCGCTCGGGCGTGACGTCGTCGAGCCGGACGGGCGGGAGGTCGGCGTCGTTCTCCGCGCGGGGGGCCGGCAGGGCGGTCGCGGGCTGCGTCGGGTGCTGGGCCTGGTGCGCCTGTGACTGGGGCGCCTGGGCCGCGGGCGCGTGCGGGGAGGCCGCCGCCGCGCCGCCGGGGGTGAGCGCGAGCAGGACGAGCGCCAGTAGTGCGCCGGCGCCCCGCCCCCACGGAGCCGATGTCCTCATGCCCGGCCGGCCAGCACGTCCCGTGCAGTGGCGACGACCCGTCGCTCGTTGGGGTAGGCCAGGCGCGAGGCCACCTTGTCCAGTCGCACCCATGCCACCTGCTCGGCCTCCTGGTCCGGATCGTTCTCGGTGGTCAGGTACCCGCCGGTGGCCTCCAGCAGGTAGTGGTGCACGACCTTGTGGACCCGGCGGTCGGTGCCGGCGAACCAGTAGTCGATGGAGCCGAGGTGCCGGAGCACCTGCCCGTCGATGCCGGTCTCCTCGGAGATCTCGCGGACCGCGGCCTGCTCGGCCGTCTCCTCGCCCTCGAGGTGCCCCTTGGGCAGGCACCACTCGAGGCGGCCGCCGCGGTTGCGGCGGGCGATGACGGCCACGAAGGCGAGTCCGTCGTCGACCTTGATGATGACGCCGCCGGCCGAGGTCTCGTCGACCACGGGCAGGCGGGAGGAGCGCCCGCCGCGCACACCGGAGGCCCGCACGCGCAACGGGCGCGGGGCCCGTGGCTGGGGGATCGGGGCGGCAGGCATGCGGTCCACTGTATGAGAGTTCTTCGCAGACGGGTCGGACCCGCTCCCGACCGGCGCGAACGAACGGCCGCCCGGCGCGGGGCGGCGCCGGTGTGGCGGTTGCCGCTCCGCGTGGCCCGCGCGGGCCGGTTCGACCGTGGGACGCTTGACCCGTGCCGAACGACATCACCCCCGACCTCGCCCTGCAGGTGCAGGCGATGAAGGTCCTTGCCGCGCTGCCGAGGCCGGTCATGGAGCTCGCCGAGACGTTCGTGGCCGCGGGCGAGGAGATCGCCCTCGTCGGCGGGCCGGTCCGGGACGCGTTCCTCGGCACGGACCCGAAGGACATCGACCTCACCACCTCGGCGACCCCCGAGCGCACGGAGGCGATCCTCAAGGACTGGGGCGCGACCACCTGGGACATGGGCCGCGAGTTCGGCACGATCGGTGGCGCCAGGGGCGGGCTCGACGTCGAGATCACCACGTACCGGACCGACGAGTACGAGGTGGGCTCCCGCAAGCCCGTCGTCGCCTTCGGCGACTCCCTCGACGGCGACCTGTCCCGACGCGACTTCACCGTCAACGCCATGGCCGTGCGCCTGCCCGGCCTGGAGCTCGTCGACCCGCACGGCGGGCTCGCCGACCTCGCGGCCGGCCTCCTGCGCACCCCGGTCACGGCCGAGCAGTCCTTCGACGACGATCCCCTGCGCATCATGCGGGCGGCGAGGTTCGCCTCCCAGCTGGGCTTCGCCGTCGAGCAGGACGTGCGCGAGGCGATGGAGCGCATGGCCGGGCGGCTGGAGATCGTCTCGGCCGAGCGCGTGCGCGCGGAGATCGAGCGCCTGCTCGTCGGCGGCCACCCGCGGGCGGGGCTGGAGCTGATGGTGGAGACCGGCGTCGCGGACGTCGTGCTGCCCGAGCTGGCGGTGCTGCGCGAGACCGTCGACGAGCACGGCCGGCACAAGGACGTCTACCAGCACACCCTCACCGTCCTCGACCAGGCCATCGACCTGGAGACCGGCCCCGACGGGCCCGTCCCCGGCCCCGACCTCACGCTCCGCCTCGCGGCGGTCATGCACGACGTCGGCAAGCCCGCCACGCGGCGGTTCGAGCCCGACGGCGGGGTCAGCTTCCATCATCACGAGCTGGTCGGCGCCAAGATGACGGCGAAGCGGATGCGTGCGCTGAAGTTCGACAAGCAGGCGATCAAGGACGTCTCCCGGCTCGTCGAGCTGCACCTGCGCTTCCACGGGTACGGCGGGGGAGCGTGGACCGACTCGGCCGTGCGCCGCTACGTCACCGACGCCGGGCCGCTGCTCGAGCGGCTGCACCGGCTCACGCGCGCCGACTCCACTACCCGCAACCGCCGCAAGGCCGCCCGGCTGTCGGCGGCCTACGACGACCTCGAGCGCCGCATCGCCGAGCTCGCCGAGCAGGAGGAGCTCGACGCCATCCGCCCCGACCTCGACGGCGGCCGGATCATGGAGCTCCTCGGCATCCGCCCCGGGCCGCTGGTCGGCCGCGCCTACCAGCACCTGCTGTCGCTGCGGATGGACAACGGTCCGATGGAGCCGGAGCAGGCGGAGGCCGCCCTCCTGGAGTGGTGGGCGCAGCAGCCGGAGTCGGCCCAGGCCGAGTGACGCCGGCCGTTTGCGGGCGCGCGCTGCCTTTGTCGCCACACATTCGCCGAGACACCTCGAATCGGGACGCAATTGGGCGATTCCCTTCGCGAATCGAGGTGTCTCGGCGGCGTGTGAAGGTGGATCCGCGGCGCTGACCACCGCGACGAGCGGTCTACCGGAGTCCGGTGACCGGGCGCAGGCGAGCGGGAGCGATGAGTGCCGAGGAGATGTCGGCGATGACCCCCTCCGGTGAGCGGAGGGAGGTGCTGGTGACCCGCACCATTGAGTCCCCGAGCGCGAGGATCGCGCGTTCCCGGTCACGCTCCTCGAGGAGGACCTGCACCGACTGGGTGCCGTGTCCGTACTTGAGCTCGCCGTCGTACTCGATGTGCACCCAGCGCGGACTGCCGTCGGGCCGCAGTCCGTCGGGAAGGGCGAGATCGGTGAAGTACCGCCGTCCGTTGGCGACCACGAGCTGCTGGGCGACGACGTCGCGGCGGCCCCACACGAGGATGAGGCGGAGGAGAGCCACTTCCGGTGGCGACTCCGTCCAGGCGCTCGCGTGCTCGATGACAGTGAGTGCCCGTCTCGCACCTCGGGCACCTGCGGGAAGAGCGGCGACGCGTGCGATCAGTTCTCGTCGGACCCGCTCCACTGCGGGCTCGGACACCTCCCGGGTGAACCGTGTGACCAGCGTGAGGGCGCGGAGCACCTGACCCGCGATCACCAGTCCGCGGAGAGGAGGCAGGTATCGGGCGCAGTCGACGGCGGTGCGCTCGAGCGTGGTGCAGGGGATGCGGTCGAGCAGGATCACGTCCTCCGGGGGAAGAGGCTCACAATGGCGCACGTAATCGCGAGAGCTCCGTGCGCCGAGGTGGTGCGGTGAGGTCAGTGCGGGGCGCGGCGGCTGCCCGTAGATGTCGATGCCATGACACAACGCTGCGGTCTCTCGACTCAGCGCATGGAAGGCGGAAGTGCGCTTGCTCGCCGCGAACGCCGTGGCCAGGTGGGTGCTCACATGGTGTGCGAAGGGATCGGCCGCGGGCGGCACGAGCGCCAGCGCACCGTGGCTCGCCCGTACGGCCGTGAACCCGGTGGTCGCACGGGACTGAGCGGCCCGGAGAGCCGTGGGTGACGTGTCTCCGAGGGCGACCCGAGGAAACATCGGCGGTCGGTAGGTGGGCATGGGACCAGGCTGACGAGGGGTGCTCGACGTCGCACGATCTCTCCACAGCCTGTGGTTATCTTGACGGTCGCGCCGTCTTGCTTGCCGGAATCCAGCCAGATGCCTCGTGCCGATCGTGAAGATGTCGTCGAGACACCTCGAATCGGGACGCGGAAGAGCGTTTTGCGCGTGGAAACGAGGTGTCTCAACGAGATTGCGGGGTGTCGCGCGGATGTCCACCGACGTAACGCCGCGGAGCCATAGGCTGACCAGAGGATTCCCGACGGCGGCCCTCCCCACGGACGATGGCGGCATGACGGCGTGCGGTGACCGCCGACGTCGGGGGACGCATGTCGGCTGCACGTGGACGTGAAGGGACACGACTGAGCTCATGGTCAAGGTGGCAATCGTCGGGGTGGGCAACTGCGCGAGCGCGCTCGTCCAGGGTCTGACCTACTACGCGGACGCCGATCCGGACGGCACTGTTCCGGGACTCATGCACGTCGACCTCGGCGGGATCCACGTGCGCGACGTGGAGATCGTGGCGGCCTTCGACGTCGACGCGGCGAAGGTCGGCACGGACGTCGCCGACGCGATCGGGGCGTCGAAGAACAACACGCTCACGTTCGCCGAGGTCACGGCCACGGGCGTGACCGTGCAGCGCGGGCCGACGCTCGACGGGCTCGGGCAGTACTACCTGCAGGAGATCACTGAGTCGGACGCGCCGGTCGTCGACGTCGCGGCGGCGCTGCGGGAGTCGGGCGCCGAGGTCGTCGTGTCCTACCTGCCCGTCGGGTCGCAGAGCGCCGGCGAGCACTACGCGCAGGCGTCGATCGACGCCGGCTGCGCGTTCGTCAACGCACTCCCCGTCTTCATCGCCTCCAACCCGGAGTGGGCCGCCAAGTTCGAGGCCGCCGGGCTGCCGATCGTCGGCGACGACGTGAAGTCGCAGGTCGGCGCCACGATCACGCACCGGGTGCTGGCGCGGTTGTTCGAGGAGCGCGGCGTGCACCTGGACCGGACGTTCCAGCTCAACGTCGGCGGCAACATGGACTTCGAGAACTTGCTCGAGCGCTCCCGCCTCACGAGCAAGAAGATCTCCAAGACGCAGGCCGTCACCTCCAACATCGCCGCGCACCTGCCGGAGGAGGACATCCACATCGGCCCGAGCGACCACGTGGCCTGGCTGTCGGACCGCAAGTGGGCGTACGTGCGGCTCGAGGGCCGCGGCTTCGGCGATGCCCCGATGGCGCTCGAGTACAAGCTCGAGGTCTGGGACTCGCCGAACTCCGCCGGCGTCATCATCGACGCGATCCGCCTCTCCAAGCTCGGCCTCGACCGGGGGATCGGCGGGCCGCTGCTCTCCCCGAGCGCCTACCTCATGAAGTCGCCGCCCGAGCAGCGCGAGGACATCGCCGCCCGCGCCGCGGTGGAGGAGTTCATCCTGGGGGACCGCGAGCGGTAGGGCTCGGCCTGACGGGGCCTCCGCTGGGGCCGTTGCCCGGGCCGTCGCCGCGGTGGTGGTGGGGCTGCTCGGTCCCGACCCCCGTCGAGACACCTCGGTAACAGGGTTCGGCATGCCCAATCCCTGCGAAACCGAGGTGTCTCGACGAGATGTAGTGCGTGGGTAGTGCCCGTCTCGACCGGGGACGTCGCCGCGCGACGGTCGACGTGCGATCGACCACGCCGCCTGCCCGTGACGGGGTCGCCGCCCCATACTGGTGGCTCCATACCCCGACGGAAGGTTGACGGTCATGGCGACCGAGAACTCCGGCACCCCGCGCCGGCCCCGAGCGAGCAGCCCCGCCTCAGGCGGGGCGCGCGGGAAGGCGCGTGCGTCGTCGTCGGGGGAGGGCGGGACGAGGACCAAGGCGCCGAAGACGGACCGCGTGCCCGTCTACCGCCGCATCCTCTTCTGGGCCGCGGGCCTGTTCATCGCCGGGCTGGCCGCGGTCGCCGGGCTGTTCGTGGCCGCCTACGCCTCGATCAGCGTCCCGGAGCCGGACGACTTCGCGCTCGCCGAGGGCACGACCATCTACTACGCCGACGGCTCGACGACGATGGGCCGGTTCGCGGAGTTCGACCGCACGTCCGTGCCGCTCGACTCGCTGCCCGACCACGTCGGCAACGCAGTCATCGCGTCCGAGGACCGCACGTTCTACGACAACCCCGGCGTGGACTGGCGAGGCATCGCCCGCGCGCTGTGGAACAACGTCCGGGGCCTGCCGCGCCAGGGCGGGTCCACGCTCACGCAGCAGTACGTCGAGCGGTACTACACGGGGACGACCACCTCGTACGTCGGCAAGTTCGAGGAGACGATCCTCGCCCTGCGCATCGACAGTGAGCAGGAGAAGGACGAGATCCTCGAGAACTACCTCAACACCATCTACTTCGGCCGCGGCACCTACGGCGTCCAGGAGGCGTCGATCGCCTACTTCGGGCACGACGCGAACGACCTCACGCTGTCCGAGTCCGCGCTGCTGGCCGGCATCATCCCCAGCCCGTCGGGCTGGGACCCCGCCGTCAACCTCGAGCGGGCCGAGCAGCGGTTCGAGCGCGTCCTCGACCTCATGCTGCAGGACGGCTGGATCACGCAGGAGGAGCACGACTCCGCCGAGTTCCCCGAGGTGATCGAGCCCGCGTCCGACGACACCTTCGCCGGCGAGAACGGCTACCTCCTCGCGATGGTGCGGGATGAGCTCGCCGCGCAGGCCGGGATCAGTCCTGAGGACGTCGACACGGGCGGCTACCGGATCATCACCACGATCGACCAGCGCAGCCAGCAGGCCGCGATCGACGCCGTCGGGAACCTGCCGGAGGACCGGCCGGAGAACAACTACGTCGGCCTCGTCTCGCTCCGCCCGGAGTCGGGCGCGATCGTCGCCCTGTACGGCGGCGAGGACTATCTCGAGCGCAGTCGCAACTCGGTGACGCAGGACCACGCACAGGCCGGCTCGACGGCGAAGCCCTTCGCCCTCATCGCCGCCATCGAGGACGGGGTGTCGCTCGAGGAGACCTTCCCGTCGTACTCGCCCATGGAGATCGAGGGCTACGACTTCCCGGTCTCGAACTACGACGGGCTCAACCGCGGGCAGATCACGCTGCGGCAGGCCACCGCGCACTCCGTCAACACGACGTACGCGCTGCTCAACGAGCAGATCGGGTCGGACCGCACGATGGACGTCATGGTGCGCGCCGGCTGGCCGGAGGACACGCCGGGACTCATCGCGTCGCCGTCGAACGTGCTCGGGCCGGCCTCGCCGACCGCGCTCGACACGGCGCGGGCCTACAACACGTTCGCGAACCGCGGGGTCCAGCACGAGCCGTACATCGTGGCGGAGGTGATCGACCGCGAGGGCAACCGCGTCTACACGGGCGGCGACGAGGGCGAGCGCATCTTCGACGAGGCCGTCATCGACGAGGCCACCTACGCGATGGAGGCGGTCCTCGAGCCCGGCGGGACCGGCGCGACTGCCGGCGAGATCGGGCGCCCGGCGGCGGGCAAGACCGGGTCGTCGAACGCCTACCGCTCCGCCTGGTTCGCCGGCTGGATCCCGCAGCTGACGACGATCGTCAACATGTATCAGATCGGCGAGGACGGCTCCGAGGAGGAGCTCACCGGCTTCGGCGGGGTGGACCTGGTCGCCGGCGGCACGTACCCCGCGCAGGTCTGGCGCGACTACATGCAGGCCGCCACCGAGGGGATGCCTGTCCTCGACCTGCCCGAGCGCCCGGACCCCGACGACCTTCCGGGAGATCCGGACAGGACGACCCAGGCGCCCCCGGTCGCGCCGCCCGAGGAGCCCTCCACGGAGGAGGAGACCACCGAGGAGGAGACCACGACCGAGGAGGAGACCACCGAGGAGGAGACCACGGAGGAGGAGACCACCACCGAGGCCCCGACGACGGAGGAGCCCACCACGGAGGAGCCCACCACGGAGGAGCCCACCACGGAGGAGCCGACGACCGAGGACGACGACGGGCCGCCGATCGACCTGCCCTCGCTGCCCGGCGGCGGCCGGGACGAGCAGAACCCCGGGGGCGGCGGTCGCTGAGGTTGCGGCCGCCTGGATGCGTTCGGTGGTCGGGTCGCCCGCCATCGGCGGGCGACCACGCGCGAGGGTGAGGCGCGGCGGAGGGTGCGGCGTCGTCGTCGGGCCGGTGCGCCAAGGGTGACCCGCGGCACTGTGGACGGGCCTGCCGCCGGCCCGCAGAACCCGGTACCGTGGACGGCTGGCCCCGGTATCTACGCCGAGGCCTCGCATGACCCTCCTGTCACGGAAGGACCGTGACCGCCTAGTCCAGAGGAGGTGGGGATTCCCATGCGGCATTACGAACTCATGATCATCCTCGAGCCGGAGGTCGACGAGCGCACAGTCGCCCCGTCGCTCGACAAGCTGCTCGCCGTCGTCACGAACGGTGGTGGCACCGTGGACAAGATCGACATCTGGGGCAAGCGGCGCCTGGCCTACGAGATCGCCAAGCGGTCCGAGGGCATCTACGCGGTGGTCGACATGACCACGACCCCCGAGGTCGCCAAGGAGCTCGACCGTCAGCTCGGCCTGAACGAGGCCGTCCTGCGCACGAAGCTCCTGCGCCCGGACGCAGCCTGAGCAGACCACCGACCACGTAGCTGACAGGAGTCACCATGGCAGGCGAGACGATCATTACCGTCGTCGGCAATCTCACCGCCGACCCGGAGCTTCGGTTCACGCCCTCGGGCGCGGCCGTCGCGAACTTCACGATCGCGTCCACCCCCCGCACGTTCGACCGTCAGTCGAACGAGTGGAAGGACGGCGAGACGCTGTTCATGCGCTGCTCGATCTGGCGTGAGGCTGCCGAGAACGTGGCCGAGTCCCTGACGAAGGGGATGCGAGTCGTCGCCCAGGGACGCATGGTCCAGCGCAGCTACGAGACGCAGCAGGGCGAGAAGCGCACCGTGGTCGAGATGCAGGTCGACGAGATCGGCCCCTCGATGCGGTACGCGACCGCGAAGGTCACTCGCACGCAGCGCGGTGGCGGCGGAGGCGGCGGCTTCGGCGGCAACAACGGCGGTGGCGGCTTCGGCGGCGGCAACAACGGCGGGGGTGGCTTCGGAGGAAACTCCGGCGGCTACGACTCGCCGGCCGGCGGCAGCGCCAACGACCCGTGGGCGACCCCGGGCGGGGGCGCCAGCGCGTTCCCGAACGACCCGCCGTTCTAGGCCGCGGGCCCGGGCGGAACGCCCAGGCACCGACGCGACTCGATCGAGCCGGCACTGACCGGCGCACCACACAGACGTTTGGGCCGACCAGGCAGCACGCCTGGATCCGGCCGGAGAAGATCCAAGGAGAAACCCATGGCGAAGCCCGTACTTCGCAAGCCGAAGAAGAAGGTCGGCCCCGTCAAGGCCGTCAAGGTCGGAAACATCGACTACAAGGACACCGCGACCCTGCGGAAGTTCATCTCGGACCGCGGAAAGATCCGTTCCCGCCGCGTGACCGGCGTGTCCGTCCAGGAGCAGCGACTTATCGCGAAGGCCGTGAAGAACGCCCGCGAGATGGCCCTGCTCCCCTACACCGGCGCCGGCCGCTGAGAAGGAGGATCACCATGGCGAAGATGATCCTCACGCACGAGGTCACCGGCCTCGGTGCCGCGGGTGACGTGGTCGAGGTCAAGGACGGCTACGCGCGCAACTACCTGGTGCCCCGCGGTCTCGCGACCAAGTGGACCAAGGGTGGCCAGAAGCAGGTCGACCAGATGACGTCCGCGCGCCGCACGCGCGCGATCGCGACGGTCGAGGACGCGCAGGCCCTGCGCGACCGCCTGCAGTCCGGTCCGGTCTCGGTGGCCGTCAAGGCCGGCGAGTCCGGCCGCCTGTTCGGCGCCGTCTCGTCCGCGGACATCGCGTCGGCCGTTGCCGCCGACGGCGGCCCGCAGATCGACCGTCGCAAGATCGAGATCGCGTCCCCGATCAAGTCGCTCGGCGAGCACCGCGTCCAGGTCCGCCTGCACGACGACGTCGCCGCGAGCCTCGTGGTCAACGTCGTCCCGGAGGCCTGACGCCCCCGAGCTCGACAGCTCGACGCCGCCCCCGGCGCCCACTTCATGTGGGTGCCGGGGGCGGCGTTGTTGTGTGGGGTGGTGGGTGGAGTGTGTGGCGGGGGCGGATGGTGCGCGGCGCGCTCGTGCATCCCACCGTCGAGTTCGTGCCGGCGACCCCGAGTTCGGGCCTCGTCCGGCACTCACTCGAGGCTGCAGCACGAACTCGGCAGAAGGTCTGACTGGTGGGACCCATCTGGCAGGTTTTCGGCGCGGGAGGTGCCGATTGGGTCCCACAAGTTACGGGTCGCCGGCCGGGACCCGACTGGTGGGACCCATCTGGCAGGTTTTCGGCGCGAAAGGTGCCGATTGGGTCCCACAAGTTACGGGTCGCCGGCCGGGACCCGACTGGTGGGACCCATCTGGCAGGTTTTCGGCGCGAAAGGTGCCGATTGGGTCCCACAAGTTACGGGTCGCCGGCCGGGACCCGACTGGTGGGACCCAACTGGGAGGTTTTCGGCGCGGGAGGTGCCGATTGGGTCCCACAAGTTACGGGGCGGTGCGGGCTGGGGGAGGTTCGGCCGGGATGCGGGGCGGGTGGCCCGCGACGATCAGATGAGGACGATGCGGGCGGTGAGCGCCGCGGCGATCCCCAGGGCGATGTCGAAGACGAGGTTCCACGCCAGGCTGACCCGCTCGGCGTGCTGCGGCGTGTGCGCGTGGCGCATCATCAGCGTGAGCGCGGCGGTCTGTACCGCGCCGGAGGCCGCCCCGACGCAGGTGGCCGCGACGGCGAAGCGCACCGGGTCGGGGTCCAGGACCACCCATGTCATCGATACCACGACCCCGACTGCCGCGACGAGAAGTACGCCTGCCCCCGAGAATCGGTCGCTCGCCCAGCCGGCAACCGGGCGTCCCACGGCGACCGCGCCCTGGATGCCGAACGCGGCGACGACGGCGAGGGTCCCTGACGAGACGTTGCCGAGCGCTCCGGCCGACGACAGCACGAGGCCGTAGGCGAGGACGGCGAGACCGTGCACGGCGACCGTCGGTAGGACCTGGGCCAGGAGCGTTGGTCGCCGGCGTGCCCCGACCCGATCTCCGGCGGGGGCGGGTGCGGCGTCGTCGGTGTTGGCGACTTGTGGGGCATCGCTGCCGGTCGGCCCGTTGACATCGGCTGTGCGTGTCCCCAACGCCGTGACGGGCCGACTCCGCGTGGCGACGCGCTGCGCCGCCACCACGGGGAGGATGCCGAGTGCCGTGAGGACCGCTCCGCCGGCCGCCACGCCGGGAAGGCCGGACGCCGCGTCGAGGGCGAGGGCCGCGGGCGCGGCGACGGTCGCGCCGATCGCCGAACCGAGCCCGAACAGTCCGAGCGCCCGGCCGGCGGTGCGCGCGTCGGCGAGCTCGCGCACCCAGGCGGCGCTCGTGACGACGAAGACCCCGAACCCCGCCCCGACGGCGACCAGCCCGGGCCAGCTGCCTGCGAGCGGAAGAGCCGCGAAGCCCGCGGCCATCGCCGCGAGTGCGCCCCCGACCGCCCGGGAGCGGATGCGTAGCCACCGGCCGGCGAGCGGGACGAGGGGCTGGGCGGCGATAACGCAGGCCATGAAGACCGCGGTACGCGCCCCGGTGGAGTCCTCGCCGCCGTCGAGCGTCACGGGCGCGGCCGTGTAGAGGCCGTAGAACGCGCCGAAGCCGCACGCCGAGGCCAGCGCGACGTACAGGGCCGCCCGAAGGTCGGGGAGCCCGGGCCGGGCGCGGTCGGTCGGTCGCATACCTGCAGGGTGCCCGATCGGCCGGGAGGAGTCCTCTCCCGCGGCGGGGACGGACGGGAAGTACCCGTCGGGGCGATAGGGACACCCCGACGACGTGCCTAGCCTGACGGCGAGGAGGCGCACCATGGATGATCGCGACGAGCCGGGCTGGGTCCTGCTCGCCGGGAGGCAGGCCGACAACGCCACCCTGCGTGACGCCGTCGAGGCAGTGGGGTACGGCTGGCGGGTGATGCCTCCGGGTCCCGTCGACGACGAACTTCTTGCGGGTGCGGTCGGCGCCGTCGTGCCGGCGGCGCGGCCCCTGACCGCGGACGAGGTTGGCCGCGCCCCGAGGCTGCGGGCGGTGGTGAGCCCGGTCATCGGGACCGACCAGCTCCCGCTCCAGACCCTTGCGGAGCGAGGGATCCCGGTTGCGCACGGGGCGTTCCCCGAGAACTACGTCGGCATGGCCGAGGCGGCCGTCGGGCTCGTCGTCGCGCTCGTGCACCGGATCAAGGAGAAGGAGGCCGCGCTGGTGGCCGGCACGCGACCGCCCGGCGTCGGCGGACTCGTCTCGGGCCGCACCATCGGTCTCGTAGGGCTCGGCCGGATCGGCTCGGCGATCGCCGAGCGGCTCGGGAGCTGGGGCTGCCGAATGGTCTCGACGTCGTCGGCCGCGGGCCGTACCCCCGGCGTCGAGCCCGTGACCATGTCCGAGCTGCTTGCCCTCTCCGACGTGATCAGCGTCCAGGTCCCGCTCACCCCGGCCACCTGCGGCCTGATCGGCGCGGAGGCGATCCGGGCCATGCGCCCGGGCGCCGCGCTCATCAGCATCGGGCGGGGCGGCGTCGTCGACGAACGTGCGCTGGCCGAGGCCCTGGACGACGGCCGACTCTCGGGCGCCGCCATCGACGTCTGGGAGGAGGAGCCACCGCCGCCGGACCACCCGCTGCTGCACCGACCGGACGTGATCGCCACGATGCACAACGTGGGGCACAGCGAGGAGAGCTACCGGCGAATGGCCGAGCTCAGCGGCGAGCAGCTGCTCGACCTGCTCGCCGGACGGCAACCGGCCTACCCGCTGCCGACCCCGTAGTCGCCGGACGGCTGCCACTGACCGGGTGGTACCCGAACGGGTGATGGGCGGGGCGCGGCCCGGGGGATAACGTCGCGAGGGAGGACAGTGTCGCCTCGGGCGACCCAAGGACGGCAAAGGAGCCAGACGTGTCGACGACGACCGCACCGAACCTGACCATCGAGGCGCTCAGCGCGCAGTACATCGGCGGGGAGTGGCGGGACGGCACCGCCGAGGCCACCCTCACGAACACTGACCCCTACACCGGCGCCACCCTGGCGACCTATCGCGCCGCCTCCCTCGAGGACCTCGACGCCGCCTACCGGGCGGCCGACACCGCCCGGCACGGGTGGCGCGAGAGGAACGCGTACGCCCGGCGCGAGGTCTTCGAGAACGCCGTCGCCTACGTGCAGGAGCACCGGTCCGAGATCGTCGAGATGATCCGCGCCGAGGTCGGCGGGACCGCGCTGAAGGCGAACTTCGAGATCGGCCTCGTCGTCGACATCCTCAAGGAGGCGGCCACCTTCCCGCTGCGGATGGAGGGCAAGATCATGCCCTCGCCGATCCCCGACCGTGAGAACTACCTGTTCCGCGAGCCCCTTGGGGTGGTCGGCGTCGTCAGCCCGTTCAACTTCCCGTTCTTCCTGTCGATGAAGCCCGTCGCCACCGCGCTCGGGGCCGGCAACGCGGTCGTTCTCAAGCCGCACGAGGACACGACCGTCACCGGCGGCACGCTGCTCGCCCGCATCTTCGAGGCCGCCGGGCTGCCCGCCGGCGTGCTCAACGTCGTCCTCACTGACATCGCCACCATCGGCGACGGCTTCGTCGAGCACCCCGTGCCGCGGGCCATCGTCTTCACGGGCTCCAACGGCGTCGGCGCGCACGTGGCCGAGGTGGCCGGGCGGCACCTGAAGAAGGTGCTCCTCGAGCTTGGCGGGAACAACGCGTTCATCGTCCTCGACGACGCCGACCTCGAGCTCGCCGTCGACGCCGCCGTGTTCTCCCGGTTCACCCACCAGGGACAGATCTGCATGTCTGCCAACCGCGTCTTCGTCCAGAAGGGCGTGCGCGAGGAGTTCGAGAAGCGGTACGTCGCCAAGGTCGAGTCGCTGAAGGTGGGCGACCCGGCGGCCGAGGACACGATCATCGGCCCCGTCATCAACGGTCGGCAGGCGGCGAACCTCGAGGGGCTCGTCAGCCGGGCGCTCGACGGCGGGGCACGCCCGCTCGTCAAGGGCGAGGTCGACGGCAACCTCGTCCACCCGACCGTCCTCACGGACGTCGCCACGGACTCCGAGGTCTTCCGCGTGGAGATGTTCGGCCCGGTCGTGATCCTCGAGGAGTTCGAGACCGACGACGACGCCGTCCGGCTCGCGAACGACTCCGACTTCGGCCTGTCGGGCGCCGTCCACACCGCCGACATCGAGCGCGGCATGCGCATCGCCCGCCGTGTCGAGACCGGGATGATCCACATCAACGACGCGTCGATCCACGACGAGCCGATCATCGCCTTCGGCGGCTCGAAGCAGTCCGGGTTCGGCCGGCTCAACGGCCAGTGGAGCCTGGACGAGTTCACCGAGATGAAGTGGATCTCCGTCAACCGGGGACGCCGTCAGTTCCCGTACTGATCACCTACTGATCCATACCGGCCCGGCACCGGGCCGGGAGAAGCAGCGTCGCGGGCATGCCGCCCGACGACGCCGGGCGAAGGAGCCACCATGACAGTCGTCGTCGGATACACCCCGACCGATGTGGGGCGCGCAGCGCTCCGGCGCGCGGCGCGCGAGGCCGAGCTACGGGGCGTCAAGCTCGTCGTCGTCCACTCGGACTCGGCCGACAGCCAGTTCACGCAGGACCAGGACGCCGCCCTGGCGGAGGAGCTCGCCGTCATCGAGGCCCACCTCGACGACGTCGGTATCGAGCACGAGGCGCTCAGGTACTCGACCACGCGCAGCGCCCGGGGATCCGACCCCGCGCTCGAGAAGCGGGGCGACGACCCCGGCGAGGACGTCGTCGCCGTGGCCACGGAGACCGGTGCGCAGCTGGTGGTCATCGGCCTGCGCCGGCGCTCGCTGGTCGGCAAGCTCCTCATGGGCTCCAACGCGCAGAAGATCCTCATGTCCGCGCCCTGCGCCGTGCTCAGCGTCCACGCGGACGACCCCGAGGAGTGACACCCGCGGCCCCCGACGACGGCGCACGCCCGCCGGCCGTCCGGTCGCCACTGCACGCGCCCGGCACGGGCGCCGGGAAGACCCCACCGAGGCAGACCCGGTCCGGGAAGTCCCGGCCCCGGAGAACCCGGCCCGGGAAGCCCCGGTCGCACCTGGTCTCCGCGCTCGTCGGGATCCTGCTCGCGGCGTCGACGCTGCGGGCGCTCGTCACGCCCGTCGGCCCGCTGCTCTCCACCCTCGAGGCCGAGACCGGGGCGGGGCCCGAGGCGCTCGGCGTGCTCACCGCGCTGCCGGTGCTCGGCTTCGCCGTGGTCTCCCCGTTCGTCCACGCGATCTCCACCCGGCTCGGGGTCGAGCGCACGGTCGTCCTCGGCCTGGCGGTCATCGTCGCCGGGTCGTTGCTCCGAACGTCCAGCAGCTCCGCGGTGCTGCTCCTCGCCGGCACGGCCGTGCTGGCCGCTGGCATCGCCGTCGGCAACGTGCTCGTCCCGGTCCTCACCAAACGGTTCTTCCCCGATCACGCGCCGGGCGTCACCGGCGCGTACATGGCGGTCCAGACGGTCGTCGCGGCGCTCGCCGCCGGGCTCGTCGTCCCGCTGCACGAGCGGACGGGCTCCTGGCAGGTCGCGCTCGGGGTGTGGGTCGCCCCGGCGATCGTGGCGCTCGTCGTCTGGCTCCCGAGGATCCGGGGGGAGAGGCGCCGTGGCGGGCCGGACCCTGCAGTCGCGACGGCCGGCCGGGCGCCCGACGACGAGCCCGCGGGAGGACCCGCCGACGACGTGGCCACGCACCACCCGGGTGACGCGCCCTCCCCGTGGCGCTCCGCCGTCGGGTGGCAGGTCGCGACGTACTTCCTGCTGCAGGCCTGCGTCTTCTACCTGACGATCACGTGGGTGCCCAGCGTCTCCGTCGACCTCGGGTTCTCCGAGACCCAGGCGGGCTGGCAGATCTTCTGGCTCATGATGTTCAGCCTCGTGGCGACCTTCGGGACGCCGAGGCTCATGCAGGTGGGCGGCGACCAGCGGTTCGTCGCAGTCCTGCTGCCCGTCCTCGTCCCGCTGCCGCTCGTCGGGCTCGTGGTCCTTCCCGGGGCGGAGCTGCTGTGGGTGGCCCTGCTCGGGACGTCCTGCGGGGGCTCGATGGTGCTCTCGCTCAGCCTCATCAGCCTGCGCACCGGCGGGTCCGTGGCTGCGGGCCGGCTCTCGGCGATGGCCCAGTCGGTCGCGTACTCGGGGGTCGTGCTCACGCTCCTGGCGGCGAGCGCCCTGCGCGACCTCACGGCGCCCGGCCCGCAGGTGCTCTGGCTCATCGGCGCGATGGCCGCGGCCCAGCTCCTGGTGGGGCTCGTCGTGGGCAGGGACCGCCGGATCGCCGCCGGCCCCACCTCCGCCGACTGAACGGGCCGACCGAGCCGGCCCGTCAAGCCTGCCCATCGAGCCGGCCGAACGGGAGACCTGGACCCACCACCCGCCCCACGCGGACCGGAATGCACCCAAAGGGGTGACTGTGGCGGCCGTCGCACCCGACCTACTGTCGAGAACACCGAGCAGGAGACCGGATCGCCGCCGCCGCAGGCCGCGCGAGAACCGAGAGCTCGGCCGACGAGTTCGAGGGCGAACGAGGAAGGTGAGCGGGATGTACAACATGCACAAGCTCCTGTGGGACATCCGCAATGTCCCCGCGGTCAACGAGCGGTTCCAGGCCGCGCCGGACGAGGTGCTGGACGAGTACGGCGTCACCGGCGAGGACCGCCGGGCGCTGAAGGAGCTCGACTTCAAGGCGCTGCACGAGCTCGGCTACAACCCGTATCTCATCTACTTCTGCGCGATCCAGCTCCAGGTGGACCGTGCCGACTACTACGCCCAGATCCGTGGCGAGAAGGAGCTGTCATGACTGCGAACAACGGCCGCATCGTCGGGGCGTTCACGGCCTCGCACTCGCCCGGCATCACCGGCTGGCCGGAGCGTCCGGACCAGACGAAGGCCGAGAAGGTCTACGCCGCCTACGACGAGATCCGCCGGCGTATCGACGAGCTGAATCCGGACGCCATCGTGGCGGTGTCGGTCGAGCACTTCACCAACTTCAGCTTCGGCAACCTGCCGGCCTTCGCGATCGCCACCGCCGACAGCTACCTCGGCCCGGTGACCAAGGAGATGGGCGAGTTCCTCAAGGTCGAGCAGCACGACTACCCCGGCAACGGGCGTCTCGGCCGGCACATCTACGAGCACGCGCTGACGGCGGACTTCGACCCCGCGCTCGTGGAGGGCGGCCTCGCCTTCGACGAGAACTTCTGCGTCCCGTTCAAGCTCATCGACCCCGAGTCGAAGTACCCGCTCGTCCCGATCATCGTCAACGGCGTCAACCCGCCCTGGCCGACCGCGCGCCGCAGCTACCACTTCGGCCGGATGATCAAGGACGCGGTCGAGTCGCAGAGCGAGGTGCAGCGGGTCGTCGTCGTCGGCACCGGCGGGCTCTCGCACTGGGTGGGCCTGCCCGAGTCCGGCCAGGTCAACGTCGAGTTCGACCAGGACTTCATCGCCCGCATGGAGAGCGGCGAGCCCGAGCGCCTCACCTCCTACTCGCCCGAGGACATCGACGCCGCCGGCAACGGCGCGCACGAGATCCGCACCTGGATCGTCGCGGCCGGCGCCGTGGACGGCGCCCCGTTCGACGTCCTCGTGTACGAGCCGGTGCCCGAGTGGCTGACCGGCACGGCCGTGGCCGCCGCCCGCCTCTAGACCCGTTCCCTCTTCGCACAAGCACGACACCCGCAACACATCCGCGCGCTTCCGCGCACGACCAAGGAGTACACGTGAGCAAGCTTCCCAAGGTGACCGGCGCCGACCTCAAGGGCGTCATGGCCTACCCGCCCACCCCTTCTTTGCCGGGCGCCTCCGCCGTCGACGCCGTCGACACGATCGACGTCGACGAGACCCAGCGGATGATCGCCAACCTCATCCGCGACGGCGTCGACGCCATCGCCACGAACGGCACCCTCGGCGAGATGGCCACCCTGACCCTCGACGAGTGGAAGACCTTCGCGCAGGCCGTCGTCGAGACCGCCAAGGCGGAGAACGACAACGTGCCGATCTTCGTCGGCGCCACCACGCTGAGCACCCGCGACACCATCTCGCGCATGAAGTACCTCGCCGACCTCGGCGCCACGGGCACCCTGCTGGGCCGCCCGATGTGGGGCAACATGGTCGCCCCGGTCATGGAGAAGTTCTACCGGGACGTCACCGAGGCGGTCCCCGAGCTCGCGGTCGTCGTCTACGACAACACCGCCGCCTTCGGCGGGATCATCCCCCGCTCCGTGTACAAGACGCTCGTCGACCTCCCGCAGGTCGTCGCCGTGAAGTACGCCGGCGGCGCGTCGGTGGGATTCCGGTACCACAACGACATGGCGCACACCGGCACGCACTTCCCGCTCATGCCGATCGAGACCGACTGGTTCCCGGCCTGGGAGATGTACGGCGAGGAGCTCGTCGGCATGGCCTGGTCCTCGACGACGGCCATGGGCCCCGGCCCCGTCCTCGCCCTGCGCGACGCCCTCCAGCAGGGCCGCACCGAGGACGCCCGCTGGCTCACCGAGCGTCTGCGCTGGGCGCACGAGCCCTTCATCGTCGGCCAGGACTTCTTCGAGTTCGCGAAGTACAACATCCAGCTGGAGAAGATCCGCGTCAACGGCGCCGGCTACATGAACGTCGGCGAGAGCCGCGTGCCCTACACGGACGACTTCGTCCCCGAAGAGCACGTGCGTACCACCGAGGAGCACGTCAAGCGCTACCTCCAGATCGGCAAGGAGATCGAGGAGAAGCTCGGTGTCCCGCTGACGAACCAGCCCTCCAAGTAGGTGACGACGTGACCGCAGAACCTGTCGGCGCGGGGATCGAGGAGGTCCTCGAGAAGATCGGCGAGGGCGTCCCCGAGGGGCGACTGCCCGCCTACGTCTACAACGACCAGCGGATCTTCGACCTCGAGCAGGACCGAGTCTTCCTCAAGGCCTGGTGCTTCCTCGCCCACGAGACGGAAATCCCGAAGAACGGTGACTACGTCACCCGGTACATCGGGAACAACAACATCATCGTGGCGCGGGACGAGAAGGGCGAGATCCACGCGAGCTTCAACATGTGCCGCCACCGCGGCAACATGATGTGCAAGTCGGAGATGGGCAACGCGTCCCACTTCCGGTGCTCGTACCACGGCTGGGTCTACAAGAACTCCGGGGAGCTCATCGGCGTCCCCTACATGAAGGAGGGGTACGAGGGCCGGCTCAAGCGCAAGGACTGGGGCCTGCTCCCGGTGCGCACGGAGACCTACGCCGGCCTCGTCTTCGGGACGCTGGACCCCGACGCCGAGCCGCTCACCGACTACCTCGGCGACTTCACGTTCTACCTGGACTTCTTCCTCAAGCAGGGGAACGCCGGGAGCGAGGTCCACGGTCCGCCGGACCACTGGATCACCGAGACGGACTGGAAGATCGCCGCGGAGAACTTCGCGGGGGACGGGTACCACACGCCCGTCGCCCACCAGTTCGGCTTCAACCTGGGCTACTTCCCGTCCTCGGGGTCGACGCACTCCCAGGGCTGGGCGGCCAGCATCCCGGGCAAGGGGCACGGCATCGGGCTCGGCCACTCGCCGAACTTCCCACCGTTCGCCGGCTTCCCGGACGAGGTCGTCGCGAGCATGAAGGAGGCGTGGACCGACGAGCAGATCGAGGTCTTCTCCCAGGTCCGCACCGGCGTCGGGACGGTCTTCCCGAACCTCTCCTTCCTCATGCAGCCGTTCAGCCTGGTCCCCGGCGAGGCCGGGGTCCGGTTCACGACCATGCGGCTCTACCACCCGATCGGCCCGGGCAAGACGGAGATGTACTCGTGGTGCCTCGTCCCCAAGGACGCGCCCCAGGAGTACAAGGACGAGGCCTACCGCTGCTACACGCTCGCGTTCGCGCAGGCCGGCACGTTCGAGCAGGACGACCTCGAGAACTGGGCGCGGGTCACCCGCTCCGCGAAGTCGTCGATCGTGCGCGACCGGGGCGTCCAGTTCCCGTACATCATGGGGATGGAGTCCGAGCCGGACCCGGAGTTCGCGGGGCCGGGGCACGTCGTTACGCCCTACGTGAACGACACGAACTTCCGGAACCTGTGGAGCCGCTGGTCGGACTACCTCACCGGGAAGGCGTGGTCGAAGTGAGCGCGCCGGTCACCCAGGCCGTCGGGGCAGACGTCCACTTCGCGATCCAGGACTTCCTCAACCGGGAGGCGCTCGCCCTCGACGAGCGGCGCTTCCGGGACTGGCTGGAGTACCTGGCCGACGACATCCGCTACGAGGTCCCGCTGCGCGTGACCCGCGAGGGCCTCGCGGAGTGGGAGGTCTCGCCGACGGCGAGGATCTTCGACGACGACAAGCAGACCCTCACGATCCGGGTCGAGCGGCTCGAGACGGACTTCGCCTGGGCCGAGCAGCCGCCGTCGCGGACCCGCCACTACATCACTGGGATCGTCGTCGACGCCGGCGAGGCGGACGGCGAGTACGTCGTGAAGTCCAACTGCCTCATCTACCGCAGCCGCGGCGACAGCCCGGACCCGAACCTGTACTCGGTCGCCCGCACGGACACCGTCCGGCGGACCGGGGACAGCTTCGAGATCGCCCGCCGCTGGGCCGTCATCGACCAGTCGGTGATCAACGCACACAACCTCTCGATCTTCATCTGAGGGGAGGAGAGACATGAGCGAGAACACCGGCGCACCGAGCGCCGAGAACCCGGAGACGGGCGAGGTCCTGCAGTACCCGCACGACGGCGGGAACGAGGGCCCGATCGTCATCGCGAACGAGTTCGCCGACGTCGTCGTCCGCAAGGTGGAGACCCGCAACGGGGTCCGGCTCGAGATCTGGTCGCCCAAGCGCGGGACAGCCATCCGCTACGACGCGGTGGCGCTGGACTGCCTGAGCTACCAGGAGCCGGAGTTCATCACCGGCCTGCTGGCCCGGAACCCGGGCGCATGACCGGGCCCGACGCCGGACCGGCCGTCCTGGTCACGGGCGGCGGGTCCGGCATCGGCCTGGGCGTCACGACGCGGTACGTCGCCGACGGCGCCCGCGTGACCGTCCTCGAACGGTCCGACGTGCGCGCGGCGGAGCTGCGCGACGCGTTCGGCGACGCCGTCCAGGTCGTCGTCGGCGACGCCGCCGACGCCGCGACCGTCGCGAGCGCGGTGGAGACCGCGAGCCGCGACGGTGGGCTCGACCACCTCACGTGCTGCGTCGGCGTCTTCGACCAGTACGCGTCGGTCCGCGAGCTCGACCCGGCGGACCTCGAACGGGCCGCCGGGGAGATCTGGCGGGCCAACGTGCTCACCACGCTGCTCGCGGTCAACGCCGCCTACCCGGCCCTGAGGAAGCGGCGGGGGTCGATCACCCTCACCCTCTCGGAGTCCGCCTTCCACCCCGTGGGCGGGGGCGTCCTCTACGGCAGCTCGAAGTGGGCGCTGCGCGGCGTGGTCGAGCACCTCGCCGCCGACCTCGCCCCGGACGTGCGCGTCAACGGCGTCGCCCCGGGCGGGACGACTGGCACGCGGTTCGGCGGGCTTGCCGCTCTCGACCAGCGCGGGACGGCCGACCAGGTCGTCGGCCGCGACCAGCGCATCGCCGAGGGCAACCTCCTCGGCCTCACCCCCTCGCCGGCGGACCACGCCGGCGCGTACGCCTACCTCGCGGACCCCGCCCAGTCGGGGGTCGTCACGGGGATCGTCATCAACACGGACGCCGGACGGAGACACTGATGCACACGCAGGTGAGGACCCTCGTCTCGGAGGTGATCGGGCAGACGCTCGCCGACCTCGGGGTGACCCGGGTGTTCGGCGTCGTCGGCAGCGGAAACTTCGAGGCGACCGACGCGCTCGTGCGGGCCGGCGCCACGTTCGTCGGCACCCGGCACGAGGCCGCCGCCACCGGCGCGGCCGACGCCCACTGGCGCGCGAGCGGGACGCTCGCCGTCTGCACCGTCCACCAGGGGCCCGGGCTCACGAACACCCTGACGGCGCTCGCCGACGCGGCGAAGGCCCGCTCGCCCCTGGTCGTCATCGCCGGGGCCACCTCCGCCGGCGCCTGGCGGTCCAACTTCTTCATCGACCAGGCCCGACTCGTCGAGGCGGCCGGCGGCATCGCCGAGCGGATCCACGGGGCCGACACGGCCGCCGACGACGTCCGGCGCGCCCACCGGCGCGCACTCGTCGAGCGCCGCCCGGTCGTCCTCGACATGCCGCTGGACCTCCAGCGGGGCATCGTCGACGGGCCCGCCGAGGACCGGGAGCCGACACACGGCCCCGGACCCGAGGACGTGGTGCCGCGGACGGTCCCGGCCGGCGACGTCGTCGGGCGGGTCGTCGACCACCTCCTCGGCGCGCGCTCGCCGGTCATCGTCGCGGGACGCGGCGCCTGGCTCTCCGGGGCGCGCGATGCCGTCGCCGAGCTCGCCGACCGGCTCGGCGCGACGATCGCGACCACGGCGCTCGCCAAGGGCATGTTCGACGGGCACCCGGCCGACGTCGGCATCGCCGGCGGCTTCTCCTTCCCGCCGGCCGTCCGCGCCCTCGAGGGCGCGGACCTCGTCCTCGCGCTCGGCGCCTCGCTGACGACCTGGACCACCCGGGGCGACACGATCTTCGCGCAGGACCCGGTCGTCATCCAGGTCGACGACGACGCCTCGCACCTCGGCCTCAACGGCCACGTCGACCTGGGTGTCCTCGGGGACGTCCGCGAGACGGTGCTCGCCGTCCTGCGTGAGCTTGCCTCGCGTTCTGGGCAGGGGGACGCGGGTGCGGGCGCTGGTGCAAACCGCGCGCCGGTCGCCTCCGGAGACCTGGCCGGCATGGACGACCCCGAGGTGCGGCCGGCCGACGGCGGCGCGCCCGCCAGCGCGGCGGAGGGCCGCTGCCATCCGGGACGCCTCACCCACGCGCTCGATGCGATCCTGCCCGCCGAGCGCACCCTCGTCGTCGACGGCGGGCACTTCATCGGCTGGCCCGTCCGCGGGCTGCGCGTCCCGGACCCGGCCGGCTTCGTCTTCTCCAGCGCCGGGTTCCAGTCGATCGGGCTCGGCATCGGGGCGGCGATCGGCGCCGCGGCCGCCCGTCCGGACAGGCTGACGGTGCTCGCTGCGGGGGACGGCGGCCTGCTCATGTCCCTGCCCGAGCTCGAGACGCTCGTGCGGATCGGCTCGCCGGTCGCCGTCGTCGTCTACAACGATGCCGCCTACGGGGCCGAGGTCCACCACTTCCGCGGCCTCGGCAGCGGCATGGAGCTCGTCCAGTTCCCCGAGACCGACTTCGCCGCGGTGGCGCAGTCCCTCGGCATCGCCTCGACGGTCGTCCGCGGAGAGGTCGACCTCGAGCCGTTCGCGCGGTGGTGCGCCGACCCCCGCGGCGTCTTCCTGGTCGACGCGCGGATCGACCCCGACATCGTCGGGCCGTGGGCCGAGCAGGACTTCCTCGGCCACTGACGGCCGAGAACGCGGTTCTTTCAAAAACAGGTCGGGGTTTGTACCCGTACGGGTCACAACCCCGCAAACGGCTCGCCACTAACTTCGACAACCACCGCACGACGTCGTGCGGATGACCACCCGGAGGTCCCCATGAAGCGACACACCCTCATCCCCACGCTCACCACGGCAGCCGCCGCCGCGCTCGTCCTCGCCGCCTGCACCGGCAGCGGCGGTGGCGGCGGCGAGGCCGGCTCCGACGGCGAGGGAGGTGGCGACATCACGCTGAGCTACGCCTTCTTCGCGCCGGCCGCCTCCTTCCCGGCGGTCCAGATGGAGGAGTGGGCGGCCCAGCTGAACGAGCGCACCGACGGCCAGGTCACCGTCGAGACGTTCCCCGGCGGCACTCTCCTGAGCGCGGGCGACATCTACGACGGCGTGAGCCAGGGCGTCGTCGACGTCGGCCTCGACTCGCCCGCCTACGACACCGAGCGGTTCCCGTTCTCCTCGGTCATCAACCAGCCGATCGGCATCGAGAACTCCCAGGTCGCCAGCGCGACGTTCCTCGACCTCCTGCTCGAGTACGAGCCGGAGGAGTTCTCCGACTACGTGATCATCACGGCCTTCACCACTGAGCCCGCCTACATCCAGTCCGAGCAGGCGATCGACTCCGCTGCCGCGTTCCAGGGCGTGAGCCTGCGCAGCGCCGGCGCCGCCGTGCCCACCCTCGAGGCGTTCGGCGCGAACCCGGTCGGCCTGTCCATGGCGGACGTCGCGGAGAACCTGCAGACCGGTGTCATCGACGGCTACATCTCCTCCCGCGAGGTCATGCGGGACTTCTCGCTCGCCGAGCTCGTCGACTACGTCACCGACTACCCGTTCGGCGTCTCGAACAGCTTCGTCGCCGTCATGGACCGCGACGCCTTCGAGGCCCTCCCGCAGGACGTCCAGGACACGATCCTCGAGCTGCGCGAGGAGATGAGCCAGTTCGCCTCCGAGCTCCACGACGGCGAGAACGTCGCCGGCGCGCTGGAGTTCGCCCAGGACGAGCACGGCGTGGAGATCCTCGAGGTCCCCGAGGACGAGGCGGCCGAGTGGGACACCACGATGGAGTCCCTGGCCGGCGACTGGGTCACCGCCCACTCGGGCGCCGACTTCGACGCGCAGGAGGTCCTCGACCGGATGCGCGAGCTGGCCGACGAGCACTCCGCCGAGCTCGGCGAGGGCTGATCGGTGCAGCCGTTCATCCTGGTGACGGAGCGGGTCAACCGGGTCCTCGCGTGGCTCGCGGGAGTCGGCCTGGTGGCGATGCTCGCCGTCCTCATGGGGAACTTCGCGCTCCGCCTGTTCGGGCAGCCGCTGTCCGGCACGTACGAGCTGGTCTCGCTCTGCGCCGTCGCGGTCGGCGCGCTCTCGCTCGGCGAGGCCCAGGTGTACAAGGCGCACGTGGCCATCGACATCGTCACCGTGCGCCTGCCCAAGAAGGTGCAGCTGGTGGTCGGGGCGATCGTCACCGTCGCGTCCATCGTCCTCATCGTTCAGACCGTCCTGGCGCTGCAGATCTACGGGGCGAACATGTCCGCCTCCGGCTCCGCGACCGACATGCTGAAGATCCCGATCGGAACCATCGTGTGGGTCCTCGTCATCGGGTTCGCCGGCCTCGTGCTCGCCCTGGTCGGCGACCTGGGCCGCATCGTCCGGGCGTGGCGCGACCGCCGCCCGGAGCTCGACATCTGGTGATGTCCGGCCCGGCCCACGCCCGCACCGCCGCCTGCCCTCTAGGAGTCCTCACGTGAGTTCCACAACCATTGCCATTCTCGGCATCGTCATTCTCCTCGGCGTGCTCTTCCTCAGGCTCCCGGTCTCGTTCGCCATGCTCGGGGTCGGATTCTTCGGCGCAATCTCGCTGACGAATCAGGACGCGGCGCTCCAGCTCCTCGCCTCCGATCTTTATCGACAGTTCTCGTCGTACACGATGGCGGTCGTCCCCCTGTTCATCCTCATGGGGCAGATCATCTTCAGAACGGGAATGAGCTCGAAACTCTTCGACGCCGCGTACACGTGGGTCGGACATTTCCCCGGGGGCGTCGCGGCAACCACCATCCTCGCCAGCATCGGCTTCTCGGCCGTGTCGGGATCCAACTCGGCGGCCACCGCCACCATGGGGTCCGTCGCCCTGCCGGAGATGAAGAAGTACAACTACGACCCGCGGCTGGCCGGCGGCGCCGTGGCAGTGGGCGGCACGCTCGGCATCCTCATCCCGCCCTCGACCGCCCTCATCATCATCGCCGTGCAGTCGGAGCAGTCGATCACGACCCTGTTCGGCGCCGCGCTCCTGCCGGGGATCCTCACCGGCGTCGCGCTGCTCGGCACGGTCTTCCTCCTCTCGCTCCTCAACCCGAAGCTGGGACCCGCGGGCCCGAAGGCCACATGGGGCGAGCGCTTCCGGTCGCTCTCGGGAGCGATCGAGGTCGGAATCCTCTTCACCGTCGCCATCGTCGGCATGTTCATCGGCCTGTTCACGCCCACCGAGGCGGCCGCGGTCGGCGCCTTCGGGGCGATCGTCATCGGCGTCGTCACGAGGAGCCTGGGGCTGAAGCTGTTCTGGCAGTGCGTGATCGAGACCCTGCGGATGTCCGCGATGGTCATCCTGCTGGTCGCCTCCGCCATCGTCTTCGGCCGGTTCCTCGCGCTCAGCCGCGTCCCGTTCGACCTGGCCGCCTGGGTGGCCGACCTACCGGTGTCGCCGGTGATCGTCGCGCTCATCATCATCGCGATCTACCTGATCGGCGGCGCGCTGATGGACGCGCTCGGATTCCTCGTCATCAGCATCCCTCTGCTGTTCCCGGTCCTCACCGGTCTCGGCTACGACCTCGTCTGGGTGACGATCGTCCTCACGCTCGTGACGACCATCGGCGCCATCACGCCACCGGTCGGGGTCAACGCCTTCATCACGTCGGGGATCGACAAGTCGCTCGACGTGGTGACGGTATTCCGGGGGTGCATGCCGTTCTTCATCCCGTTCGGCATCATGATCGCGCTCTTCTTCATCTTCCCGAGAATCATTCTTTTCAGCGTCGGATAATCCCTCGGTCCGGGGTGTGCGCGGGTATTTGTCTGCCTGTTCGGACACGCTCCCTCATCTGCCCGAAACTACCCGGCTGGGGGATGGGAGCGACCCGGCCCCCGACCTAGCATCGACAGTGACACAGGGGTCATCCCACCGCCGCGACGGAGCGCCGACCAGACGTCACCGCCGACGCACCCCCACCGCGGCCGACCCGCACCCCCACTCCAACGGAGGACATCGTGCTGACGATCCGGAAGATCTTCTCGCAGGTCGACGAGACCCGCATGGCAGCCGGCCGGTCCGACGACGGACCGGCGCTGCGCAAGGTCGTCGTCGCCGCCGTCGTCTCCAACCCGTTCGCGGGCCAGGGCTACGTCGAGGACCTGCAGCCGATCGTCGATGCCTCCGCCGAGATCGGGACCCTGCTCGGCTCGGAGGCCGTCCGGCTCCTCAGCGAGCCCGTCGAGAGCTACGGCAAGGCGGGGATCGCCGGCCTGGACGGCGAGCAGGAGCACGTCAACGCCGCCCTGACCTCCGTGTTCGGCAACGCCTTCCGCGACGCCATCGGCGGCGGCAAGGCCTGGATCACCTCCGTGACCAAGGTCGGGCACGCCGGCCAGACCATCGACGTCCCCACCGCCTACAAGGACGACGTCTGGGTCCGCAGCCACTACGACGGCACCGAGGTCCGTGTCCCCGACGCGCCCCGGGCCGACGAGCTCGTCATCATCGGCGCCGTCACCAACCGGGGCCGGATCAACGCCCGCGTCGGCGGCATGTCCGTCGCGGAGGCGATCGAGAAGGGCGCGCAGTCGTGACCACCCTCGCGGTGACCGGCGCGGGGACCGTCTTCTCCGGCGACCTCGACGCCCCGGTCCTCGACGGCGTCGACACGGTCGTCGCGACCGACGGCACCATCACCGCCGTCGGGCGCCGTACGGACCTCGAGGCCGAGGTAGCGGCCGCCGACCAGGTCCTCGACGCCGACGGGGCGACCGTCGCTCCCGGCCTTATCGACTCCCACTGCCACGTGGTCCTCGGCGACTACACCCCCCGGCAGAAGACGGTGGACTTCCTCGCCAGCTATGTGCACGGCGGCATCACCTCCGTGGTCTCGCCCGGGGAGATCCACGCCCCGGGTCGCCCGCACGACGCCATCGGTGTCAAGGCGCTCGCCATCGCGGCGAGGTCGTGCTTCCGCGACTTCCACCCGGGCGGCATGACCGTCCACGCGGGCGCCGTCGTCCTCGAGCCGTCGCTGAAGGAGAAGGACTTCGCGGACCTGCAGGAGGCGGGCGTCAACCTCGCCAAGTTCGGCTTCGGACTCTACGAGGACCCGGCCGACGGCGTCGACCAGGTCAGGTGGGCCCGCGAGCACGGGATCCGGGTCATGTGCCACTCCGGTGGCGCGTCCATCCCCGGCAGCAAGCCGATCACGCCGGACCACCTCCTCGCGCTCGCCCCGGACATCTGCGGGCATGTCAACGGGGGGCCGACGTCGCTCGACGCCGCCGGGGTGGACCGGATCATGGACGAGACCTCCATGGCCCTCCAGCTCGTCCAGGCCGGCAACCTGCGGTCCGCGGTCCGGATCCTCGAGCGGGCCGCCGGGACCGGCGCTCTCGCCAGGGTCGTCATCGGCTCGGACACGCCCACGGGAACCGGCGTCATGCCGCTCGGCGTCATCAAGACCGTCGCCGAGCTCGCGTCGTGGACCGACGTCGACCCCGCCGTCGTCTGGGCGCTCGCAACCGGCAACAACGCGCGGACCTGGGACCTGCCCGCCGGCCTGATCCAGGAGGGGCGGGCGGCCGACCTCGTCGTCATGGACGCCCCCTGGGGCTCGCAGGCCGACGACGCCCTCGGCGCGCTGCGCATCGGTGACATCCCCGGGATCTCGGCCGTGGTCACCCGCGGCGAGGTCCGCGCGCTGCGCTCCCGCAACACGCCCGCCGCCGCCCGCTCCACAACCGCCAGGCCAGCCATCGCGCACCTGGCATCCACCGGCCACTGAGCCCGGGACACGAAGGAGAGACAACATGGCACTCAAGCTCCGGCTGGACCTCGACCTCTGCCAGGGATACGCGAACTGTCTCATCGAGGGACCCGGCTACTTCGACTTCGACGACGAGACCGAGAAGGCCGTCCTCCTCCAGGCGGACGTGCCCGAGGACCAGCGCGCGATCGCGGAGAACGCCGTGCGTGGCTGCCCGGCACGCGCCATCGCCCTCGAGGACGAGTGACGTGCGGAAGATCGTCGTCGTCGGGGGATCCCTTGCCGCGGTACACGCGAGCGAGTCGCTGCGACAGGAGGGGTTCGAGGGCGAGATCACGATGGTCTCGGCCGAGCCGCACCTGCCGTACGACCGTCCACCGCTGTCCAAGGAGGCGCTCTCCTCGGGCATCGACGTGGAGAAGCTGTACCTGCGGGAGCCGGGCTGGTACGAGGAGAACGGCATCACCACCAGGCTCGGCACGGCCGCCGTCGGCCTCGACGTCACGGACCGCACCGTGTCCCTCGCGGACGGGACGGACCTCGACTACGACGGCGTCGTCCTCGCCACCGGCTCGGCGGCCCGCCGCCTCCCGGCGGTCGCCGGGGTGCCCGGGGGCCACGTGGTGCGCGACCTCGCGGACGCCCAGCTGCTGAAGGAGAAGCTCCGGCCCGGCCAGCACCTCGTCCTCATCGGCGCGGGGTTCATCGGGCTCGAGATCGCCGCCACGGCGCGGCAGCTCGGCCTCGACGTCACGGTCGTCGAGGTCGGACGGGCCCCGCTCGCGCGCGCCCTTGGCGACGACGTCGGGCAGTGGTTCAGGGAGACGCACGCTCGGCACGGCGTCGAGGTCGTGTGCACGTGCTCGGTCGAGCGCTTCGAGCGCAACGGCGACGGGGTGCGTGCCGAGCTGAGCAACGGCAACGTGCTGAACGCCGACCTCGTCGTCGCGGGGATCGGGGCCAACCCTGCCGTGGGGTGGCTCGAGGGCTCCGGCCTCTCGCTCGCGAACGGCGTGCTGTGCGCGTCCGACCTCTCGACCGGTGCCCCCGGGGTCGTCGCCGCCGGCGACATCGCCCGCTGGTACAACCCGGTCTACGACGAGGAGATGCGCGTCGAGCACTGGACGAACGCCGTCGAGCAGGGCCGCCACGCCGCGCGCACGCTGCTCGGATCGCGGGACGCCTTCGGCGCGGTCCCGTACTTCTGGTCCGACCAGTTCGAGGCCAAGCTCCGGTTCGTCGGCACCGGCACCGCGGCGACGGAGATCGTCGTCGAGGAGGCGAGCGAAGACCGGCTGATCGCCGTCTACGGGCGCGACGGACTCGTCCGCGGAGCCGTCTGCGTCAACGCGCCGCGCCAGCTGGCCAAGTACCGCGGCGCCATCCGTGACCAGGTCCCCTGGGCGGACGCCGTCGGCGCCGCCCGGGCCGCCGCCAACTGACCCACCCATCGATCGACCGCCAGACGCGTCGATCTCCAACCAAGGAGAGAAGATGACCGAGACCACGACCCAGGACAACTCCCTGTCCGTCATCGAGCTGTTCCCGCAGGACGAGGACTGGTCGCTCCAGACGATGCGCCTGCTCGCGCAGGTCGCCGTCGGCGGCTCCGACCTCTTCGAGTGCGCCCGCACGGCCGCCCGCATCGGGGACTCGACGGACACCGAGGTGTGGCAGCGCGAGTGGAGCCGCACCGCGAAGGAGACCGCCGCCGCCGGCGAGCAGGCCATCGCGGACGGCCACATCACCACCGGACGCCGGGCCCTTTTCCGCTCGATGAGCTACTGGCGCCACAGCGAGTTCTTCCTCAGCTCGGACGACCCGCGTCGCGACGAGGCCTACACGCAGGGCACGCAGAACTTCCAGCGCGCGGCCGAGCTGACCGACGGCCTCATCGAGCGCATCCACGTGCCGTTCGAGGGCATCACCATGGACGGGTACATCGTCCGCCCGGACAACTCGGGCAAGAAGCGCCCAACCGTCCTCTTCCTCGGCGGCGCGGACTCGTGGGCCGAGGAGCTGTACTTCCTCGGCGGCACAGAGTTCCCGTCCCGGGACATGAACGTCGTCATGGTCGACACCCCGGGGCGTGGCTCGTCGCTGCGCTTCAAGAAGCTCTACAGCCGCCCCGACTACGAGGTGCCGGTGAAGGCGATCCTCGACCACCTCGCGGAGACGCGGGACGAGGTCGACATGGACCGCATCGGCCTGGCCGGCGTGAGCTTCGGCGGCTACTACGCCCCGCGCGCGGCCGCGTTCGAGCCGCGGGTCAAGGCGGTCGCCGCCTGGTGCGGGACGTGGAGCATCCTCACGGACTTCTACGAGTTCTACCCGCCGCTGCAGGAGCAGCTCCAGTGGCTCTCGGGGTCGAAGGACGACGCCGAGGCGCGGGAGAAGCTCGCGAAGTTCTCGTTCGACGGCGTGGCCGAGACGATCAACGTGCCCGTGTACGTCATGCACGGGACCGACGACATCATCATGGACATCGAGGGTGCGCGGAAGTTCGTCGACGCCCTCACGGTCGATGATGTGACGGTCGACATCTACGATGGCGCAGGGTCGTTGCACTGCAGCTACGACTATCTAGCCGTTGCCGCGGCTCGGCTCACCGACTGGTTTGCCGACCGGATCTGAGGTCGGGGGCAGAGGGCGGGTGGACCAGGACTCACGTCCTGGCCCACCCGCCTGAGGCACATCTGAATCACGCGCCGGATCTCGAGGGCGAACCGGCGTGACACCGTGGTCGGGATGGGACCACGCCACCACCCAGAGGGCCTGACGAGGGAGTGGACGTTCTGGTGGCTATCAGCGAGGACAAGAGTGTGGCGAACCGGTTCGGGTTCGTCCGGGAGATTCAGCGCGCCGTGAGCGTGTCGGAGATCAAGGAGGCCTACTACGGGACCGTCGGCGACGTCGTCCCGGCGGACGGGATCGGGATCTACCGGTTCGCGGCCGACGGCGTACCCGCGGATGCGTCGTCGAACCTGAGCGAGGACTTCATGGCCTCGTACGAGGCCGAGGGGAGGCACGACGACCCGGTGCTGGACGCCGTCGTGGAGAACGTGCTGCCCGCGGACTCCACGCACGTCGTGCACACGCGGCGGTGGCACGACTCCGCCGCGCGCGCCGTGCTGCTCGGCGAGAACCTGGGGCACTCCCTGGAGGCGCCCATCATCGTGGCCGGCGAGGTGGCCGGCACGCTCAACTTCGCGCGAGGCGTCGACGTGAACAACTTCAGCCTCGAGGACCTGACCGCGGCACGGTTCGCGAGCGAGCACCTGAGCCTCGCCCTCGAGCGCGCGCACCGCTTCGAGGCGGTGGGGGACCGGGCGGACCTCCTCGGCGGGGCGCTCAACCACCTCTCGCAGATGGTGGTGGTGGCGGACGTCGAGGGCGAGCGCGTGTTCTCCAGCCGGAAGTTCGAGACGCGGTACCCGCCGACCGTCGTCGCGCTCGTGGACTGCGTGCTCGTCGACTTCGCGGAGTCCGGCAAGCACGCGCAGACCGTGAACGTGCGCGACGACGTCTCGGGGCAGCGCATCATCGTCAAGTGCTCGCTCGCCCAGAGCCACGACGCGATCGTCGGCGTGGTGTTCGAGTGCGCCGACGACGACGACAGCTCGCTCCCCTCGTGGGACGTGCTCTCCCCGCGCGAGCAGGAGATCGCGCGCTACGTCAGCCAGGGCATGACCACGCGGGAGATCGCCGAGAAGGCGTTCGTCAGTCAGAACACGGTCAAGCAGCACATCAAGCGCATCTTCGCGAAGACCGACGTGCACAGCCGCGCGGAGCTCGTCCAGTTCATCTGGGCCTCGCAGGGCCGGGGCTGACGGGGATTCTCGTGGGGTCACCTGTGGATATCTCGGCCGTCGGTCCTGAGCAGGTGGAAGCATGCCCGTGGGAGCGCACCAGACCTGACGTCGACGACGATGGCTCAGTTCCGTCATTCGGGAACTGACAAGCACACGACGATTCTCCTTGGAGCAGGTGCGTCGACAACATCAGGCTTGCCTGACTGAGACGAGCTCGCGGTGCGTCTGCTCACCCGTACCGGCGCGGTCGAGTCCGACGAGGCGGCGCGACTTCTGGTGGCCCGTCAGGATCCGCTTCTCGTCGCGGAAGCAGCCAAGGCGATGTCGGGTGACAACTGGGAACGAGACCTGCGAGCGGCGCTCTACGACGGCGTGGACGCGCTCGAGCCCTCGCCTCTGCACCTCGCAGCAGTCGCGCATCTGCTTGGCGGTGAGCGTGGTGACACGGCGCTGGTCACGCTGAACTTCGACACCCTCCTCGAGCAGGCGATCGAGTCGGAATCTCGTGTGCGTGCTCGGTCGACGGTAGATCTCGAGACCGATGCGGACGGCTTTGACGTCCACCATCTCCACGGGGTCGTCACGCCTGGTGATGCCGAGAAGGTTGTCCTGACGCTGACGGACTTCACAAGGCTGGTCGACGAGTCCGAGACATGGCAGCTCGAGTACATCCGTTCGGCGATCAACAGAGGAGCACTGGTGATCGCCGGTACGTCCTACCGGGATCCCGACCTGCGCCAGTGGCTGCATGCCGCGCTGCGCGAGTCGCCCGGTGAGCACGCGGCTGCCGTTCTGCTCGCTCGGGAGGGCTTCGGTCTGAGCAAGAGCCAGTTCGACCAGGTGAAGAGCGCGCTCGAGAGCCAGTGGAGGGCAGTCGGCATGCGCCCGGTGCTGCTGCACGACTTCTCGGATGCGGCGCAGATCATCCGCGAGCTTCGGCACCTGCATGATTCCGAGTACCCCGCACCGCAGGATCGGGCCCTGACCATCTGGAGAAGTCACGCCGATCGATTTGATGAGCTTCAGACGTCGTATGCCGCCCAGCTGCACGACGACGCCTTGGCCATGGGAGACGCGCTCGACTACTCCGAGATGAACGTGACGCTGTGGCTCGCCGACGGTCGAGGCAAGCTGGCGAGATGGGCGTCCCAGGATCGCGTCCAGCGCTCGGTGGACGGTCTGCGGCTCATCGAGTCGGGCCACGACAGCCCCTTGATCGCCGGACGCACACTTGCCTCCGACTCGCTGCTGTTCGAGGACATCGACGGTGGAGGGACACACCGTTGGCGATCGGTGCTCAGCTCGCCGATTCCTGTTCCGCATCCCCGCTGGCCACCGTTCACCAGCGCGGTGCTGAGCATCGGCCTTCCGCAGCCGGTGGAGACCTACGTTCCGGCGGTTCGGCGATGGTCGGCATCGTTGACCGAGATCGTCGATGCATGGAGCACGCGGCTTTCTGTCACCGCCTTCGGCGAGCACGACGAGTAGACTCAGAGATCGAGAGGGAGAGGCACCATGGCGAACAGCAAGGACCGCGACGTTGCGTTCCAGAAGCTCGACAACGGGACCTACCGCGTTGTCGGAGCGATGCGTCGCAGCGCAGTGACTGGCCGCTTCGTGACCGAGTCGGCCAGCAGGCGCTCGCCTTCGACGCGACCTTCGGAGAGTGGATCGACCCGCCCGGCAGGTCAGTCCGGCAAGTAGCGGAGATCCCCGCTACTTCCCGCGCCGCTCGGCGCCGAGCACCATCCACGCCGTCCCGCGCGAGCGGACGTAGGTGACGATCCCGCGCGTCCCCATGAACATGCCCGCGAACGCGATCCACAGCCACACCAGCCCCCACGTGTCCGACGGCGCGAACCGGGGGACCGCCCAGGCCGCGGGCAGGTAGACGACGAGGTTGACGAGTCCCGCCCAGGCAAGAAAGGTGCCGTCGCCGGCGCCCATGAGCAGGCCGTCGAGGACGTAGACGAGTCCGGCGAGGGCCATGAACGCCCCCGCGACGACGAGGCACCAGATCGCGGCCGACCGCACGCCCGGGTCCGTGGTGAAGATGCGGACGAGCAGCGGTGACGCGGCGGCGATGACAAGGCCGATGGCGAGCCCGCCGAGCACGCCCCAGCGCAGGCAGCGCGAGACGAGGCGGCGGACCACTCCTGCGTCGCCGCGACCGAGGGACTGGCCCACGAGCGCCTGGGCGGCGATCGCGATGGCGTCCAGGGCGAAGGCGGCGAGCGACCAGATCGAGTTCGTCACCTGGTGCGCGGCCAGGCGCGTCGGCCCGAGGGCGGTGGCGACGGCGACGGTCGCGAGGATCGCGGCCCGCAACGACAGGGTGCGGACGAACAGGGGCAGCCCGGCCCGGGCGGAGGCGAGCACGCCGAGCCCGGAGGGCGTGAGCGGCACGCCCGCCTCGCGCGCACCCCGCACGACGACGAGGGCCAGGACCGCGCCCATCCCCAGCTGGGCGAGGCTCGTGCCGAGCCCCGAACCCAGGATTCCGAGGTCGAGCCCGTAGATGAGGACGGCGTTGAGCACCGCGTTCGCCGCCGCGCCCCCGGCCGCCACGTACAGGGGGGTGCGGGTGTCGAGCAGCCCGCGCAGCGTGCCCGTCGCCGCGAGGACGACGAGCATGCCGGGCAGGCCGAACGCCGAGGCGCGCAGGTAGGTGACGGCCTCGGAGGCCACCTCCCCGCTCGCGCCGAGCGCGCCGGCGAGCGCCGGCCCACCGAGCAGGAGCCCGACGGCGAGGATCACCCCGAGCCCGATCGCCAGCCAGATGCCGTCGATGCCGGCGCGGATCCCGCGGCCGCGCTCGCCGGCGCCGACCAGGCGGGCGGTGGCCGCCGTCGTCGCGTAGGCGAGGAAGACGCAGACGCCGACGATCGTCATGAGGACGGCCTGGGCGATCGCGAGCCCGGCGAGGGAGTCCGTGCCGAGGTGCCCGACCATCGCGGAGTCGATGATGAGCAGCAGCGGCTCGGCGATCAGCGCGCCGAGCGCGGGCACCGCGAGGGCGAGGATCTGGCGGTCGACCGACCGCGGGGAGTCCGGCCGTGCGGCGTCGGGGGAGTCGTGCTCGGTCATGGGGTCATTGTCCGATGCCCGGACGGTTCCGGGCGTGTCGTCCACATGTGTGGAGAGCAATCTCGGTCCACAGGCTGTGTGGCGCGGATGCCCAGATCGGGGCGCCGACTGCCCTCTCCCGTCACATTTCCCACACCTTTATCCACGGCTGTGCACATCCATCCCCACGTTCTCCACAGGCTGTCCACCGGTGTCGGGGGTGTCGTGCACAGTGGTGGTTTGGCGGTGGGCGCACGAGCGCGTACGTTCGCGTGGCTGCGGAACGTCGGGGCGTGGCGGAGAGGAATGATCGTGGCGGTGTCGGTGGCCGAGGAGCAGTCGGCCGGTCGGGGGGAGTTCGACCGGACCCCGCCGCAGGACCTCAGTGCGGAGCAGTCCGTCCTCGGCGGCATGCTGATGAGCAAGGACGCCATCGCGGACGTCGTCGAGGAGCTGCGCGGCGTCGACTTCTACAAGCCCGCCCACGAGATGGTCTACGAGGCGATCATCGATCTCTTCGGCCGCGGCGAGCCCGCGGACCCGGTCACCGTGGCGGCGGAGCTCACCAAGCGCGGCGAACTCGCGCGGGTGGGGGGCGCCCCGTACCTCCACACGCTCGTCGCCTCCGTGCCCACGGCCGCGAACGCCGGGTACTACGCCCGGATCGTCGCCGAGCTGGCGATCCTGCGCCGGCTCGTCCAGGCGGGCACGCGCATCGTACAGCTCGGCTACGCGACCGATGGCGGCGACGTCGAGGAGATCGTGAACTCGGCGCAGGCCGAGGTCTACGCGGTCGCCGACCAGCGCAGCTCGGAGGACTACCTGCCGCTCAGGGACCTGGTCGGCCCGACGATCGACGAGCTCCAGCGGATCGAGTCCAAGACCGGCGACGACGGCGCGGTTCCCACCGGGTTCACCGACCTCGACGCCCTCACGAACGGTCTGCACCCGGGCCAGATGGTCATCATCGCCGCGCGTCCCGCGATCGGTAAGTCGACCATCGCGCTCGACATCTGCCGCAACGCGGCGCTCCGCAACAACCAGGCCGCGGTGATCTTCAGCCTCGAGATGGGGCGCACCGAGATCACGATGCGCATGCTCTCCGCGGAGGCGGGCGTCTCGCTCAAGCACATGCGTGAGGGCTCCCTGCGCGACGACGAGTGGCAGCGCATCGTCGGCGCGTCCGGCCGCGCGCACGACGCCCCGCTGTTCATCGACGACAGCCCGAACATGTCGATGATGGAGATCCGGGCCAAGTGCCGCCGGCTCAAGCAGAACAACGACCTCAAGCTCGTCGCGGTCGACTACCTCCAGCTCATGACCTCGGGCAAGCGGGTCGAGTCCCGCCAGCAGGAGGTCTCCGAGTTCTCCCGTGCGCTCAAGCTGCTCGCGAAGGAGATCGAGGTGCCGGTCATCGCGGTGGCGCAGCTGAACCGTGGTCCCGAGCAGCGCGGCGACAAGAAGCCGATGATGAGCGACCTGCGCGAGTCGGGCTCGCTCGAGCAGGACGCCGACGTCGTCATGCTCCTGCACCGTGAGGACGCCTACGAGAAGGAGCACCCGCGCGCCGGCGAGGCCGACATCATCGTGGCGAAGCAGCGCTCCGGTCCCACGGGCACGGTGACGGTCGCGTTCCAGGGCCACTACTCGCGCTTCGTCGACATGGGGCACTGACCCTTCCGTCGTTTGCGCCTGAGACAGACCACGGTTTCTACTGGCCTTGTCAGGGCCCGGTAACGGCATGCGCTGCAGTCCTCGATTGAGGGTGAAGCCAGAGATTCGTTGATGCGGCGGGGCTCGCGGCCGACGCAGTGTCTGCCGGGTCCATACCGAACCATAATTTTCCCCTACCGTTAATTATGGTCATCTGGCATACTGCTCTCATGGCCATAACTTTCGGCGACGACCCGGTTCGGCAGGAGCTGGCTGTCCTGTTGCAGCGCATGGACGCTGGGGAGACTGTCGACCGTACGTATGAGCGTGCGTGGATCGACCTCAAGGAGGAGGCTGGTCGTCGAGACGCGGATGGTCACATCACCGCTGGCGCCCCACAGAACGAAGCTGCAGCCCGCAAGCTGGCCGCTGAAGCTGCGTGTATGGCGAACACGCCCGGGGGCGGTGCTCTCATCGTCGGGGTAGCAGACGACGGAGCGTTGATCGGGGCCGATCTCGATGCCGAATGGCTTCGCCACCGGATCTATCAGCTCACCAGACGGCTCCTCACGGTCGACGCGACGGAGGTTGAGGTTCGAGGCGTACGCCTGCTGTGCGTGGTCTGCCCCAGTGCACTCGAACCGGTGAGGATGAACGACAAGATCCAATGGCGCGTCGACGATCATTGCGTGGAGGTCGACGCCGCGACATGGCACGCGCGTCGAATGCGCACGCTCAACTATGACTGGTCAGCAGATGCGTCCGCCACGCCCGTCTCAGCACTGCGGTCGCAGGCACTCGATGTCGCGCGGGACTTCCTCCGTGAGAGCGGCGATGCCGGGGCAATGGACCTCGCCAACAGTTCCGACCTGCAATTGTTGCGGAGACTCAACGTCGTCACCAGTGATGGAATGCTGACCAACGCAGGCGTCCTCGCTTTCGTCGGCAGGGGCGTCGCTTGTCTGGACTATGTTCATCGGGACTACGCGGGCGGCGACAGCACGGTTCGTGTCCGCCGCACCGGCCGTGCGCTGCTGGAGGAACTTGCAGAAGCTTTCCTCATGATCGACGCACACGACAAGACTCACCATCTGCAAGCGGGTCTCGTCGTCCGGCAGGTGCGAGACATCCCGATACTCGCTGCGCGCGAGGCGGTGGTCAACGGAGTGGCGCACCGCGAGTGGGGCCAGTCGGCTCCGACGATCGTGGAGCACGTGGGGCGCACGTTGCGAGTAACCAGCCCCGGAGGGTTCTACGGAGGCGTCAACGAATCCAACATCATCACTCACCCGTCACAATCACGGAATCCGGCTCTCACGCAGTTGCTTGCCGACCTCAGGGTCGCGGAACGCGAAGGAATCGGAGTGGATCGAATGGTGCGAGAAATGGTGCGGGTGGGGCACCACCCGCCAGTGATCCGTGAGATCAGCGGTCCTTTTGTGAGGACATCTTTGGTGGGTGACGCGCTCGACGAGGCTTGGATCGCGTGGCTGAGTGCGATCGCGCCGGCAGAGGAGAGCGCGGATGTGTCGTCGTTGCTGCTGCTGCAACGCCTTGTCGTTGTTGGTTGGGTTGATGAGGAACGCGCTGCAACTCTGATCCAGCTCACCGTCGAGGAGGCGCGCGGCGCGATCGTCAAGCTGACTCGTGCATCGATACGTGGTGCTGCCCTGCTCACAAGGGTTGAGGGGACCCCTGATGGAACACCCTCCGTGTGGCGGCTGAGCGACGAGGCTCGGCGCGTACTTGAGGCCTGCGCGGTAGAAGTCGGACAGACTCGGCCGGACCTCTCCCGCGCAGAGGTCGCTCGAAGCTACGCAGAGGCTCGAGGTCGGATCAGTTCAACCGAGCTGGCGTCCCTGGTTGGAGCAAGCGCCCCCAATGTTGGGTCGGTCCTCAAGGCCCTTGCTGGGGATGGTGTGCTCGAGCCATCGACGCCCGCGGGTCGCGGTCGAGGTTTCTTCTATCGATGGCGGCCGGCCTCGAGTCCCGACGGCGCGTCGGTGTCGTCGTAGCCCGATCCGGCGAGCTCGGTAGAACGGGTCGTTCGTTCGGCCACGCCCGGTCTGACTATGCAGGTGCTCGTCGACACCGACTGCTGCGATGCGAAAACTTGGCCCGGGAAACGCCCCGTGGCCCCTGATTGCGTCAGGGGTGAAGGGCAGAAGGTGCAACCTTTGACGCATCTCGACCGCCCCGTGGGTGCCTGCCCCTAGTCTCGTGAAGATGAGCGACGACGCTGAGGGCATGGGCATGCTGATGGGCGATCAGATCGCGGAGGCAGGCCTCGCCGACTGGCGCAAGCTGGCGCAGGGCCTGCACGCCCGCTACCGGACCGGCGGCTTCGCAGCCGGCGCCAGGTTCGTCGCGGCCGTGGGGGAGGCCGGAGACGCGCTCGGGCACCATCCGCGCATCACCGTGAGTCCGGACGCCGTCGATCTCAAGCTGGTCAGCGACGACGCGATCTACACGGACGACGACGGCGCCGCGCACCGGGTCCAGTGGGTCACCCGGGTGGACCTGGACCTTGCCCGCCCATCAGCGAGATCGCCGCCGAGCACGGCCTGACGCCCGATCCGTCCTCGGTCGGCCACATCGAGCTCGGTCTCGACACCGGCCAGTCCGCCGCGGTCGCTCCGGTGTGGGTCGCGCTGCTCACCGGCAACGCGGAGGACCAGGGGCGGGGAACCCCGGAGGGTGACGAGATCCGCGACGCACTCGGGCGCGTGCCGAACCTCTGGTTCGGTGACCCGAGCGACGGCGAGTCAGGGGGCCAACGGTTCCACGTCGAGGTCTACGTCGCCCCCGAGGTCGTGAACGACCGCATCGCCGCCGCGCTGGCCGCGGGCGGCACGGTCGTGGACGACTCCAGCTCGCCGATGCTCACGGTCATCGCGGACCAGGACGGCAACACGGGCGTCCTGTGCGCCGACGTGTCGGCGGTGCCGTCAGCATGAGCCGGCCGCCGGAGCGCCACGAGAACGCCGACCAGACCGTGAGCCGCGCACTGCGATCCCTGCGGCAGGACGCCATGGGGCGGGACCTCGCGGTGGACCTGACCGAGGACGAACTGGCGTGGCTCAACGCTGGCGCCGGGTGACGTCACCGAGATCGTCATCGACGCGGACGATGAGAACGGGTTGGACGCACGGTCATCGGCTCAGTGCCAGCATCTGCGCTCGGTCGCGACCGCGCGCATCATCGGTCGCGCGGGACACGTCGGACCAGTGGTTCTCGGTGAGGTGCGCGAGACCCTTGCCCTCTTGATGGATCTCTGAACGACGGGACCTCAGCCGAAGCACGGTGCCCGCTACTCGAGGTTCGTGTGGCGGGCGGCCATCTCCCGGTAGGTCGCCTCGTCCCCGCCCGACAGGTCGAGCACGAGCGCGTCGAGCAGGAGGAGCGCGGACTGCTCGAACAGGGAGTTCCCAAACTGCTCCGAGTCGCCGGCCGGCACGAGGAGCGTGCGCGACCCCAGCTCCGCGAGGGGCGAGTCCTCGCTCGCGGTCACTGCGAGAACCTCCGCGCCGAGGCTCGCGGCGATCCTCGCCGCCGCCATGGTGCCGGGAGTCGTCCCCGACGACGAGATGGCCACCAGGAGGTCGGCCTCCCCGATCGCGGGTGCCGTCGATTCGCCGACGGCGTGCGCAGCCCGACCGAGGTGCATGAACCGCATCGCCGCCATCCTGGCGACGAGCCCCGACCGCCCCTGCCCGAGGACGAACGTGGCGCCGGACCGGGCGCCAAGGAGGTCCCGCGCCGCCGAGTACTCGGCGGGGGAGACGGCGGCGAGGACGCGATCGATCTCGGCGGCCAGCCGGCGGGGCGCGGGGGACTCGGACGGAGCGGCGGAAGTCATCGGCACCCATCCTGCCGCCGGCCGACCTCCCGAACCAGCACACGGTCGAATCACCGCGCGCTCGAGCCTGTGCGTCTGAACCACCGCGCGAACGAACCACCGCCAGCCCGAACCACTGCGTGCACGGACCACCACACGCTCGGTCCAGCGCACGGTCGGCCCGCCCCCGGTTCCCCTGGCGTAGCGGCTCCCCGGAAACCCTCGCGCGCCGCCGCGTCAGCGGTAGCATCTGGGTCCACCTGACGAGCGGCTCCGCGAGGGGTGAGGTCGCGGTCAACCTCTGATCTCGGAGGACACTGTGACGACCTCGACGCCCGACGACGCAGCAGCCGAGCCGAACGACGCGCCCGACCGGACCACCGACGATGCGGGCGAGGGCACCCTCGCCGACGACGTCCTCGACCTCGACCACTCCGGCGGAGACGGTGAGGTCCGGGGCGGGCGTCGACGCCGCAGACTGAGAGGCGGTCGACTTGCCCTCGTCATCTCTCTCGGCCTCGTGATGGTGCTGGTCGTCGGCGCCGGCCTTGTGGTCCTGTACGTCAACAGTCGCATCGAGGGTGCGCTCGAGCGCATCCCGGATCCGTTCGAGAGCCTCACCGACCGCCCGGCCCACGACGAGGGATCTGGCGGCACACCCGTGAACATCCTCGTCCTGGGCTCGGACTCCCGGATCTCCGCGGGCGACCCCTCGCAGTGGCAGGTCGGCGCGCAGCGGACCGACGCGATCATGATCGTCCACGTCGCGGGTGACCGCGAGGACGCGACGGTGATGTCGTTCCCCCGCGACTCGTACGTGCCGATCCCCGGACATGGCGAGAACCGCGTCAACGCCGCGTTCTCGTTCGGCGGGCCCTCGCTCATGATCCAGACCGTCGAGGACCTCACCGGCATCCCGATCGACTACTTCGTGCTCGCCGACTTCGAGTCCTTCGCCGACCTGACCGACGAGCTCGGCGGCGTGACCATCACCCTGCCGAACGGCGTGGAGGGCACGGACAGGGACGGTCGGGAGGTCGACCTCGATCCTGGGACGCACCTGCTCGACGGCGAGGAGGCCCTCGTCTACGCGCGCGACCGCATGAACACACCCGGCGGCGACTTCGGCCGCGTGCAGCGGCAGCAGAACTGGGTGCGGGCGCTCATGAACGCCGCGATCTCCGACGGCGCCCTGAGCAACCCGGTCCGAACGACGGGTCTGGCAGAGACCGTCGCGGGCTCCCTCGCCGTCGACGAGGACTTCTCGACGACGGAGATGGTGAGGCTGGCACTGAGCGGACGGGACATGCGTCCGAACGACGTCACCTTCATGACGATCCCGGTCGTCGGCACGGGATGGAGCCCGGACCGGCGGATGGCGATCGTCGAGGTCGACTTCGAGGGGCTGAGGCTGCTGTCCGACGCGATCGCCGAGGACCGGGCGCAGGAGTTCCTGGACTCCCACCCGCATCTCGGCGACCGGCTGGGCCCCCAGGTCCAGTGACGCGCCCGCCTACGTGTCGTCCGGTCCGAGCCCTGCCAGCCGCCGGTCGACGAACGCGGCGAACGCCGCGTTGGCGACCATCCCCTTGGCGCGCTCATAGTGCCGGCGCGCGTCGTCGTCGTGGGCGAGCTCCTCGTGGAACATGGCGAGCGCGATCGCGTACGGCGCGTGATCGGCGAGCTGCGGCTCGTGCTCAAGGCCCTCGAGGAGGGCGAGCCCGGCCTCGGGCGTGTCCCGACGCCCGACGGCGATCGCCCGGTTCATCTCGACGATCGGGTCCGCACCGCGCGCGAGGAGCAGGTCGTACAGCGCGACGACCTGCGCCCAGTCGGTCGCCTCGAAGCTCCCGGCCTCGGCGTACACGGCCGCGATCGCGCCCTGGATCGCGAACGGACCGGCGTCGGGGAGCGAGGCGGCCCGCTCCGCGAGAGCGATCCCCTCGGCGAGCTGCTCGGCGTCCCACGCCGTGCGGTCCTGGTCCTCCAGCGGCACCGGCACCCCGTCCGCGTCGATGCGCGCGCCGCGCCTGGCGTCCCCGAGCAGGACGACGGCCAGCAGCCCGGCCGGTTCCGCCCGCCCGGGCAGCAGGGAGTGCAGGAGCCGGGCGAGCCGGATCGCCTCGCCGGTCAGCTCTCTGCGCTGCCGGACCGCGCCGGCCGTGGCGTCCTGGCCCTCGGTGAACACGAGCGCGATCGCGGTGAGCACGAGGGGGAGCCGTTCCTCGAAGGCCTCGGGGGACTCCGGGCCCGTCATCGGGATCCGGTTGGCGACGATCCGCTTCTTCGCCCGCGTGATCCGGGCCTGGAGGGTCGGCACCGGCACGAGGAGCGCCGCGGCGGCCTCGGCGGTGGTCAGCCCGCCGACGAAGCGGAGCATGAGCGCCACCCGGTCCGCGGGGGCGATCGCCGGGTGGCAGCAGCCGAGCAGCATGGCGAGTCGGTCGTCGGGCAGGTGGTCGCCGCGCGCCCGATGGGTCTCGACGACGTCGTCGGCGCCGGGTGCCGTTCGCTCGGTCGCCGCCCGGACGTCGCCCTGGGCGATCGCGAGCTCGGCGACCCGGCGCGCGAGCGTGTCGTCGCGCCGGACCCGGTCGAGCGCCTTGCGGCGCGCAGTCGTGATCAGCCAGGCGAGCGGGCTGTCGGGAACCCCGTCCTGCGGCCACCGGGTGAGGGCCGCCTCCATCGCCTCCTGCGCCGCGTCCTCGGCCAGGTCGAGGTCCCGGAACCGGGCGACGAGCGCGGCGATGAGGCGGCTGCGCTCGTCGCGGTGGAACGCGGCGAGGACCTCGTCGGGGCCGGAAGGGTCGGGGCCGGTCGGGTCAGGGCCGGTGGCCCCGGGCCCGGCAGTCTCGGACCCGGCGGGTTCGAGGCCTGCCGGCCCGGGCTCCCCGGGCCCGGCCGGGTCGGAATCCGTGTGCACGACGCAGGAGGCGGAGGTCAGAACTCGAGCAGCGGCCGGATCTCGATGCGGCCGCCGACCGCCGCGGGGCACTTCTTCGCCCACTCGAGCGCCTCGTCGAGGTCCTTCACGTCGAGGATCCAGGTGCCGCCGACGAACTCTCGGCTCTCCGGGTACGGGCCCGCCGTGACGACGGCCTCCGCGTCCCGGGACGCCTTCGTCACCGATGTGAAGTCCTCCGGGTCGGCGGCGAGGGCGATCCCTCCGGCGTTGACGCCGGCCTTCTCGAGCTCGGCGTCGAAGGCCATGAACTCCTCCTCGCCGGGTGCCTCGTCCTCGCCGCAGCTCGGTCCGTCGTGGTAGCCCATGAGCAGCATGACGTACTTCATCTCGTTCTCCTTCGTGAACCGGGCGCCCGGACGGCGCCGTCACCGGGTAGACGATCGAGCTCGCCTCGGATCGACAGCACACCACACATCTCCCCTCCCCACGTCCGGATCGGCCCGACGTCGGAGCCCGCCCGGGCGGGCAAGAGACCGGGCGTCTCGGGACCAGAAGTGTCGGGTCGCCCGGGGAAAATCCATCGCCCGACGGCGCCCGCGCCTCCTACCCTTCCTGCATGAGCTCCATGGCGATCTACGTCCGGATCCGCCGCCGCTGACGGCGCGGGTCCACGTTCACACTTTCGACGCACTCGCGCCGTCGCCCGGCCTGGCCGGGCGGCGTCCTGCTGCCCGGCTCCCACCTGCCTCGAGACGGAGCCCGCATGCCCGCGCGCAAGAAACCACGACCGAACAACCACTCCCGCACGCGACCCGCCCGCCGCCGTCGCACGGCGGGCGCCGAGTCCACCGCGGGCGTCGGACGCCCGGACACGGGCCGTCGAGCACCCCGGACCGATCCCGGTGAACCCGGCGATCCCTTCGGCGCGACAACCACCCGTTTCGTCGGCGGCCGGCACGAGCTGGGCCAGAACTTCCTCGTCGACCGGCGCGTCGTCGACCGCATCGTGACCCTCGTGCGGTCGCGACCGGGGCCGATCGTCGAATGGGGGACCGGTGATGGCGCGCTCACGCGCTCCCTCGTGGCGCTGCGCCGCCCGCTGACCGGTATCGAGATCGACCCGCGGCGGGCGCGCGAGCTGAACGCCCGCACACCCGCCCACGTCCGTATCCGTGCGGGCGACCTGCTCGAGCACGCGCCGCCGCGCGGGTCGGTCGTCGTCGCGAACATCCCGTTCCACCTCACCACGCCCGCCCTCCGACACCTCCTCGACGGCGACGGGTGGTCATCCGCCGTGCTCGTCGTCCAGTGGGAGGTGGCCCGGAAGCGGGCCGGGGTCGGCGGAGGGACGAAGATGACGGCGCAGTCCTGGCCCTGGTACCAGTTCGTCCTCGACCGACGCGTGCCGGCGTCCGCGTTCCGCCCCCGGCCGTCGGTGGACGCGGGGATCCTCGTCGTCGACCGGCGTCGCCGTCCCCTCCTCGGGCACGACGTCGCCGCGGACTACCGCTCGTGGGTCGGGCGGGTCTTCTCCGGCCCGGGACGGGGTCTGGCGGACGTCCTGCGCCGCGCGGGGGTCCCGGCGGCGACCGCCCGGCGGCTCGCGGACGCGACGGGTCGGCGCTCGCCGCTCCCTCGTGACCTGGACGCCGCAGGCTGGGTCGATGCGTTCCGCGGCGCCCGTCGGCGAGACCGCGCGTAGGGGCGTGGGGCCGCGCCGTCGAACAGCCCGCGGGGCAGGGGAGGGGTGCACGATCCCGCGCAGTCGTCGGGGCGGGACGGTCCACGTAGCATCCATCGCAGGACGACCACCACGACCACCACGACCACCACGACCACCGAGGAAGCCGACATGCGACCGACCGAGACGACGCTCATGCACGGGCGCACGCACGCCAAGATCCTCGCCCTGCCGATCCTGCTGCAGATCGGGCTGATCGTGCTCCACGTGATCGTGTGGCGCTTCTTCCCCGAGGACGGCTGGGGCATCGACGGCCTGGGCACCTGGGGACCCGTCGTCCTGCACGGGCTGATCATCATCGCCGAGGTGATCTTCATCGTCGTCCCGATCCTGCAGTGGCTCGCGAGCACCTACACGCTGACGAACCTCCGGGTCTCGCAGCAGTGGGGCATCATCGTGCGCCGCTCCCACGAGGTGTCCCTCGACCGGATCGCCGCGGTGAGCACCGAGCGCAGCATCATCGACAGGATCTTCGGCTGCGGCACGCTCGTGCTCCACGACGTCAGCATCAACGCCGAGTCCTCGTCCGGCGTGCGGTTCCACGACGTGCCGCGCGTCGAGGAGGTTCGCGCCACGATCAACCAGCTGATCTACTGACGCGATCCTCCACCGCGCCGGACGGCATGACGTAGGTCATCCCGCTCCGCTGCGTGAACAGGTAGTCAAGGCGACGCCACTACCGGCTCGGGCCTGGAACGACAAGGGCACATCGATCGTGCGCGCGTCCCACGAGGACGCCGGCATCCGTGATGGAGTACGCCGAACATCTGGTTGACGGCCGGCCGGGGTGTGCAGCGACGCCTCTGACCTCTGATCGGCGCGACGCCACGATGTCAACCTGGCGGAGTATCGTCCCCGGTCGGGGCCGGAGTTCTTTTCGCCCGGTCAATAAGTGCTGTAGGGAGTGAGTGGGAGTCGTGTCGCTCGTGTCTGTTGCGACCCAACCGGGTCAGCTCGTGGTTGAGCGCATCCGGGACGCGGGGCCCATCTCCCGCGTGGAGGTCGCGCGCAGCACCGGGCTCGCCCCCGCCACCGTCAACAGGTGGGCGGCACGCATGCTCGACTCCGGGCTCCTGCGGACCTCGGGCTCGGACCTCGGGACCGGCGGCCGCCCCTCCACCCTCCTCCGGCTCAACGAACGGTTCGGCGTGACACTCGCCGTCGACGTCGCCGACCGGCACATCGACGTCGCGCGCCTCGACCTCGTGGGCCACATGATCGACAACGTCCGCATCGAGTCCGACGGCGAGCTCGGCGAGCCCCGCCTCCAGGAGGTCCTCGACGAGATCGCGGCCGCGGTCGCGACCGACCCCACCCAGCCGGTCCTCGCCATCGGGGTGTCTGTCCCCGGACCGGTCGACCGCGACGGTGTCGTGATCTTCGCCCCGGCCCTGGAGTGGAACGACGTCCCGCTCGGCCGGCTGCTCGCCGAGCGCACCGGGCTGCCCGTCGTCGTCGAGAACGACGCGAACCTCATCGCGCTCGCCGAGTACGAGCGGGGGCCGTGGGAGGACGTGCGGGCGCTGGTGACGATCGCGGTCTTCGACGGCGTCGGCATGGGCATCATCGAGGGCGGGCAGGTGTGGCGTGGGGCCACGGGCGCGGCCGGCCAGGTCGGCCGCATGCTCTTCAACCGCTCCGCGCTCGGCGGCACGTACTCGGGGTTCGGTGACCTCGAGCTCCACCTCGGCCGGGTCGGCATCGCCGTGCGCGCCGTGCGCCGAGGCATCCTCGACGACGCCGACCCGCGCGGTGCCGACACCGTCCTCGAGCTCGCGGCCGGGGGCAACGCCGAGGCGATCACCCTGCTGGACGAGCTGATGGACGACTACGCGTTCGCCCTCATCAACGTCTGCGCGATCCTCGAGCCCGACGTCATCACGCTCTCCGGCCTGTTCGAGGCCTGGGGCGACCTCGTCCTGCCCCGCATGGAGGAGCGCATGGAGGGCCAGGTCGTCACCATGCCGCGCCTCGTGGCCGCCTCGCTCGGCGAGACCGGCGCCCTGCTCGGCGCGGGGATCCGCGCGTTCGCCTCGAGCGGCGGGATCGCCTCCCTCATCTGAGGGCCGGGTTCGGGCGGCAGGCCCGGGTGCCGGGCCACCTGGCCGACCCGCCCGTGGTGCCGTGCCGCCCGCCCGAGGTGCGGGGCCCGCCCGGCTGCGCTCCGCCGTCAGGGGTGGACGTTCTCCTCGGGTGCGGGGCCCGCCCGGGCGGGCCCCGCCGTCGGGGGCCCTTCCGTTATCGAGGCACCTCGAGGTGGGCCGTTATGGGTGCAGTGCCGTCGCGATCCGAGGTGTCTCGACGACGCAGTGGCCGGCCGGCACCGACCGCGGCGATCCTGTGCCCGAACAGTCGCGGCGCCAGTGCTTGTGGGCGACAATGAGGCGACCCAGAAGGACGTGACGTGCGACGGCGCAATGTTGTGACCTGTTTGGAACGCAACGGCCGTTGACATCCCGTAGCACCGCCCCATAGTCTCACCAACACGACTTCGGATCACCCCGAAAATAAGTCGCCCCATGTTCAAGGAGGAACTGACATGCGCAAGCGCATCGGCGCAACGTTCGCCGCCGGGCTCTCGCTCGCCCTGTTTGCCACGGCCTGTGGCTCGGACGATGACTCAGACAACGGCGGCGAAGGTGGCGAAGGCCCCTTCACCATCGGCGTGTCGAACGCCTTCGTCGGCAGCGAGTACCGCACCCAGATGATCGCCGCCATCGAAGAGACGTTCGGTGAGTACGAGGATGAGGGCGTCTTCGACAACCTCGTCATCGAGAACGCCGACGCCGACGTCAACGGCCAGATCCAGCAGATTCGCAACCTGATCAACCAGGACGTCGACGCGATCATCGTCGACCCGAACTCGGCCACGGCGCTCAACGCCGTGTTCGAGGAGGCCATGGCCCAGGACATCCTGGTCTTCGCCATCGACCAGGCCGTGGACCACCCGGACGTCATCAACGTCGGTATCTCCCAGGAGGAGCTCGGCCGCGTCAGCGCCGAGTGGTTCGCGGAGAACGTCGGCGAAGGTTCCTCGATCGTCACGGTCGAGGGTGCCGCCGGCAACCCGGCCACCGACGCCCGCTGGGCCGGCGCCGAGCCGGTCTTCGAGGAGGCCGGCATCGAGGTCCTCGCCCACGGCGACGGCGGCTGGGACCAGACGGTCGGACAGACCACCGCGACGAACCTCATCGCGACCTACCCGGACATCGACGGCATCTGGACGTACGACGGCATGGCCCAGGGCGTGCTCCGTGCGGTCGAGGCCGCGGACGCCCTGGACACCCTCACCATCGGTGGCGAGGCCCGCGTGGCGTTCATGCGCACCTGGGTCGACCTGCTCGACTCCGGCTCCGACTTCCAGAGCGTCGGCGTCATCAACCCCCCGGGAACCGGTGCGACGGCCCTGCACATCGCCGCGCGCATGCTCCAGGGCGAGGAGCTCGACACCTCCGTCGTCACGGACAACAACATCGTCCTCGACATCGCGGAGCCCGTCACGAACGACAACCTCGAGGCTGAGTGGGCCGAGGTCGAGGGCGAGGAGGACAACTACGTCCTCGACTCGATCCTCACGGCCGACGAGGTCGGCCAGTACTTCGGCGACTGATCTGACCGAACCGCGCCCCGCCCTGCCCGGGGCGGGGCGCGGTTCGCCCTCGACCATTTCTCGCGCCGCCGTCGGCGTGCGCGACAGCCCCACATAGGAAGTCCCATGGCGACACTGGAGATCACCGGCGCATCCAAGCGCTACGGTGGCGTCCGCGCGCTCGACAACGCACACCTGAAGCTGAAGTCGGGAGAGGTTCACGGCCTGCTCGGCCCGAACGGATCCGGCAAGTCCACGCTCAACAAGATCATCTCCGGCGCGGTCAACCCGGACGCGGTCACGATCGAGCTCGACGGCAGCCCCATCACGATCAACCGGCCCCTCGACGCACACAAGCACGGAATCGCTTCCGTCTACCAGCACCTCTCGCTCGTCCCGCACCTGACGGTCGAGCAGAACCTGGTCCTCGGCACCGAGGCGGCGGTCGCCGGATTCCTCTCCCCGCGCAAGCAGCGGCAGCGGATCCACGAGATCCTCGAGCGCCTCGAGCCCGGCCTCGGCCCGCGCGTGCGGCCCGACACCAAGGTCTCCCGCCTCGGCCCCGGGCAGCGGCAGGTCATCGAGTTCGGCAAGGCGTGGCTGAAGGCCCCGAGGTTCCTCGTCCTCGACGAGGCCACGGCCTCCATGCACCGCGACCAGGTCCAGCTCGTGTTCGACGTCGTGCGCGAGATGACCGCCGAGGACATCGGCGTGGTCTTCGTGTCCCACCGCATGGAGGAGGTCCTCACGCTGTGCCAGCGGGCGACCATCCTCCGCAACGGGCTCAACATCGACACGGTCGAGCTCGAGAACACGACCGACTCCGAGCTCGTGCGGCTCATGGTCGGCGACGAGCTCGCCGAGCGCGTCGGCTCCGCCCACGTGACCAACCGTGTGGAGGGGTCGACCGCGGTCCTCACCACCGAGAACCTCTCCGCGGAGGGCATCTCGGACGTCTCGCTCGAGCTCCACCCGGGCGAGGTCGTCGGCCTGGGTGGTCTCCAGGGCCAGGGTCAGTCCGACCTCCTGCTCTCGCTCTTCGGGGCGAACCCCGCCACCGGCGGTCGGATCACGATGGACGGCGCCCCGGTCTCGCTCCGCCGCCCCCGGCGCTCCATCCGCGCCGGCATCGCGCTCGTCCCCGGCGACCGCGGCGACGAGGGCCTGTACGCCAAGCGCTCCATCCAGGAGAACATCTCCACGGTCTCCCTGGCCGGCCGTTCGCTCCTGCGCACCTTCCTCTCGATGGGCAAGGAGCGCAGCGTCGCCCGCGAGCAGGTCAAGGCCATGAGCATCAAGATCGGGTCGCTCGACCACCCGGTCTCCAGCCTGTCGGGCGGTAACCAGCAGAAGGTCGTCATCGCCAAGTGGCTGCCGGCGAACCCCAAGGTCGTCCTCCTCGACGACCCGACCAAGGGCGTCGACGTCGGGGCGAAGGCGGAGATCTACTCGATCGTCCGCGCGCTGACCGAGCAGGGCGTGGCCGTCCTGTTCAACTCCAGCGACGACATCGAGCTCGAGGAGCTCGCCGACCGCGTCCTCGTCATGTACGAGGGCAACATCGTCGACGAGCTGGTCGGCGAGCAGATCACGCACAGCGCCCTGGTCGCCGCGGCGCTGCGGGTGGACGAGGACCCGGAGGAGATGCCGGCATGAACAACTCATCACTGGCAAATGGCCTTCGCAACGGTTCCTGGCAGTCCCGCCTGACGTTCTCCCTGTCCGGCTGGATGACGGTCGGGCTGCTCGTCCTCGTCGTCGCGGTCAACGCGTCCCTGCAGGGCAACTTCTTCAGCGAGTACTCGATCATGAGCAACTTCGCGACGTTCGCCCCGCTGGTCTTCGCCGCGATCGCCCAGTCGATCGTCGTCATCAGCGGCGGTCTCGATCTCTCGATCGGCGCGAACCTCGCCCTGTCGAGCGTCGTCGCCCTGCGGGTGATGGAGGCCGAGAACGGCGGGACCATGCTCGGCATCCTCGCCGGGCTGGCGACCGGTGCCGCGTGCGGCCTCCTCAACGGCGTCGTCGTCGCTGTCGTCCGCCTGCAGCCGCTGATCGCGACCTTCGCGACCAGCAACGTGTTCTCCGGTCTCGCGCTCGTCGTCCTCCCGTCCCCGGGTGGCTCGGTGCCCTCGGAGATCACGAGCCTGTACCGGTCGATCCAGGTGGGCATCCCGTTCTCCGTGATCCTCGTGATCATCGCGGCCCTCGCGTGGCTCGTCGTCTCGCGGACCAAGCTCCTGCGCCACATCCGCGCGGTCGGCGGCGACTACGAGGCGGCCTACACGTCCCTCGTCCCCGTCGCGTCGACCCGGCTGTGGACGTACACGCTCGCCGGACTGTTCGTCGGCGCCGGCGCCATCTGCCTGCTCGCGAACACGGGCTCGGGCGACGCCGGGGTGGGTGCCAACGCGGCGCTCGACTCGATCGCCGCCGTCGTGGTCGGTGGAGTTGCCCTCTCGGGCGGCCGGGGCACGGCGATCGGCGCGATCGCGGGTGTCTTCATCCTCGAGATCGCCACCAACATCCTGTCGTTCCTCGGGGTTCCGACCACCTGGCGCGACCTTCTGAGCGGCATCATCATCATCGTCGCTCTCGCCCTGTCCGTCCTCACCGCTCGGAGGGATGAGAAGAAGTGAGCGTCACGACCCCCAAGACGCAGGTGCCCGCGGCGCTGGACGACAACCGCGCCCGCATCCGCGCAATCGTCACCTCCCCGATCGTCATCGCCGCGGCCACCGCGATCCTCATCCTGATCGTCGGCCAGATCCTGTCCCCGGGATTCGCCTCCTACGGCCAGATCGTCAGCATGCTCCGCGTCGCGAGCTTCCTCGGCATCATGGCGATCGGCCAGACCATCGTCATCCTGTCAGGCAACACCGGCATCGACCTGTCCGTCGGCACCGTCGCGACGTTCGGCGCGATCGTCGGCGCCCGCATCATGGGCGGCGACAACAGCAACCTGTTCCTCGGCATCGTCATCCCGCTGCTCATCGGCGCCCTGCTCGGAGCCATCAACGGCGTCGGCATCGTCGTGCTGAAGATCCCGCCGTTCGTCATGACGCTCGGCATGATGGGCGTTGCCACCGGTCTCGCGCTCGCCTACACGGCCGGCGTGGCCGGCGGGCGCAGCGCTCCGGGGCTGACGCGCCTCGTCAACGAGCGGCTCCTGTTCGGGATCCCCGGCGTGGTGTTCATCTGGATCGCGCTGATCGTCATCATCACGTTCCTCCTGCGCCGCACGGTGCCGGGCTGGAACCTGTTCGCGGTCGGCACGAACCGGCGGGCCGCCCGCCTGTCCGGCCTCCCGGTCAACCGCACCGTCATCGCCGCGTACGCCGCGTCCGGATTCTTCGCGGTCCTCGGCGGACTCATGATGCTCGGCTACTCCGAGTCGGTGTTCCTCGACATCGCGAACGACCAGATGCTCCCGACCGTCGCCGCCGTCATCATCGGTGGAACGCTCGCGATGGGCGGCGTCGGCGGTTACGTCGGCTCCGCGATCGGCGCCTGCGTTCTCACGTTCCTGGACAGCTTCCTCGGCGCCCAGAACATGCCCCAGGCCTGGCGAATGGTCATCAACGGTCTCGTCCTTCTGTTCATCCTCGCCCTCTACGGACGGCAACGACGGCTTCGCGCGTAGCGGGCCACCACTCACGGAAATTGGAGAAGCACAATGTCGCAGCGAAGCACACTCGGCGTCGGAATCGTTGGGGCCGGGTTCATCGGTAACTTCCACGTCGAATCGTGGCGGGGGGTGCGAGACGCCGACATCGTCGCCGTCGCCTCGCGCAGGCTGTCCTCGGCCCAGACGCTCGCCGCCCACGCCCAGGACATCGGGGTCGGCACGGACGTCAGCTCGTACGACGACGTCGCCGAGCTCGTGCGCGACCCCCGCGTCGACGCCGTCTGGGTCCTCACGCCGAACTTCACGCGCATCGAGATCATCCAGGCCATCGCCGACGAGGTCACCTCGGGGCGCGCGCAGCTCAAGGGCATCGCGATCGAGAAGCCCCTGGGCCGCACGGTCTCGGAGGCCCGCAAGGTCCTCGAGCTCGTCGAGGAGGCCGGGCTGCTGCACGGCTACCTCGAGAACCAGGTGTTCTCGCCGGGCGTCACCCGCTCGCACGAGCTGCTCTGGGCGCGCGGCGCCGGCATCTCGGGCACCCCGTACCTGGCCCGCGCGGCCGAGGAGCACTCGGGCCCGCACAACACGTGGTTCTGGAACGGCGTCGAGGAGGGCGGCGGTGTCCTCAACGACATGATGTGCCACTCCGTCGAGGCCGGCCGCTTCCTGCTCACGCCTCCCGGGACCGAGAAGTCCGAGTGGCTCAAGCCGGTCGCCGTCACCGCGACGATCGCCTCGCTCAAGTGGGGCCGTCCCCGCTACGCCAAGCAGCTGCAGGACACCTACGAGGGCGTCGTCGACTACACGAAGTCCCCGTCGGAGGACTACGCGCACGCCGTGTTCGAGTTCGAGAACGGTGACGGCGAGCCCGTCATCGTCGAGGGCACGACCTCGTGGAGCTTCGTCGGCGCCGGACTGCGCCTCACGTTCGAGCTGCTCGGCCCGGAGTACTCGATGAAGACCGACACGCTCTCGACCGAGTCGCAGATCTTCCTGTCCCGCGCCCTCATGCAGGACGAGGGCGAGGACATGGTCGAGAAGCAGAACGCGGAGCAGGGCCTCATGCCGATCGTCTCCAACGAGGCGATGGCCTACGGCTACACCAACGAGAACGCCGCGTTCGCGACCGCGTTCCTCAAGGGCGAGCAGCCGGCGGAGAACCTCCGCGACGGCCTCGAGGTGGTCCGCCTGCTCATGGCCGCCTACAAGTCGGCCGAGATCGGCGAGACCGTCCGCGAGTTCGACTCGCTCGAGGACTTCGTGCCCGCGGTCGCCAAGGGCGAGTGGAACCCGCGCGCCTGATCACCTGACTGGTGGCTCCCGAGCCCCCGACGTCGGTGCCCGCCCATGCATGGGCGGGTGCCGACGTCGGGGGCTCGTGCCGTGTGGCCCCTCGTGCGCGAGGTGGGCCGGACGCGGCAGGCCGAGCGGCGTCGGGCCTAGGAGTCGAGCGGGGTGAGGACGCCGATGCGCCAACCGTCCGCGGTCTGCACGAGCTGGTACATGTTGCGTTCGCCCGGGTGGGAGTCGTAGGTCCAGCCCACGTCCGCCCAGATGCTCACCGGCGTCGCCGCGGCGATCCGGATATCGGTGGAGGCGCTGGAGACGGCGTCGTACTGGCCGATCGCGGAGGCGAAGAACTCGACGGTCTGGCTCGCGTCGCTGACGGCGATCAGTTGCCCGGGGAACGCGATGAGCACCGGAACGGCGTACCGGTCGGCGATCGCCGCAGGGTCGCGGTCCAAGAGAGCGCGGGTGTAGTCGGCGAAGAACTCGTCGGCCACCTGGGAGGCTGTGGCGTCGTTGTCCATCTCCCCACGCTAGGGGGCTGTCTCTAATACACATCTCCGAGCCCACGAGACACTCGCTAATCTCGTATGCCGTCGTCTGCTTGAAAAAAAAAAGGGGGGGGGGGGGGGGGGGGGGGGGGGGGGGGGGGGGGTGGGGGGCGGGGGGGGGGGGGGGTGGGGGGGGCGGGGGGGGGGGGGGGGGGGGTGGGGGGGGGGGGGGGGGGGGG
>FUHX01000024.1 GCA_900163555.1 Actinomycetales bacterium JB111 | reverse complement strand
AGTCAGCCCCCCACCACGGGCACGGTTCCGACCAGGCGCCGCCGACCCCCACGGCCCGCCCGAAGCAGGACGCCGGCCGGACCGCCGAGCAGCCGAGCATCCAGGTGGTCTCCGGCGACCTCCCGCCGGCCCCGCCGGTCGAGATCCAGGCCGCCACCGCGACCTACCGCGACAGCTCCTCCCCGATCGCCCGGTACAACCCGGACGGCGCGGACGACCAGGTGGTCAAGCTGCGCGGCGCGGCCCAGCGCACGGCGAGCAACATGGAGACCTCGCTCGAGATCCCGACCGCCACCTCGGTGCGTGCGGTCCCCGCGAAGGTCCTCGTCGACAACCGCATCGTCATCAACAGCCACCTCGGCCGGACCCGCGGCGGCAAGGTCTCCTTCACCCACCTCATCGGCTTCGCGATGGTCGAGGCCCTCGCCGAGTACCCGGACATGAACTTCGCGTACGGGCAGACGGAGGACGGCAAGCCGGCGATCGTCAAGCCGGCCCACATCAACTTCGGCCTCGCGGTCGACCTGCCGAAGCCGGACGGCTCGCGCACCCTCGTCGTCCCGTCGATCAAGGAGTCCGAGACCCTCGACTTCGCCGGCTTCGTCGCCGCTTACGAGGGCCTCGTGAAGAAGGCGCGCACGAACACCCTCACGATCGAGGACTTCCAGGGCACGACCGCCACGCTGACCAACCCCGGCGGCATCGGCACGGTCCACTCCATCCCGCGCCTGATGAACGGGCAGGGCGTCATCGTCGGCGTCGGGGCGATGGACTACCCGGCCGAGTACCAGGGCGCCTCCCAGGCCACGGTCGCCCGGCTCGGGATCTCGAAGATCCTCACGCTCACCTCGACGTACGACCACCGCATCATCCAGGGCGCGGGCTCGGGCGAGTTCCTCAAGGCGATCGCCACCAAGCTCCTCGGCGAGGACGGCTTCTACCACCGCGTCTTCACGTCGCTCGAGGTCCCCTACGAACCCGTGATCTGGCAGAAGGACAACCAGTTCGACCCGGAGACCGAGCTCGGCAAGCCGGCGCGCATCGCGGAGCTCATCCACGCGTACCGCTCGCGCGGGCACCTCATGGCGAACACCGACCCGATCTCCTACCGCCAGCGTCGGCACGCGGACCTCGACATCGCGAACTACGGCCTGAGCCTGTGGGACCTCGAACGCACGTTCCCCACCGGCGGCTTCGGCGGCACGAGCCGCGCGACCCTCCGTGAGATCCTCGGCAACCTGCGCGACGCCTACTGCCGCACGGTCGGCGTCGAGTACATGCACCTCGCGGACCGCGAGCAGCGCAGGTGGTTCCAGGAGCAGCTCGAGCGCCCCTACGAGAAGACGACGAACGAGCAGCAGCTGCGCATCCTGTCGACCCTCAACAAGGCCGAGGCCTTCGAGACCTTCCTGCAGACGAAGTTCGTCGGGCAGAAGCGGTTCTCGCTCGAGGGCGGCGAGTCGCTCATCCCGATGCTCGACACGATCCTCAACAACGCGACCAAGGAGGGGCTCGACGAGGTCGCGATCGGCATGCCCCACCGCGGCCGCCTCAACGTGCTCGCGAACGTCGCGGGCAAGTCGTACCAGCAGATCTTCGGCGAGTTCGAGGGCAACTTCGACCTGGCCGGCTCCGGCGACGTCAAGTACCACCTCGGCACGGAGGGCAAGCACACCGACGCCGCGGGCGGAGTCACGGGCGTCTACCTCGCCGCGAACCCCTCGCACCTCGAGGCCGTCGACGGCGTGCTGGCCGGCGTGGTCCGCGCCAAGCAGGACCGGATCGACCGCGGCGAGGAGGGCTACTCCGTCCTCCCGATCCTCATCCACGGGGACGCCTCGTTCGCCGGCCAGGGCGTGGTCACCGAGACCCTCAACCTCTCGCAGCTGCCGGGGTACCGGATCGGCGGCACGGTGCACGTCATCGTCAACAACCAGATCGGGTTCACGACGCCCCCGGCGAGCTCGCGGTCCTCGTACTACGCGTCCGACATCGTCAAGGGCCTGCAGATCCCGGTCTTCCACGTGAACGGCGACGACCCGGAGGCGGTCGCCCGCGTGGCCGAGACGGCCTTCGCGTTCCGCCAGAAGTTCCGCAAGGACGTCGTCATCGACCTCATCTGCTACCGACGTCGCGGCCACAACGAGGGCGACGACCCCTCGATGACGCAGCCCGTCATGTACCGCCTCATCGACGGCAAGAAGACGGTCCGCACGCTCTACCAGGAGTCCCTCATCGGGCGCGGGGACATCACCGAGGAGCAGAGCGCCGCGGCCGCCGCCGAGTTCCAGCAGACGCTGGACGAGGCGTTCACCGCCTCGCACGAGGCCCAGTCCGGCAGCTCCGGCGGACTGGAGAAGCCCACCGCCCAGCAGCCCGACGCCGGCCTCATGGTCGGCTGGTCGACCGCCGTCGACCGGGCCGTCGTCGAGCGGATCGGCGAGGCGCACGCGCGCGTCCCGGAGGGGTTCACGCTCCACCCGAAGCTCAAGCAGCTCACGGAGCGTCGCGTCGCCATGAGCCGCGAGGGTGGCATCGACTGGGGCATGGGCGAGCTCATCGCCTTCGGCTCGCTCCTCATGGAGGGCACCCCGGTCCGCCTCGCCGGCCAGGACTCGCGCCGGGGCACGTTCGTCCACCGCCACGCGGTCTTCCACGACCACACCAACGGCTCGGAGTGGACGCCGCTGCGCTTCCTCACGCCGGACCAGGCGAAGCTCTGGGTGTACGACTCGTCGCTGTCGGAGTACGCGGTCATGGGCTTCGAGTACGGCTACTCGATCGAGCGGCCGGACGCCCTGGTGCTGTGGGAGGCGCAGTTCGGCGACTTCGCCAACGGCGCGCAGACCGTCATCGACGAGTTCGTCTCGTCCGCCGAGCAGAAGTGGGGCCAGAACTCCTCGCTGGTCCTCCTCCTCCCCCACGGGTACGAGGGTCAGGGGCCGGACCACTCCTCCGCGCGCATCGAGCGGTTCCTCGCGCTGTCGGCGCAGGAGAACATGCTCCTCGTCCAGCCCTCCACGCCGGGCAACTACTTCCACTACCTGCGCCAGCAGGCGTACGCCCAGCCCCGCCGACCCATGGTCGTCTTCTCGCCGAAGCAGCTGCTCCGCCTCAAGGCGGCCGCGGCCTCGGTCGAGGACTTCTCCACCGGCGGAGTGCAGAAGGTCATCGGCGAGGTCGACCCGGAGATCCTGGCGAACGCCGGCTCGGTCGACCGCGTGCTGGCCTGCTCCGGGCGCGTGTACTACGACCTGGCCGCCCAGCGGAAGAAGCTGGGCGACACGCGCACGGCGATCGTCCGCCTCGAGCAGCTCTACCCGCTGCCCGCGGCCGAGCTCGCCGAGGCCGTCGCGCCCTTCTCGGGCGCGGAGGTCGTCTGGGTCCAGGACGAGCCCGCGAACCAGGGCGCCTGGCCGTTCCTGTCGCTGCACGCCTCCGAGGTGCCGGCGATGAGCATCGTCTCGCGGCCGGCCGCCGCCTCGCCGTCCGCCGGCGCGGCCCAGACCCACGCCCGCGAGCGGGACGAGATCCTGTCCCGGGCCTTCGCCCGCTGACCGGACCACCGCCCGACGACGTCGCGTCGCCCGGGCAATGATGAGCGCCGCGGGTGGGGGAAGATGGCAGCCACCCGCGAGTCGGCGGGGAGTCTCTCCCGCACCGCGGGAGGAAGGGAGCGAACATGAGCGACGGGCCACGCATCTGCGTGCTCGGGGACGAGCTGGTGGCGGGACAGGGGGATCCTCGCGCACTGGGCTGGGTCGGGCGCGTGCTCGCGCGCACCCACCTCGCGGGTGATCCGTTCGTCGCGGCGCTGCCGGTCCCCGGCGAGACGTCGACCGAGCTCGCCGGGCGCTGGGAGAACGAGACCGCCAGCCGGTTCCACGCGCCCGCGGACAACCGCCTCGTCATCGGCCTCTCGGCCACGGACGTCCTCGCCGGGGTCTCGACGGCGCGGTCCCGCCTCAACCTGGCGAACATCATCGACGTCGCCTCGACGCGGGACATCCGGTGCTTCGTCGTCGGCCCGCCGCCCCGCCGCGACGCGGACGAGCGCGCGCTGGCGCGCGTGTCCGAGGCCTTCGCCGACGTGTGCCAGCGCCGGCACGTGCCCTACGTGGAGGCCTTCGAGCCGCTGCGCACCCACGAGCAGTGGCTCGCGGACATGCACGCCGGCGACGGCGTGGTCCCGTCCCAGGCCGGCTACGGCCTGCTCGCCTGGCTCGTCCTCCACGAGGGCTGGCTCGGCTGGATCGGCGCCGCCGACCGGTCGGCCTGACGCCCGCCCGCCACACCGACGACGAACGACGCCCCCGGTTGATCACCGGGGGCGTCGTTCATCAGTGCTGCTCAGGCGTTGGGGCGCTTGCCGTGGTTCGCGCTGCCGTTCTTGCGTGCCTTGCGCTTGCGTCCGCGCTTGGACATCACGTTCTCCTTCGTGCCGGTCGGGACCCTCCCGGTCGGGAGGACATGATCACCCAGGCATCTTTCCACACCCCCGCCACCGCGACGGTGGGTCGTTCGCCACGCCAGGGCGGGATCCTCACCACGTGGTGCGGCGGACCTCCACGACGGACAGCTGGGAGACGATCCGGGCGCGCAGCCCGTCGGGCGCCTGCTCGGCGCACGAGCGGCGCAGGATCGCGCGCACGTGCTCGGCGGCGTCGACCTCGCCCCGACAGCTCTCGCACGTGGCGACGTGCTGGCGGAGGCGCTCACGGTTGTCGTCGGCGAGCTCCGAGTCGAGGAACTCGTAGACCTGGTCCGCGAGCTCCTCGCACGAGCACGGTCCGGCCCCGCCGGACGAGGTCATCGCGGACATGATGCGGTCGGCCAGGGTGCCGTCGTCGGGCGTGGTCACTTCTTCCCCTCCGTCCGGATGCCGAACTCTCGCGCATGGTCGGCGAGCAGCTCGCGGAGCTGTCGGCGGCCGCGGTGCAGCCGGGACATCACTGTGCCGATCGGCGTGCCCATGATCTCGGCGATCTCCTTGTAGGCGAATCCCTCGACGTCCGCGAGATAGACGGCGAGGCGGAAGTCCTCGGGCAGCTGGGCGAGCGCGTCCTTGATCTCGGAGTCCGGGAGCGCGTCGAGCGCCTCCGTCTCCGCCGAGCGCAGGCCCGTGGGCGAGTGGGACGCGGCGGCGTGCATCTGCCAGTCCTCGACCGTGTCCGCGTCGGTCTGCTGCGGCTCGCGCTGCTTCTTCCGGTAGGTGTTGATGTAGGTGTTCGTGAGGATGCGGTACAGCCAGGCCTTCAGGTTCGTGCCCGGGCGGTACTGGTGGAACGCGGCGAACGCCTTCGTGAACGACTCCTGGACGAGGTCCTCGGCGTCCGACGGGTTGCGGGTCATCCGCATCGCGGCGCCGTAGAGCTGGTCGAGGAAGGGCAGGGCGTCGCGCTCGAACCGCGCCGCCCGCGCGTCCGCCGTCTCCTCGGCCGGGGCGCGATCGTTCCCGATCCCCTCCGGCTCGTGCGCGGCGGCGATGTCGAAGGCGCTGTCCCGGCTCGAGGGCGCCGTGTCCGTGTTCATCGCGCCCCACACTACGGCGTCGGCCCGGGGACGGGTCAGGGTGGTCGCGTGCATGCCAGTCACAACGGCCGCGGCCCCGCGCCTATTCCGGCACCCGTCACGGCCGGGCACGACCGCCGCCCCGGCCGCGCACAGCGGCCCGACACGACGAACTTCCCGGCCGCGGACTGTCCAAGTGCGCGCGGGGCGCGCAACAATGGACGCATGAGCCTGAACTCTGTGATTGCCCGCCCGCTGCTCGCGGCCCCGTTCATCGCCGACGGACTCGACGCCGCTCTGAAGCCGAAGCGCCACGTGGACAAGGTCGAGCGGATCAAGCCGACGCTCGCCAAGATCGGCGTCCCCTCGGTGGTCACCGACTCGCCCGAGCTCCTCACGCGCGCCCTCGGCGCGGTCACCACGCTCTCGGCCGTCGGCCTCGCGCTCGGCAAGAAGCCGCGCACCGCCGCCCTCACCCTCGCGGTCGTGTCGGTGCCGACGATGCTCGCCAGGAACCCGATCTGGACGGCGCAGTCCAAGGTGGAGCGCAAGGAGATGACCGGCCGCCTCCTCGGCTCCGCCGGCCTGCTCGGCGGACTGCTCACCGCGAGCGGCGACCGGGGCGGCAGGCCGTCCCTGGCCTGGCGCGCCCGCAACGGTCTCGACCAGCGCCGCGCGCTGCGCGAGCAGAAGGCCGCGCTCAAGGAGTCCCTGGCGAGCTGAGGCTCCCCCGGGGACGACAGTCTCGGACGACCCACAGGGCCCGCCGCGTCGGCTCCGGCCAACTAGGCTGGGCCCTGTGAGTACCTCCGATCTCTGGCACGCACCCCGGTCCGAGGGTCCGATCGACGCCACGGCCGACGTCCCCGGCTCGAAGTCGCAGACGAACCGCCAGCTGCTGCTGGCGGCCCTCGCGAGCGAGCCCACGCTGCTCACGCGCCCGCTGAGGTCGCGGGACACGCACCTCATGGCGGACGCGCTGCGCGAGCTGGGCACGCGGATCGACGACGCCGGCGAGGACCTCACCGACTGGCGCATCACCCCCGGGCCGATCACGGGCGGCGTCGAGATCGACTGCGGCCTGGCCGGCACGGTCATGCGCTTCGTCCCGCCGCTCGCCGCGCTCGGCAACGGTCCGGTCGTCCTCGACGGCGACCCGGCCGCCCGCACGCGTCCGATGGCCCCGCTCGTGGCCGCGCTGCGCTCCCTGGGCATCCAGGTCGACGCGGCGGGCGGCCCGGGCGCCGAGGTCCTGCCGATCACCCTGCACTCCACGGGCTCCGTCGCGGGCGGGGAGCTCACCGTGGACGCGTCGAGCTCGTCGCAGTTCGTCTCCGCCCTCCTGCTGGCGGCGCCCCGCTTCGACAAGGGCATCGACCTGCGGCACGCGGGCGGGCGCATGCCGTCCCTTCCGCACGTCGACATGACCGTGGACGTGCTGCGCTCCCTCGGCGTACGGGTCGACGTCCACGAGGGCCTGTCCGGCATCCCGAACCGGTGGGTCGTCTCCCCCGGCCCGATCGCCGGCGGCGAGTTCCACATCGAGCCCGACCTCTCGAACGCCGCCCCGTTCCTCTCCGCCGCGGCGGTCACGGGCGGGACGGTCCGCGTGGCCGGCTGGCCGACCGAGACCACGCAGGCCGGCGACGCCTTCCCGGGCCTGCTCGCGCAGATGGGCGCCCAGGTGGACTGGGTGAGCGAGGACGTCCTGCAGGTGACGGGCCCGGCGCACGACGACCTGCGCGGCATCGACGTCGACCTGCACGACGTCGGCGAGCTCGCCCCGACCCTCGCCGCGGTCGCGACCCTGGCGATGTCCCCCTCCCGGCTGCGCGGCATCGCGCACCTGCGCGGGCACGAGACGAACCGGCTCGAGGCCCTCGTCACGGAGATCAACCGCCTCGGCGGCGAGGCGCGGGAGACCGACGACGGCATCGAGATCCTGCCGGCCTACCTCCACGGCGCCGACGTCGAGACCTACGGCGACCACCGCATGGCGACCTTCGGCGCGATCCTCGGCCTGCGGGTCGACGGCGTGCAGGTGCGCGACGTGAAGACCGCCGGCAAGACGATCCCCAACTTCGTCGAGCGCTGGTCCGCTCTGCTGGGCTGATCGGTCGGGTGCGCGCGTGAGCCGTCGCGATCTGGGCACAGACGACGCCCGCGTCCGCGTGCGCCCCGGGCGCGGCACGCGCCCGCGCACGAAGCAGCGCCCGTCCTACGACGACGCGACGGCCGGCCGGGTGGTCGCCGTCGACCGGGGCCGGTACCGGGTGGTGACCACGGACGGGACGCGCGTGAACGCCGTGAAGGCGCGCGAGCTCAACCGGACGCGGACGGCGGTCGTCGTCGGGGACGAGGTCTCGCTCGTCGGCGACATCTCCGGCCGCGTCGACACGCTCGCGCGGATGGTCGCGCTGCGCGAGCGGCGCACCGTCCTCATGCGCTCGGCCGAGGACGGCGACACGGTGGGGGTCGAGCGCCCGGTCGTGGCGAACGCCGACCAGCTCGCGGTCGTCGTCGCGCTCACCGACCCGCCGCCCCGGCCGCGGATGATCGACCGCATCCTCGTCGCGGCCTACGACGCCGGCATGGACCCGCTGCTCGTGCTGACGAAGTCCGACCTCACCGGCCCCGAGGAGCTGCTCGCCGCCTACGCCGCCCTCGCCGTCCCGGCCGTCGTCGTCGGCGGGATGTCCAAGGGGCCCGACGGCGGGACGGACCCGGGTGCGGACGGCGAGCGGGCGCCCGACCTGGACGAGGTGCGGGCGCGGCTGCAGGACCGGGTGACGGTGCTGGTCGGGCACTCCGGCGTCGGCAAGTCGACGCTCGTCAACGCGCTCGTCCCCGAGGCGGAGCGCGCGACGAGCCACGTGAACGTGGTGACGGGCCGGGGGCGGCACACGTCGTCGTCGGCGGTCGCGCTCGAGCTGCCCGGCGGGGGGCTCGTCATCGACACCCCGGGAGTGAGGTCCTTCGGGCTCGCGCACGTCTCCCAGGCCGACCTCCTCCAGGCGTTCACCGACCTGGACGAGGCGGCCGAGCAGTGCCCGCGGGGCTGCACGCACGCGGCCGACGCGCCGGACTGCGCGCTGGACGCCTGGGCCGAGGGCGACCCGGCACGGTCCGCGCGGCTGGAGTCGTTCCGCCGGCTGGCCGTCGCCCTGGCCGCCACGGGACCCGCCTGGGAGGACTGAGCAGCCTGCCCGCCCGGCGAGCCCGGGCCGGTACGGTCAGCCCATGACATCGACACCGACCCGGCGCATCGACGACGACCTGCGCCTTGCGCACGTGATCGCGGACCAGGTCGACGCGACGACGATGGCCCGGTTCGGTGCCGTGGACCTGCAGGTCACCCAGAAGCCGGACCTCACGCCGGTGACCGACGCCGACCGCACCGCGGAGGAGATCGTGCGCGCGCAGCTCGCGCGGACCCGCCCGCGCGACGCGATCATCGGCGAGGAGATGGGCGCGACCGGGCACAGCCAGCGCCAGTGGGTCATCGACCCGATCGACGGCACGAAGAACTTCGTCCGCGGCGTGCCGGTGTGGGCGACCCTCATCGGGCTCGTCGAGGACGGCGAGGTCGTGGTCGGGGTCGTCTCGGCCCCGGCGCTCCAGCGCCGCTGGTGGGCGGGCACGGGGTCCGGCGCGTGGACCGGCCGATCGCTGTCCGCCGCGCGGCAGATCCACGTCTCGGAGGTCAGCGAGGTCAAGGACGCGTCGCTGTCCTACAGCTCGCTGGGCGGCTGGGCGGAGCGCGGCAGGCTGCGCGCGTTCCTCTCGCTCGCGCAGGAGTGCTGGCGCACGCGCGCCTACGGCGACTTCTGGAGCTACATGCTGCTGGCCGAGGGCGCGGTCGACATCGCGGCCGAGCCGGAGCTCGCGCTGCACGACATGGTCGGTCTCGTCCCGATCGTCACCGAGGCCGGGGGCAGGTTCACGTCCCTCGACGGCGAGGACGGGCCCTGGGGCGCGGACGCCGCCGCCAGCAACGGGCACCTGCACGACGCCGTGCTCGAGTACCTCTCGGCGCAGGAGGACTGACGACCGGTCCGCCGGTCGGTCCGCTGTGGACCGGGCGGACCGGGCGTGGGTGGTCCCGCCTACGGTGGTCCGCATGCGGATCGTGCACACGTCGGACTGGCACCTGGGCCGTACCCTCCACGGCGCCGACCTCACCTCCGCGCACGAGGCCTACCTCGACCACCTCGTGGACCTCGTGGCCGAGGAGAACGTCGACGCCGTCCTCGTCGCGGGCGACGTCTTCGACCGGGCGATCCCGCCGGCGTCGGCGCTGGAGCTCCTGCGCGACGCCCTCGGCCGTTTGACCTCGCGCACGCGGGTGATCCTCTCCCCCGGCAACCACGACTCGGCGGTCCGCCTCGGCCTGACCGCCTCGCAGCTCACCGACCGGCTGTCCATCCGCGCGCGGGTCGAGCGGGTGGGCGAGCCCGTGGTCGTGCCGGACCGCGACGGCGGGCCGGGCGCCTACGTCTACGCGCTCCCCTACCTCGACCCGGACCTCGCGCGGGAGCCGCTCGCCGACGGGCCGGTCTCCGAGGACGCCCCGGTCCTGCCCGCCCGGTCCCACTCCGGCGTCCTCGGCGCGGCCATGTCGCGCGTCGGCGCGGACCTGGCCGCGCGCCGGGCCGCCGACGGCGCCCGAGTCCCGGCCGTCGTCGGCGCCCACGCGTTCGTCGCGGGCGGCGCCGTCAGCGACTCGGAGCGGGACATCCGGGTCGGGGGCGTCGACGTCGTGCCCGCGGGCGTCCTCGTCGACCCCGACGTCGCGGCGCGCGCGGACTACGTGGCCCTCGGCCACCTGCACGGCGCGCAGGAGGTCCGCGCGGTCTCCGACGACGGCACGCCGGTGCCGATGCGCTACTCCGGCTCCCCGGTCGCCTTCTCATTCTCCGAGGAGAACCACGTGAAGTCCTCCGTGATCGTCGACCTGTCGGGCGGGAGTGTGTCCGCGCGGCTCGTCCCGGCGCCCGTGGTCCGCGGCCTGCGCACGATCGAGGGCACGGTCGGCGACCTGCTGTCCGGCCGCCTCGACGACGCGGCGGACAGCTGGCTGCGGGCGATCGTCACCGACGCGGCGCGGCCGGAGCGCATGCACGCGCGGCTGAAGGAGCGCTTCCCCCACCTGCTCGCGCTGGCCCACGAGCCCGCCGGCGCGCTGCCGCGGACGCAGTCCCGCGCGGTGACGGACGCCTCGGACCCGGTGGACGTCGTCGCGGACTTCGTGGGCGACGCGGGCGGCACGCCCGTCACGCCCGAGGAGCTCGCGGTCGTGCGTGACGCGGTGGAGTCCGCGCAGCGGCGGACGGCGGCGCGGTGAGGCTGCACCGCCTGGAGTTCCAAGCCATCGGACCGTTCCCGGGGCGGCACGTCGTCGACCTCGACGCCGTCGGGACGTCGGGGCTGTTCCTGCTCGAGGGGCCGACCGGCGCGGGCAAGTCGACGATCATCGACGCGATCGTGTTCGCGCTGTACGGGGACGTCGCCGACTCGACGGGCGCCCACAAGTCCCGCATGCACTCGATGCACGCCGAGCCCGGCGTGGAGCCCTACGTCGACCTCACGTTCTCCTCCTCGCGCGGCATCTACCGGGTCCGCCGCACGCCCGCCCACGAACGGCCGAAGATGCGCGGCGAGGGCACGACGACCGTGAAGACCCGCGCGAGCCTCTCGCGGCTGTCCGGCGAGGACCAGGTCGGGCTGGAGGAGCCCGCGGGCGAGGCCATCTCATCCTCGACCCAGGAGATCGGCACCGAGATCGGGACGATCCTCGGGATGAGCCGCGACCAGTTCACGCAGACCGTCGTGCTGCCCCAGGGCCAGTTCGCGCGGTTCCTGCGCGCGGGCGTGGCCGAGCGGCAGGACGTCCTGCGGACCATCTTCGGCACCCGGCTGTACGACGACGTCGAGGCGGAGCTCCACGAGATGGCTGCCGCCGCCCGCAAGGCCGCCGAGCGGGCCGTGGGACTCGTCCGCGAGCGCGCAGCCCTGCTCGCCGAGCACGCCGGGCTCGCCGACGAGGCGGAGACCGGCTCGGAAGCAGTGTCTGGCGCAGAGAGTGACTCCGAGGCGCAGGACGCCGACGCGCCCGCGGAACCCGTGGTCGTCTCCCGCGGCGAGCTTCTCGAGGCGGCAACGGCGGTCGACGCCGAGCGGGTCGCCCGGATCACCGGCCCGCTGCTGGCCACGATCGAGTCCGACGCCTCGCGGGCCGAGCATGCCCGCGCGGGCGCCGCGGAGCGGGAGTCCGAAGCCCGATCCAGGCTCCAGTCCGAGCAGCGCACCGCCGACCTGCTTGCCCGTCGGACCGCGCTCCTGGCGGAACGCGAGGACCTGGACGGGCGGGCCGACGTCGTCGCGGCCGACCGCGAGGCGCTCGAACGCCACGGCCGGGCCCGAGAGGTGGTCACCGCACTGCAGGCGGCGACGCGGCGCGCGGGCGAGGCCGCCCAGGCGTCGGCCGCCGTCGCGGAGCTCGTCGATCAGACGGCGGACAGGGACCCGGACTTCGCCGCCGACCTCGATCTGCCCCGCTGGCAGGAGCCCGGCGACCGGTCGGCCCTCGCGGCCGACCTGGACGCCGCGCGCGAGGAGGCGAGCAGCCGGGCCGGGGCACTCGCCGACGTCGTCGCGCTCGAGGGCGGGCTTGCCGCCCGGGAGCAGGCGCTGACGGGCAGGGCCGCGCGCATCGCCGAGCTCGAGCTCAGCCTCACGAACGCCCGCGCCGAGGCGGACGAGCTGCCGACGGTCCGCGAGTCGCTCGTCGAGGAGCGCACGGCGCAGGCGACGACCGCGGGGACGCTCGCCGCCGCCCAGGTCGCGGCGGCGCGGGCCGACGAGGCGGTGGCGGCCGCACGCACCGCGTCGACGGCCGAGACGGCCGCACGCGAGGCCGACCGCGCCCTGGCCTCGGCCCACGACGTCGCGACCGAGCGCGCGAACGACGAGTCCGCACTGCGCGCCCGGTGGCGCGAGGAGGTGGCCGGGCGCCTGGCGACCGGGCTGACGTCCGGCGATCCGTGCCCGGTCTGCGGGTCGACGTCGCACCCTGCGCCGGCGCCGCCGTCGGACTCCCCCGTCACCGACCAGGACCTCGAGGCGGTGGAGGCGGCCCGCGCTCGCGCGGATCGCGCCCTGTCCGCGGCGCGCGAGGCGAAGGCGGCCGCCGACCAGCGTCTCGAGCTGGCCCGGGAGGCGGCCGGCGGGCTCGACGTCGGGGCGGCCGAGGAGGCGCAGGCCGCCGCGCGGGCCGAGGCCGACGCCGCGAAGGCGGCCACCGCCCGGCTCGCGGCGCTCGACGAGGCACTGGCCGACCACGACCGTGCCGCGCGCGAGAAGGCGGAGTCCATCGCGCGGTCCGAGACCTCCCTCGCGACCGACCGCGCCCTGCACGCCTCGGAGGCGGACCGCCTGAGGGCGGACACCGAGCGGGTCGCGGACGCACGCGGCACCCACGCGACGGTCGGCGAGCGCGCGGAGCAGCTCGGCCGACGATCGAGGCTGGCGTCCGACGTCGTCGGGGCGCTTCGGACCCTCATCGAACGCGACCGGACCGCTCGGCAGGCCGCGACCGAGGCCGACGACGCGCTCGAGGCCTCCGGCTTCGACACGGCCGACGAGGCGCGCGCCGCGAGCCTCGAGCCGGCGGCCGAGGCCGACGCGAAGGGGCGCGTGCGCGCCCACGAGGCCGACTCGGCACGGGTGACCGCCGGCCTGGCCGAGGAGGCGATCGCCGCCCTCACCGGCGAGGAGCGGCCGGACGTCGCGGCGGCCACCGCGGCCCTCGAGGCGGCCGTGGCCGAGCTGACGGCACGGACCGGCGAGGAGCGGCTCGCGACGAGCAGGCGCGACCGCGCGCGAGCGGCCGCCGACGCCCTGCGGGAGGAGATCGAGCGGCATCACGCCCGGCTCGAGGCCGACCGCGCGCTGCGTCGGGTGGCGGAGCTGTCCCAGGGCGGCACCGCCTCGCGCACCGGGACGAGACTGTCCACCTACGTGCTGCTCCGCCGGTTCGAGGACGTCCTGGCGGCGTCGAACGAGCGGCTGGCCGCCATGTCGTCGGGCCGGTACCGGCTCGAGCGGACGGACGAGAAGGAGGCCGGGCAGCGGACGCGCGCGACGGGCCTCGGACTCAAGGTCCTCGACACGTTCGCCGACGGCGCCCGGGACCCGAGGACGCTGTCCGGCGGCGAGACGTTCTACGTCGCGCTCGCGCTCGCCCTCGGCCTGGCGGACGTCGTCACCGCGGAGGCGGGCGGCATCGAGCTGGGCACGCTGTTCGTCGACGAGGGCTTCGGCTCGCTCGACCCGGACACGCTCGACGCGGTGATGACCGAGCTCGGGCGGCTGCGCACGGGCGGGCGCTGCGTGGGGCTCATCAGCCACGTCACCGAGCTCAAGCAGCGGATCGCCGACCGCATCGAGGTGCGGCACCTGCCCTCGGGCGCCGGGTCGAGCCTGCGGGTCTCGGCCGGGCGGTAGCGCCTCGCCGGAGCGGCCGCCGGGCGCTTTCAGCCCTCAGGCCGGGAGGATCCTGTCCCGCTCGGCGGGGTCGTACCAGAGCAGGTCGAGGTCGACGACCCGCTCGAAGGCGTCGTCGTCCCCCGCCGCGGCGGCCGCGACGTCGCCCTCCGCATCGGTCTCGTCGACGTGGATCGCCCTGACGTCCGACCAGTCCACGGGCCCAGCGAGCTCGACCGCGGTCGGGAGACCGGTCGCGGCGGGAGTCGCGTCGGAGTCCGGGACGTCGGCGGCCAGCACGACGCGGCGGGTCCGGCCCGCGGCCGACCCCCGCTCGCCGACCAGGCGGACGGAGTCGTCGGCCGCGGCGAGGAGCGCGATCATCTCGAGGGTCTCGTCGTCCTCGTCGGTCAACTCGGCGCGCAGCGCGTCCGTGACGGCGTGGGCGAGCAGGGCGGACGGCGTGCCGGACAGCTCGGCGGCGACGGAGGGGAGGTAGATGCGCACGGGTCGATCATCCCCGGCCTCGGGCGCCGACGCGCAAGGCGCGCCGCCATCGGGGCGTGGCGTCGTCGTCGGCGGGGCCGAGGCCGAGGAGACGCCGGGTGAGGGAGGCGACGGCGCGGCGCGCGGGCGCCTGCGCGTCCGCCTCCCGCCAGGTCGTGCCGCTCAGGAGGGCCCGGTCCGCGAGCGCCGGGGCGTCGGGCACGAGGTGCGGGGTCTCGTCCCCGGCATACCGCCACAGCGCCTCCCGGATCGCGCCGGCGTGGTCCGGCCCGGCGGCCGTCCGCCGCACCCGGTTGACCACGACCGTGCGGTCCGCATCGGGGCTCAGGCCCCGCTCCCTCAGCTCGGTCAGCGCGAGGACGAGCCGGCGGATGCCGACGGGGTCGCCGGCACCGACCGCGACGACGTGGTCGGCCGCCCGGAGCGCCGAGAGCGTGGCCTGGTGCCTGACGGGCGCGAAGTCCAGGCCGTCGCCGTCCTCGGCGCCGGCCCCGACGTCGACGACGACGAGCGCCGCCTGCTCGCGCAGGTGGTCCCAGATGGCGTCGAGTGACGCGGCCTCGAGCTCGCGCCACCGTTGCGGGCGCGTGAGCCCGGTGAGCACGCGCAGGTGGTCGACGACCTCCGTCAGCACGCCCGCCGTCGTCTCGTCGTCCAGGGTGCCGTGGGTGGCCATGCGGGCGAGCGCGGCGATCGACGACACGTCCTCGCTGATCCCGAGCACCTGGGCCATGGACGGGGCCTCGGTGTCGGCGTCGACCACGATCGTCCGGACGCCGAGCGCGGCGGCCTCCGCCGCGATGTTGACGGCGAGGGTCGTCCGCCCGGGTGCGCCGGGGGCGCCCCACACCACCACGATGCGGCTCGACTCCTCCGCCTCGGGCGCGGGTCCCGACGCGGCAGGCGGGATCGGGTCCCCCGTCTCGGGCGGGTCGCCCGCCGCCGGTGGCGGTGCGTCGGGCGGCACCGCCAGCCAGCGCGGCACCGCGGAGATCAGCCCGTCCTCGACCCCGACGCCGGCGTCGCCGCCGGTGAGGACGTCGACGAAGCCGGGCCCGTCGGGCGCGCGCGGGTCGTCGAGCGGGACGGGCGGTACGGTCGGGTTCAGTGCAGTGGGTGGCGTGGAGGCCGCCGCCGGCGTGTGGCTGCCCGCCGGTGCGTGGGTCGTCGTCGGCGTGGGCGTCTGGGCCGGGATCGTGGGTGCCGCGGTGCGCCCGAGCGCGATCGCCGTCGTCGCGATGGTCTCCGCCGGTTCGCTCTCCGCGAGGGTGTCGTGGGCGCCGAGGTTGCCGAGCCGCGCGAGGTCCGCCGTGGGGCCGACGAGCAGGACCGCCGCTCCCGTGCCGACGAGTCGGCCGACGGACGCGCGGTCGACGCCGAGCACCTGGCTGCTGAGGACCGCGACCTGGCCGATACCCGCCCCCGCCGCCCCGAGGAGCTCGGCGAGGTCCGCGCAGCGCCGGACGACCGTGCCGCCCGACCCCGGTCGGTCGATCGCCCGGACGACCTCCGGCTCGTCCTCGAGCAGGGCGAGCAGGACGCCGACGCTCACCCCTCCTCCGCCGGCAGCTGGTACTCCGGCACCACGGTGAGGTCCTCCCCGGCGCTGACCGCGGCGAGCACCGCCTCCACCAGCCGGCCGGGGACGAGGAGCTCGACCTGCGCGCCGCCCGCGGCGGAGAACACGCCGCTCTCCGTGCGCACGTCCGCGACGACCACGCCCGTCGCCAGCACGATCGGCGGCTCGGGTTCCGTCTCCCGGCCCGTGACGTCCGGCCGGGGCGCCCGCCACAGGTCCACGGTGGATCCCGGGCCGAGGCCGCTCGGCAGGGCGGAGGAGACGGGCACGACGACGGGGCGAAGGTCCTCGGTGGTCGCACGACCCGTGGCGGCGATCGGCACGAGCTCGCCGGCGCCGATGATCCGGATCGCGACGAGATCGTCCGGCAGGCCGTCCTCCACGAGGAGGTAGTGGTCGCCCGCGGCGCCGATGTTGACCTCCTCGATCTCCAGGCCCGCCTCGGCCAGCGTCTCGCCCGGCGTGACGACGTCCGGCGCCCGCCACACCTCGGTCGTGCCCTGCGCGGCCCCCACCGCCCACGCCCCGACGGCGACGGATCCCGCCACGAGGAGGACCCCGACGCCGAGGCGTGGATCGCGCCAGCCGGGCCTGCGCAGCCTGCGTGTGGTTGCCTCGGTCATCGTCTCTCCCCCGTGTTCGATCGGGTCCATCCTGCCGCCTCGGCCCGGACCGCGGGCCGGCCATCCACAGGTTCCGGCACGAACCGCTCGGATCCGACACGTATCCACACCCGTGAGCGCGGAGCGCGACCAAGGGGCGATACTGGACCCGTGGCCCCTCGTTTCCTCAAGATCGCCGACGTCGCCGACGAGCTCAGCATCACGGTGGCGCAGGTCCGCGCCCTGCTCGCCTCCGGCGAGCTCCGGGGCATCCAGGTCGGCGGCAAGGGCGCCTGGCGCGTGGAGGTCACCGAGCTGGAGGCGTACATCCAGCGCATGTACGCCGAGGCGGACGCCGCGCGCGCCGCGCGAGCAGCGTCCACGAACTCCGTGAAGCGATAGCCGCGCCGCCACGCCGTACCGCTCATGCGGTGCGCACCACGCGGATCGCGCGAAGCGCCACCGCGACGACCTGACCGCCGGGTTCCACCCGCAGGTCGAGATGGTCCGCGCCCACGCGCAGGATGCGACCGGTCCGGCCGCTCGCCGCGTCGGTGACGCGGACGGCGACCGCTTCCTCGGCGATCCGCCGAAGGGCCGACGCGAAGGACAGCCGGTCGACGACGCCGCCGGCCTCGGGGCCTGACCGGCCGAGCCCCCGCACCAGCGCGACCGCGTCGGCGGGGACGAGCGCACGGCGCGGCCCCTCGGCAAGGAGCAGCCAGTTGTCGTTCGCGTCGAGGACCTCCCCTGCTACCTCGTTGCCGTCGAGCAGCGTGAGGCTCAGGCGGGCACCGGTCATCTGCCGCCAGCGTGAGGCAAGCGTGCGGGTCGCGGCCTCCGCCTCGACGAGGTCCGCCGCCTCGGCCATCTGTCCCGCTCGCTGCTCCGCATCGAACTCGCCGGACAGATCCGCGAGCACCGCGTCCTCCCACCCCATGAGGCCAACGTACGGCGGAACCGCCGAGGCCGGACGCGGTTGCGCACAGGGATCTCACCGATCGGCGCCTCGACCGTCTCCGCCCACAACGCTCTTGCGCCGCGTCGACCGGCGTGGCATCGTCTGACATCTATCAACACGAACTGACACGAACCAGCACGATCAGCGATGATCTTGACGCAGGGCGGCGACCATGTCTCAGCAATCCCATCAGCACTCCCCCGTCGGCACCGGCCCCCGGGCCGCGCCGGCGAGTCAGCCGACTCCGACAGCTCGGTCGACGCCGGCAGCTCGGCCGGCATCGACCGCTTCGGGCGTGGCGCTCGCGCTCGCCCTCGTGGCGGGCGGGCTCATGTCCTGGTGGCTGGCGGCCGAGGCGTGGGCAGCGAGCTCCGCACTCGTCGCCCGGGGGTTGCGCGGAACGAACGACCTGCCCGACCTCGTCGCGATCCCCCTCGTCTGGGTCGGCGCGGCGGTAGCGGCCTGGTACGCCCTCACCTCACTGGCGGGACTGGGACTCCGGGTGATTGCGCGGACATCCACGCACCACCCGCGAGCCCTCCACGCCGACGCCGGTGCTCGGCCGCACACGGCGCGGCTCGCACGGTTCATCGGCAGGTTCGGCGCGCCGGCGATCCGACGGGTCGCCCTGACCGGGGTCACGGCCGGCCTCTCGGTGAGCATGGCGATCCTGCCCGCCTCCGCAGTCCCCGGCGACACGGATCCCGACGACGCCGGAGCCTCGGACTCCCTGGTCGCTCCCCCTCTGCGTCAGTCCGACCTTCCGGGCATCCCGGCGCTCCCCGGCTTCGAGCTGACCGGGCACCGCAGTCTCATCGAGGTGCGGATCACCGAGGGCGCGGCGGACCCGGGCGGGCAGGGCACGGGAGGGACCGGCGCACGTGACACCGGAGAGGCCGACGCAGCTGGCCCGGGCGGATCGGAGAGCGCGGAAGGAGCGGATCGGACCGATGCCGAGGGAGCCGGCGAGGGAGGATCCGCGGTCGGGTCCCCGGCGCCACAGGACCAGGGTCCGGCTCCACGCACGCACGAACCGGCATCTCAGGACCAGCAGCCGTCGTCGCAGGACCCGGGCGCCCCGACCTCTCCCCCGGACCAGCAGGGCACGCAGGGCACGCCGGGCACGGAGCAGACGGACCAGGTGCGCTCAGATCCCGTGTTCTCGGACCCGGAGGCTCCCGCACGGTCGACCCCGGCGCCCGCGACCCCGCCGACGAGCACGGACCCGGCATCGACGCCGCCCGGGCCCCCGACCGGTGGGAGCACGACCGACGCGGCCGCCACCGGCACACCGCCTGCCGACGAGCCGTCGGCGACGTACGTCGTCGCGCCGGGCGACTCGCTCTGGGAGATCGCGGCCGCCCACGCGGAGCCGGCCGCCGGCCCCGCGGACATCGCTGCGGCGTGGCCGCAGTGGTACGCAGCGAACCGCGACGCCATCGGCCTCGATCCCGACCTCGTCCTGCCGGGAACCGTCCTGGCGATACCCGAGCCGGCCGCAACGACGACGACGGGAGGCACGCGATGAGCGCGCAGCCGATCGAGCACGCGACCAGTGCCCGGGCAGCCGGCATCGACCCGACCGGCGCGGCGGGCACCGCCGCGATTCCCACGCGCCCGACGGCGCACCGCCCGCCGGGCACACCGGGAGTCGTCACACCCCTGCGGCCCAGGAGCCGGCCGGCGGTCGGCCCGGCCCTGCCGCGCACGTCGACCGCGCGACCCTGGGACCGCGTGCGGTTCGTCGCCCACGTCCCCCGCCCGGACATCCTGTCCGGGGACACGGGCGAACCGGTCTCCGAGGCGCCGGTGCCGGACGAGGCGGAGGGCGACCGCCTCGCCGCCGCCGTGGCGGCCGGGGCGATCGAGGCGCTGCTCGGCGTCCGCTCGCCCGCCCAGCTCACGCGGTGGCTCGCGCCGCACCTCTACGACGCGCTGGTGCGCCGGGTCGGCCTGGCCGCGCGCCTGCAGGGCCGACCGGAGACGTTCACGCACGCTCGCGTGCGCACCGTCGTCGGGTGCACGCCCGCCGACGGCGTCCGCGAGGTCTCGGCCGTCGTCCACGACGGCGCCAAGGTGCGGGCGGTGGCCGTCCGGCTCGAGGCGTTCCGGGGTCGGTGGCGCACGGTCGCCCTGGAGATCGGCTCAGGGGAGACGGGCCGGGACTATCGACCCGGGGTCGACAGACCCCGACCACCGACCCCTTCTACAGGCCCCGGAGCATCTGCCCGAAGTCCGGCACCACCGCGAACTCGTCCTGCACCTCCCGCGGGGCGCGGGCGGCGACCGCGGTGGCCAGCTCGCCCGCGGCGCGCGCGATGCGGACCGGCAGGGCGCCGACGCCCTCCCCCGGACGCTCGCCCGCACCCTGCTCGCCGGCGGACGCCCAGTCGTCGGTCGCCGCGAACACGGCGGTCGCCACGGGCAGCGCGCGCAGGTAGGACATCAGGGGCCGCAGCGCGTGGTCGATCGCGAGCGAGTGCCGGGACGTCCCGCCGGTCGCGGCCAGCAGCACGGGTGTGCCGTCGATCGCCCCCGCATCGAGGATGTCGAGGAAGATCTTCAGCAGGCCCGAGTACGACGCCGAGTAGACGGGGCTCGTGACGACGAGCCCGTCGGCGGCGGCGACCTGCTCCATCGCCGCGTCGAGCGCACCGGTCCGCATGCCCGTGAGCATGGCGTTCAGGGCGTCCTCGGCGAGGTCCCGCAGGTCGATCGTCGTCACCTCGGCGTCGATCCCCTGCTCGGCCAGCGCGGACGCGGTCGAGTGGGACAGCCGGTCGGCGAGCATGTGGGTCGTGGACGGCTGCGAGGTGCCGGCCGAGATCGAGACGATCGACCGGGTCGCGGACCGCGCCGGGCCGTCGGGCCGGTGCGTGGTGTCGAGCTCGCTCATGTCAGTTCTCCTTCGTGGCCAGGGCGGCCTCGTCGGTGGTGGCGTCCTCGTCGGAGCGGTCGGCCGAGCCGGAGTCCTCCGCGCGGCGCCCGGTGACGTCGTCGACGCCGCCGCCCACGTGCGTCGTCCCGGCCTCGCCCGCGGCCCGGGCGGCGGCCACGCGGTCGGCGTGGCTCGGCGGGTCGGCGGGAACGTGGGCGGGACGGGCGGACTCGGCCTCCTTGCGGAGCACCGGGACCACCTCGGTGGCGAGGATGTCGATCTGCTCGAGGACGGTCTTCAGCGGCAGTCCGGCGTGGTCGACGAGGAACAGCTGGCGCTGGAAGTCGCCGACGTCCTCGCGGAACGCCGCGTACCGGTCGATGACCTCCTGGGGCGAGCCCACGGTCAACGGCGTCTCCGCCGTGAACTGCTCCATGGTCGGGCCGTGGCCGTAGACCGGCGCGTCGTCGAAGTACGGCCGGAACTCGTCCTTCGCGTCCTGGCTGTTCGGGCGGATGAACACGTGGCCGCCCAGACCGACGATCGCCTGGTCCGCCTGGCCGTGGCCATAGTGCTCGAAGCGCTGACGGTAGAACTGCACGAGACGCTTCGTGTGCCGCATCGGCCAGAAGATGTTGTTGTGCAGGAAGCCGTCGCCGTAGAACGCGGCCTGCTCGGCGATCTCCGGCGTGCGGATGGAGCCGTGCCAGACGAACGGGGGCACGCCGTCGAGCGGGCGCGGGGTGGCGGTGAAGCCCTGGAGCGGCGTGCGGAACCGGCCGGACCAGTCGACGACCTCCTCGTCCCACAGCCTGCGCAGCAGGGCGTAGTTCTCGATCGCGAGGTTGACGCCCTCGCGGATGTCCTTGCCGAACCACGGGTAGACCGGGCCGGTGTTGCCGCGCCCCATCATGAGGTCCGTGCGGCCGCCGGAGATGACCTGGAGCATCGCGTAGTCCTCCGCGATCTTCACCGGGTCGTTGGTGGTGATGAGCGTCGTCGCGGTCGACAGGAGGATGTCGGAGGTGCTGGCGGCCAGGTACCCGAGCAGGGTGGTCGGCGACGAGGCCACGAACGGCGGGTTGTGGTGCTCACCGGTCGCGAAGACGTCCAGCCCCGCCTGGTCGGCGTGCTCCGCGATGGTGATCATGTTGCGGACCCGCTCGGCGTCGCTCGGCGTGTAGCCGGTGAGCGGGTTGGGCGTCACGTCACTGACGGTGAAGATCCCGAACTGCATGTCGACCGTCCCTCTCAGGTTGATACTTTTGCATTGACACCGACTGTAACGGCGCCCCTGCGCGATCCATTCCCGGCCGTGGGTGACGTCCGACACCGACGAACGACGACGGCGGGCCTCCCCGTGTGGGGAGGCCCGCCGTCGTCGTCCGGGCTGATCGAGTGTCAGCCGCGCTTCTTGGCCTTCTTCGCCTGCGCACGGCGCTGGGCACGGTTGAGCCCGGACGCGCCGTCCTCGTCCTCGCCTGCCGGCTTCTTGGCGACGCGGCGCGTGCCGCGGTCGTCGGCGTCGTCGTCCGCGCCGGAGGTCGGCGCGCTCGTGCCGGAGTACGTGAGGTGCGCGGGGCGCTTCGGGGCGTCCAGGCCGAGCAGCTCGTCGTCGGTCGGCCCGTCCTCGTCGTCGGTCGGCCCGTCCTCGTCGCCCTGGAAGGCCGTGCCGACGGCGGAGGGAGCGTCGACGGGGGCCTTCGCCTCCTCGGCCGCAGTCCCGTCCGCCTGCGCGGGTCCGTCCGCCGCGGCGCGCGTCGCCGTCGGGGTCGTGGGGCCGGCGGTGGCCGCCGAGCCGAGGGCGGAGGCGGCGAACGCCGATCCCGCCGCGGCGGCCTTGCGGGTCGCCGCCGTCCCGGAGCCCGTGGCCGGACGCGGCGAGGCCTGGGCCCCGCCGAGCGCGGCCCCGGCGGCGGAGGTGGCCGCGGCGGCGGCCGAGCCGACGTCGACGGCCGGCTTGATCTCGAGGTTGAACACGTAGCGGACGACGTCCTCGCGGATGGCCTCGTTCATCGCCTGGAAGAACGCAAAGCCCTCCTTCTGGTACTCGACCAGCGGGTCGCGCTGCCCCGCGGCGCGCAGCGAGATGCCCTGACGCAGGTAGTCCATCTCGTACAGGTTCGAGCGCCAGTGGCGGTCGAGCACGGAGAGCACCACGCGGCGCTCGAGGCGACGCATGAGGTCCTCGCCGACCTCCTCCTCGCGGGCGTCGTACGCCGTGGAGATGTCGGAGCGCAGCTCGCGGCCGAGCAGGTCGACGCTGAGCCGCGCCGAGTTGCCGGCCTCCTCGACGAGCTCGTCCTCGGTGATGCCCACCGGGTAGAGCTGGCCGAGCTCCTTGAGCAGCGCCTCGACGTCCCAGTCCTCCGGCGCGCCGATGGCGTGGTCCGCGATCACCGCGTCCACCACGTCGTCGGCGAACGAGCGCACCTGCTCCTCGAGGTCCTCCCCGTGCAGCACGCGGCGGCGCTGCTCGTAGATGACCGTGCGCTGCTTGTTCATGACGTCGTCGTACTTGAGCGTGTTCTTGCGCTGCTCGAAGTTGCGCGCCTCGATCGCCTCCTGGGCACGGCGGATCCCGCTCGACACCCACTTGTGCTCGAGGGCCATGTCGTCCGGGTAGGCCGCGTTGTCCATGATGCGCGCAGTGGCGGCGGAGCCGAACAGGCGCATGAGGTCGTCCTCGAGGGACAGGTAGAAACGCGACTCACCGGGGTCGCCCTGACGCCCGGCGCGACCGCGGAGCTGGTTGTCGATGCGCCGGGACTCGTGACGCTCCGTGCCGAGCACGTAGAGGCCGCCGAGCTCGAGGACCTCCTCGTGCTCCTCCTGCACGGTCTCCTTCGCGGCCTCGAGCGCGTCGGCCCAGGCCGCCTCGTACTCCTCGGGCGTCTCCAGCGGGTCGAGCCCCTTGGCCCTCAAGGCGTTCTGCGCGATGTGCTCGGGGTTGCCGCCGAGCATGATGTCCGTCCCGCGGCCCGCCATGTTCGTCGCGACCGTGACGGCACCCTTGCGGCCCGCCTCGGAGACGATCGACGCCTCGCGCTCGTGCTGCTTGGCGTTGAGGACGTCGTGCTCGATCCCCGCCTCCGCAAGCAGGTCGGACAGCTGCTCGGACTTCTCCACGGAGGTCGTGCCGAGCAGGACCGGCTGCCCCGCCTCGTAACGCTCCTTCACGTCCGCGACGATCGCCCGGTACTTCTGCTCGATGTTCTTGTAGACGAGGTCGCCGTTGTCCTCGCGGATCATCTCCTTGTTGGAGGGGATGGGCACGACGCCGATCGTGTAGGTGGAGGAGAACTCCGCGGCCTCGGTCTCCGCCGTACCGGTCATGCCGGAGAGCGTGTCGTAGAGGCGGAAGTAGTTCTGCAGCGTGATCGTGGCGAGCGTCTGGTTCTCGGCCTTGATCCGCACGCCCTCTTTCGCCTCGAGCGCCTGGTGCATGCCCTCGTTGTAGCGCCGCCCGCGCAGGCGTCGGCCGGTGTGCTCGTCGACGATCGTGACCTCGCCGTTCTCGACGATGTAGTCCTTGTCGGCGACGTACAGCTCCTTGGCCCGCAGCGAGTTGTTGAGGAAGGAGATGAGCGGGGTGTTGAGCGACTCGTACAGGTTCTCGATGCCGAGCAGGTCCTCGACCTTCTCGATGCCCGGCTCGAGGATGCCCACGGTGCGCTTCTTCTCGTCGACGTCGTAGTCGACGTCGCGCGTGAGCTTCGGGGCGATCTTCGCGAACGACGCGTACCAGGGGTTGACGTCACCCTCGGCGGGGCCGGAGATGATGAGCGGCGTCCGCGCCTCGTCGATGAGGATCGAGTCCACCTCGTCGACGATGACGAAGTTGTGCTCGCGCTGCACGAGGTCGTCCGTGCTGAGCGCCATGTTGTCGCGCAGGTAGTCGAAGCCGAACTCGTTGTTCGTGCCGTAGGTGATGTCCGCGGCGTACTGGGCGCGGCGCTCCTCGGGCTTCTGCCCGGAGACGATGCAGCCGGTCGTCACGCCGAGGAAGCGGTGGACGCGCCCCATGAGCTCGGACTGGTAGGACGCGAGGTAGTCGTTGACGGTGACGACGTGGACGCCCTTGCCGGACAGCGCGTTGAGGTAGCTGGGGAGGGTCGCGACGAGGGTCTTGCCCTCACCGGTCTTCATCTCGGCGATGTTGCCGAGGTGGAGGGCGGCGCCGCCCATGATCTGCACGCGGTAGTGGCGCTGCCCGAGCACGCGGCTCGCGGCCTCGCGGACGACCGCGAAGGCCTCGGGCAGGATGTCGTCGAGGGTCTCGCCGTCCTCCAGCCGCTCCTTGAACTCCTCGGTCTGCGCCTTGAGGTCCTCGTCCGACATGTCGAGGAACGTCTCCTCGAGCGCGTCGACCTGGTCGGCGATCGTGGCCAGGCGTCTGAGGACTCGGCCCTCGCCCATGCGCAGGATCTTGTCGAGGATCTTCACCACAGCGGCACTCCGTCACGGTCATTCGTCAGCGCCCGTACCCGGGCGGCGCCCTGGTGTTCGGGCGCCATCCGCCATCGTATGCCCCGACCCCGCCGCAGCGGCCGTCGGCCTCGGGGCACGGGTGCCCGATTGCTCACGCCCCGATCGCCCGGTCCGCTCACCCGCCGGGGTGCGTGACGAGCGGCGTGGCCAGGTCCCCGCGGGCGTCGTCGGGCACGACGACGTCGGCCAGGCCGAGCCAGCCGGCCATCACCCGCAGCTCGGCGGCCAGCTCGGCGACGACCCTCTCGCGCGCCGGCCAGCCCGCACGGCGGGCGGTCAGCCCGGGGACGGCGGCCGGGTCCTCGGCGTGCGCCTCCCGGACGAGGAGCGCGCCGGCGGCCCGGTCGGCCTTGAGGTCGACGCGCGCCACGAGGTGCTCCCCCAGCAGGAACGGCAGTACGTAGTACCCGTGCGTGCGCCTGTCCTTCGGCGTGTAGATGGCGATCCGGTAGTGCATGCCGAACGTCTCCAGCAGGCGCCCCCGGTCGAAGACGAGCGGGTCGAACGGGGCGAGCAGGGCCCGCGCGCGGACCGACGACGGGATGCGAGCCGCAGGCGCGAGGTAGCCCGGCTGCCGCCAGCCGTCGACGTCGACCCGGACGAGGTCCCCGGACTCGACGAGCTCCTCCGCGGCGCGCTTGACGGGCGTGACCAGCTGGCGGTGGTAGTCCGCCAGCGAGCTCGCCGTCGCGACACCGAGCGAGAGGGACGCCGTCCGGGTCAGCTCGCGGACCACGTCGAGGCCGCCGGTCGGCGCGAGCGCCTCGGGCGGGAGGACCCGCTCGGGCAGGTCGAAGACCTGCTCGAAGGAGTCGTTCCGGCGCGCGACGGCGAGGCGGCCCGTGCGCCACGCGACCACGAGGGCGTCCCGCAGCGGGGAGTAGTTCCAGCCCCAGCTGTCTTTCGCGGCGCGCTCGTGCCCGAGGTGGTCGTGCAGGGCGCTCGCGGTGATCGGCCCGGTGTCCGCGACAGCGTCGAGCGCGAGGTCGACCGGCGCGCTCGCCATGCGGCTGCCGGGCTTCTCGAACGCGGCGCGCACCCGCTCGCGGCGGCCGGCGAGCAGGGCGTAGACGCGGGGCGGGACGAGGGACGCCTCGTGGCAGAAGGTCTCGACCAGCCGCCGCGGCGCGCGGCCCGCCGCCCGGTCGAGCAGGGAGGTCGGGTAGTCGCCGAGCCGGGCCTGCCCGGGCAGCAGGTGGGCGCGGGCGAGGACGTTGACGGAGTCGATCTGCAGCAGCCCGACCTCGTCCAGCATGCGCGTCACGTGCCGGCCGGTCGCGGTCGTCGGCCTGCGGCGCGCGAGCCCCTGGGCGGCGATCTGGATCCGGCGGGCTTCCGACGTCGTCAGCGAGGTGGGCACCGCGCCATGGTCCCACCTCGCACCGACAGCGGCGCTCCCCGCCCCCGCGTCGGCGGCGGGGAGCGCGCGGGGGCGGTCAGGCGGCGGGCACCTGGTCCAGGCGGAGCACGCCGTAGGTCCAGCCCTTGCGGTGGTAGACGACGCACGGCTGGCCCGTGTCCGCGTCCACGAACAGGAAGAACGGGTGTCCGACCATCTCCATCTCGTACAGGGCCTGGTCGACCGTCATCGGCGCGGCCTGGTGGAGCTTGTCGCGCACGATGACCGGCGAGTCGCCGAGCTGCGTCTCGACGGCCTCGCCGGGCGAGGTCGAGGGCACGGGCTTCTCGGCGATCGGCGCGTCGGTCTCGAGGCCGTCGGCGTCCCGGGCGTCGGGCGACTCGTCGACCTGGAGCGCCGCCAGCCCGTTCGGCGACTTGCGCCGGTCCTTCCTGCGGTCGTTGTGCCGGCGCAGTCGTTCCAGGAGCTTTCCGCTCGCCAGGTCGAGTGCCGCGTAGAAGTCCGAGGCGCTGGCCTCGGCCCTGATCACGGGCCCCTTGTCGCGCAGAGTGATCTCGATGCGCTCGGCCCGATCGGCCAGCCGGGGGTTCTTCTCGAGTGTGAGCTCGACGTCCACGCGCTGCGCGCGGGGAGCGAGCTGGGTGACCTTGGCCAGCTTTTCTTCCACGTGGGAACGGAAGCGGTCGGCGACGTCTGTGCCGCGACCCTTGACGACGATCTCCATGGTGACCTCCTGAAGGTCGGTGCCGGTCGGCGGGCGTGCCCGCCGGGAAGTGATGAGCGGGCGCGTCAGCGTCCGCGTCGGCTGGTCAACCACCTCCTTGCTGCTCGGAGACGACCGAGCCACCCACTGCCCGAATGTGGTGTGGGCGGCTCCATGAACCAACGCTACCGCGTGACCAGGCTCACCGGTAGCCGGACCCGCGGGGCGTCCGACCCGCGGACGGTCAGGCCGTCCCGGGCGCGGCCGTCGCCGCGATCGCGAATGCCCCGACGACGACGCCGCCCGCCCTCCGTACGGCCGTCGCGCAGGCGGCGAGGGTCGCCCCGGTCGTCACGACGTCGTCGACCAGGAGGACCCTCGTGCCCGGCCGGAGCGGCCGGACGAGCACCGGCGGGTCGCTCCGGTTGACCGCGCGGGTGCGGGCCGAGGCGCCGCGCTGCCGGCGGGGGCCGCCGGCGCGCCGCAGGAGGTCGACCATCCGCGCGGAGGCCGACCCCTGCGTCCCTGACCCGCCCGTCCTGCCGCCCGCGATCCCAGCGGCAACCCCGCGGGCGAGCTCGGCGGCGACGAGCAGGCCCTGCCGCCGCCGGGCCGGGCCCGACGGCGCGGGCATGACCAGGAGATCCGGGCCGAGCTCGGCCCCGAGCCGCCGCCCGGCCGCACGGCCGGCGGCGACGAGCTCGGCCCGCAGGTGCCCGCGTCGGCCGGTCTTCCAGTCGATGACCATGCGCCGGACGGCGCCGGAGTACGCCGCGGACGACCACACGGTGAGGACGCGGCCCCCGGGGGCGTCCAGGAGCGGCACGCCGTCGGTGACGTCCGTCGGCCGTGCGCGCAGCAGGCGGCGGCACGGCCCGCACAGCGCGACGCCCCACTCCCCGCAGCCCGCGCACTCCGCCGGGACCGCGAGCTCGACCGCTGCCGCGAGCGCCCACCACATGCCGACAGACTGCCGCCCGCCCGGGCGCCGTCCGCCGTCGGGTGTGGACGCGCCCGCGTCCGGACGGGCTGTGGGCGCGCGTCAGCCCGGGTAGGCCGGGTCGGTCAGCCCGGAGCCGATCGACCTCCACGAGTTCGTGCCCTGCCGCTCGTGCAGGACGCCGTCGGACGTCCCGACGACGACGCTGTTGCGCCCGCGGCCGGCCGTGATCGACACGGCGTCGGCCAAGGGGGCGAGGGAGGTCGTCTCCCCGCCGATCGTCACGAGGTAGACCCTCGGCGCGGTGTCGATGTCCGCCCGCCCCAGCACGGCGAGCGTGGTCGGGCCGATCCACGCGACGTCGAAGATGTCGTTGAGCCCGGCGCCCACCCGCACCGGCGTGGTGCCGATCGATCGCGGCGTGCCGTCGGCGGAGCGCTGCACGGCGGCGACGTCGATGACGACCGACCCCGCCGTCTCGTGGACGACCGCGATGCGGGCGCCCTCCCGGGAGACCCGGATGCTGCGCGCGGGCGTGCCCTCGAGCCAGGAGGCGTCCACGGTCGACGTGCCGCCGTTCGGCAGCACCGCCTCCAGCTCGCCGGTCCCGGCGCGCTCCCCGGTCCACACCCAGCCGTACCGGTCGACGGACGGCGCGAGCAGGTCCTCGCCGGTGGCGAGGACGCGGGTGGACCGCGTCTCCGACGACGCGCTCATGAGCCGCGTGGGTCCGTCGAGGTAGACGGGCGGCTCGGAGGTGTCGGTCGGGGCCACCGCCGGGGAGCTCACCGCCCCGCTGACGGGGGCGAAGGCACCCTCGACGCGGATCGAGATCCCGCCGTCGAGCTGGACGAGCTCGCCGTCAGCGACCGCGAACAGGTCCTGGCTCTCGAACGGGTAGGTCGGCAGGTCCGCCGGGTCGCTGGAGAGCAGGTCGGAGCCGCCGACGAGGACGTCGACGTCCGTGACCTCCGGGATGGCGTCCATGATCGTGCGCCGCAGCTGCTGGACCAGCTGGGTGCGCTCGAGGCTCGAGGCGTCGAGGACGGCCTCGTTGAGGTCGATCGTCGCGACCCCGGACGCGACCGTCACCGACCGGGCGAGCGTCCGGGTCAGCGCCGGGGCGGGACTGAGCACGGCGGGCTCGAGCCACGCCGACGGGCCCTCGATCGCGGCCTGGACGAGCCACGAGGCGAGGTTCTGCTGCGGGAAGTACCGCTGGTCGGCGACGAGCGCGCCGCCGTCGACGGACGGGAAGTAGACCGCCGCCGGCGCCATCTGCGAGCCGAGGGTGGACTCGGAGACCAGCACGCCGTCCTCGAGGTTGATGATCCGCCACTCGCCGTCGTCGTTGCGCGCGAGGTCGAACTCCAGGGTGACGCCCTGCCCGTCGACGTTCTGCTCGTAGTGCCCCTCGGAGTCGATCGTGGCGGACAGGGTCGACTCGGCGGTGATGCTCCCGTTGTCGTCCACCACGAGCGCCGGGTTCTCGGTGTTCTGGTAGACGCGGGTCTGGGCGCGAGGCTGCCACGTGTCCTCCGCCGTCCCGCCGAGGAACTGGCGGGCGGTCGCGAACTCGTCGCCGAACCCGGTCTGGCTCGCGTCGAGGAACCCGCGGACGATCTCCTCCGGGGTGGCGCCCTCGCGCGGCGGGTTCGCGGTCAGGGTCGTGAACGGCGACCGGCTCGTCCGGGGGTCCGCCGCCGTGACGGGCCCCGACTCCGGCAGCCCCCCGCAGCCGGCCAGCACGAGTGCGGCGAGGAGGAGGGTGAGGACGGCGCGCAGGGGGCGGCGCGGCGTCCGGTGGTCTCCGCCGGGGATCATCGCTCCGCCTCCTCTGCCTCGTCCGGGGACCCGGCGCTCGCCGGGTCCGCATCGCCGGCCCGGCCGGCGCCGATGACCTGCGCCGTCGCCTGGTCATCATGGTCCGGCCAGAGCTCGAGCGGGGACGGGCCCACCGGCTCGCCCTCCTCGATCGGCACGGTCATGAGGAACGCGGCGCCCTCCCCCGGGCGTCCGTCGGCGTCGATCGTCCCGCCGTGGAGCCGCACGTCCTCCGCCGCGATCGACAGGCCGAGGCCGGTGCCGCCCGTCGTCCGGGTGCGGGCCGAGTCCCCCCGCCAGAAGCGGTCGAAGACGCGCTGGGCGTTCGTCGGCGTCATGCCCACGCCGTGGTCGCGCACGAGGACGGCGGCGGACCGGTCGTCGGCCGCCACCGACACGTCGACGCCCCGCCCCTCGGAGTGCTCGATCGCGTTGACCACGAAGTTGCGGATGACGCGCTCGATGCGTCGCGCGTCGACCTCCGCGGTGCAGCTCGGACTCACGCGGTGCAGGGTGACGGTCGCGCCCTTGGAGTCGGCGAGGAGCTGGTGGGCGTCGATGACGTTGCGCGACAGCTCCGCGAGGTCCGTCGGACCGGCCTCCAGGACGGCGGCACCGGCGTCGAACCGAGAGATCTCCAGCAGGTCGGCGAGCATGTGGTCGAAGCGCTCGATCTGCGTGAGGAGGAGCTCGGCGGAGCGCCGGAGCGGCGGGGTGAAGGACTCGCGCTGGTCGTACAGCAGGTCGGCGGCCATCCGGATCGTCGTCATCGGGGTGCGCAGCTCGTGGCTGACGTCGGAGACGAAGCGCTGCTGCAGGTGGGACAGGTCGGACATGTCCTTGATCTGCTGCTGCAGCGAGTCGGCCATCTCGTTGAAGGACTCCCCGAGCCGGGCGACCTCGTCCGACCCGCGCACGTCCATGCGCTCGTCCAGCAGGCCGGCGGCGAGGCGCTCGGCGGTGCGCGAGGCCTGGCGCACGGGGCGCAGCACCCACCTGAGCACGAGGATCGTCAGCCCGAGGACCATGACGACGAGCGCGAGCCCCGCCAGCCCGAGCACCGAGGTGACGACGCTGAGCATCTGCTGCTCGGACTGCAGCGAGTAGAAGATGTACAGCTCGTAGTCGCCGGCGACCGGCATGTCCACGTGCGCCCCGACGACGACGCCCGGGTGCTGCTCGCCGTCGACCGTGACGACGACGGACTGCCAGTTCAGCGGCGCGCCCTGGCGGACGGCGTCGTGCATCTCCTCGGTGATGAGGGTCGTGTCGGCGTTGCCGGCGCTCGGCTGCAGGATCGACGGGCCGGTGGCCGCCTCGTCGCGCACGAGCGCGCTGCCGAGCACGCCCTGCGAGCGGGCGATGATGCCGACGATGTCGCCGCCCTCGTTCTGGGCCTCGCTCGGCGTGGAGGCGATCGAGGCCGTCAGGGTCGAGTTCGCCTCGTCGACCCGGTCGGCGGCCTGCTGGAGGATCGCCGAGAGCCGGTCGTTGAACAGGCGGTCCCGGATCTCGGCCGTGATGACCGCGCCGGTCACCCCGAGGCTGAGCAACCCGCCGAGCAGCGTGATCGTGACGACCCGGAACGCGAGCGACCCGCGCCAGCTCCTGCCCGTGGCGAGCAGCCGGCGCCGGAGCCGCGAGCGGACCGAGAGCCTGCGCGTGGTCGGCGCGGCCGGCTCCTCGGCGACGGACCCGTCGTCGGGGGCCTCGCCGTCGGGCCCCGGACCGACCGGCCCGGCGGGCGCCTCGGGATCGCTCACGCGACGGCGGGTCCGGCCCGATACCCGACCCCGCGGACGGTGACGACGACCTGGGGGTTGTCCGGGTCCTGCTCGATCTTCGCGCGCAGGCGCTGGACGTGGACGTTGACGAGGCGGGTGTCCGCCGAGTGCCGGTATCCCCACACGGTCTCGAGCAGCTGCTCGCGGGTGAACACCTGGCGCGGCTTGCGGGCGAGCGCCACGATGAGGTCGAACTCGAGCGGGGTCAGCGAGATGGGCTCGCCGCCCCGGCGCACCTCGTGGGCGGCCACGTCGATGTCGATGTCGCTGATGCGCAGGCGCTCGGGGTCCACGTCCTCCTGACGGCGCAGGCGGGCCTTGATGCGCGCGACGAGCTCCTTCGGCTTGAAGGGCTTGTGCACGTAGTCGTCCGCGCCGGCCTCGAGCCCCGCGACGACGTCGAGCGTGTCGGAGCGCGCCGTGAGCATGATGATCGGGACGTCGGACTCGGCCCGGATGATGCGGCAGATCTGGATGCCGTCGAGGCCGGGCAGCATGAGGTCGAGCAGGACGATGTCGGGGTTCGTCTGCCGGAACGTCTCGGGCGCGGCGGCGCCGTCGGCGACGTGCACGACGTCGAAGCCCTCGGACTGGAGGACGATCCCGATCATCTCGGCGAGAGCGACGTCGTCGTCCACCACGAGCAGCTGGGCGTTCATGCCCCCAGTGTCCTACATGGACGCGCCGGATCCGGTCCCGGGCGCGCCGGGCGACGGGGAGGACTTCACCGCATCGGGCCGCGCCGCGCATGGCACGATGACGGCACGATCCCATCCACGGAGGCGTTGTGAGCTCAAGCGGCGGCGACCACGGCCGGTACGGCGAGTACGGCCGACCCGACTCGTACGACCAGTACGGCCAGTACGGCCAGTACGGAGCGCAGCCGACGCCGCCCGCCGACGGCCAGTACGGCCAGTACGGCGGCCAGCCCGCGCCCCCGGCCGACAACCGGTACGGCCAGTTCGGGGCCGCCCCGCGCCCCGGCGAGGGATCGTGGTCCGACGACACCCTCGCGGGCGGCCAGCCCGGCATCGTCCCGCTGCGCCCGCTGCGGGTCGGCGAGATCCTCGAGGGCGCGTTCCGCGCCGTGCGGCACAACCCCGGCACGATGTTCTTCTACGCAGGCATCGTCAGCGTCATCACCGGCGCGCTCAGCGTGTTCAGCCTCTGGAGCACGAACCAGGCCGTGCTCTCCAGCACCGACCTCGCCCAGGGCGCCGCCGGCGACGCGGCCGTCATGGCGCAGCTCGCGCTCGGCATCGTCACCGCGGTCACGTCGCTCATCGCGACCGGCGCGCTCGTCGTCTCCGTCTCCCAGTCGGTCATCGGCCAGAAGGTCTCCCTCGGTCAGGTCTGGCGCGCCGTCCGGGGGCGGGTCTGGTCGCTCATCGGTCTGAGCCTGCTCATCGTGCTCATCGCGATCGGCTTCGTGATCGTCACCAGCATCATCTTCGCGCTCCTCCTCGTCACGGTCTTCAGCGCCATGCTCGGCACGTTCACCGGCGACGTCACGGAGGAGGGCTTCATGCTGGTCCTCGGCCTCACGCTGCTCGCCCTCGCCCTGTCCGCGATCCCGGCGTTCATCATCGCCACCCGCCTGTCCGTGTCGTTCTCGGCGGTGGTCCTGGAGAAGGCCGGCCCCGGGACCGCGATGTCCCGGTCCTGGCGCCTGACCCGGGGATCGACCTGGCGGCTCATCGGCCTGTACGTCCTCATGGCGATCATCGCGGTCATCGTGACGTCGGCACTCGGGGTCCCCGTCGCGCTCCTCGCCGAGACGCTCGGCCTGTCCCCCGGGCTGTCGCTCGCCGCCAGCGCGGTCGTCGGCGTGCTCGCCAACCTCATCGTCACCCCTTTCACGGCCGGCGTCCTCTCCCTGGCCTACATCGACCTGCGGATCCGCAGCGAGGGTCTCGACGTCCAGCTCGCGCAGGCGGCGGCGCGTGCCTGATCTCGCGGCGCTCGGCGCGTGGGCGAGCGACGTCCCCGTCACGCCCGACGCGCCCGAGGCCCGGGAGTGGGCCGAGCGCGAGCTGTCCCGCGCGCTGTACTCCGACTCCCCCGGACTGATCCAGCGCGGCCTGGACTGGATCGGCGAGCACCTGTTCGGGGCCGTCACCGGCGGTACCGCCACCACCGCGACCACGATCGTCTCGGTGCTCGTCATCGGTGCGCTGATCGTCGCCGTCGTCGTGGCGGTGCTCGCCGTCGGGCCGGTGCGACGCCGGGCGAGGGCTGCGGCCGCGGACACCGACCGCGCCCTGTTCGACGACGACCGTGACTCCCGCGACCTGCGCGGGGCGGCCGACGCCGCGGCCCGGGCGGGGGACCACTCGCTCGCGGTGCTCGAGCGGTACCGCGCGATCGTGCGCAGCCTGGACGAGAAGTCCTACATCGACGACCGGCCGGGCCTCACCGCGCACGAGGCGGCCGCGCTCGGCTCCCGCGCGCTCCCCGAGCACGGGGGCGCGCTGCGGGCGGGCGCCGACCTGTTCGACGCGGTCCGGTACGGCGACCACGTCGCCACCGCCGAGGACGACCGGCGCCTCGCCGACCTCGACGAGCGGATCCGGCCGCTCCGGCGGACCGGCGGGACGACCGTGCACCACGAGCCCTCGGCGCTGCCGCCGTCGCTGGGGGCCCTGAGGTGAGCGCGCCGACGGAGATCGTCCCGGGCCTGGCCGACGCGACCGGGCCCGCCCGGACGCGCGCGTCGGTGCCCGTGCAGGTCGCGCGGATCCTCGCGGTCGTCGTCGCCCTCGTCCTTGTCGCCGCGGTCGTGAACGCGGTGCGGATGGACCGGGACGACGTCGCGCTCTCCGCCCGCAACCCCTCGCCCGACGGCGCCCAGGCCGCGGCGGAGATCCTGCGCGACCAGGGCGTGGACGTCCAGCGGGTCGACGACCTCGACCGCCTCCTCTCCCTCGCCGACAACGGCTCCACGGTCCTCGTCACCGCCGCACGGCTCCTCGACCCCGCAGCCGCCGAGCAGATCGCCGCCACCGGCGCCGACCTCGTGCTTGTCAGCCCGACCGACCCGGTGCTCGACGCGATCGGCGCACCGGTCGAGGCCGTCGGCGGCGGCAGCTCCGATCCCGTCCAGGCCGACTGCGCCGACGACGACGCCCTGGCCGCCACGCGGATCGGCGAGTTCCGCGGCGCGCTCGAGCCCGTCGGCGCGGGCCCCGGCGTCGAGACGTGCTTCCCCGGCTCCACCGGCGGCTTCGCCTACGCGACGTGGCAGGACGACGACGCCGCCCGCCGGGTCCTGTCCGACGGCTCGCTGCTGTCGAACGACCGCCTCGACGAGGACGGTCACGCCGCCCTCGTCCTGCGCGCGCTCGGGCACCACGAGACCGTGCAGTGGTTCGCGCCGACCGCGCCGGTCGCCGCGATCGACCCCGACGGCGGATCCTCCTCGGCGGACGCCCTCTCGCCGGCCTGGTGGCAGATGGTGGGCTGGGCCGCGGCGCTGGCCGTCCTCGTCCTCGCCCTCGCGCTCGGCCGCAACCTCGGGCCCGTCCTGCGCGAGCCGATGCCCGTCGTCGTGCGGTCCGCCGAGACCGTGCGCGGCCGCGGCGCCCTGTACCGCCGAGGCGGCTCGAGCGCGCACGCCGGCGCCGGCCTGCGCGCGGGCTGCGCGGCCCGGATCGGGCGCAGGCTCGGCCTGCCGCCCTCCGCCCATCCCAGCGAGCTCGTCGAGCAGGCCGCGCGCGCGTCCGGCCGGAGCGAGTCCTGGGTACGCGACGTGCTGTACGGCGCCCCGCCGACGACGGGCCGAGAACTCACCGCCCTGGCCACCGACCTGGACACCCTGGAGAGCGAGGTTCACCGACCGTGACCCACCCCGACGACCACCGCTTCGCGCCGCAGCAGCAGTACCCGCAGGCCCAGCCACCGCAGGCCCCTCAGCAGCACACCGCCCCGCCCCGCATGCAGGCCCCGCAGTCCCGGGCCGAGTCGCCCGAGGCCACCGCCGCACGCGAGCGCCTCGGGGCGCTGCGCGCGGAGGTGGGCAAGGCCGTCGTCGGGCAGGACGGCGCGGTGACGGGACTGCTCATCGGGCTCGTCGCCGGCGGGCACGTCCTGCTCGAGGGCGTACCCGGCGTCGCGAAGACGCTCCTGGCGCGCACCCTGTCCACGGCCCTGTCGCTCGACTTCGGGCGCGTCCAGTTCACGCCGGACCTCATGCCCGGCGACATCACCGGCTCCCTCATCTACGACGCGCACTCCGCCGAGTTCTCGTTCCGCCCGGGGCCGGTCTTCACGAACCTGCTGCTCGCGGACGAGATCAACCGGACCCCGCCGAAGACCCAGTCCGCGCTGCTCGAGGCGATGGAGGAGCGCCAGGTCACGACCGACGGCGAGGCCCGCGCCCTGCCCGACCCGTTCATGGTCATCGCCACCCAGAACCCGGTCGAGCACGAGGGCACCTACCCGCTCCCCGAGGCCCAGCTCGACCGCTTCCTGCTCAAGCTCGTCCTCGACCTCCCGGGCCGGGACGACGAGATCGAGGTGCTCCGGCGGCACTCGCTCGCCTTCGACCCGCGGAACCTCACCTCCGCCGGCGTCACGCCGGTGGCAGGACCCGCCGACCTGTCGGTCGCCCGCCGGGAGGTGTCCCGCGTGGAGGTCGCCCCCGAGGTCCTCGGCTACGTGGTGGACCTCGTGCGCGCCACCCGCACCTCGCCGTCGCTCTCCCTCGGCGTGTCCCCCCGCGGCGCCACCGCACTGCTGGCGGCCGCCCGCGGCTGGGCCTGGCTGACCGGCCGCACGTACGTCACCCCCGACGACGTCAAGGCGCTCGCGCTGCCCGCGCTGCGGCACCGCGTGGCCCTGCACGCGGAGGCCGAGCTCGAGGGCGTCACGAGCGTCGGCGTGCTCACCGGTCTGCTCGGCGAGGTCCAGGTCCCGCGCTGATGCTCCCCACGCCGCTCGCCGCGGCCCTCGCCACCCTCGGGATCGCGGCCGTCGCACTGTGGCCGTCGTGGTGGACGCTCGCGATCTTGGCCGCGGCGGTGGTCGTCCTCGTCGGTCTTGACGCCCTCCTCGCGCCGAACCTTCAGGGCCTGCGCGTCGAGCGTGACGTGTCGGGCTCCGTGCGCCTCGGGTCCTCCGCGGTCAGCACCGTCACGGTCACGAACACCTCCTCGCGCCGGCTGCGCGGCACGGTGCGGGACGCGTGGCCGCCGTCGGCCGGGTTCGGGGACCTCGCCCCGGTTGCCGGGCCGGACGCGCGGCGCGACCGCCACGACGTCGACGTCCCACCCGGCGAGCGTCGCCGCCTGCGCACCGAGCTCGTCCCGACCCGGCGGGGCGACCGTGTGGCTGGTCCCGTGACGATCCGGGTGACCGGGCCGCTGCGCCTCGCCGCCCGTCAGCGCTCCGTCGACGCGCCCGCGCGCCTGCGCGTCCTGCCGCCGTTCCGCTCCCGCCGGCACCTGCCCTCGCGGCTGCGGCGCCTGCGCGAGATGGACGGCCGGGCCAGCGTCCAGGTGCGCGGCCAGGGCACGGAGTTCGACTCCCTGCGCGAGTACGTGATCGGCGACGACGTCCGCTCCATCGACTGGCGGGCGACGGCCCGCCGCGGCGACGTCCACGTGCGCACCTGGCGTCCCGAGCGCGACCGCCGGGTCGTGCTCGTCGTCGACACCGGCCGCCTGTCGGCCGCGCGCCTTCACGACGAGCCCCGGCTGGATGCCTCGATCGACGCCGTCCTCCTCATGGCGGCGCTCGCCTCGCACGCCGGCGACCGGGTCGACGTCGTCGCCGCCGACGCCGGGCTGCGCTCCCGGGTGACCGGCCTGTCCGGCCCGCGCCTCATGAGCGGGCTGGCCGAGTCGCTCGCCGGGCTCGAGCCCGCGCTGCTGGAGACGGACTGGGCCGCGGTGGCCGAGCAGGTGCGCACGATCGTCTCGGTGCGGGCGCTCGTCGTCCTGCTCACCGCGATCGACCCGTCGACCGTCAACTCCGGCCTGCTCCCGGTCGTCAGGCGCCTGGCCCGCGACCACACGGTCGTCGTCGCGTCGACCTCGGACCCCGCGGTCGAGCACCTGCGGACCGACCGCGAGGACGAGGAGGCCGTCTACACGGCCGCCGCGGCCGAGCGGGCCGGGGTGGAGCGCGAGGCCGTGGCGACGCGGCTCCGGCAGGCGGGCGCCGACGTCGTGCACGGTCTGCCCGACGAGATCGCGCCCCGGCTCGCGGACCGGTACCTCGCGCTCAAGGCCGCCGGGCGCCTGTAGGCGCCCCGTGCGGACGGGCGCCGCTCAGGCGGCCTCCGCGAGGCGGTAGCCGGCCTCGTCGTCGGCGAGGTCGGCGCTCAGGCCGTCGAGGTGCGCGCGGCGGCCGAACCACATCGTCCACGCCCACATGCCGAGCCACACGACCGCGCCGATCGCGATCTTCGCCGCCCACGGCAGCAGCGTGGAGCCGGTGACGAAGCCCTCGACGACGCCCGAGACGAGCAGGACGACGACGAGCGCGCCGGCCACCGTCACGGTCGTGCGGCCCTCGACCGCGAGCGCCGTCACCCTGCGCCGCCGGCCCGGCACGAGCATCGTCCAGAACAGTCGCAGGCCCGCGCCGCCCGCGATGAAGATCGCGGTGAGCTCGAGCAGGCCGTGGGGCGCGATGAGCGAGAAGAACACCGTCAGGTCGCCGTGCACCTCCATGACGGCGCCGGACTGGCCGAGCGCGACCGCGTTCTGGACGAGGATCGACGCCGGGAAGAAGCCGGTGATCCCGGAGCCGATCGTCAGCGCGGCGATCCACGCGTTGTTCGTCCACACCTGCGCGGCGAACTCGTGGGACGGGTAGTTCGAGTAGTACGCGGCGAACTGCTCCTGGGCGTACGAGTCCAGCTGCGACGGCGTGCCGATCTCCGCCAGGGCGCCCGGCGTCGTCGCGTAGTGGATGCCCGTCCCGACGGCGACCAGCACGAAGACGACCGTCACGCCGTGGGTCCACCACCGCACCCGCCACAGGGCGAGCGGCATCGTCACGAGGAACAGGTCCCGCAGCCGGCGCCAGGACAGGGCGCGCGAGCCGGCGATGCGGCCCCGGGCGCGCGCGAGCGAGTCGGACAGCCGGCCGGTGACGTAGGGGTCCGCCGCCCGGGTGCGCACGCGCGAGAGGTCGGCGGAGACGGACTGGTAGAGGCGGACGAGCTCGTCGGACTCGGCGCCGCTCAGCCGACGACGGCCGGCGAGCTCGTCGAGGCGTCGCCACCGCTCGTCGCGCACCGCCGCCAGCGCTTCTGCGTCCACGCGTCGTACCCTGCCACACATGAGCGTGACCACCGGGCCGAAGGGCGGGGACCAGGCCGACGCCCTGCGGCGCGCGGGGCTCGCCGGCGACGTCGTCGTCACGGGCGAGGCCGTCGCGCTCGACCTGCGGCCGACGGGATTCTCGACCCGCATCCTCGCCGGCCTCGTCGACGGCCTGGCCTACGCGATCGGCCTGGTCACCACGCTCGTGCTGTGGGCGCGGATCGCGGGCAGCGACGCGTCCGACGCCCAGTGGTCGACCGCCACGATCGCCATCATCGCGAGCTGGCTCGTGCTCGTGCCGAGCGCGGTGGAGACGGTCACGCGGGGCCGCTCGCTCGGCCGGGTCGCCACCAGCACGACCGTCGTCCGCGACGACGGCGGCCCGATCGGCGCCCGGCACGCCACGGTGCGGGCCCTGACCGGGATCATCGAGCTGTGGCTCACGCTCGGCGGCGGGGCGATCATCTCCTCCCTCGCCTCCGCGCGCGGCCAGCGCCTGGGCGACCGGCTGGCCGGGACCATCGTCGTCTCCACCCGCGCGCACGACGCCCAGCGCCTGCCCCTCGTCATGCCCCCCGAGCTCGTCGGCTGGGCCCAGGGCGTGACGGTGCGCCCCATGCCCGCGGGCCTGGCCCAGGCGGCACGCGACCTGCTCGGCCGGACCGCGCTCATGACCCCCGAGGCCCGGGGCCGGGTGGCCCGGTCGCTCGCCGCGCGGATCGAGCCCTACTCCTCGCGGCCCGCGCCGGCGGGGACCAACCCCGAGCGCTTCCTCGCGGCCGTGCTCGTGGTGCGCCGGGAGGCGGAGCGGGCGCGCCTCGCCCAGGCCCAGGACCGGGAGGACCGGGAGGCGGCGCTCATGCTCGCGCTCCCCCACCGCATCCCCGACCCGCGGTAGGCGCCGGCCGTCAGTGCGTGGCGTCGGGCTCCGGCGCGTCGGGCTCCGGCGCCGGGTCGACCTCCCAGGTCTCGCGGTCGCGCCTCGCCTCGCTCGGGTCGAACGGCGCGGCCTCGATGACGATCTGCAGCCTGAGCGGGACGGCCGCCCGGGCGCGGGCCTCGGCGGCGTCCACGGACTCCGCGATGTCCGCGGCACTCTCCGCGCCGGGAACGGCCACCTTCGCCGCGACGAGGACCTCGTCCGGCCCAAGATGCAGCGTGCGCAGGTGGATGATGCGCGTGATGTCCTCGCCGTCGAGCAGGGCGGTCTCGATGGCGTCCTGGTGCTCCGGGAGGGCGGACTCACCGACCAGCATGGAGATCATCTCCCGGCCGAGGAAGACCGCGATGACGACGAGGAGCACGCCGATGGCGCCGGACCCGATCGCGTCCCAGCGGCCGTCGCCGGTCGCGAGCGTCATCCCCACTCCGAAGAGGCCGAAGACGAGGCCGAGCAGGGCGCCGGTGTCCTCGAGGACGATCGTGGGGATCTCGGGCGAGCGGGAGTCCTTGAGGTAGCGCCACCAGGACTTGTCCCCCTTGGTCGTCCTCGCCTCCTTGAGCGCCGTCCGCAGGGCCAGGCCCTCCATGACCATCGCCGCGAGCAGGACGACGACCGGCACCCAGTGCCAGCTCGTGATGGCGTGCGGGTCGCTGAACTTGTGCCACGCCTCGTACAGGGCGAACAGGCCGCCGAGGGAGAACAGGACGATCGAGACGACGAACGCCGCCACGTACCGCACCCGTCCGTAGCCGAACTGGTGGATCTCCGAGGCGTTCTTCGTCGACCGCTTGCCGGCGAACAGGAGCAGCGCCTGGTTCGAGGAGTCGGCCACCGAGTGCACGGCCTCGGCGAGCATCGAGCTCGAGTGGGTGAGCAGGTAGCCGATGAACTTGGCGACGGCGATGCCGAGGTTCGCCGCGAGCGCGGTGATGACGGACTTCGTTCCGGACCCGTGGGCCATGCGCTGGACCTCCCGAGGGGACGTGTGCCGGCCGGGCGGCCGGAGCGAGGGGAAGTCTATGGCCGCCCGGCGCCGGTTGCGCGCGTCAGACCCGGCGGGCCTCGGAGGCCAGGAGGATGGGCACGCCGTCGCGCACCGGGTACGCGAGCCCCTCGGGCGAGCGCAGCTCCGGCGCACCGTCCGGCCCGACGGCGTCGAGCAGCTCCGAGCCCGAGGCGGGGCAGCGCAGCAGGGCGCGGACCCACGGCTCGATCTCCAGGCCGACCACCTGCGCGCCCTCGGGGCGGGAGACGGTCTCGGCGCCGCTGCCGGCGCTGGTCGGGTCGGTCATCTCGGCTCGCTCTCGGGTGGGTCGACCTCGCCCCCGCGCAGCAGGCGCAGGTGCCCTCGACGGGTGATCTCGGCGTCGCTCGGGCCTCCGAGGTAGGGCTGCTCGCCCGTCACCGGCGAGGGCATGCCGCGCTGCACGGCGACCTGCCGCTCGGCCGGGCGGTGCTCGCGCGGGCCCCGGCGGGCGGCCGCGCGCACGGCGTCGGCGAGCGCCTCGATGTCGTCCGACGACGGCGGGGCCGCCTCGAAGGACGCGCTCAGCCGGACCACGTCCCACCCGCGCGGGACGGACAGGCGCCCGGCGTGGACGTCGCAGAGGTCGTAGGCGTGCGGCTCGGGGACGGCGGACAGCGGCCCGAGCACCGCCGTGGAGTCGGCGTAGACGTAGGTGAGGGTGGCCACGGCCGAGCGCGCGCACGAGGGGCGGGTGCACTGGCGGACGGCTCTCACAGTGTCCGACGGTACCCGCATCCGCCGACGTCGGGCGACAGGCGCCCACCCGGCAGGTCCCGCCTAGGATCGGTCACGTGACGTCCTCCCGACCCCACGGCATCGGCCCCTCGCTGCCGGCGCTGCCCGCCCGGCACACGGGGCGGCGCCGGGACCGCCACGGCCGCGGCCCGCGTGGGCCGATCCTCCCGTGGCAGCTCCCGGGCTGGCGCACGCGGGCCGACCGCTTCGACGACCTCCTGCTGGACGCGGTCGAGCGCCTCGAGGAGCGCTGGGAGCGCGAGCTCGCCGGGGTGCAGGTCGCGGTCGAGGACGTCCCCCCGTCGGACCCGGCGCCCTGGGAGCACCGGGCCATCGCCCTCGGCCGCTACTATCCCGGCGACCGCGCCGCCGGCCTGAGGCCGCGGATCATCGTCTACCGGCGGCCGGTCGAGTCGCGCGCCATCGACCACGAGGACCTCGGCGATCTCGTCCTCGTCGCCCTGGTCGAGCAGGTCGCGGCCATGCTCGGCCGGTCGCCCGAGGAGATCGACCCCGACGCCCGCTGAGCCCGGCCGACCGACCGGGACTACTGGTCCAGCCGGACGCTGACCTGTCCGGCCAGCCGCGCGTCGGGAACGGCCGCCAGGGTGGCCACGAGGCGCCCGGTGGGCGCGTCCGCCCCCAGCAGGAGAATCCCCACCACGCCCGACGCCGGAGCCTCGCTCTCCCGATCGTCCGCCGTGGTCGCGTCCTCGGTCCCGCTCTCCCCGCTCGGGGACTCGGCGCTCGGCGCCTCGGTGCTCCACATGTCCTGCACCGCACTCGGGCTCTCCCCGCTCGGCGACTCGGCGCTCGGGCTCTCGCCGCCCGCACCCGAGGCGTCCGCCGGCTCGGCCACGGCCCGCACGGCGCGCACGCCGTCGGGCAGGGCCACGGCCGCCGTCCCGCCGGCGGGCACGGTGACCGGGTCGAGCGTGAGCGCGCCGTCGAGGTCGGTGAGGGCGACGATCTGGTCGCGATCGGTCGGGTTCGTGAGCGCGAGGGTGGCGTCGAGCCCGAGGTCCGAGCCGGGGATCACGTACTCCGCGCTCGCGGCGGCGAGCGTGGCGGGCGTCCAGGCGATCTCGGTGGCGACGTCGCCCGTGCCCTCCTCGCTCGTCCCTGCGTGCGCCGTGAGGGCGGCCGCCGTGACCGGGTCCGACGCCCGGATCCGGAACCCGTGGACGCCGGGCTCGATGCCGGTCAGCGGCACGTCGAGCGCCACCCCGGGGTCGAGGACGACGTCCTCCGCCCCGGACAGCGCGCTCCACCCGTCGGCCGTGGCCACGTCGATCGCGGCCGTGACGACGTCGTCGGACGGGTTGACGATCCGCACGGCCGAGGCCGCGCCGTCGGCGATCTCGACGCCGGCGATCGTCTGCTCGGGCGCGGGCCCCGCGCTCGGGGAGACGATGTCGAGGCCGTCGCTCGTGAGCCCCTGCGTGCGGAGGTCCTGGAGGGAGGCCGCGACCTGGCCGCCGTCGGACTGGATCCGCAGGGCGAGGCTCGCGGCCTGCACGGAGGCCTCGACCGGCAGGTCGACCGACGAGCGCGGCGGGACGACCACGTCGGTGAGCGCCGGCGCGTCCTGCACGCCGAGCTCGGTGTGGACGGTGGCGTCGACGCTCACCGGCACCGGGCCGGGGTTCGTCAGCGTGAGGCGGGCGGTCGAGCCGAGCTCCGTCGAGCCGCCGACGAGCCAGGTGGCCGCGCCGGGCGCGACGCACGTCGCGGCGGCCAGGCCGCGCAGGTCCCCGGCGTCCGTACGGGCGACGACGGCGCCGCCGCCGGTGCCGACCGTGTCGCCGACCGGGTCGATCGTCAGCACGCCCGGGGTGGACAGCCCCGCGGACAGCGAGGAGGCCTCGCCGTCGGACCCGGCGGCCAGCGGGGTCGGCTCCTCCGCGCCCGCGCCGGCCGCGAACGAGGCGCGCGCGGCCGGGCCGGCGTCGTCGTCGGCGGGCCAGGTGAGCATGAGGCTGTTCGCGCGGACGGTCTCGTCCCCAAGGTCCGCGTCCGGGTCGGCCGGGCCCGTGCTCTCGGTGGTCGGCACGGGGCCGGGCGCGCACACCTCCGTGACGTCGCCGGCCGGCAGCTGGACGGTGCGCGCGGCGTCGGAGCCGCCCACCGGCGCGGGCGTCGCCCCGCCGATCGCGAGCGCTCCGCCCGTCAGGGCCAGCACGACGACGGCGCCCGCCGCCGCGCCGAGCACGCGGGTCGAGGTACGTGGGCTCACCATTCCTCCTCTCGGCGCACCCGAAGCGGGAGCGCCAGGAGCACGACGATCGCGAGGATCACGGCCTGGACGACGCCGAGGGCCCCGGTCCAGCCCGGCCCGTGCTCGACGACCAGCTCGCCGCCCGAGCCGGCCGGGACCGCGAAGGCCTGCTGCCAGTCGTGGGTGACCGAGCGCAGCGGGACGCCGTCGAGCGTGGCGTGCCAGCCCGGGTCCGCGGACTCTGCGAGGACGAGGAGCCGCTCCCTGGGGGCCGGGTCGATCGCGGTGTCCACCGTGATCGGGCCGCCCGCGACGTCGACGACGTCCTCGGTGGACGCGGGCGCCTCGGCGCTGACGAGCCGCACCCGGGCGACCGACGCGGCGTGCCCCTCGACGGCGTCGTCGCGCGAGAGCCGGAAGACGGAGCCGGTCTCGTCGTCCGTGATGTGCTCGATGCCGGGGGTCGCGTCCAGTCGGGCCGTGAGCGCGGCGCGGTCGGCGTCGCTCGCGCCGTCGGCCGGCTCGGCGTCGACGACGATCGTGCTGACGGCGTGGGCGGACAGGCGGGCGACCGCGTCCGGGTTCCCGCCGGCGGTGAGCAGGGCGATCGATGTGGCGAGGTCGTCGAGCGCGCCCTCGACCGACTCGCCCGCGAAGCGCCGCTCGGCCGGCGAGTCGGCGTACCGCCGGCCGTCGCCGCGCCAGAGCTCGGCCGCCACGTCGCCGGGTCCGGCCTGCAGGTAGAGGACGCGGGACCGGGCGTCGGAGCGCTGCTGCTCGATGGACAGGGCCGGCACCGGGCTGGGCGAGCCCGCGGCGAGCCGGCCGTCGTCGTCGGAGACCAGCTGGCCCGCGGTCGCACCGACCGGCACGAGCAGGACCGCGACGGCCCCGAGGGACGCGACGGCCTGGCGCCAGCCGGCGTCCCGGGCGCGGAGCGCCTCGGGGATGCCGTCGGCGCCGGACGTGAGCGCGACGAGCAGTCCGAGCACGACGAGCGAGCAGCCCGGGCCGGCCCAGCCGGCCACGTGGCCGAGGTCCCCGACGCCGGACGTGGTGCGGGTGGCGAGGACGACCGTGCCGATGCCGATCGCGACGAGCGCCCATCCTGCGCACACGGCCCGCGAGCGGCTCACGCGCAGCAGGGCGAGCAGGGCGAGGGCGACCAGGAGGACGCCGGGCGCGAGGAGCAGGATCTCGCGCCACGGGAGGGCGAGCGCCTCGCCCAGGGAGCCGGGGGCGCCGGACGGCAGGTCCGCGGGCACGCCGAGGAGCGCGAGCCACGACGGTCCCGGGCGCGAGGCGAGCGCCGGGCCGGGGTCCGCGATCGCGAGCGCGAGCGGGCCCGAGGACAGGGCGGTCATGAGGGTCGGCGCGAGCAGGACGATCGCGGGGGCCGGGACGACGAGCAGCAGGTGGCGGCGGCGCGGGACGACGACGGCGAGCACGAGGAGTGCCGCGAGGGCGGCCGGGAGCAGGATCGGCGCGCCGGCGGCCGCGAGCGCGAGGGCGATCCCGGCGCCGGCCGCGCCGGTCATTGCGCCGGCCCTCGTCGGGCGGCGGCTGCCCGGGGAGGCGAGCACGGGACCGTCGCCGACCGGGTCGCCCGAGTCGTCGTCGCCGACGCGGCGGGCGCCGACCATGCCGGAGGCGATGACGTCGCGACGGTGGACGCCCGCGATCCAGGCGATGCCGAGGCCGACGAGCGGCAGCGCCACGTGGGCGAGGACGGCGCCGATGCGCCCGTCCTTCAGCGAGAGCCACAGCGTGGGGGACGCGGCCCAGACGAGGGCGGCCGCGGCGCGCAGCAGGAGCGAGCGGGTCGCCGCCCCGGAGGCGGCCCAGGCGGTGACGGCCGCCGCGGGCACGGCGAGCATGACGAAGAGGGTGGCGACCGTCCCGGGCGAGATCCCGACCAGGTCGAGCACCCACGCGGCCCCGGCGAGCAGGGTGGTGAGAGCGTCCGACGGGCCCGGCATGCCGACGGAGCCGTCGACCCACGTGGAGCGGGCCGTCGACCACAGGTCGGCGGCGCTGCGGCTGAACGCCTCGAGCGCCCCGCCGACCGGCTGCGCACTGCCGAGCAGGGGAAGCGCGAACGGCACGGTGAGGGTGAGCGCGAGCAGGACGACGAGGCCGAGCGTGATGCGCCGGCGTCGGCCCAGCGCGGCGCGCTCGGCGAGCTCGAGCTCGGAGGGCGCCTCCTCGAGCCGCCGGGCCGTGGCGGCCTGGCGGCGGATGGCCGCCCGGGCGCGGCGCACGTCGCCGCCCGGCGACTCCAGCTCCCGGAGCGCGGCCTGCGCGCCGCGTCCGGTCGCGCCGATCCGGCGGCGGGCGGCACGCACGGAGCCGAGGCGGGAGACCAGGCGGCCGACCGCGCCGATCTCGGCGACGGCGAGCGAGGCGTCCTTCCCGGCCAGGCGGCCGAGCGCCCGGACGGGGCCGAGCAGGACGTAGCCGAGGGCGAGCAGCGGCCACAGGCCCCTGCGCGCGGCGAGGAGCGCGTTGTAGAGCTGCGCGGAGCGGCGGGCGGAGAACGAGCGCGCGGGGTGGCCGGGCGTCGCCGGGACGCCGTCGGGCCGCTCGGGCAGGCCGTGCGGGTCGGCGTGCCGGTCGGCCCCGTCCTCGGTGCGCGGGCGGTGGTCCTCGTCGAGGACCCGCACACCGCCGTCGCCGGAGTCCCGCAGGCCGAGATAGGTGGCGCGCCGGTGGCGCACGTGCGCGGTGGGCTCGACGACGACCCGGTAGCCGGCGGCGCGGACCCGGCGGCACAGTTCCAGCCCGTCGCCGAAGGGGCCCAGCGACGGGTCGGTCCCGCCCATCTCCTCCCACACGGTCGTCCCGATGAGCATGCCGGCGGTGCCGACGGCGAGGACGTCGGTGCGGGCGTCGTGCTGGCCCTGGTCGATCTCGCGCGGCTCGATGTCGGGGACGCGGCGCCCGGAACGCGTGGCCTGCACGCCGACCTCGACGAGGCGGGTGGGGTCGTCCCAGTCGACCTGCTTCGCCCCGACGACGGCGAGCGAGCGTCCGGCCTCGGCGGCGCGGAGCTGGCGGTCGAGGGCGTGGGGCGCCGGGGCGGAGTCGTCGTGCAGGAGCCAGAGCCAGTCCGGCCGCGAGCCGCTCGCGACGTCGAGGGTGCCGCCGGCGACCGCCCGCAGCTCGCCCGAGGTCACCGGGGAGATCTCGCCCGTGGCGGCGCGGAAGCTGGACCCGGTGGGGGTCGACGCGGTCGACCCGGGGTCCTTCCGCCGCGCGCGGCGCTCGGCCCGCTCGACGAGCTCGCCGTAGGCGGCGACGCCGGCGTCGACGGCGGCACCGAAGGTGCCGGCGCGGGGCGCGGTGACGTGGCGGACGCGGGTGACGTCGTCGAGCCGGGAGCGGCGGACGACGTCGAGGACCGGCTCACCCGTGCCGATGTCCCTCCCGGGGGCGGCGACGTCGACGATGAGGACGACCTCGGGGACGTGCGTCTGGCGGGCGATGCCGCCCAGGGTGCTGCCGAGGTAGCGCGTGACCCCGCAGGTGATGACGACGGCGAGCGTGGTGGCCCGCGCCGGCTGCGCGGCGCTCCGGACCGCCACCAATCAGCCGGCGAGCCGCTTGACGCGGCGCCGCTCGCGTTCCGAGAGCCCGCCCCAGATGCCGAACCGCTCGTCGTTCGCGAGTGCGTACTCGAGGCACTCGGAGCGCACGTCGCAGGACGAGCACACGCGCTTGGCCTCGCGGGTGGAGCCGCCCTTCTCGGGGAAGAACGCCTCCGGGTCCGTCTGCGCGCACAGGGCACGGTCCTGCCAGGACAGGGGTCCCTCCCCGCCGTGGTCCAGGTGCTCCAGCTCGGAGAGGTCCGTCTCGTCCCACGAGCTTGTCAGTGGGCCGTCACCCAGGATGTTCCACATGATTCGTCCTGCTCCTCAGTCGCCGCCGTTGGCATGAATTACACGGGTGTCATCCGGTCCACGTCAAGGCCGGCGACCAATTTCACGGCATGTCGCACGGCGTGTCGCCCCGGGGCGTAGCCTTCAGGAGTGCACGATGCCCTGCTGATCGACACCCACCTCGCCACCCTCGGCGCCCTCCCCGCGATCACCTCGTACTCACCCGAGGGACGCCTCGAGATCTCCGGCAAGGTCGCCCGCCAGTGGTCCCACAAGATCGCAGGATTCCTGCGGGACAACGTCGGGGCCGAGCCCGGCGACCGCCTCGCGATCGACCTGCCCGCCACGTGGCGCGCGCCGGTGTGGGCGCTCGGCGCCATCCTCGCAGGGATCCACCCCGACCTCGAACCGGCGGGCTCCTCACCCGGCGCCGAGCGCCCGGGCCGGGCCCCTGCATCGGACTGGGTGACGGACGTGGTGGCCACGGTCAGCGACCGGCCCGAGACGATCGGGCCGTGGGGCGGCGACGTGCTCGCGCTCGGCCTCGGCGCGCTCGCCATGCGGTGGCCGGGCGAGCTGCCGCGGGGCGCGATCGACGCGTCCGCGGACGTGCTTGCCCAGCCGGACTCGATGATCGAGCCGCCGAGCCCGGCCGACGACGAGCCACTCCTTGTTCCCGCCCGGGCGGGAGCCGGGGTCGGCCAGGGCATCGCGAGCGGGGAGCGGATCGCGGCCGCGGCCCGCTCGGGCGAGGACGCGATCCGGGTCGCGTTGGCGGCCTGGCTGGCCGGAGGGTCGGCCGTGCTGCTCATCGACGTCGACGACGCGGAGACCGGGCGCCTGGTCGACGTCGAACGGGCGCGGCTGGTCTAGGGGCGTCCGGTTCGGCACACTGGGCCAATGCGCGGAATCATCCTCGCCGGCGGCGCCGGCACACGACTGCACCCGATCACCATGGGCGTGAGCAAGCAGCTCGTGCCGGTCTACGACAAGCCGATGATCTACTACCCGCTGTCCACGCTCATGCTGTCGGGCATCCGGGACATCCTGCTCATCACCACCCCGCACGACCAGGCGCAGTTCCAGCGGCTGCTCGGCGACGGCTCGCAGTTCGGCGTCAACCTCTCCTACGTGGTCCAGGAGGTCCCGAACGGGCTCGCCCAGGCGTTCGTGCTCGGCGCGGACCACGTGGGCACCGACCACGCCGCGCTCGTGCTCGGCGACAACATCTTCTACGGCCCCGGCATGGGCACACGGCTGCGCCGCAACACGTCCGTCGACGGCGGCGCCGTCTTCGCGTACCACGTGGCCGACCCGACCGCCTACGGCGTCGTCGAGTTCGACGACGACTTCCGTGCCCTGTCCATCGAGGAGAAGCCGGCGAGGCCGCGCAGCCCGTACGCCGTGCCGGGCCTGTACTTCTACGACAACGACGTCGTCGAGATCGCGCGGAACCTCAAGCCGTCCGCGCGCGGCGAGTACGAGATCACCGACGTCAACCGCACCTACCTCGAGGCCGGTCGCCTGAGCGTCGAGGTCCTCCCCCGCGGCACCGCCTGGCTCGACACCGGCACGTTCGACTCCCTCGCCGACGCGACCGCGTTCGTCCGCACGGTCGAGGCGCGGCAGGGGCTGAAGATCGGCTGCCCGGAGGAGGTCGCCTGGCGCATGGGCTTCCTCACCGACGACGAGCTGGCCGAGCGCGCGGAGCCCCTGCGCAAGTCCGGGTACGGCGAGTACCTCCTCGGCATCCTCGCCCAGGGGTAGTCGCACGCCGGGTAGCCGCGCCCCGGGCCTCTCATCTGGCTCTCATGGCCGCGTGGTTCGCTGCGCGTCATGGACGAGCGGGAGGTGCCGCGGGAGCGGCCGGTCGACTGGCGCAGGGCGCTGGTCGTGGTCACGGGCGTCTCCGCCCTCATCGCGGCGCTGAGCTATCTCCACGTGAGCCCGATCGGCCAGCGGCCGCTGACGGCGCAGCTCCACCTGCTGTTCGACGTCGCGAAGGAGCAGTCCGTCGCCACCGCGTGGTCGGCGATGCTCATGAGCGTCGCCGGGGTGCTGTCCGCCGTGTGCGGCTCTCTCGCGTGGCGCCGCGACCGGACGGTCGCGATCTCCTGGCTCGTCCTCGGCACGGGGTTCGCCGTGCTCGCGATCGACGAGGTCGCGGGCGTGCACGAGCGGCTGCCCGAGTACGTCGACCTGACGGCCGTGGAGTCCACGCTCGGGTACGCGTGGCTGATGCTCGGCATCCCGATCGCGCTCGCGATCGTCGCGGGCGTGTGGTGGTGCGCCCGCCGGTTCGCCCGCACCACCCGGCGGCTGCTCCTCGCCGGGATCCTCGTGTTCTTCGCCGGGGCGATCGGGGTCGAGGGGCTGACCGGCTACCTCGCCGCGAACCACCCCGACGCCCACAACGCGGCGCTGCCGGAGCTCATCCACCTCGAGGAGCTCCTCGAGCTGGTCGGCATCGGCGTGGTGTGCTGCGCCCCGCTCGGCGCGCTCGCCGTCCGCGCGCGCAAGAAGCACCCGGACGAGCTGAGCCTCGCGCTGCGCTGAGGGTCCCCGCCCGCCGGCCGGTACCTACCCGCCGAGCACCTCAGCGGCGGCGGCACGCCACCGCTCGGCCCAGTCGCCGATCGGCTCCACGCCGGCCGCCTCGACCGTCCCGTGGTCGAGCACGGAGAACGCGGGGCGGGGCGCCCTGGCCTGGAAGGCCGCCGCCGTCGTCTCCCCCACCATCGCCGGGTCCTTGCCGACCGACTCGACGATGAGTCGGGTGAAGCCGTGCCAGCTGACCTGCCCGGAGCTCGTGCCGTGATACGTCCCGGGCGCCGCGTCGGCCTCGACGAGGCGGACGATCAGCTCGGCGAGGTCGCGCGTCCACGTCGGCTGCCCGACCTGGTCGGTGACGACCGCGAGCGAGTCCCGCTCGGCGGCCAGCCGCGCCATGGTCCTCGGGAAGCACGGCCCGCCGGCCCCGTAGAGCCAGGCGGTGCGCACGACGAGCGCGCGGGGGTCCTCGGCGCGCACGGCCCACTCGCCGGCCGCCTTCGTGCGGCCGTACGCGCTCGCGGGGTCGACCGGGACGTCCGCCGCGTACGGGTCGCTCGCCCCGCCGTCGAACACGTAGTCGGTGGAGACCTGGACGGTCCGCGCGCCGGTCGCGGCCGCGGCGCGGGCCAGCAGCTGCGGGCCGACCGCGTTCAGCCGGAACGCGGCCTGCTCGTCGTCCTCCGCGGCGTCGACGGCCGTGTAGGCCGCGCAGTTGACCACGACGTCGACGTCCGTGATCGCCCGGGCGACGGCGGCCGGGTCGGTGATGTCGAGGTCCGACCGGCCGAGGGGACGCACGTCGTGCCCCGCGCGGTCCAGCACGTCGGTGAGGTCCCGGCCCAGCATTCCCGCCGCACCCGTCACGATCCAGCGCACGCGCGCCTCCTTCGTCGATTGCCTGTTCGTCGATCACCCGGCCGGCCCCGACTCGGCGGGCCCGGCCGCGGTCAGCGTATCGATAGGCTGGCCACCGCCGCGGCGAGCGCCGCGGCGGCTGGCCGACCACCACGAGAGGGATCCACTGATGGAGTTTCGCGAGCTGAGCATCGCCGGCGCATGGGAGATCACCCCGAAGCAGTTCGGCGATGCGCGCGGGACCTTCCTCGAGGCCTACAAGGCCACGGCGTTCGAGGAGGCGGTCGGTCACCCGCTCGACCTGCGTCAGGCCAACTCGTCGGTGTCCGCGGCCGGCGTGCTGCGCGGCATCCACTTCGCGCAGCTGCCGCCGTCGCAGGCGAAGTACGTCATGTGCCCGCGCGGCGCCGTGCTCGACGTCGTGGTCGACATCCGCGTCGGCTCCCCCACGTTCGGGCAGTGGGACTCCGTGCTGCTCGACGACGTCGACCGCCGCGCGATCTACCTCTCCGAGGGACTGGGCCACGCCTTCTGCTCGCTCGAGGACGACTCGACGGTCGTCTATCTCTGCTCGGCGCCGTACGCCCCGGGCCGCGAGCACGGCGTCCACCCGCTCGACCCCGAGGTCGGCATCGAGTGGCCCACCACGGACCGCGCCGGGAACCCGCTGACGCCCCTGCTCTCGGACAAGGACACCGCCGCGCCGAGCCTGGCGGAGGCCGCCGCGCAGGGCCTGCTCCCGACGGCGGACGAGGTGGCCGCCTTCACGGCCTCCCTCTCCACCCGATGACGTCCTCCCCGGACCCGTCCCCGACGGGCCCGGCGGTGCACGCCGTCGTCGTCACCTACTCCCCCGACCTCGACGCGCTCGGCGCCCTCCTTACCGCCCTCACCGGCCAGGTCGCCACGACCTGGGTGATCGACAACGGCCCGGGCGCCCCGGGCCTTGCCGCGCTCGCCGGTCGCCACGGCGCCCGCCTGCACGCCCTCGGCCACAACGCCGGCATCGCCCGGGCGCAGAACGTCGGCATCGAGCTCGCCCTCAACGACGGCGCCACGCACGTCCTGCTCTCGGACCAGGACTCCGTGCCCGAGGCGGCCATGGTCGACGAGCTGCTGGCGGGCATCGACCGCGGCGAGCGCCAGGGCCGCGGCCCGGTGGGCGCCGTCGGGCCGCTCGCGGGCGACGTGCGCTCCGGCAGCGAGGACCTCGTCTACGTGGCCCGCCGGTGGGGCCCGCGCCGCGCGGGCCAGGGCGACGTGGACGCCGACGGCCTCGTCGAGGCCGCCTTCCTCATCGCGTCCGGATGCCTCGTCCCCGCGGACGTGCTGCGCGACGTCGGACCGATGAACGCGGACTGGTTCATCGACCACATCGACCTCGAGTGGGGCCTGCGCGCCCGCCGCGGCGGCTACCGGCTGCTCGCGGTGACCGCCGCGCGGCTCGACCACAGCCTCGGCGACCGGCTCGTGAAGATCCCCGGCCGCGCCCAGGAGGTCCACGTCCACTCGCCCGTCCGCACGTACTACCTCGCGCGCAACACGATCCTGCTCCTGCGCTCCGGCCTGCTGCCGCCGGCCTGGCGGGTGGGCTACGCCGTCTGGCTCGCGAAGTACGCGGCGTTCAACATCGTCGCCGTCCCTGGCAGGATCGAGCGCGCACGGAGGATGATGCGGGGGGTGGCCGACGGCCTCCTGCGCCGTACCGGTCCCGCCGCCAGCTGAAGGAACCTCCATGACCGCTCCCCGCCGCCGCGTCCCGGCCGCTCTCCTGCTCGCCGCCGCCCTCGGGCTCACGCCCGCGTCCGGCGCGTTCGCCACCCCTGACGACGACGCGACGACGTCGGCGGTCGAGGTCTACCCGCGGCCGGCGGACGGCGTGTGGGAGATCGAGGGCCACGGCTACGGCCACGGCATCGGGATGTCCCAGTGGGGCGCCCAGGGCGCCGCCACCCAGGGGCTGACCTCGGCGCAGATCCTCTCCTTCTACTACCCGGGCACGCGGCAGGCCTCGGCCGGCAACCCGACGCTCCGGATCCAGATCACGGCCATGTCGAACCTGTGGGAGACGACGCTGTGGGCGCCGTCCGGGCAGACCCTGCGGGTCACGGCGAACGGCGCCGCGCTCCCCGTGCCGGCGGGCGGGCGGCTGACGGTCATCCGCGAGGCGTCCGGCTACCGCCTGCAACACCGGGCGGTCGCGGGCGGGACCGTCGGCTGGGAGACGACCACGACCGCGGCGCCGATGGTCTCCACGGGCGACGGCGTCGTCGTCGGGCGGACGCGGACCGGCGACGGCGTCTGGTACCGCGGGCAGATCGAGGTCAGCCACTCGGGGGGAGACGTCCTCGTCGTCAACCACGTGCCGCAGGAGGACTACCTGCGCGCGGTCGTGCCGCGGGAGTCGCCCGCGTACTGGGAGCCGGCGGCGCTGCAGGCCCAGGCCGTCGCGGCGCGGTCCTACGCGCGGTTCGTGGCGACGCCGGGCGCGGCCTTCGACCTGTGCGACACGACCTCCTGCCAGGTCTACTCCGGCCGCGCCACCGTCACCGCCTCGGGCGCGGTCACCTCGAACGAGCACCCGCGGACCGACGCGGCCATCGCCGCCACGTCGACGATGGTGCTGCAGTACCCGGTGGGCGGCACCTGGCAGGTCGCGTTCACCCAGTTCTCCTCCTCCAACGGCGGCTACTCGGTGGCCGGCTCCCGCCCCTACCTCGTGGCCCAGGCGGACCCGTACTCGGGGTCGGCCGCCGGGGACACCGTGAGCACGTGGCACGCCACGCTGACGGCCTCCTCGCTGGATACCCGCTGCGGCGCCGGGGACCGCGTGCGCAGCATCCAGGTCACGTCCCGCGACGGCCGCGGGGCCCTCGGGGGCCGCATCACGGGCCTGCGTCTCGAGTGCAGCAGCGGCTTCGTCGAGCTCACCACGGAGCTCGCGCGGCGCCTCGGCATGCGCTCCAGCTGGTGGGCTCCGGAGTCCGACACCTACCCGTCGACCTTCTACCTCAACGACACCTTCAGCGCGTGGGCGAACCACGAGGTGCGGCTCGGGCGGGCCACCTCCGAGCCGCTGGCCGGCGACTTCGACGGCGACGGCATCGACACGGTCGGCGTGCGGGACGGCAACGCCCTCACCCTCGCCCAGGACCACACGGGATCGGCCACGACCACCCTCGCGTACGGCCGGCCGGGCGACGAGCTGTTCGTCGGCGACTGGGACGGCAACGGCACGGACACCTTCGCGGTGCGCCGCGGCAACACGTTCTTCCTCGCGAACTCCCTCACGGGCGGGCCGGCGGACACCGTTCTCAGCTACGGCCGGCCCGGCGACGAGGTCTTCGTCGGCGACTGGGACGGCGACGGCCGCGACACCCTCGCGGTGCGCCGCGGGAACACGTTCTTCCTCGCGAACACCCTCACGGGCGGGCCCGCGGACACCGTGCTCGACTACGGCCGGCCCGGCGACGAGGTCTTCGTCGGCGACTGGGACGGCGACGGCCGCGACACCCTCGCCGTCCGCCGCGGGGCGACCTACTTCATCGCGAACGCCCTCGCGGGCGGCCCGGCGGACACGGTGCTCACCTACGGCCGCGCGGGCGACACGACCGTGGTGGGCGACTGGGACGACAACGGCACGGACACCCTCGGCGTCCACCGCGTCATCGGCTAGCCGGAGGCTCCTGCTGGTCGGCGACCCGGTTCCGCACGAGCACGCCGGCCGCGAGGCCGAGCCCGAGGTCGACGACGGTCAGCAGCACGCGCGAGGCGAGCACGACGACGACGATCTCGCCCGAGTCCATGAGCCCGGCCAGCAGGATGCCGAGCACGCCCTCGCGCACGCCGGCGCCCGCCGGCACGAAGACCACGAGGAAGCCGACGACCCACGCGAGCGCGTAGCCGCTCACGCAGCGGGCGAACGTCCCGATCGTGGGCTCCAGCCCGACGCCGACCGCGAGCAGCCACACCTGGGCGCCCGCCAGCAGCCATCCGACGACGGCCCACGCCGCCGCGGACCCGATGCCGCGCGCAGAGAGCGGGTGCTCGAGCGCCGGGCGTCCGACGATCCGCAGCGCGAGGCCGATGAGCCGGTTGAGCACCGGCGGCGCGAGCAGCACGACGAACACCGGCAGCAGCCAGGCGATCCACCCGACGTCGTCGCGCACGTGCGGGTCGAGCGCCACGGCGCCCACGGCGAGCGCCACGGCCGTGACGATCGAGATGAGCAGCGCGACGACCATCCCGGTCACCGAGCGGCGCCGGGGGATGTCGATGTCCTTGCCCATCTCGGCGGCGGCCACGATGTTCCACACGCCGCCGGGCAGGTACTTGCCGACCTGGGAGACGAAGAACAGCCTCGAGGCGGGCGCGATGCCGAGGTGGGAGCCGAGGTCGCGCAGGACCGCGCGCCACGAGAGCATCGTGGCGGCGACGTAGAGGACCGACAGGCCGAGCGCGGCGAGGATGAGCCACCACGGGATGTTCCGCGAGGCGTAGACGACGGTGTCCCACTGGCTCGCCACCGCCCACACCGCCGCGGCGAGCGCCGCGACGAGGAACGCGCCGCGCACCCACGGGGACTTCAGTGCGTCGAGGATCTTCTTCACGTCCCGCCCCCTCAGCCGTTCACGAGCCGGGACGGCCCGTGCTGCAGCGCGTCCCACAGCGGCCCGACGACGGCGCGCGCCGTGAAGTCCTGGGCCCGGTCGCGGGCGGCCGCCCGCAGCCGGGTCACCCGCTGCGGGTCGGCCAGCAGCTCGGACAGGGCGTCCGCGAGCGCGCCCGCGTCGCCCGGGGTGACGAACAGGGCGTCGTCGCCGAGCGCGCGGCGCTGGGGGGCGGTGTCGGAGGTGACGACGGCGCAGCCGGCGGCCAGCGACTGGTAGACCTTGTTCGGCACCACGCGCAGGCCCTTGGGCGTGTCGCCGAAGATGCCGAGCCCGACGTCGTGCGAGGCGACCAGCGCGGGGAGCTCGTCGTGCGCGACCCAGTCGTGCCACGTGATGCCGGGGACCCCGGCGAGGATCGTGCGGACCTCCTCGTGGTCCTGCCCCGTGCCCACGAGCGTGACGGAGAGCGCGTGGCCCCGCTCGTGCACCTCGCGCAGCGCCCGGGCGAGGGTGACGGTGCCCTGCAGGGGGGTGAACAGGCCGTAGAAGATCATCGACGGCGGGCCGCTCGGCGCGTCCGCGCCCGTGTCCGCCGCGCCCGTGTCCGCCGCGGCCCTGGCCGCGTCGTACCAGGCCGCCGGCGCCCCCACGGGGACGACGACCGTCCGCTCGCGGAAGTCCTCGCCGGCCTGCTCCGCGTGCTCCGCCGTGTCCACGACGACGACGTCGGCCGCCCCGAGCGCGGCGGAGTCCAGCGCGCCGAGCACGCGGGAGCGCACGCGGTCGCAGACGCCGCGGTCGGCCGCGGTCCCGGCGGCGAAGATGAGGTGGTCCAGCACGATGACGGAACGCGGGAAGAGCAGCCGCGCGAGCATGACGTCGAAGTGCCCGAGGTAGCCGACGACGACGACGTCCGGCCGGTTGCGTCCCGTGTAGTCGATGCGGCCGGCCCCGAGCCGGGCCCAGCGGGCGATCAGGCGCGCGGCGAGCGCGCCGAGCCGCCACGGCTTCTTCAGCATGTCGACGCGCTCGGCGGTCGACAGGCCGAGCGGGAAGTGCAGCTCCCGCACCGTCGCGCCGCGCTCCCTCAGGCCGGTGAGGATCACCCCGACCCGGGGGTGGACGGCGGTGTCGTAGGTGCCGAAACCGAGAACCCTCACTGCTCGTCCAGCCCGTCCTTCGCGGCTTGGTCGCGCTCCGCGGCCTCGACGGTGGCGGCCTCCTGGACGGCGGCAATCTTCGCCGCCACCTCGCGGTCGGAGTACTGCAGGGACTTCACGCGCTCGAGGTTCTCCTCGAGCAGCACGCGGTTGGTCCTGAGCAGGTCCGCGATGACCACCAGCGCCAGACAGATGAGCGCGCCGACGAGGGCGGCCGTACCGAAGATGAGGGACTGGATGTGCCCGCCGGCGGACCCCATCAGCCACAGGACGAGGAACCGGACGAACGGGACGAGGCCGGCGATCAGCAGCAGCATGCCGAGCGTGCCGAGGATCGCGTGCGGCTTGAACATCAGGTACGAGCGAACGATGGCGACGCCCGACTTGAACATGTGGTGCCAGATGTTCTTGAACAGCCGCGACTCGCGGGTCTTCGGGTTCGTGCGGATCGGCAGCGACGCGATCCGCAGCCGCTTGTTGCCCGCCTGGATGATCGTCTCCATGCAGTAGGAGAACTGCGTGACGACGTTGAGCCGGACGAGCGCGTCCTTCGAGTAGGCGCGGAAGCCCGACGCGGCGTCGGGGAGCTTCGTGCCGGCGGCGAGGTTGACGACGTCGGAGCCGACCTTCTGCATGGCCTTCTTGAAGCCGGAGAAGTGCTCGATGGTCGCGGTCTGCCGATCCGCGATGACGATGTCGGCCTCGTGGTGGACGATCGGCTGCACGAGATCGCCGATGACCTCCTGCGGGTACTGGTTGTCGCCGTCGGTGTTCACCACGATGTCCGCACCGTGGGCAAGCGCATAGTCGACCCCGTCACGGAACGAGCGGGCCAGGCCCTGGTTCCGGGCGTGGCGCACGAAGTGCGTGACACCGAGGTTCTTGGCGACCTCGACGGTCCGGTCGGTGGAGCCGTCGTCGATGACGAGGATGTGCACCTCGTCGATCCCGGGGATCTCGCGCGGGATCGTCGCAAGGACGAGCGGCAAGGTCTCTTCTTCGTTCAGGCACGGGATCTGGACGAACAACTTCATATGAACCTCGAGAAGGGGACGCGGCGGGCGCGCGTGTGCGCGGCCGGGCACCGGGAGACGTGACAGCTCCGAAGCCTCGTCAGGGTACCGTAGGGGCCGCCTCGGGCCCCGGCGGCCGGCGGGTCGAACGGGAGAGATCACACGTGCAGGAGAACTTGGGCGAGGCGCTGGACGACAGCGCCTCGGATCCGGAGATCACACCGGCATCCGGCGACCCCGCGGCCCCCTCCCTGTGGACCCGGCTGCGGCCCGAGCTGCCGTGGGCGGCCGGCGTCGGTCTGCTCGCGCTGCTCATGAGCATGACCGCGATCCTGGTCGGCACCACGATGTCCGCCCTCGACGAGCAGACCCACATGGACTACGCGTGGCAGATCTCGCGCGGCGAGATCCCCGCCGCGGGCGACGACCTCTCCGACTACGTGCTCGAGGAGTGGTCGTGCCGCGGCCAGTCCAACATGCCGGAGCTCCCGCCCTGCGAGCTCGCGGCCGCGGGGGACGCGGCCACCGAGGACTACCCGGGCCACGGCGAGAACTACAACTTCTTCCACCCGCCCGCCTACTACGTCACGGCCGCCGCGACCGGGCTCGTCGGCGAGGCGGTCGGCCTCGAGTTCTCCACGGGCGCGCGGCTCGCGAGCGCCGCGTGGCTGACGATCGGCATGGTCGCCGTCTACGGCGCGCTGCGGACCTGGCGGCTGCCGCGCTCCTGGGCGTTCTCCGGGGCCGCCCTGCTGCTGGCGTTCAAGCCCGTCATCGCCTCGGGCTGGCAGGTGAGCAACGACGGGCCCGCGATGCTCGTCGGGGCGGGGGCCCTGTGGGTGCTCGGCCGCTGGGCGCTGCACGGCAGGATCGGGTGGCTGTGGCCGACGCTCGTCGCGCTGCTGGCCGCGACCACGAAGGTCATGAGCTCCGTCGGCATCCTCGCGGTGGTGGGACTCATCGCGGTCATGGCGGTGGCGGACGTCAGGAAGCGGGACTGGCGCACGCTCGGCAGGAGGGCTGCGACCGTCCTCGCGCCGGTCGCGGTGGTCTCCGCCTGCATGACCGGCTGGTCCGCGTTCCAGTCCGGCCGCGGCGACCCGGACTGGGTCAACCCGCTGTTCGGCATCAGCACGCGCGAGGTCGTCGGCCGCCCGTTCGACGAGGTGGTGCCGACGCTCCTGGACGCGTTCGGCCTCATCAAGAGCTCGCAGTTCCCCACCGAGCTCGACGGCTGGCAGATCACGTCCGTGACCTCGGCGTGGTGGGTCCTGCTCACCGCGGCGCCGTTCATGGTGCTGGTCGCCTTCGGGGCGATGCGCAACGAGCGCCTCCTCGGGCTCGCCGCCATCGCCGGGACCATCGGCGCCGGGGTCATCGTCCAGGTGCAGGAGGTCGTCGGCAACGGGTACGCGTTCCGCCTGATCTCCGGCCGCTACGCCATCACGCTCCTGCCCATCACGGCCGCGGCCTTCGTCCTCTCTCTCCAGCATCGCGGCTTCGCGATCGCCCTGCACACGGCGGTCGGACTGTCGGTGGCCGTGATGTGGCTGTCCCTAGGTGGTGTCCTGTGACGACCGACTCCCGGCCGAGCAACAACTCCCGGCGTCGACTTCCCGACCTGTTCGTGGTCGCCGTGCTCGCGGTGACCGTCCTCGTCGCCGGGCTCGGCGCGATGTGGGCCGTGATCACCCCGGGGTTCCGCGCGCCGGACGAGCCGCACCACCTCAACACCACGCTGCGGCTGCTCGACGGCGGCGGCTGGCCCGAGCCCGGCGACGGCCGCTTCTTCCAGGGCACGTACGTGGCGGCCGAGGAGGCCGGCTGGGTCGAGAGCGGCCTGGAGCTCACCCGCCAGAACTCCTACGCGACCCCGAACTCGATCTGGTCGGGCGTGCGCACGCCGTTCGCCTCGCTCGTCCCCGACCCCGTCGACCCGGACGACCGCACCGTCATCCTCGACTTCGACGGGCGCGTCACCCTGCTGCAGCAGGTCGACCAGATGACGCAGCACCCGCCGGGCTACTACGCGCTCGGCGCGGGCATGCTCAAGGTGCTCGGCGGCGAGTCGTGGCCCTGGGACGACCAGCTGCTCGCCCTGCGCTTCATGGACGTCCTGCTCATGGCCGGGGTCGTCCCGCTCGCGGTCGTCACGATCCGGCGGCTCGGCGGCGGCCGGCCGGCGGCCCTCATCGGAGCCTTCGCGATCACCGCGCCGTCGCAGTACGCCTACATCGCCGGCTCGGTGACGAACGACGCCGCGCTCAACCTCGCGGGCGCGGGCGTCGTCGCCCTGTCCGCCTGCGTGCTGACGGGGCGCTGGAACTGGCGGCACGTCGTCGGGCTGGGGGCCGTGCTCGGGGCGGGACTCATGGTCAAGGGCTTCATGCTGGCCTTCATCCCGGTCGTCGCCCTCGCGTTCCTCATGTCCACCGGGACGAGCCACGCGCTCGCCAGGCGCGCGTGGGCCGCGTTCGGATCCCTCGCCGTCGCGTTCGCCATCGGCGGGTGGTGGTGGCTGAAGAACATCGTCGTCTACGGCACCTTCCAGCCCTCCGGCTACCCCGCCCGCCCGCCTCTGGTCGACGACTCCGCCCTGTCCGTCACGGGCTTCCTCCGCGGCGCGGTCGCGAACATCTCCCGCAGCACGTGGGGCAACTACGGCTGGCTCGAGTCGCCGTGGCCGCAGTGGCTGCAGTCGGGGCTGACCACCCTCGCCCTCGTGCTCGTCGCCCTCGGGGTCGTGCTGGCCGGCAGGAGCCGGCGCGCGCTGCTCGTGCTGCTGGTGTCGTGGGTCGGCGTGCTCGCCGTGACCCTGTACGGCGCGTGGGCCGAGTACAACCGGTCCGGCCTGTTCGCGGGCCTGCAGGGCCGCTACCTGTTCGTCGCGGTCGTCCCCGCGCTCGCCGCGAGCGGCATCGCGATCGCCCGCGCGACGTCGCCGCTCGCCCGTCCCCTCCGCCTCACCCTGCGCCTGGCGAGCCTCGTGGTCTTCCTCGGCCTCGCGACGTACGGCCTGTGGTTCGGCTTCACGTCCTTCTACCAGGCCTCCGGCGAGACGTTCGGCGCCGCGATCAGCCGCTGGAACGAGTGGAGCGGATTCGGCATCCCGAAGTTCGCGGTCCTCACCCTCGGCACAGCGGGCCTCGCCGTCCTTGCCCTGGCGCTCGCGGCGATCGAGCTCTGGCGGGAGCCGGAGGGGTCGGCCGACGAGCCCGCCGACGACTCAGCGGCCGCGACCGAGCCGGGCGGCGACCTTCCCGCGGGCGCGGCGGAGGACCTCGAGCGTGCCGGCGTCGCGCTGGACGCGCCTGGCGGAGCCGAGCAGCCGGACGACGCGGCTGGCCGCCAGCCCCGCGGGGATGCGTAGCTCGGTGCGCGGCACCGCGTAGGCCTCCACGTACGCGTGGGCGGCGTCCAGCGGTTCGTCGTCGGTCACGGGCTCCCAGCCCACCGACTGCCGCGGCCCGTGCTCCCGCACGTGCTCGGCGGTCGCGAGCAGCAGGTCGCGGTAGGTCGCGCCCTGGATGTCCGGCGGCCAGGTGAGCAGCGCCTCGCGCCGCGCGCGGGCGCCCATGCTGCGACGGAGCGCGGGATCGGCCACGAGGCGCTCGATCGCGTCGGCCCAGCCGGCGGCGTCCGACGGGAGGAAGCCCGTCACGCCGTCCTGCACCGACTCGCGGAACGGCTGGGTGGGCGACGCGACGACGGGCGTCTCGACGAGCGCGGCCTCGAGCCACTTGATGGCCGACTTCGCCTCGTTGAACAGCGAGTCCTCGGTGAGCGGGGCGAGGCAGACGTCGACGTCGTGCAGGATTCCCGGCAGGTCGTACCAGGGCACGAACGGCAGCGTCTTCACCCGCTCGGCGTACGGTGCGAGCGCGGGCGTGGTGGTGAGGTGGCCGCCGACCCAGAGCTCGACGTCGGGGTGCTTCTCGAGCGCGGCGATGACCGCGGGCTCGACGAACGCCCAGTCGGCGTTGTGGGTCGTGGTTCCTGAGAAGTAGCCGATACGGACCGGGCCGGGCGTGCGGTCGGCGCGCAGGGCGGCGTCGGACCGGCGGGCGAGCAGCGCTCCGACGCCGTTGGGGAACCGGTGGGCCGGCATGCCGGTGACCGCGTGGGCGTGGTCGCAGAGGGTGGCCGTGGAGCCGACGTAGGCGTCGGCGAGCTCCATCGACGTGCGGTACCGGCGCACGCCGCGCCACCACAGGGCGAGCTCGTCGGCCGGCATGCCCTCAAGCCCGTCGACCTGGCCCTCGAGCGCGGGGTCGAAGATGAGGTCGTCGATGTCGAAGAGGACGGGGATAGCGCGGTCGCGGGCCCGCACCTGCGCGACGAGGTCGACGATCTGGTCGGTGGCGGGGACCCGGTACAGCACGAGCGCGTCGCACTCCGCGGCCTCGGCGACGATGCGCGGGTCCCGGTAGTGCCGGACGGTCGAGGAGATGCCCACGCGGGCGAGCGCCTCGGCCGGCAGCTGGGTGCGGTAGCGCTGGGGCGCGCCCTGGATGCCGGAGACGAACAGGACCCGGCGCATGAGGGCGCGGCTCGCGTCGACCGCCTCGGGGCCCGCCGCGAGCGCACGGTCCTCGGCCGGGCGGTCCGCGGCCGGGCGGTCCGCGGTCATCGCCGCGTAGCGCTCGATGAGCCCGGCCACCTGGTCGGACAGGGCGCGGACCATGGAGGCGGAGCCCTTCCCGGTGTGGGTGCGGGCGGCGACGGGGTCCGCGACCAGGTCCCGCAGGCGGGCGAGCAGCGTGTCCTCGTCGCCCGCGGGGACGAGCCAGCCGTTGACGCCCTCCGCCACGGCCTCCTCCGGGCCCAGGGTGTCCGTCGCGACGACGGCGAGGCCGGCGCCGAGCGCCTCCCGCGTGAGGATCGAGTGGGACTCGCGCATGATCGAGGCGAGCACGAGGACGTCCGCCCGCTCGAGGATGCCTGCCCGCTCCTCGGGGAGGAACGGGTCGAGGAGCCTGACCTGTCGCGGGACGGGGCGTCCGTCGTCGCGGGTGCCGTACATGTCGAGCTGCCAGTCGGCGTCGGGGTCCTCCTCGGCGAGGCGGCGGGCGACGCGCAGCAGGAGCGGCCCACCCTTGACCTCGTCGTTGCCCCCGGCGAACAGCAGGCGCAGCGGGCCGTCCCCGGTGCGCGCGGTGGGCGGCGCGCTGTCGGTCCCGACGCTGGGCAGCCCGTTCTCGTCGACCTCGAGGAGGTCCGCGGGGACGCCGTTCGCGAGGAACGTGCGGGCGGCGGAGGCGGAGGGCGCGAGGATGACGTCGGCGTGGCCGAGCTCGGGCGCGAGGGCGGCCATGCGCCGGTCGGCCACGTCCCGGCCGCGCTCGCACGCGCACACGCCGCAGCCGACGACGAGCGAGCAGGGCGTCATGTCGCGGTCGACGAGGAACTGGCGGGTGCACTGCCACCACCAGTCGTGGCTCGTGACGATGACCGCGGCGCCCGACTCCTTGGCCACCCGCACGAGCGTCCCGCCGAGGGTCTGCAGGGAGTGGAGGTGGACGACGTCGGGCCGGATCTCCTCCAGCCACGAGCGGAAGTCGGACTCGACGGCGGGGTTCTTCCAGTTCTTCTCGTCGCCCCACGACGTATATGGGTGGGTCTCGATCCAGCGGATGTTCACCGTGCCGAAGTCGCCGGTGTCGGTGTCGGTCCAGGTGGACAGGGCCGGGCGGGAGGAGTCGAGGTGGCCCGCGTAGACGAAGGCCTCGTGGCCGGCGGCGGCCACGGCGCGCGCGATGCGGCGGGGCACCAGCGTGCCGCCGGAGATGAAATTCGGCGGGTAGTGGGCCGAGACCTGTGCGACACGCATGGTCACGATCCTAGGAGGCCGCCGGCCCGGCTACCGTTGCGGCATGCCCGACGACCTCACCTCGTCCGACACCTCGCCCGACGTCGACTGGCTGGCCGATCTCGCGGCCACCGACGGACGGCTGCACTCGACCCTCGCCGGGCGGCTCGAGGGCCTCGGCCAGGACGCCTGGGCGCGCCGCGCGATCGAGGCGGAGTCCGCCCTCGGACAGGCGCGGGCGGCGCTGCGCATGCAGGACCGCATCCTCGCCGACCTCGTCGTCCGCCACCGCGAGCTCGAGGAGCACCTCCGCGCCAAGGAGGCAGAGGAGGCCGAGATCGTCGAGACCGAGCCCCGCGAGGCCGGTCTCGGGCAGAAGATCTCCCGCGCGGCCGGAATCGTCCTCACGGATCCGCGCCGCGCCGCGCGCGCAATCCGGCGTCGCCTGCCAGGCGGGTCGGCATGACCGACTCCCCCACCGACGTCGACACGCCCGATATGGACACCGCCGGCAACGACCCCATCCAGGTCTCGCTCATCGTCCTCGCGGGCACGGCCGAGGCCCAGGCGCGCACGCGCGCCTCGATCGACGCCCAGGAGGTGGCGGGCGTCGAGGTGCTCGAGGTCGGGGCGATTCCTCGTCCGGAGAGCCACGGCGCCGCCGGCGCAACGGATGCAGGCTCGACGGACACGGGTTCGACGGATATGGGCTCGACGGATATGGGCTCCGCCGCCCCTGACGCGGCCGAGGCTGGGGCTGGGGCTGGGGCTTCCCCGGTCGACGCAGACCCCTCAGCCCCGCACCCACCCGCGGCCGCCATCGCCGACACGGACGCACCCGCCGGTCCGTCCACGTCATCTCCCGCACCTCCCCACACGCCACCTCCGCACACCCCACCTCCCCACACGGCACCCCCTCACCCTGCTCCTCCCCACTCGGCGGCCGAGGCCGCCGCTCGCGCCGGCGGACGGTGGGTCGGCGTGCTCGGCGCCGGGGACTCCCTCGAGCCCGGCGCGCTGCGCCAGATGCTCGAGTCGGCCGACGAGGCCGACGGCGTCCGCGTCGTCTACGCCGACGAGCGGCTCCCGGACGGCCGCACGCACGCCAAGCCGTCGTGGATGCCGCGGGCCCTCGACCACCTCGACGTCCTCGGCCGGCTCACTCTCGTCCGGTCGGACCTCCTCTCGGAGGTCGGTCCGCTCACCTCCGACCCGGCCCCCGAGTGGGACCTGCACCTGCGCATCGCCGAACACCTCGGTGCCGGTGACCCGCTCCGCCCCGCCGAGCAGGTCCTCCACCTGCCGTTCACGTCGGTCGCCCGCGCCGACGATCCCGCCGACTCCCTGGCGACGGGTGCCGCCGCCGTGCGCGCGTCGCTCGCCCGGCGGGGCGTCGACGCCGCCGTCCGACCGCCCGCGGTCGGCACGCGGTCCTCGGCGGACACGGCACTGGGCACGGCCTCGGCGCCGGATCACCTCTCCATCGATCGCGTGGTCGCCGACCCGCCGACGGTCTCCGTCGTCATCCCGACGGGCGGCGGCGAACGCGACACCGCGGACGGGCGCGTGCGGAGCGTCGAGGTCGCGCTGGCGAGCCTCGTGGAGGTGACGGAGTATCCGGAGCTGGAGATCGTCGTCGTGACGTCGGAGGGGACGGACCCGTCCGTCGTCGAGGCCTGCCGGGCCATCGACCCGCGCGTACGGATGGTCGGCGTGCCGGGGTCGTTCAACTTCTCGCGGTCGATCAACGCGGGTGTCGCCGCCTCGTCCGGCGAGCTCGTGCTGCTGCTCAACGACGACACCGAGATCCTGCACGCCGACTGGCTCACGCGCCTGGTGGCGATCGGGCGGGAGGACGGCGTCGGGGCGGTGGGAGCGCGGTTGTTGTACGGCGACCGGTCGATCCAGCACGCCGGCATCGCCATGAGCGCCGACCGCACGCCGTCCCACCTCCTCATCCGCGAGCCGTCGGGCCTTCCCCGGTTCGGGGTCGGCACGGCGGACCTGGAGTTCCTCGCGGTCACCGGCGCGTGCCTGCTGACGCCCCGGTCGTCGTTCGAGGAGGTCGGCGGCCTGTCGGAGTGGCTGCCGCTGTCCTACAACGACGTCGACTACTGCCTCAAGCTGCGCGCCATCGGGCTGCGCACGGTGTGTGCCGGCAGTGTCCGGCTCATCCACCACGAGTCCGTCACGCGCGACGCCCACGTCTCCGACCGCGAGCACGCGGCCGTCACCTGGTGGTCCGCCGTCACGGCCCTCGACCCCTGGTACTGGGGGATGTGACGTCGCTCGGGGAGTTCTGACCGGGGAGGAGGGCCCACACCGCACCGCCGAGTCGTCCTCCGATCGCGGCTAGATTTCCCACCAGCTGCACCGACGACGCACATCGATCCGGTCCCGGGGGAACCGAGAAAGCAGGATCCTCATGGCCGAGGACGACCTCGAGACTCCCCCCGACACAGCAACCACGGACGCCGAGCCCACCGACGTTGCCCCAGCCAGCCCCCGGTGGCCCTCGATCGTCTCGGGAGTAGTCGTCGGCGCCGTGCTCGGCGGGCTGGCGTTCGCGACGGTCGGCTGGCTGCGGTCGGACCCGATCGATCCCGTCGTCGAGGCCTACCTCAACGAGGAGGACCTCCGCGAGCCCGTCGGCCCCCACCAGCTGGCGATCCTGCTCGTCCGCGACGTCCAGCAGCCCTCCTCCTTCCCCGACCTGGCCGCACCTGGCGGAGACCACTACGTGACGCTCACCCTCGGCCTCGAGTCCGGCGAGGGGCGGGACGAATGGGTCGACCTGGCCGACTACTCGGTCGAGGTCCTGGCCGTCGACGCGGACGGTGAGACCGAGGCACTCGTCCCGACCTCCGACACTCTCACCGAGTTCTCGGGCTCCGTGCGGGGCCAGGACCCCTACTGGATCGAAGGCGTGTACGCGCCGCCGACGCGAACCGCCGAGTCCTACGAGGTGCGCGTCCACACCGGAGACGAGACGGTCGTCCTCGTCGCGCCGGCCGACGAGAGGGACGCGTCATGACCACACATATGAGCACGCAGACGAGCACGGCACGACGCCGCATACTTCCCGGCCCCGGTCGCCGTGGGTCCTTCGTCGGCGCGCTGGTCCTCGCCCTCGCCGTCGTCCTCACCGGACTGATGGTGCTGCCGCGCGGATCCGCCACGTCGGACTGGACCGAGGGCGACGAGGTCTCGCTCGAGCTGTCCGAGGGCATCACCCTCAGCCTCACTCCGAGCATCCGAGACTCGGGCTGGCGCGCCCTGCTGACGAGCAACCCGTACGCGCTCGACCTCGCCGTCACCATTCGCAACGACTCCGACGAGGACCTTCCCCGCTGGGTCGAGATCGAGGTGGTGACCGAACCGGGCACGTCGTCCGAGCAGACGCTCGGCGAGCGCTCGACGACGAACACACTGCACCACGTGCACGTGCCGGCAGGCACGTCCGCGCACTACGTCGACGCCTACCGGTCGCCGCGCTCCTGCGGGGAGTTCACCGCCCGCGTCCATTTCAACCAGTCCTTCGACGAGTCCCACCCGCAGACGATGGAGATCCCGTTCGAGGTCCCTGGCGACCGGTGCGACTGACGACGAGCTACGCGAGCACCGCGAGCAGGTAGGCACCGAAGAGCGCGACGTGCGCGAGGCCGTGGATCGGTCCGATGCGTCGCGCGGCGAACGTGACGGCCGTGAGACCGAGCGCGGCGGCGAGGAGGACCCCGTTCGCCGCGCTCTCCGCGAGCAGCACGTGCTGACCGGTGAGCTCGCCGATGACGAGCACGGCGGGGATCGTCAGCCCGACCGTGGAGACGAGCGCACCGTGGCACAGGTTGAGCACGCGCTGCCCCTCCCCCGCGGCGGCTGCCCGCACGGCCGTGATCGACTCCGGCAGGAACACGATGCAGGCGATGAGCAGGCCGGCGAGGGCGGGCGGGGCCCCGAGGCGACCCATGCCGTCGTCGAGCAGGGCGGCCATCTCGTGGCTGAGCAGGACGATCGGCACCGCGGTCGCGATCAGGAGCACGCCCCGGCCGATGATCTCCCGTCGATGCGTCGCGAGAACGGCGCGGAAGCCACCGTCCTCCCGGACGACCGCGCCAGCGTCGTTCGCCGTTGACCGCTCCTCGCCGATCTCCCGGAAGTCGGCGGCCTGCGCGCCGGTCTGCCGGTACAGGAAGTAGGCGTACGCGGCGAGGGTTCCGACGGCGACGATCCACGCCTGCGAACTCGTGAATCCACCGTCCGAGCCCACCGTCGGCGCGAGGGCGAAGGCGATCGCCATGAGCACGAGCAGCATGGCGAGATAGGCCGAGCCGCCCGTCGGGTTGATGCGGAGCCCAGCCTTCCGTCCCCCGACGAGGTACGCGATGCCGGGGATGAGGCACAGGATGATCATCGCGACGGCGGTGACGGAGTCCCTGGCGATCGTCGCGTGCTCGCCCGGCCCGAGCATGACGGCCGAGATGAGGATGACCTCGACCGCCACGATCGAGAGGGTGAGGACGAGCGTCCCGTACGGGTCGCCCAGTCTCCTGGCCAGGTGCTCGGCCTCGTGCACGACGCCGAACGCGCACCCCAGGATCACCGCGATCAGTGCGACGAGGGTCGCCACCAGGAGCGGTGCGGGGACGGGCGGTTCGAGGAATCGTCCGAGGAGGAGGGTGAGGACGAAGGCTCCCCACCCGACGGCGAGCCGCGTGATCGCGGCACCGTTCAGGATGCGAGTTGTGGCGGCCACGGTCGGTCCACTTCTCGGGGCCGTCCCCGCGTGTGAATCGGTGGGCACTGGGTCGTCCCGGCCACCCGCGCCGCCGATCCGACGCGCTTCCAGCGTACGACACTGCGGTCAGTCCTCCGGCGGCAGGTTGGAGCCGTCGCTCACGTCGTTGTGGGCGGAGCTGTCCCCTGGGTCGTCCTGGCCGAGTGGGTTCTCGTTCGGCGATGCGTTCGGCGGCGCGTTCGGAGGCCATGCCTGTGATGCACGGGCGGTGATGTGGTCGCCGTTGGGGCGGGTGAAGATCCATTCGCCTCCGACCGAGGCGATGGTGATGTCTCGTTTGTGGACGTAGGTGTGGTGGTGGTAGCACAGCAGGATGCCGTGCTCGATGTCGGTGGGGCCCGTGTTCTTGAACCATTGCAGGGCGTGGTGGATCTCGCCGTACTCTGGTGGTGACTGACAGCCGGGGAACTGGCAGTGCTGGTCGCGGGCGATCACCGCCCGGACCATGTTCGCGGGGTGGATGCGTTGGGCTCGGCCGACGTCCAGGACGGTGGACTCGGGTCCGAAGATCACGCGGGCCCATTCGCTGTCGCACAGGTACCGGGCGAGCATCTTCGGGCTGAGCGGGGTCCGGTCACTGAACGTGGCCGGCTCGACGCCCTGGAGCACCTGGTAGTCCAGTCCGGTACCGATCCGGTGGTCGTCCCCCGGGGTCCAGGTCGACAGGTCCGGCAGCGCGGGCTGCTCGGGAGCTGAATCGGCCCCGCCGTGTCCTGACTCCGGTCCGCCATGTCCCGAGCTGCAGTGTCCCGGGCCGCCACTCTCTGAAAACGGGCCGCCAGTCCCGAAGCAGTTCCCGCCGGGCCCTGAGGTCGCGCCGCCGTGGGTATCGCCGCCGCACGTGTCGTCGCCGTTGGACGCGTCGGGTCCGGTCAGGGGGTGCTCAGAGGCGTCGATGAGGGCTTTGATGGTCTGGATTGTGGCGGTGATGGTGATGTGGGGTCGGATCCGCGCGTTCGGAGTCACCGAACCATCCGTCAGCATCTTGTGGCTGGCGGTCACCAGCGCACCGGCGCGTCGTTCGGCGATGGTGAGTCCGTCGCCGGCCTGGCGTTGGGTCTCGGCGATGGCGTCCATGGCGGTGCGGACGACTTGTCCGCTTGCCTCGTCCAGCCAGCCGACCAGGTGCCAGCCACCGAGGGTGGGTGAGATCGCGAGGTGCTCGCGGCGGGTGGGGTCTTGCCAGGCCCGGTCGGCGGCTGCGGGGTCGGCCTGGGTGGCCCAGCGGCGGACGATGATGTCGAAGTTGGACGCGTCGTGCTGCTCGGCGTACGTCACGAGCATGGTCTCGATCTCGGGGTCGGCGACCAGGTCGACCAGCCGTGGGTTGGACAGCACGTGCTTGGTCAGGACGGAGACGTGATCGGCCCCGATCCTGCCGGCTGCCAGTGCCTTGGCGGCGTGGGGGAGGTGGTGGCGTAGCCCGCGGGAGTTACGGACCGTGACGGCGGTCGCGGCCTTGCTGGCCGCGGTCTGGGACCTGAGCCATGTGGACAGGGTGCGGTGCCCGCCCAGGGACCAGGTGCCGGAGGCCTCCACAGCACCGACGAGGGAGGACTCGATGTGGGCGAGGCGTCGGGTGGCCTGCTCGACCAGCCCGATGCCCTCACCGAGCTCGGTGGAGGACAGTGAGTGGGCGTCCATGCCGACCAGGTCCTGAAGTCCCTGGACCAGGTCACGCAGCTGCTCCAGCGGATGCGCTGCGGCCCCGGGGCGCTGGTCCATGAGGTCGTGTTGTGCCATGGTCACCCACCCCCGCTCGTCGTTAAGTCCTAGCCCGTTCGCTTCATCGAAGTCTATCGAACAGGTGTTCGGGTGTCAAGCCTTTTCGTTGCAATCGCAACGATTTCCAAAGGTTGCTGACGCGCCATGTTGTCCACAGGCGAGCGCCCCACGTCTTGACAGCACACCCAGCTTTCGGCCTCCCGCTCAGGGGCGAGAGACGAAGGAGCTAGACCGGAAGACGGCGTGCCGAAGTCGGAGACGGCGATGCCGAGATGGGAGACGACAGAGCCGCGCCGGAGGCGAAGAAGCCACGATCGGAGACGGCGGGGCCGAGGTAGGAGAGCGTGGAGTCACTCGCCACCGCGGCCTTCGAGCGCTACCGAAGCGTGGGAGACGTGGCCGTGGCCGGGTTCCCGGAACCGGATCGGGGGGACTCCATCCATGGCCGGACGGCGAGTCTCGATCACCGGACGCGCCCCCGAAGCACAGGAACCCCCGCCAACCCAGGGGTAGACACCTGAGGCGCGAGGAATACGATGCCCACGGGGTCGCCGCGACCCCATAGGGGGATCAATGACGATCACATCGGAATCCACCGAGGTCGACCGGGCGGTATCCACGGGCCTTCTGCCCTCGTGGGAGAACGTGGAATCTCTCGCCGCCGCGGCATTCGAGCGCTACCGGGGCGTCGAGGACGGCACCGTCGCCGACTACATCCCCGCCCTCGCCGACGCGGATCCCGCCCGGTTCGGGCTCTCGCTCATCGAGACCGGCGGCTCGTCGCACGCCATCGGCGACACCGCCCACCAGTTCTCGATCCAGTCCATCTCGAAGGCCTTCGTCTACGCCATCGTGCGTGACGCATTCGGCCACGGCGCGGTCAAGGACCGGGTCGGGGTCAACAACACCGGACTTCCGTTCAACTCCGTGATGGCCCTCGAGCTCAACGACGGCCACCCCATGAACCCGATGGTCAATGCCGGAGCGATCGCCACCACGGCGCTCCTCCCCGGCGACACCCCCGACGAGAAGTGGAAGACGATCCTCTCCGGCCTCTCCGCCTTCGCCGGGCGACGGCTGGAGATGGACGACGGCGTCTACCGCTCCGAGATGAAGACCAACGCCCGCAACAAGGCCCTCGCGCGGCTCCTGCAGAGCTACGGGCGCCTCGACGTCGACCCGCTCGAGATGGTCGACGTCTACACCCGGCAGTGTTCCCTGCTCGTCACGTCGCACGACCTCGCCGTCATGGGCGCAACCCTCGCCGACGGCGGCACGAACCCCGTCACGTCGCAGCGGGTGGTCTCCCCCGAGACCTGCCAGGACACCCTCGCGATGCTCGCGGCGAGCGGGATGTACGAGCGGTCCGGCGAGTGGCTGTTCGAGATCGGCCTGCCGGCAAAGTCCGGCGTCTCCGGCGGGATCGTCGCCGTCGCACCCGGGAAGGGCGCCGTCGGCACCTTCTCCGCTCCCCTGGACTCCGCGGGCAACAGCGTGCGCGGTCAGCGCGCGATCGCCTACCTCTCCCGGGGGCTCGGCCTCAACCTCTTCGCCTCGAGAGTTCCCCCTCGAACCGGACCGACCGGACGCGCCGCCGGCATCACGCCCGCCGAGCCCGCCGCACCCAGCACTCCCAGCGCGCCCCACACGCCCGCCGAACCCGCCGCTCCCCACACACCCACCCCAGA
>FUHX01000010.1 GCA_900163555.1 Actinomycetales bacterium JB111 | reverse complement strand
CCCCGACGAGGATGCCCGCCCCGACCCGTCGGCCCCGGTTCCCGGCGTGGTGCCCACCCGCGCGTGGCCGTCGGCCCCGGTGCTGCGCACCGACCGCCTCACGCTTGCCGAGTGGCGCGTGGAGGAGGCGGACGCCGTGCTCGACATGTACTCGCGCATCGAGGTCGTGCGCTGGGCGGGCGGACCGCAGTCCGCGCTGACGTCGCTGGACGGGGCGCGGGAGCGGGTGGAGGGCTGGTGGACACGCGCGGCGGGCGGACCGCCCCGCGGCATCTGGGCGATCCGGCCGCGCCCAACTCCCGAGGCGGAGGGCGACGCCCGTGTAGCCGGCCGGGCAGCCGATCGGGACCGGGCTGCCGATCCGGGCCGAGAGAGCGACCTCGCCGGCTCGGCCGGCGACCCCGCCGGGCCGGGCACGACCGATCGACCCGTGGGCACGGCCCTGCTCGTGGACCTGCCGGCGAGCTCGCCGGACGGCTCGCGTCCGCCGTCGGGGCATCTGGAGATCGGCTGGCACCTGCACCCGGACGCCTGGGGTCTCGGCTACGCGACCGAGGCCGCCCGCGCCGTGCTCGCCCATGCGGCGGCGCACGGCGTCACGGAGGTCCTCGCCGTCACGCACCTGGAGAACCTGCCGTCGCAGGCGGTCGCGCGCCGCATCGGGATGCGGCACGTGGGGCGGACGCGCGAGTTCTACGACACGGAGGTCGAGCTGTTCTCGCTGGCCCTCGGCTGACGCAGGCCGCGGGAACCGGTCGGTCCCACGATGAACCAGGCCGCGATCGCCCCGACCACCAGGACGGCGCACGGCACGAGCATGGACTCGGTGAGTGCGAGGGAGTAGCCGTCGGCGGAGGCGGCGGTGAGGGCGCCGGTCGCGTCGACCTGGGGGCCGTCGGGCAGGTGGACCTCGGTGCGGGCGGCCATCGCCATGGCGATCGCGGCGCTGCCGAGCACCGAGCCGACCTGCCGCATCGTGTTGTACACGCCGGAGCCGGCCCCGGCGCGCGCGGAGGGGAGTCGTCGGGTGGCGGACGTGGCGAGCGGTCCCCACACGAACACCGACCCCAGGCCGTAGCCGACGGACGGCACGAACAGCAGCCAGACCGGCGACTCCGGGCGCAGCACCAGGTAGAAGCCGACGATCGAGACGGCCATGAGGAACAGGCCGGGGCCGGCGAGCAGGCCGTTGCGGACCTGGTTGATGCGCCGGCCCACCCAGCGGGCGAGCCCGAGGGCGATGAGGGCCTGCGGCACGAGGATGAGCGAGGACTCCGTCGGCGTCCAGCCGCGGACGTCCTGCGCGAACAGCATGATCGGGAAGATGACCGCGGACATGGCGAACCCGATCGAGGCGACCCCGATCGAGCTGAGCGTGAAGTTGCGGTCCTTGAACAGGCCGAGCGGCATGAGCGGCTCCTTGGGGCCGAAGGCCTGCCAGACCGCGAACAGCGCGAGAAGCACGACGCCCGCGCCGAGCAGCCGGGGGATCGTCACCCACTCCCAGATCTGGCCCCAGCCGAAGCGCTCGCCCTCCTGGATGCCGAAGACGACGGCGAACGTCCCGGCCGCGGAGAGCGCGACGCCGAGCCAGTCCAGCCGGCGTGACTGCGGCTGGAGGCTCGGCACGAGGCGCCACGCGAGCACGAGCGCGACCAGTCCGACCGGCACGTTGATGAGGAAGATCCACTCCCAGCCGAGCGTGTCGAGGAGGACGCCGCCGAGGATCGGCCCGACCAGCATCGCCACGCCGGCGGTCGCGCCCCACAGCGACATCGCGACGCCGCGCACCTCGGGGGCGAACGTGCGCGTCACGACCGTCATCGTCTGCGGCGTCATCATCGAGGCGCCGAGGCCCTGGGCCACGCGCGCGGCGATGAGCATGCCGATCGTGCCCGAGAGCGCGCACCACAGCGACGCCCCTGTGAACAAGGCAAGCCCGACCATGTACATCGACTTCGGGCCCGCCCGGTCGCCGAGCCGACCCGTGACGAGCAGGGGCACGGCGTAGGCGAGCAGGTAGGCGCTCGTCACCCACAGGACGGTGGTGACGTCGGTGTCGAAGGCGGCCACGAGGTCGGGCGTCGCGATGGAGACGATCGTCGTGTCCACGAGGATCATGAAGAAGCCCAGCACGAGCGCCCACAGCGCGCGCCACGGCGGCTCGGCGTGCACCTCGGTGCCGGGTGTCGATGCCGCCCGGTTCGCGGTGGACGTCCCGCCGATCTCGCTTCCGCCAGTCACGTCCTGAGGGTAGTCCCGGGCACCCACCTGCGGTTCGCCGCGTTCTGTGGTGCGATCGAGCCAGGGTGGGCCGATGCAGCGAGGGACGGGCGCCGTCGTCGGCCCGGGACGAGGCGGAAAGGGCGACATGAGCAACATGGAGAAGGCGCCGAGCGAGGTCCTGCTCGCGAGCCGGGACGAGACGGACCACACCACCGGGGGCGGCCCGGCTCACCCGGGCGGGGCCGGTGGCCCTGACGCCGGGCCGGAGCTCATCGAGGCCCGCGACGTCCCGCTCGGGGGACCGCGGGCGATGACCGTGCGTCGCACGCTGCCGTCGAGGGCGCGGTCGTTCGTCGGGGCCTGGTGCTTCGTCGACCACTACGGCCCCGACCGCGTGGCAGCCACCGGCGGGATGGACGTGCCGCCGCACCCGCACACCGGGCTGCAGACGGTGAGCTGGCTGTTTCGCGGCGAGATCGAGCACCGCGACTCCCACGGCGTCCACGCGATCGTGCGGCCCGGCGAGCTCAACCTCATGTCCGCCGGGTGGGGGATCGCCCACTCCGAGGTCTCCACGCCGACGACGGACGTCCTCCACGGGGTCCAGCTGTGGCTCGTCCTGCCGCGCGAGGCGCGCGGCGGGCCGCGCGAGTTCCAGCACCACGCGCCCACGCCCACCGCCCTGCCCGACGACGCCGGCACCGCCCTGGTCTTCATCGGCAGCCTGCTCGGGGTCACCTCGCCCGTGCGGACGGCCACCCCGCTCCTGGGTGCGGAGATCGCGCTGGAGCCGGGCGCCGTCGTCGACCTGGCCGTGGAGGCCGGGTACGAGCACGGCGTGCTCGTGGACTCCGGCCAGGTCGAGGTGGACGACGCGGCCGTCCCGGTCGCGCAGCTGGCGTTCCGAGGGCCGGCCGACCGCCCGCTGCGCCTGGCGAACGTGGGCGAGACCCCGGCGCGGCTCGTGCTGCTCGGCGGGGAGCCGTTCACGGAGGAGATCGTCATGTGGTGGAACTTCATCGGCGGTTCGCACGCCGAGGTGGTCCGGGCCCGCGAGGAGTGGAACGCGTCCGGGGAGCCGGACGGGGAGCTTGCCGGCGGCGAGAGGTTCGGCGCCGTGGCGGGGTACCGCGGCGAGCGGGCGTGGCTGCCGGCGCCCGACCTGCCCCAGGTGCGGCTGCGGCCCAGGCGCAACCCTCACGCGCCCCGGTAGGCCGGTTCGCTCCCAGGGCACCGGTCCGGGGAGTACGGTCGGCAGTGGACAGCGAGGAGGCGACCCGATGAACGAGGCACTGAAGCCTGTCGACATCACGACCACGTTCCCCGACGCCTACAAGGCCGCGTCGGCGTGGTCCCGGGCGGCCGCCAAGGCCGCCGCGGAGGCCGACATTCCGCGCGACGTCGTCGAGCTCATCGACGTGCGTGTCTCCCAGATCAACGGGTGCGCGCGGTGCCTGAGCGTGCACGTGCCGAAGGCGCGAAAGGCCGGGGTCACGCAGTTCAAGCTCGACCAGCTGCCGACCTGGCGGGAGACCAAGGAGTTCACGGATCTCGAGCGCGCGGCGCTCGAGATCGCGGAGATCACGACCACCCTCCCGGTCGGTGCCGCGCTCGTCGCGGCCGCCGGGCCCGCGACCCGCGGCGGGCTCTCGGAGGAGCAGCTCGCCGCCGTCGTGTGGGTCGCGATCGCGATCGGCGCGTTCAACCGGATCTCCGTGATGTCCGGTCACGCGGCGCTGCCGCCCCGGGAGGAGTGAGTCGGAGGAGGAGGACCGTGGCTGCGCCGGCTCTTCCCGACGTGCGGGGACGGGGCGCCCGGTGACGAGGTGACGGATGCGCGGTGGCCGCGGATCCGCGAGTGTCGAGGAGGACGCACATGACTGACGAGATGCTGGTCCTTGGGCAGATCCCCACGGTCCGGAACGATCCCACGCACGACCGGTACGTCATCTCGGTCTCGGGCGGAGTGGTGCTCGGCCACATCGACTATCACGACCTCGGGCACGTCGTCTCGCTCAAGCGCACGGTCATCGAGCCCGAGTACGCGAGCGTGCAGGGCCTGTCCAACCGGCTCGTGCACGGGGCGCTCGCCGAGATCCGGGCGCGTGGGCAGAAGATGCTGCCGTACTGCCCCGTGGTGCGCGACGTGGTGACCCGCGAGCGGGACCGCTTCGAGGACCTGGTGCCCGAGAAGCACCGGGAGGAGTTCGGGCTCGTCTGAGCCGATCCGGTGAGTGGGTTGCGGGCCGCGGTCGCGGGTCCGCCTGCACGCTTCCGAGCCCCCACCTTCAACCGACGCCACGAGATCCAACTGTGTACACAGTTGACAGAACTAGTACTCTGTACGCATGGCTGCCGTATCGGATGAAGTGACCACTCGCGAGCTGCGCACCCAGCTCTCCGACGTGCTGGGCCGTGCCATGTACGCGGGGGAGCGCATCGGCGTGACGCGGAACGGCAAGTTGACCGCCGTGGTGATCGGCGTTGACGACCTCGAAGCGCTCGAGGCGTTCGAGATGGCCCAGGATGTCGCCGCCTATCGCGAGGCAAAGGCAGAGGATGACGGCGAGCGTGTGTCGCTGGCCGAGTTGCGCGCTGACCTGAACTCTTGAGCTACCGCATCGGGTTCACGACGGCCGCCGCCCGTCAGGTGAAGAAACTTCCCCGACAGGCACGCGACCGAGTACTCAACGCCATCACGGCACTCGGGGAGGATCCTCGACCGCGTGGGGTGAAGAAACTTGTCGGCGAGCAGACTGCGTGGCGTATCCGAATCGGGGAATACCGCGTCATCTACGACGTGTTCGACGCGGAGTTGGTCGTCTCAGTGGTCCGGGCCGGTCACCGGCGCGAGATCTACGACCGCTGAGCCGCGGCGAACGACGGCCGCGCCTCCGCCTACGGGCGGGCGACCACGAAGATGCGGCGGAACGGGAAGATGGCCCGGCCGTCCGTCGTCGGGTAGGCCTCGGTGAGCCGCTCCCGGAACTCTGCGACGAACTCCTCCCGCAGGCCGTCCGGCAGCGCCTGGATCGTGGCGCGGGCGCCGGCGCCGGACACCCAGGTGAACGCCGCGTCCTCGCCCGGGAGCACGTGCAGGTAGGTCGTCTCCCAGGCGTCGACCTCTGCGTCCACGGCCTGCAGGGCGCGGAGGTAGTCGACGGCGTCGTGGGAGAACGGCTCGACGACTCCGCCCATGTGCTCCGCATACGGGGCGCGAGCGGCGAGCTCCTTGCGGATCGCGTGCATGGGCTCGTCGAAGTTGCCCGGCACCTGGAAGGCGAGCTGCCCGCCCGGGCGGACGGCCGCCGCGAGCGCGGGCATGAGGTCGAGATGTCCGGGGATCCAGTGCAGGGCGGCGTTGGAGAAGAGCACGTCCACCGGCTCGGCGGCCGCGAGCCACTGCGAGATGTCCGCCTGCTCGAAGCGCAGGCCGTCGCGGGCGTGCGCCGCGGCCTTGGCGAGCATGTCTGGGCTGGAGTCCAGGCCGATGACGTCCGCGCCCGCCCACCTGTCCTTCAGCCGCACCGTCATGCCGCCGGGACCGCACCCCAGGTCGACGACGGAGCGCACCTCGGAGTCCGGGACCGTTGGACGGACCCGGTCGAGCAGGTCCTTGAACGGACGGGAGCGTTCGTCGCCGAACGTCGTGTAGAGCTTCGGGTCCCAGGCCGGCGCCATCGACTCTCCTTCGCGTGTGCAGGACAACGAGGTCAGCCCATCACCCCAGGTATCTTGATGTCAAGATACCTGGGGCGGTTGGCGAGTCAGAGCGTGCGGCCGAGGCGGTCGGCCTCCCGCCGAAGCACGGGCACGAACCGGTCCACCAGGTCGGCGACCGTTGCCCGTGACGTGAAGGCGGCGACGCTCATCGCCGCGCGCGTGGTTCCCCGCGAGTCGACGACCGGCACGGACAGCGTGCGCATCCCGGACTCGAGCTCCTCGTCGGTCATCGAGTAGCCGTCCTCGCGGGCCCGGTCGATCCGTTCGCGGATCGCGTCCGGGGTGTCCAGCGTCGCGGGCGTGGAGCGGGTCGGTGACCAGTTCGCCAGCAGTGCCTCCGTCGCCTCCGGCGGCTGGGCGGCGAGCAGCACCCGGCCGGACGCCGAGGAGAGGACGGGGAGCCGGGCGCCGAGGCGGACCCCCGCCGCGACGATCCGTCGGACCTCGGCGCGCGCGACGAACACGACGTAGGAGTCGTCCTGGATCGCGACGGACACCGACTCGTCGAGGTCGTCCCGCGCCCGGTCCACGCACGGGGTGGCGAGGCCGGGGAGGTCGGAGGTCTCGAGGAAGGACGAGCCCAGGCGGACCAGGCGCGGGGCGGGGCGGAAGAACTTGCCGTCGTGCGTGACGTAGCCGCTCTCCTCGAGCGTGAGGAGGCAGCGGCGGGCGCTCGCCGGGCTCAGGCCGGTCCCGCGCGCCGCCTCCGCGACCGTGAGCCGCGGCAGCTCGGGGCCGAAGAGCTCGAGAATGGCCAGCCCCTTGGCGAGCCCGCCCATGGCCTCGCGCCGGGGCGCGGAGGCCGGCTCGACGTCGGTCATCGTGATTCCGTCCGGGGATGAGGGCGTGGGTGGAGGGCAGGTCGTGCGGCGCTCGCCGCCTGTGGGCAGGGTAGCCGCGCGGTGCGCGGCTCCGGGCCGCGCCGAGCCACCCGGGCGCCGTGACGGTGCGTCAGGCTGCGGCGACCCAGGTAGCGTCGACGGTCACGGCGTGTACATGAGCGGGGCGACGTCGAGCTCGTCCTCGAGCAGGCCGTACTGCAGCATGAGGTCCGCGAGGACGTCGAAGTCCGACAGGTCCGAGACGGGGGTAAGGGCCGGCGGGGCGAGGCTGGACGCGACCTCCGGGCTGATCTCGGTGTAGGTCGGGATCGCGTCGGCGATGACCGACGGGTCCTCCTCGGCGTCCGCCATCGCCTGGTCCATGACCTCGATGAAGGTGTCGACGACGTCGGCGTGCTCGGCCGTGAACTCCTCGGTGCTCACCCAGCCCGCCACCGGGAGGTTGTCCGTCGGTCCCTCGAACGCGGAGACGACCCGCTGGTGCCCGGCCTCCTCGGCGCGGGTGAGGAACGGCTCGACCATCCACGCGGCGTCGACGTGGCCCTCCTCGAGTGCCGCACCCATGTCCGGAGGCGGCATCTCGACGAACTCGATGGTGGACAGGTCCACACCGTGCGACTCGAGGACCGCCCGGGAGGTGAGCTCCTGGATGTTGCCGAGCGAGTTGATCGCGATGGAGGCGCCCTCGAGGTCCTCCGGGGCGGTGATGTCCGAGCCCGCGACCGAGTAGATCCCCTGCGGGCCGGACCGGTTGTTCTCGCGGATGATCTGCAGCGGGAGGCCCTGCTCCGCGCCCTGCAGGACCGAGACGAAGTTCGTGTACGTGATGGACACGTCCCCGGACATCATGGCCGCGATCTGCGCGGCGCCCTGGGAGGAGATGGTCGTCTCGACGTCGAGGCCCGCCTCCTCGAAGAGGCCCTCGTTGAGCGCGTAGTAGAACGGGGCGACGTCGGCGAGCGGCATGGTGCCGACCGTGACGTGGGTGAGCCCGGAGTCGTCGCCGGAACCGGACTCGTCGGAGCCGGCGTCGTCGTCGCCGGACCCGCATGCGGCGAGAACGAGCGCGGCCGAGGCCAGTGTGACGATCGCGAGGGGGCGGCGTGCGGGACGGCTGGACATGCGTCGGGTGGTCACGATGGGTCTCCCTGGGTGGGTGCGTGGGCATGCGCGTCGGTGCGCGGTGACGGCGATAGGTCGGCGATCGACACGTTGTTCTCGGGGTCGCGGTCGCTAGCAAGAGCCGCAACCGCGTCGGCGGTCGTGGCTATCTCGCACGTCGCGTAGGCGAGGACGGCGAGAAGCGTGCGATGCACGTCCGCTGCGGCAATGGAACCGAACCCGCAGTCGGGATAGTCGAAGGTGCCCGTAGCGTCCTCGATGAACAGGACGCGCAGACCGCGGAACGCCGCATCTCTTGCGGTAGAGAAACAGCAGTTCTCGGTGGTGGCCCCGGTGATCAGCACCGTGTCGACACCGCGGGCGGTGAGCTCGTCGCCGAGAGTGGTGTCGAAGAAGGCGCTGAACTGGTGCTTGACGATGATGAGGTCACCATCGTCGGGAGCGATCGGAGGATAGATCTTCAGTCCGGTCGAGTCGGCTGCGAGCGCGGGCGTCCGGAGATTCGGGGTGGGAATCTGCGCCGGTCCAAGCGGTGCCCGTTGGTGTGCCGAGTACACGACCAGCGCACCTGCCGCTCGCGCAGCTTCGAGTATCGCCGCGATATGGGGAACGGCGGCCCTCGCGGCTGGCACTTCGAGTGGAGCGCCGACGGTCACGAAGTCGTTCTGCATGTCGATGACGAGGACGGCCGTGCGCGACGGGTCGAGACCTGGGGAGATCACGCTGATGCCTCGTCCAGAAGCACGTCGTTGGCGTTGATCTCTGTATCGAGGAGGCCATAGTTAACCATCAGGTCGACGACCGGAGCGAGATCTCTGGTCGGGTCGGCGATGAGGTTCGGCGGCTCAAGTTCCTGCACGAGTGAAAGATCCATGCCCGAGTAGTCGGCGATGATCTCGTCGCGGCGCTCCGGATTGTCGTACGCAAACTCGATGGCTCGATCGATGGCCCGTACGAAGGCGGCGGTCGTGAGAGGATTCTCGGCTGCGAATGATTCTGTGGTGGCCCATCCGGCGACTGGTAGGTCCTCGATAGGCCCGGTGAAGACGGGCAGGATCTCGGTGAGGGTGCCGTCGCCGGTGGCGATCGTCAGGAACGGCTCGGGGAGCCAGGCCGCATCGACGTTCCCGGTCTCCACCGCGGCCTGCATCTCCGGCGGCGGGATCTCGACGAACTCGACCGTCGTTGAATCGACTCCGGCGTGGTCGAGTGCGGCTCGCGCGGTGACCTCCTGGAAGTTGGACAAAGAGTTGACTGCGATGCTCCTGCCGGCGAGGTCACTCGGCGTGGTGATCCCGGACCCGGCTGCCGCGTAGATGCCTTGTGGGCCGGCTCCATCGTTCTCGCGCGCTACGCGTATCGGCAATCCTTGTGCCGAGGCGAGGAAGATCGACACGTAGGCGGTGTAGGCGAACTGGGTCTCGCCGGACATGAGGGCGGCGGTCAGTGCTGCGCCGCCACCCGGAGCCGTGTGGGCCTCAACGGAGAGGCCCTCGTCGTCGAAAAACCCCTCATCGATGGCGATGTAGAGCGGAACCTCGTCGGCCAGCCCGAGTGAACCGATGCTGAGCTCGGTGGTCTCGAGATCGTGGTCAGAATCTGAACCTGCCTCGGGTGGCGAGTCCGACCCCGTGTCGTTCGAACTGCATGAAGTCAGTGCAAGGGCCGCGGCGACGACAATGGCGCCACAGTTTCGATAGTGGGTCACGGAAGTACTCCTGGTGTGATCAGCGGGCATGCGCGTCGGTGCGCACGGCCGGGTGTGGTGGGGGAGCGGAGGTCATCCGTTCGTTGCTCCTGCGGGCGCGTACGGGGCGGTGCCGGCGCCGGAGGCGAGGTCCGCGACGACGTCGGTGTCGTACAGCCAGCGGCGGAAGTGCTTGGAGTCCTCCAGCTCCGAGTCGCGCTGGGCGAGATCGTCGAACTGCGAGTCGTACCGCCTGCCCGACTGCCGTGATCCGGCCTGGACGTCCGCCGTGCGGGCGAGCCGGATCCGCCCGTACTCCTCGAGCGCAGCCGGGGCTGAGGACGCGTCCGCCTGGGCGAGGAGGTGCGCGAGGACGGCACCGTCCTCAATCGCCTGGTTCGCGCCCTGGCCGACGTGGGGGAGCATCGGGTGCGCGGCGTCGCCGAGCAGGGTGATCGCACCTTCCGTCCAGCGCGCGAGGGGCTCGCGGTCGTACAGGCCCCACCGGTTCGTCGACCCGACGGCTCCGAAGAGCTCGGCCAGCCGGGGGTCCCAGCCGGCGAACTCGGCGGCGAGCTGCGCGGGGTCCCCGGGGGCGGACCAGGACTCGCGCATCTCGTCGTCGGCGGGGATGAAGCCCACGAAGTTGATGACGCGGTTGCCGCGCACGGGGAAGGTGAGCACGTGCCGGCCGCCGCCCATCCAGACCTCGAACGTCGAGTCGGGCCAGTCCGGGATGCGCGCGTGGTCCACGAGACCGCGGTACGCCACCGTGTGCGAGAACTTGGGCTGGGAGGGCTCGGTGATCGCCTCGCGCACCGTGGAGTGGATGCCGTCCGCCCCGACGACGACGTCGAAGGCCCGCCTCGTCCCGTCGCCCAGGTGCACCTCGGCCCCGCGGTCGCCGTTGACGACGCGCTCGACGCGGCATCCGGCGTGCAGGGAGTCCGCCGGGAGGCCGGAGGTGAGGGCGCCGAGGAGGTCGGCGCGGTGCACGCCCGCCACGGGGAGGGATCCCGACGAGTCCGACACGACGACCGATGTCACCGGACTGCCGTCCTCGCGTCGGTAGGTCGACTCGGCGGTGAACGGCACGGCGACGTCCCTGATCGCGTCGCCGACGCCCATCCGTTCGAGGTGGAGTCGCCCGTTCGGGGCGAGCTGGATGCCCGCGCCGACCTCGCCGAATGCCGGCGCCTGCTCGAGGACGTGGGCGTCGATGCCCTGCGACCGCAGCGCGTTGGCCGCCGCGAGTCCGCCGATCCCGCCGCCGATGATGGCAACCGAGAGGTGCGCCATTCGAGCTCCCTTGCTCATGGAGATGTTCGTAGAACGAACTATGTTCGTTCTACGAAAAGGCTAGGCGTGCTCGCGGGCGCGCGTCAAGGACGGTGGCGTGATCTGTGGTGACGTGTTGCTGGAGGGTTATTTGCTCACGTGCATTGACTGTCTTGGTGGTGCCGGGTGCCTGGAGGTGCTGATCGTGCTTGGAGGTTTAGTGGTGGCCTCCAGCGGGATCCGGTCACGGGCAGAGAGCCGTTCGCAGATGCGTGTTCGATATGCGGGTCGGGCGGCAGTCCGTCGGGTGCGCAACGTCTACCGGCGGTAGCAGGTCTGGTCGCGAGTCGGTTCACTGGGCCTGACTAGGGAGCCAGACGAAGGTAAGGTCGCTTGTCGGGAGTGTCGGTCTGGTGCGGTGCATGCACTGAGATAGTGCGGTTCGCACGCCCAACTAGAGGTCGGTACAACGCTCAGCTGCAGGGTGATCAATCGTGAAGGTGGCATTCAGTGTCCGTACGGTTGCCAGTTCGACATCACGAACTCTGAGAGTTCTCGGCCGAACTCGCGCAGTTCGGGGGCGTCGTCCTCGCGTCGCCAAGCGATTCGCAGGTGGAACTCGAGCTGCTTGCCCTCGGCGTCGACCATGGGACGACTGCGCAGGCTCGTAGACCTCATGTCGACGCTTTCAGAGAAGAGAGCGATGCCCATTCCAGCTTCAGCGAGCGAGCCAAGTGTCTGACCAACTGATGAGCGGTACACGATGTTCGGACGCACTGACGCCTGCTCGAACTCTGCGGCGATGAGTTGGGCAGAGATGAAGGAAGGCTGGTTGACGAGGAGAGGGTAGGGCGCCAGGTCGGATGCCGTCACTCCACTTGCCATCCGGTCCAACGCATGCCCAGGTGGAAAGTGCGCTGAGATGCCGACCCTCGTGATGGGGTAGGACTCGAATGATGCCGGGATGGGGCTGGCGATGATTGCCAGATCGACTTCGCCCTCCCACAGGCGCCGGGTGAGTCTTGCTGCACCGTCCTCGACCACTCTCAGGACCGTGTCTGGGTGGGACTTGATCCACTCGGAAAGAAACTTCGCGAGGAAGGAGCCGGCGGCTGTGCCGGCGGTGCCGAGTCGGATGGTGCTCGTCGCTGTCGCAAGGGGGGCGACGCGGAGGTCGGACATGAGGTGGACGATCCGGCGTGCCCGTACGAGGAGAGCTTCCCCTGCTGGCGTGAGTCTGACCCCGCGTCGACTTCGGTCGAAGAGGCGCTCGCCGAGCGCCGCTTCGAGACGAGCGATGGAGCGGCTGACGGCAGGTTGTGAAATGTAGAGGCGTGCCGCTGTGGTGCGGAAGCTCCTCGAGCTAGATGCAGCGACGAAGACCTCCAGGTCTGGTAAGTGGACATCACGTGATACACGCTCGGAATCACCCATGGATGGTGAAGTTACCACCGGGTGCATAACGTACTGACGTACCCCGTAGTCCAAAGGCGGCCGGGGTTGACTGACGAACGGAGCTTTCCATGCCCCTTGACACCCTCATTTCCGGAGCCAACGTTGTGCTGCCCGGGGGACAGGCAACAGTTGACGTCGGCGTCGCCGACGGAAAGATCGCCGGCATCTACATCCCGGAGGAGGCTCCCGAGGCGCACGAGACGATCGACGCGACGGGTCTCACGATGATCCCCGGGCTGATCGACGTGCACAGCCACCACCGTGAGCCAGGCTTCACGCACAAGGAAGACATCCTCTCGGTGACCCGCGCCTGTGCTGCTGGGGGCGTCACGACGACGGTCGCTATGCCCAACGTTTTCCCGGTCCCAAACAGGATCGACGTTCTTGAGCAGATGTTCGACCTCTATGACGCGAAGGCAGTGGTCGACTGGAACATCAACCCTGCGGGCACCCTCAAAGAAGAGATCCCCTCCATGGCGGAGACGGGAGTCATCGCGTTCAAGGTCTTCATGGTTGTCGACACGGGCCGGGACTATCCGCACATGCCTGGTATCGGTGTCCACGACCACGGTGAGCTCTTTGCCATCATGGAGGCCTGTGCTGCGGCGGATGTCCCGCTCATGGTCCACCCCCACGACCAAGCTCTCATGGACCACATCGAACAGAAGTTCTGGGACCGAGGCGAGCGTGATGCGGAGGCCTACGCCAAGGCGTACGCCGCCCACGACGGTGTCATCTGGGACTCGGCTATCGGTACTCTTCTGCGTCTCCAGCGAGCCACGGGGGTCCGGCTGCACCTCCTGCACGTGCAGACCAAGGGTTCGGTCGAGATGATCCGGGACGCCAAGCGCCGGGGACAGCGTGTGTCGGCCGAGATCAACCCGTGGGCGCTCTTCCTGGGCAATGAGTGGGAGAACATCGAGAAGCTCGGTTCATATGCACTCTCGTACTGGGTGCCGAAGGTCAACGACGAGGCGCTGTGGGAGGGTCTCCGTGACGGAACCATCGATCTCGTCTCCACGGATCACGCCCCCCATACACGCGAGGAGAAGGAGCCAGGGTGGACTGACGGATGGAAGGCACACACTGGCACCCCATCCACGCAGTTCTATCTGCGAATGCTGCTTGATGCCGTGAACCGCGGACAGATCAGCCTCGAACGAGTCGTCGAAGCGACGTCGGCGGCGCCCGCTCGAGTCTTCGGCATGGGAGCCAAGGGCAAGATCGAGCCGGGTGCCGACGCGGATCTGGTGCTTGTCGACCTCGAAGCGAGCGCGACCATCACCGACGGAGAAGTCCTCAGCAAGATGGGGCACACCCCCTACGCGGGGCGGACATTCACCGGCCTACCGGTCCGCACCATCGTCCGGGGTCAGACCGTGTTCTCGGACAATGAGGTGGTTGGACGACCGGGTATCGGTCGAATGGCGAAGCGAACGACTGACCGGGAGGCCGTTGATGCTCATGCCTAGTGCCAAGAAAGCTCAGAACTTCAGGTTCTTTCCGTGGCTGGGTGGATCGACGCGCGGGGCCTCGACGCTTCGTCTCGTGCTGTCGATGATCCTGTTTGTCGTGCTGTGGCATGTCCTGGCGGCCTACGTGATCAACAACAGATTGCTCGTGGTGCCGCCCCTCGAGGTGGCCCGAGCGTTTGGTGAGGAGGTCTCGACGGGGGCATTCAACGAGCACTTCGCAACGACCGGGATTGAACTTCTCATCGCATTCCCTCTTGCAGTCCTCGGGGGCCTGTTGATCGGCGCGATCCTCGCGGGGAGTAAGCCGATACGGCAGACGCTCGACCCGATCCTGACGGCGCTGTACTCGGTTCCGATCGTGGCCCTCGCGCCGCTGTTCATCGCGGGGCTCGGCTTTGGCATCTCCAGCAAGATCGCCGTCGTCATCCTCATGGCGATCTTCCCGGTCATCACTTCGACCGATGCGGGTTTGCGCAGTGCCGACTCTGATCTCATCGAGACGGCGCATTCGTTCCGAGCCACGCGCTGGCAGGTCCTCAAAACGGTGACGTTGCCACACTCCGTCCCCTTCATCATCAGTGGCGTTCGTGTCGCGTTCGCTCGAGCGCTGGTTGGCGTGATTGTCGCCGAGTTCTTCGGCGCCGTCGCGGGCTTCGGCTACGTCATCAGTGCAGCTGCGCAGCAGTACCAGACTGCTCGCCTACTCGCCTACGTCGTCGTACTGGGGATAATCGGCCTACTGGCATCGATTCTCCTGACCGCCCTCGAGCGAAAGCTCGCACCATGGAAGGAGGATGCGTGAATACCGGTGCTCAGACCCCGAAGTCCGGCGGTCTCTCCGTCCGGGACGTCAACCTGACCTTCACGCCCGTGAACCGTCCGCCGGTTGTCGCTCTCGATCGTTTGTCGGTCGACGTTCAGCCCGGAGAGTTTGTCTGCGTGGTGGGCGCTTCTGGGTCCGGCAAGTCGACTCTGCTCCGGTTGCTCGCCGGCTTGCTTGAGCCGACGGAGGGAGAGCTTCTGGAGGACGGCGCCCTTATCGACGGCCCAAGCACGAGCCGAGCGATGGTGTTCCAGCGGGACAACTTGCTGCCGTGGTCCACCGTGCGCGCGAATGTGGCGTACGGGCTCACGCTCCAGGGTGTGAAGAGACGCGAGGCGTGGGCGGCGGCCGATGAACGTCTGCGTGCCGTCGGGCTCGGCCATGTGGGAGACAGCTACCCACGAGAGCTCTCAGGCGGCATGCGCCAGCGTGTCAACATCGCGCGGGCACTCGCAGTCGATCCGCGGATTCTCCTCCTTGACGAGCCGTTTGCAGCACTTGATGCCCAGACGCGCGAGATCATGTCCAGCGAGCTTTTGAGGATCTGGAATCAGGATAGAAAAACCGTTGTGTTCATCACCCACCAGATCGACGAAGCTGTCTATCTGGCCGATCGCGTTGTCGTGCTTTCGGCTCACCCAGGCACTGTGAAGGAGGTCGTCGACGTACCGTTCGAGCGGCCGCGGAATCTGAGTCTCAAGCGTGAGCCTGAATTTGGCCGAATCGTCGATCGTATCTGGACACTCATCGAGAAGGAAGTCAGAGGCAGCCTCGGGCTGGAAACTGCTGACCTCTCGACGGGCGCGTCCGATGCCCCCGCTTCCTAAGGAGATTTTCATGAGACGACACATGACTACAACTGCCGCGGCTATCGGTGTGGCCGCGCTTCTCGCTGCATGTGGAGGTGGAGACGCAGCCTCTGAAGGCGATGACGGTGAGGCGAGTGTTCAGCTTGCACTGCTTGCACCCGGTTCACTCCAGTGGCTGCATGCCATCGCAGATGATCAGGGCTTCTACGACGACGAAGGCGTCACGATCGAAGAGATCCAGGTGCAGAACTCAGCAAACCTCGTCCAAGCAGTGGCTTCGGGTTCGGCCGATGTCGGTATCGCTCTCGGTGACAGCGTGATCAGCGCCGTGGACGAGGGTGCCGATGTCGTCATTACTGGTGCACTCTTTCAGCGCCCGGCTCTTCGACTCTTTGGTGCGCCCGGTGTCGAGAGCGTCGAAGACCTCGAGGGTGCGCAGGTTACGGCCGGTGCTGTCGAAGGGGGAACGGCCAACCTGCTCTTCTACCTGCTGCAGACCAACGGCGTCGAGTGGGAGTCGACGACGCCGGTGGCGATGCCGAACTCGTCTGACCGGATTGTCGCGATGCAGAACGGGCAGGTCGACGGTGCCTTGCTCATTCCGCCGTTCGACTCGCTGGCGGTCGCCGATGGGGCGACCATGTTCGCTACCTATGACGACTACTACATTCAGACTCCGGCGATCGTCAACGGATCGTGGGCGGAAGCGAACCCGGAGGCTGCTGGAGGATTCACGCGTGCTCTCAGGTCGGCCGCGGACTGGATCTACGATCCCTCGAACGAAGGCGACGCGGTGCGCATCCTCGAGGAGTATGCGTCGGTCGACACCAGCGCAGCGCAAGACGCATATGACTTCATGGTCGGAGAGGAGATCATCAGCCCCGGCCTGGACATTCCTCTTGATGGACTGACGAACATCGTCGAGGTGAGCGCCGCCATCACGGGTGTCTCTACCGAAGACTTTGACCCTGAGGGATACGTGGATACGAGCTATCTATCTGATTGACAATCATATAGACCGCTCACATCGGGGGATGGGTAGGGGGCAGCCCGGCGCGCGTCGAGATCCTCCAACGGTGGAAGTTCCCGCGACCACCGTTCGGAGGATCTCGACGCGGCTGACACCAGAATCTTTAATCGCTACTTGTTCACGTTCAGTGTCACAGGAATCTCCACCCAACGGAACTGGTCGAAGCTGTGTGTGCCTCACCTGGTGAGACGGTCCGGCTCGGCCCTGTGCCGGTCCAGCCGCGCCCCTAGCGTGGGCGCCATGACCTCAACCTCACGGATCCTGACCACCCATACCGGCTCCCTTCCCCGCTCGCAGAAGCTCACCGACCTGTTGGTGGCGCGCGACAAGGGCAAGGACATCGACGTCGAGGCGCTCGCGGCCGAGGTCGACCGGGTGCGGCAGGAGACCGTGGCGAAGCAGCTCGAGACCGGACTCGACATCATCAACGACGGCGAGGTGCCCCGCGTCGGGTTCTCCACCTACGTGCAGGAGCGCATCGGCGGGTTTGGTGGCGAGGGCCGGCGCAAGCCCACGCTGGACACGCTGAAGTTCCCGGACTACGCGGCGATCCAGGCCAAGCAGATCGCCGTCGACGCCGAGGTCGCCCGCGTGTGGGACACCCCGCTCGCGCAGGGCGAGGTCGTCTACGACCCCGAGCGCCGCGAGCTCCTCGCGGACCTCGACGGCTTCGAGAAGGCGGTCGCCGAGCACGGCGCCGACCGCCCGACCGCTCCCGCCACCTTCGTGTCCGCCGCTACGCCCGGCATCGTGGCCGAGACGCTGCTGCTGGACCCGGAGAACCCGCACTACGCGAACAACGAGGAGTACACCGAGGCGCTCGCCGACCAGCTCGCTGTCGAGTACCGCGAGATCGTCGCCCGCGGGCACATCCTCCAGCTCGATGCCCCGGACCTCGCCATGGAGCGGGTCATCCAGTACCAGGACTCGTCCTTGGATGAGTTCCTCGCGGTGGTCGACAGCCACATCGATGCGATCAACCGTGCGATCGAGGGGCTGCCGGCGGACCGCGTGCGCCTGCACGTGTGTTGGGGCAACTGGCAGGGCCCGCACCAGGACGACGTCCCCGTCGACGTCCTCCTCCCGCACCTGTACCGCGCGAAGGTCGGCGGTTTCAGCATCCCGTTCGCGAACCCGCGCCACGAGCACGAGATCGCCGCGCTGAAGGACCACCCGCTACCCGACGGCGCCGTACTCCTCCCGGGTGTCATCGACGTGACGACGAACTACCTCGAGCACCCGAAGCTCGTCGCGAAGCGGATCGTCGAGGCCGCCGAGGCCGTCGGCGACCCGGAGCGCGTCATCGCGGGCATCGACTGCGGTCTGGCGACCTTCGCGAGCTACGAGTTCGTCGCGACGGACGTGGCGTGGGCGAAGCTCCGCTCGCTCGTCGAGGGCGCGGAGATCGCCTCGAAGCAGCTCTTCGGCTGACGGTGGCGGGCGTCGGCCCGGACGCTCAGGCGACCGGTCCGAAGCCGCTCAGGTCGAGCCACGGGGCGAGCGTCGCGAGGAGCGTCAGGATGATCTCCCAGATGGTGGCCATGATGCGTCCTTCGGTCGGGGGCTCGCGAGGACTCTCGACGAGCGTCAGACCCTCAACGTAGCGACGGGCCGCGCACGGGACGAGGCCGCGGGATGGGGCGAACACCCCACTCCCGCGGCCTCGTCACGTACGGCCGGCGGCCGGTCAGCTCGGGCGCTGCTTCGGCGCCCGCTCTGCGGTCCGCGCGGGGTCCCGCTCGACGACGTCGCCCAGGACCTCGTCGATGCTCGCCATGAGCGCGGGCTCCAGGGTGATGCCCGCGGCCTTGACGTTGTCCGTCACCTGCTCGGGGCGCGAGGCGCCCACGAGCGCCGAGGCGACGTTGTCGTTCTGCAGCACCCACGCGATCGCGAGCTGCGGCATCGTCAGGCCGGCTTCCTCGGCAAGGGGCCTCAGCCCCTGCACGCGGGTGAGGATCTCCGGCGTCATGAACCGGGCGATCGCGCCCTTGGTGACCTCGGTGGCCGCGCGCGACCCCTCGGGCGGCGCGGTGTCCGGGGCGTACTTGCCGGACAGCACGCCCTGGGCCATCGGGCTCCACACGATCTGCGAGACGCCGAGCTCCTCCGACGCCGGGGCGACCTCCTCCTCGATGGCGCGCCACAGCATCGAGTACTCCGGCTGCGAGGAGATGAGCTGGATGCCGAGCTCGCGCGCGAGCGCGACGCCCTCGCGGATCTGGTCGGCCGTCCACTCGGAGACGCCGATGTAGAGGGCCTTGCCCTGCCGGACGACGTCGGCGAACGCCCGCATCGTCTCCTCGAGGGGCGTCTCCGTGTCGAAGCGGTGTGCCTGGTAGAGGTCGACGTAGTCGGTGCGCAGCCGCTTGAGGGAGCCGTTGATCGACTCGAGGATGTGCTTGCGCGACAGCCCGGAGTCGTTGTGCCCCTTCGGCCCGGTCGGCCAGTAGACCTTCGTGAAGATCTCCAGCGACTCGCGGCGCTCGCCGGACAGGGCGTCCCCGAGCACGGACTCCGCCTTGGTGTTCGCGTAGACGTCGGCGGTGTCGAAGGTGGTGATCCCGGCGTCCAGGGCCGAGCGCACGCAGGCCTGCGCGGTCTCGTTCTCGATCTGCGACCCGTGGGTGAGCCAGTTGCCGTACGTGATCTCGGAGATCTTCAGGCCGGAGCGGCCGAGGTAGCGGAATTCCATGATTTCCAGCGTAGTGGCGGGTGTGTTTCGGCCGCGCGTCGGGCCTCCGGCCGCACTAGCGTGGCGGACGTGACCGACGACGACCACGCGCACGACCACTCCCACGAGCGCCACGACCACGACGGGCACGACCACGCCCACCCCGCCCCGCTCGCGCCGGACGACCCGCGTCTCGAGGCCGTCCGTCAGCGCCTGGAGGACGCGAGGTCCGCGGTCCGTCCCTCGGGCCTCGCCGCCCCGCACGCGTCCGGGACCGTCCTGCCGGGCTCGATCCCGGGCCGCGTCGACGTCGTCGTCTCCCGCCGGCTGTCGATCCCCCGCCCGCACGCCTGGCACGGCCTGACCACCTCCGACGGACTCGCCGAATGGTTCGGCACGATCGACTCCGGCCCGTCCGGCGGCACGGCCACGGTCACGATGCTCGCCGAGGACGGGCACCCGTCCGTCGACCTCCAGATCCTCGCCTGCGAGGCGCCCGGACTCCTCGTTGTGCGCATGGGCGACTGGACCATGGAGGTCCGCCTCGACGTCGACGGCGAGGGCTGCTTCGTCGCGATCCGCCACGTCGACGTCGACCCGGCCATGGTCGGCGAGGTCGGGCCGGGCTGGGAGTACTACGCGGACCGGTGGCTCGCGGCCGCCACCGGCGGCGACCCGACCGCCGTCGACTTCGCCGAGTACCACCCGGCCATGGCCGAGCACTTCACCCGGCAGCTCTGAGCGCGCGTGTCGATCCCCGACGACGACCTCCCCGTCCCGCCCCTCGTCACACGTCTCGCAGACGGCCGGGCGGTCCGCGAGCTGTGGCGCAACGGGATCGGCGGGCGCACGTTCCACCTCGACGCGACCGGTCAGGAGACGGAGCCGATCGTCCTCAAGGTCGCCCCGCCACACCCGGAGTCCGACCTCGCGGCGGAGGCCGAGCGTCTTGCCTGGGCCGCCGAGCACGCGCCCGTCCCGCGCGTGATCGACGTGGGGATCGAGGACGGCTTCGAGTGGCTCGCGACGACGGTGCTCCCCGGAACGAACGCGGTCGAGCCGTACTGGATCGCCCGCCCGGCGCAGGCCGCACGCGCGGTCGGCGCCGCGCTGCGCGCGTGGCACGAACGGATGCCGGTCGCGGACTGTCCGTGGACCTGGACCATCAAGCAGCGAATCGCGGAGCTCCCCGCCACGGTCACGGCGGAGGCACGGGCCGAGCTGCGGGCCACCGCCCCGACCACCGCCCCGACGGACCTCGTCGTCTGCACGGGAGACGCCTGCGCGCCGAACTACCTCCTGGGCGACGACGGCGCGCCCACCGGGTACGTCGACCTCGGCGCGCTCGGGATCGGAAGCCGGTGGGCCGACGTCGCGGCCGCCGAGTGGTCCATCGACTTCAACTACGGGCCCGGACACCTGGACGAGTTCCGGCGGGGCTACGGCCTCGCCGCCCCGCCCAGCGTCGTCGAGTGGTACCTGCGCTTGTGGACCGCGGGCGACCAGTCGGAGAACTGACCGGCCGGAGAGCCGAGAACCTCGGAGACGACGACGGGACCCGGCCGATGGCCGGGTCCCGTCCCTGTCTGGCGCGGCTGACGGCCGCGAGTTGAGCGCCTGACTCAGGCGTCGGCGTCGGTGGGGGTGTCCGCCTTGGCGGACTTGCGGGCGCGCTCGGTCAGCGAGGCCGGGCGCTCCGCCTTGGGGCGGGCGAACTGGGCGACCAGCGGGACGACGTCCTCGATCGAGTTGTGCACGCGGGTGGGCGTGAACGGGAAGCTGTCGACCTTGTCGGCCGGGGTCGAGCCGGAGAGCACGAGGATCGTGCGCATGCCGGCCTCGAGGCCCGAGATCATGTCGGTGTCCATGCGGTCGCCGATCATCACCGACGTCTCCGAGTGGGCGTCGAGCCGGTTGAGCGCGCTGCGCATCATCAGCGGGTTCGGCTTGCCGACGTAGTAGGGGGTGCGGCCGGTGGCGGCCGTGATGAGCGCGGCGACCGAGCCGGTGGCCGGCAGCGTGCCGTCCGGGGACGGGCCCGAGACGTCCGGGTTCGTGGCGATGAAGCGCGCGCCCCTCTCGATGAGGCGGATGCAGCGCGTGATGGCCGAGAAGGAGTACGTGCGGGTCTCGCCGAGCACGACGTAGTCCGGGTCGCGCTCGGTGATGATGTAGCCGGCGTCGTGCAGGGCGGTCGTCAGCCCGGCCTCGCCGAGGACGTAGGCGCTGCCGCCGGGGCGCTGGCTGCGCAGGAACTCCGCGGTCGCCAGGGCGGAGGTCCAGATGGCCTCCTCGGGGATGTCGAGGCCGCTGGCGTGCAGGCGGGCCCGCAGGTCGCGGGGCGTGTAGATCGAGTTGTTCGTGAGCACGGTGAAGGGCAGGCCGGACGCCTTGAGCGCGTCGATGAACTCGACGGCCCCGGGCAGGGCGGTCTCCTCGTGGACGAGAACACCGTCCATGTCGGTGAGCCAGCTGTCGACGTACTTCTTCTCGTCGAACGAGGGCAGATGGGGCGTGTTCATGGTTCCCAGTCTTGCGGATCGGACAGGGAACAGAAAGGGGCCCAGGCACAATTCGCCGGTGAGTGCACTCACTGAATCGGCGTTTTCCCAGGATATTCCAGGGAAACATTTCGGACGTTCCAACGTGTGCGGTCCGGGCTGTGAACATCCTGGGTCGATCGGTCGCCGCCGACCCCGTCTACCCCTCGAGGCCCTCCGCCCGGCGCGCGGTCTGCTCGGCGTCGTGCCCGTAGATCCACCCGTTCTGCCTGAGGGGGTCGCCGATGGCGAGGCGGGCGTCGCGCTCGCGCTGGGCGTCGCCGTCGGGCAGGTGGTTGACGTGCACCCGGCCGTGGCTGACCTCCTGGATCCTCGCCGTGCGCTCCAGTCGCAGGGCCTCGTACCGGCGCAGGGCGCCGGCCGGGTCCTCCGGGGTGGTCGACAGCGTGACGGCGAGCGTGACCGCGTCCTCGATCGCCTGCGCGGCACCCTGGGCGTAGAAGGGGAACTGGGGGTGGGCGGCGTCGCCGAGGAGGGTGACGCCGTCGAAGCTCCACCGCGGCAGCGGCGGCCGGTCGAGCAGGTCCCAGCGGCCGACCCGGTCCGAGGCGTCGATGAGCGCCAAGACGCGGGGATCCCAGCCGTCGAACTCGGCGCGGAACTGCTTCACGGACGTCTCCGCGGACCAGGAGTCGTCGGTGGTGGACCCGGCCGGGCCGAACGCGACCACGTTGACCTGGCGACCGGCGCTGACGGGGTAGTGGACGAAGTGGTGGTCGGGGCCGAGCCAGAGCGTGTGGACCGGGTCGAGGGCTCCGGCCGGGGCGGAGGCGGCAGGCACGATCGAGCGGTACGCGACGATGCCCGACGGCTCCGGCTCCTGCGGGCTCGCGAACCGCTCGCGGACGATCGAGTGCACGCCGTCGGCCGCGACAACGACGTCCGCCTCGTGCGAGGACCCGTCCGCGAGGTCGATCCGGTAGTGGTCACCGACCGGCGTCACGTCCACCGCCCGGGCGCCGAGTGTGACCCACTCGTCCGGGACGCCGGCGCGCACGGCCGCGAGGAGGTCGGCGCGGTGAGCGGAGTACGTCTTCTCGCCGTACAGCTCCTCACACGCGGGCACGAGGCTCTCGGAGGACAGCACGGTGCCGTCCTCCCAGCGCTGGAACTGCCAGGCTGCGGTCAGCGGGACGGCCGTGCGTTCGAAGGCCTCGAACCCGCCGAGGCTGCGCAGGAGCCGGACGGCGTTCGGCGCCGCCACGACCCCGGCGCCCACCTCCGTCAGCTCCGCCGCCTGCTCGAAGACGCGGGCTTGCAGCCCGTACTTGCGCAGGAAGCCGGCGGCGGCGAGGCCGCCGATCCCACCCCCGACGACGGCGATGCGGGGGGACGATCCGGGTGCGGTCTGCATGGGGTACTCCAGTGGGCTGGGCATCGTTGCTCTGCCCGCGATCGTGCCGAGCAGGACGCGGTGGCGGGGTAGGGTGGCATCCGATCAACGGACGAGCGCGGGCGACGGGGCAGCGCACGGCAGGACCCGAAGGAGGAGTCGATGCCACGGACGAACGAGCCCGGCGCGGGCGTGCTGGAGCGGGCCACCCGACTCCTGGACGCCTTCGACACGAAGCACCTCACGCTCAGCCTCGCCGAGCTGACCGCGCGGTCCGGGCTCGCGCACGCCACCGCGAGCCGGATCACCGCGAGCCTCATCGAGGTCGGCCTGCTCAGCCGGTCCGCGGACGGCCGGTACTCGATCGGCGCCAAGGCGCGGGACCTCGGACTGCTGGTGCCGTCGTCGGCGAGCGTCCGGTCGGTCGCGCTGCCCTACATGCACGACCTGCACGCCGCGCTCCACCAGCACGTCCAGCTGCTCGCGCTGGGCAGGCGCGAGGCCGTCATCCTCGAGCGCATCTCGGCGCCGGACGCGGTCATCGTGATCTCCGACGTCGGTGGTCACCTCCCGCTGCACGCGTCCGCCGGCGGGAAGGTGCTGCTCGCCCACTCGCCCGCCGACCTGCAGAAGGAGGTGCTGGCCGGGCCGCTCGAGCAGCTGACCCCGCGGACGGTGACGAGCCCGCGGATCCTCGCCGAGCAGCTCGAGCAGTGCCGGCACAGCGGGCTGATGATCGCCCGCGAGGAGGTCAGCCTCATGGCCAGCTCCGTGGCCGCCCGCGTGCTCGACGAGTCCGGGCAGGTCGTCGCCGCGGTGTCCGTGGTGGTGCGCGCGGGGACGGCGGCGGTCAAGGTCGCGGTGCCCGCCGTTGCGACGACGGCGCTCGCCATCTCCCGGCGACTCGGCTGGGCCGGCAGGCGGGGCGACATGCGCCCCGCCCGGGGGGCGGCGGCCCGGCGACAAGCGGCGCCGCGGGTGCGCGGGGCGTGAGGCGGGTGGTGCACCCGCCGAACATTCGTCGTCGGGGCGGTGAGTGGCACGTTTTCGGCACCGAACGTGCCACTGGCCACCCTTTCGATGACGAAGGCACGGGCTGCGGCGGGCGCGGACCGACTGCCGACCGGCGGGTGACGAGGGTGCCGCCCCGCCCCCCGCCGCCTCGCCGCCTACCGCTCGACGAGGGCGATCACGCGCGCCGGCGACCCGGACCCGCCGACGATCTTCAGCGGCGAGGCCACGATGACGGCGCCGGTCGTCGGCAGCTTGTCGAGGTTCTGCAGCTGCGCCAGGCCGTACTTGTCCGCGCCGAGCACGAACGAGTGGCACGGGAAGGCGGGGTCCCACGAGTGGGCCGCGCCGGCGTCGGTGCCCACGGTCTCCACGCCGATGCCCTGCAGCGGGCTCTCCTCGGCGACGTACTGCGCGGCTTCGACGCTGAGCCCCGGGCTCGTCGGCCCGGTCTCGGTGTTGTTGATCATGTCCTCCTGCGTGACCCGCTGCGACCAGCCGGTCCGCACGAGCAGCCAGCCGCCCTCGGGCGCGCCGCCTATCGCCGCGAGGAAGGCCTCCACGCGCTCGCGGCTGACGATGTAGCCGGGGGCGTCGGCGACCTCGGCGGTCACGTCGAGCACCACGGCCGGGGCGACGAGCGCCTTTTCGGGAACGGCCGAGATGTCGATCCCGTCCTTGCCGGTGACCCAGTGGTTCGGCGCGTCGAAGTGCGTGCCGGTGTGCTCGCCGGTGCGGAAGTTGTTCCAGTACCAGGCCGGCCCGCGGTCGTCGTAGCGGCTGATCTCCTCCAGCTCGAACGTGGCGGTCTGGCCGAACTGCTCGGGCAGCTCGAGGATCGGGGTCGTCGAGGACAGCGGCGCGGTGAGGTCGACGATCTCGATCGATCGGTCGTTCAGCGCGCTGACGAGGGAACCGAGGACGGATGCGGACATGTGGGTCTCCTTCGGGGTGGCCGAGCCGTGTGGGGGCGGGCAGCGGGCGAGGCGGCAACGCGGGCGGGCTCGTCGTCGAGGATCCCGGGAGGTCCAGAGCTGACGGACACCCGCGCGCCGGTGACGTCCGGCACGCCACCATAGGCATGATCCGGCGACGACGCCGGTGGGCGAGGGGCGCGACCGACCCCCGGGACGAGAGGCGGCAGAGCGATGAGCGGACCGACGAGCGAACCGACGCGCGTGACGAGCAGCGGGCAGAGCAGCGGGCCGACGGGCGCGGCCGCGACCAGTGAGCCCACGGGCTTCGCCACGGCCGGCGATCCCGCGGGTGCGGCCACGGCCGCACCGGCCACCGGAACCGCCAACCCGGACACCACCAACTTCGGCACCACCACCCGCGACGTCGGCGATCTGCGCGCCGGCGCGACCGCCGGCGAGCTGCCAGCCGGCGCGACCGTCGCCGACCTGGTCGGCTGGGCGCTCGCCGCGCTCGGGGCGGGGCACTGCTTCGGGGTCGTCGGCTCGGGCAACTTTCACGTCACCAACGCGCTGCGTCGGCACGGCGTCCCCTTCACGGCCGCCCGCCACGAGGGCGGCGCCGCGATGATGGCCGACGGCTACGCCCGCATGTCCGGCCGCGTCGGCCTGCTGTCCGTCCATCAGGGCTGCGGGCTGACGAACGCGACCACCGGCATCGTCGAGGCCGCCAAGTCCCGCACCCCGCTCATCGTGCTCGCAGCCGAGGCCACCGCCTCCGCCGTCCGCTCGAACTTCGCCATGGACCAGCCCGGCCTCGCCCGCTCCGGCGGTGCGGTCTCCGAGCGCGTCCACTCCGCGGCCAGCGCGCTCGCGGACGTCGTCCGCGCCTTCCGCACAGCGCGCAACGAGCGCCGGACGGTCGTGCTCAACATGCCCATCGACGTCCAGTCCCAGCCCGCCCCCGACGTCGACCCCCGCCTCCTGCAGGTCCCCGCGCCCTCGTCCGTCCGCCCCTCCGCCGACGCCGTCGCGGCGCTCGCGGAGCTTCTCGCCACCGCGGAGCGCCCCGTCCTGGTCGCCGGCCGCGGCGCCCGCTCCGCGAGCGCGAGCCTGCGCGGGCTCGCGGCCCGGACCGGTGCGCTCGTGGCGACGTCCGCCGTCGCGAAGGGCCTGTTCGCCGGGGACGAGTTCAACCTGGGGATCTCCGGCGGGTTCTCCTCACCGACCACGGCCGACCTCATCACCGGGGCGGACCTCATCGTGGGCTTCGGCTGCACGCTGAACATGTGGACGATGCGGCACGGCCGGCTCGTCGGGCCGGATGCCAGGCTCGTCCAGGTCGACCTCGAGGACGACGCGCTCGGCGCGAACCGGCCCATCGACCTCGGGGTGCTCGGCGACAGTGCGCTCACGGCCGACGCCGTCGTCGAGGAGCTCCACCGGGCCGGCGTGGCGCCCAGGATCGGATACCGCACGGACGAGGTGCGCGCGCGCATCGCGGCCGGCTCCCGCTGGCAGGACGTCCCGTTCGACGACGCCTCGACCGGCGACCGCATCGACGCCCGCACCCTGACGGCCGAGCTGGACCGGATCCTGCCCACGGACCGGATCGTCTCGATCGACTCCGGGAACTTCATGGGCTACCCGGCCCAGTTCCTCGACGTCCCCGACGAGAACGGCTTCTGCTTCACCCAGGCCTTCCAGTCCGTCGGCCTCGGCCTCGGCACCGCGATCGGAGCCGCGCTCGCGCAGCCGGGTCGCCTGCCCGTGCTCGGCACCGGCGACGGCGGGTTCCTCATGGCGATCTCCGAGCTGGAGACCGCCGTGCGCCTCGGCATCTCCCTGGCTGTGATCGTCTACAACGATGCCGCGTTCGGCGCCGAGGTGCACCACTTCGGCGTGGACGGCGACGGGGACGCGACCGGCGAGGACCTGTCGACCGTGACGTTCCCGGACTCCGACCTCGCCGCCATCGCGCGCGGGTTCGGCGCCGAGGCCGTCACGGTGCGGGGCGCGGGGCACCTGGCGGCCGTGCGCGACTGGGTGGCGTCCGGCGCCCGGCGGCCGATCGTCATCGACGCGAAGGTTGCCTCCGACGGCGGGTCCTGGTGGCTGCAGGAGGCCTTCCGCGGGCACTGAGCCCGTGGGGCAGGCAGCGGGCGCCGAGACGGGCGCCGCCTGACCCGACCGCGGTGCGGGTGGCCTGCTCGCAGGTGACGCGGCGATGGGCGCCCGGTCCGCCGTCGTCGGGTCCGGGTCTACGGTGGCCCGGGTCCGGTCGCGACCGGACGCGGTCCGTCGTCGGGTAGGGGAGTGGAATGGAACTGCACGATCTGATCGTGTTGGGGGTGGCCGCCGTGGCGGCCGGGGCGATCAACGGGGCGGTCGGTTCCGGGTCGCTGATCACGCTGCCGATCCTCCTGGCCATCGGGTTCGACCCGCAGTCGGCGCTCGTGACGAACACCTGCGGCATCGTGTTCTCCGCGATCGGCGGCACGCTGCGCTACCGCAAGGACCTCATCGCCGAGAAGGACCATCTCCACGGGCTCATGCTCTTCGCCGTACTCGGCGCCGCACTGGGTTCCGGAATCCTGCTGCTCTCGCCGCCGGACGCGCTGCAGGTGGTGGTGCCGGGTCTTATCGTCATGGCGATCCTGCTCGTGGCGCTGCAGCCGTACGCGGTGGCGGCGCTGCGTCGTCGTCGGGAGAGGCGGCAGGCCGCCGGGAAGGCGCGGGTCTACGAGCACCCCTACCAGCAGCTGGGCCTGCAGGTCTCGATGTTCGGCTCCGCCGTGTACGGCGGGTACTTCACGGCGGCGCAGGGGATCCTGCACATGGGCATCCTCGGCGCGTTCACCGGCCGCACGCCCAACGAGGTCAACGGCGTGAAGAACCTGCTCGGCGCCCTCATCAACGCGGTGGCCGCGCTCATCTACACGGCCAGCTACTTCCTCGGGCACGCGGACGTGCACTGGGTCGCGTCGCTCGCGATCGCGGTGGGCTCCGGCTTCGGCGGCTATGTGGGGGCGGACATCGCCAAGCGGATCCCGCCCCTCGCGCTGCGCATCGTCATCATCGCGGTGGCCCTGTTCGCGCTGGTGCGGCAGTTCGTCTGAGGCTCGTCTGACCGGCCAGGTCGGAGAAGCGAACCTGCCCGAGGGACGGTGCGCCCGGCCTCATGCGCCGAGTGGAGGGCGAGCCACCGAGTGGAGGGCGAGTTGCCCATCCACTCGGTGTCTCGACCCTCCACTCGATGAACCTCACGGCCGATCCGACCGGGGGAAGAAGGACGGCAGGGCCCCCGCCCCGGACGCGGCTGGCGCACGGGACGGAGGCGCGGGAGCTACTCCGTGTCCTTCTCCCGCCGCCTGCGGTCCGAGCGTGGGGAGCGGCGAGCCGTGCGGGCCGCGCGCTCGGTTCCGTGCTCGTCGTCGGACCGGGACACCGCCCGTCCGATCGGGCCGCGCGCGCTGCGGGTGATCCGGTAGTCGATGCGGTCGTCGACGTACCGGGCGAGCTCGGGGTACTCGTCGAGCTTCGAGGTGAGCTCGGCCGTGATGTGGTCCGAGGCGTTGTCGAGCACCCGCATGCGCTCCTCCCGTTCCAGGACCCAGGCGTCCACGGTCAGGGCGCGGATGTTCGCCCACGCCATGAGCAGGAGGATGACGACGAACGGTAGAGCAGTCATCAGCGAGGCCGCCTGCAGCGACTCCAGCCCGTCCTTGCCGCCTGCCAGCAGGAGCGCGGCGGCGATCATGCCCTCGAGCACGGCCCACAGGACGCGTGACCACCTGGGCGGGTTCGGGTGCCCGCCGGACGCGAGCATGTCGACCACCAGTGAGCCGGAGTCCGACGAGGTGATGAAGAAGACTGCCACCAGGATGACGCCGATAACGGCGAACACCGTCCCGAGCGGGTAGTCGGCCAGGACCTGGAACAGGACCCCGTCGGTGCTCACGGTCCCGTCCGGTTGCAGGAGGTCGCCCTCGCCGTAGAACTGCCGGAACAGTCCGTTCCCGCCGAGAACCGAGAACCAGATGAAGCCGACGAGGGTGGGGACGAGCAGCACGCCGGCGATGAACTGGCGGATCGTGCGGCCCTTGGAGATGCGGGCGATGAAGACGCCGACGAACGGCGACCATGCGATCCACCAGCCCCAGTAGAAGATCGTCCAGCCCGAGAACCAGGTCTGTGCCTCCTCCGAGCGCTGGTAGGCGCCGACGTCGAACGTCATCTGGAAGAAGTTCGCGAGGTAGGTCCCGAGGGACTCGACGAAGTTCTGGAAGATGAAGACGGTCGGTCCGATCAGCAGCATCGCGATGAGGAGCAGCCCGGCCAGCGAGAGGTTCGTGTTCGAGAGGATCTTGATGCCCGCGCCGAGGCCGCTGATGACGGACAGGGTCGCGAGGAACGTGATGACGACGATCAGGATGACGAGGAAGGTGTTGTCGTAGGAGTCGATGAGACCGATCTCCTGGACGCCCGAGGAGATCTGGTTGACCCCGAGGCCGAGGGACGTCGCGACGCCGAACACGGTGCCGAAGATCGCGAGGACGTCGATGACGTCGCCGGCCCATCCCTTCACGCGGTCGCCGAACAGGGGCTCGAGGGCCCAGCGGATCGAGACGGGCCGTCCGCGGCGGTGGATCGCGTAGCCGACGCCGAGGCCGATGATCGCGTAGATCGCCCAGGGGTGCAGGCCCCAGTGGATGAAGGTCTGGGCCATGGCGAGCCCGTTGATCTCGGCCTGCGAGCCGTCCCAGCCGGGCTTCTGCATGTACGTGGCGTACGTCAGGGGCTCGCCGACGCCGTAGAAGACGAGGCCGATGCCCATGCCGGCCGCGAAGAGCATCGCGAACCACGACAACGTGCTGTACTCAGGTTCCTCGTCGTCCCGACCGAGCCTGATGCGCCCGAGCCTGGAGAAGCCGATGAAGATCGCGACGCCGACGAAGATCCCGATCGACAGCATGTAGAACCAGCCGACGTTCGCGACGAGCCAGGCCTGCGCGTCGCTGAAGGCAGGCCCCACCTTCGTGGGCCACAGGATCGACACGACCGCCACGACGAGGACCACGATCAGCGCGGGCCAGAACACCCGGGGGTAGACGCTCCCGCGCCCGAGCACGATGCCGTGGCGGGCGAGCTTCCGGGCGATCTGGTCGTCCGAGTCGCCCTCGGCGATGTGGTAGTGGTCCGGCAGCGCCACCGTCTCCGGCAGGTTCTCCGGCAGGCCCGGAAGAGTCACGGTCCTGGTGGCGTCGTCGGACAGGTCCGCCGCCACGTCCGCCGGGACCTCCTCGCTCGCCGAGTCTGGCGGGGGCCCCTCCTGCGGGGGGGTGGCTCCTGGGGGTGTCCCGGTCGTCGGGTTCGGCCTGGTCTGGTCGTCGCTCACGCTCGTTCCATTCCGTCATCGGACAGTGAGCGTCCAAGGTTTCGGCATTTCCGCGCGCCTGGCAAGAGCCACGGGCGGCTCAGCGGCTCAGACGGGCCAGCCGGCGGCGGGCGAGAAGCGAGCAGACGACGACGATCAGGGCCGGCCAGGCGATCGCCAGCAGCAGCGCGTGCTCGCCGACCCACGTGCCCGCGACGTCCGCGCCGCCGCCCGCGCCGAACAGGTCGCGCACGGCGATCACCGTGGCCGACAGCGGGTTCCACTGGGCGATCGCGCCGAGCCAGCCCGGCATGAGGGCGGTCGGCACGATCGTGTCTGCGACCATCGCCAGCGGGAAGACGAGCGCGAAGTACTTCATCGCGGCCTCCGGGCCGCTGACGAGCAGGCCGAGCAGGATGCCGATCCAGCTGAACGCCAGGCGCAGGGCGAGCAGGAGGCCGACGGCCGCGACGGCCGCGCCGAGCGACCCGTGCCACTCCCAGCCGAGCACGGCTCCCAGTCCCATGACGATCCCCAGCTCGACGACGGCGATCGCCACGTCCGCGACCGCGCGCCCCGTCAGCAGGGCACGGGGCGACATCGGGAGCGTCCGCATCCGGTCGACGACGCCGCCGCGCACGTCCGCGGCGATCCCGATCGTCGTGTTCCCGATGCCGAAGGCCATCGTCAGGGCGAACAGGCCCGGCAGGAGGAACTCTCGGTAGTCGCTGCCCCCCGCGCCCATCGCCGCGCCGAAGGCGTCGCCGAAGACGAGGCCGAACATGACGACCGCCATGACCGGGATGAGGAGGGTGCCCAGGAGCTCGTCCGGGCGGCGGACCAGACGGAGGATGGTGCGGCGCGCGACGACCCAGACGTCGCTGAGCGCCCAGGCCGCCCGGGAGGTGAGGGTGGCCGGTCGGGGCGCGGGGCCGGCGTCGGCCCGCGAGGCCTCCGCTCCCGCGGGCTCCGGGGGAGCGAGGGCGACGATCCCGGTCCGCTCGCTCATCGCGCCGTCCCCTCGGTCGCCGCGTCCTCGGTCAGGGTCAGGAAGGCCTCGTCGAGGTCGGGCCGGCGGATGGTGAGGTCCGTGGCCGCGAGGCCGAGCCGCGCGACGGCGCCGGACAGGGAGACCAGGGCTCCGGCGTCGGGGGCCAGCGGCATGGAGATCCGGCGGGCGTCGGCGTCGATCGTGACGGGCGCGCCGGTCGCCTCGGTGAGCCCGCGGGCGACGACGTGCAGGTCGGTGCCGGCGGGGACGTCGATCTCCGCGCGGCTGCCGCCCACGGCCGACTTCAGCTCGCTCGGCGTGCCCTCGGCGACGACGCGGCCGCCGCGCAGGACCGAGATCCGCGAGCAGAGGCGGTCGGCCTCCTCGAGGTACTGCGTGGTGAGCAGGACGGTCGTGCCGCCGGAGGCGAGCTCGCGGACGGCCTCCCAGACCTCGAGGCGGCTGCGGGGGTCCAGGCCCGTGGTCGGCTCGTCGAGGAACAGCACGCGCGGCGACCGGATGAGGCTGACCGCGAGGTCGAGGCGACGGCGCATGCCGCCGGAGTAGGTGCCGACGGCGCGGTCGGCGGCCGCCACGAGGTCGAAGCGCTCGAGCAGCTCGGCCGCGCGCCGGCGCGCCGCGCCGGGGCGCATCCGGTTGAGGCGGGCGAACATGACGAGGTTCTGGCGGCCGGAGAGTACGTCGTCGACCGCGGCGTACTGCCCCGCGACGGCGATGCGCCGCCGGACGGCCTGCGGGTCACCGGCGACGTCGTAGCCCGCCACCCGGGCGGTTCCGGAGTCCAGGCGGCTGAGCGTGGCGAGGATCCGCACGGTCGTCGTCTTGCCCGCACCGTTCTGCCCGAGCAGCCCGTGGATCGTGCCCGGCTCGACCGTCAGGTCCAGGCCGTCGAGGACCGCGCCGCGTCCGGGGAAGGACTTCGACAGGCCGGTCACCGCGATCGCGGGCTCGGCGAGCGGTGCGGGCACGGCTTCCTCTCGGACGTCGGGGTCGGGCGGGGCCGAGACGAGGTCGTACCGGCCGGTCGCGATGCGCGCCACGTTGAACAGGGACTCGCTCGCCTCCGTGTAGTACGCGCAGTGCCCCTCGATCGTGCCAGTCGCGAAGCGCCTCGCGTCGAAGCTGCGATGGAGAGGACTCCTCCCCAGCCCGAGCCGGCCGATGCGGCCGTGCGGGAACAGCCGGATCCAGTCCGACTCCGCCTGCGCCGCCCACAGCCGCGTGTCCGCGCCGAGCTCGCTGCCGCGCATGACGCCCATGCCCGGGCTGCCGAGGGCCACGAGGTCCATCGGGCGGCAGCGGGCCGAGGCCAGGCCGGCGAGCGTGGCGCCGTAGCTGTGGCCGACGACCGTCAGGTGGCGGTCGCGTGGGAGGAAGTCGGTGAGACGGGCCAGGTCGCCCGCGCCGGTGGTCGCCGGTGCGTTCGAGAAGGCGGCCGCGATCCCCGGCGGGGCGTCGTAGCCGAGCCAGACGACGACCGCGACCTTCTCGTCCGGGGCGAGGTCCTGCATGGTCCGCAGGAGCAGCTCGCCGCGGGCCCGCGGGGCGACCGGGCCGCGCTCGACGAAGTAGTTCGAGAGGTAGTGCCCGTTGCCGGGGATGACGACCGCGATGTGGTCGGCCGTCTCCAGGTCACCGAGCGCCTCGACGATCCGGACGCCGTCCGGGGGGTCGCAGGCCAGGAGCCGGAAGTCCCCGGCGTCGCGCAGCTCGTAGTGCAGCGGCTCGCCCACGGACTGGGTCGGCCGGATCGTCGTCGGGGCCCCCGCGACGTCCTCGTAGCCGCCGTGCGTCGGGACCGGGGCGACCGGCGTCGAGGGCACCGGTGTCGGAGTCGAGGCGAGGTCGACGGGGGACGGGGCGAGCAGGTCCGGGGCGGTCGCCACGGGCGGCGCCTCGCCGGCCGGGACCGGGAGGACGGGCGAGGCGACGGCGTGTGCCGGAGCGAACGTCGAGGTCGTCATGGGAGGCACGTTATGGGGACCAGGGCAGCGTTCGCGTCACCCGAGAGAACCATCTCACCCCCTACCCCGGTATCCATCCGAAGTGTTCGTCGGTCGTTCGCCTACCGGCTACCCGGGTGGGGATATCCCCCGCACGGACCGCGGGTGGCGGGCGGGCCGACGGGCCCGGGCGCCGTCGTCGGGGGCGAGCATGCGGAACGCGCGGGCGGGACCAGCTCGCGGGCGGGCACAATCACATCCGGACCGGCACGACCTGCCGGGCCGACGCCGACGCAGCCGACCCAGGAGACCTCCATGCGCTTCGTGACCTTCTCGACCCCCGACCTTTCGCCCACGTGGGGCGCCGTCGACGGCGAGGACGTCGTCGTCCTCGGACCTGGCGGGGCGGACCTTGCCGGCAGCCTCGCCGACGCGCTGGCGGCCGGCTCGCTGCCCGCGTCGTCGGCCGACCTCCCGGGCGGCGCCGCGCGCGTGGCGCTCGCGGACGTCACCTACCTGCCGGTCGTCCCGCGGCCCGGGAAGATCATCTGCGTGGGCGTGAACTACGCCGACCACCTCGAGGAGACCGGGCGCGACAAGCCGCCGGCCCCGACCCTGTTCATCCGCCTGCCCGAGTCGCAGATCGGCGCTGACGCCGACGCGGTCCGCCCGGTCGAGACGGAGAAGTTCGACTACGAGGGCGAGCTCGCCGTCATCATCGGCACGCAGGCCTACCGGGTGAGCGAGGAGGACGCGCTCGACCACGTGGCCGGCTACGCGCCGTACAACGACTTCACCGCCCGCGACTGGCAGCGCGCCACCCCGCAGTGGACCGCCGGCAAGAACTTCGTGGGCACGGGCGCATTCGGCCCGACCATGGTGACGGCGGACGAGGTGCCGAACCTGGCCGACTCGACGCTCACGACCCGCGTCAACGGCGAGGTGCGCCAGCAGGCGAGGATCGCGCAGCTCATCTTCTCGATCCCCGAGCTCATCGCCCACATCTCCACGATCACCCCGCTGAACCCGGGCGACGTCATCGTCTCCGGCACGCCCGGCGGAGTCGGGTTCTTCATGGAGCCCCAGGGGCTGCTCGAGGACGGCGACGTGGTCGACGTGACGATCGACGGCGTCGGCGAGCTGACGAACACGGTGCGCGTCGGCACCGCGGAGCTGCCGAGCTGGCTCTAGGAGACGGCGGGAGAGATCGGTCTCCCTTACGGGGCCGGCGGGGCGCGGTGGCGTAGTGTCGTTGTCGCAGTCCGCGCCCGCCGGTCCCGGGCTGCCGGTGCCACGGACGTGGCATCTGCGCCGACGTCGCGACCCGCACGTCCCCCAGGCGCCCGGACCAGGCCCAGACGTTTGGACATCTTTCCCTGATGACTTCTGCCTTCGCACGCCTCGGCGTGCCCACCGCCCTCGTCGACATCCTCGACTCGAAGGGCATCACCACCCCGACGCCGATCCAGTCGGCCACCCTGCCGGACTCCCTGGCCGGCCGTGACGTGCTCGGCCGCGGCCGCACCGGGTCCGGCAAGACCTACGCGTTCAGCATCCCGCTCGTGGCCCGCCTGCTCGCCTCCGGGCGCAAGCGGACCTCCGGCGGCCACCCGCGGGCACTCATCCTCGCGCCGACTCGCGAGCTCGTCCTGCAGATCACCGAGACGCTCGAGCCGCTGGCGCGCGCCGCCGGGCTGACCACCCGCACCGTCTTCGGCGGCGTGGGCCAGAACCCGCAGGTGCAGGCGCTGCGCAAGGGTGTCGACATCCTCGTGGCCTGCCCGGGCCGCCTGCTCGACCTCATGGGTCAGGGCGAGGCGCACCTCGGTGACATCGAGGCGGTCGTGCTCGACGAGGCCGACCACATGGCCGACATGGGCTTCCTGCCGATGGTCCGCCGGATCCTCGGTGCCGTCCCGCGATCCGCGCAGCACCTGCTCTTCTCGGCCACCCTCGACAACGCGATCGGCGTCCTCGTCAAGGAGTACCTCGACAACCCGGTGACGCACGAGGCCGACTCGGCCACCGCGCCGCCCCCCACGCTCGCCCACCACGTGGTGCGCGTGCGGGACGACGAGCGCATCGACGTCGTGGCGGACCTCGCGGGACACGCGGACCGGGCGATCGTCTTCACGCGCACGAAGCACGGCGCGAAGCGCCTGACCAAGCAGCTCGGCTCGCGCGGGTACACCGCCGTCGAGCTGCACGGGAACCTCGGCCAGGGCGCCCGCCAGCGGAACCTCGACGCCTTCCACTCGGGTTCCGCGCCGATCCTGGTCGCGACCGACATCGCCGCGCGCGGCATCCACGTCGACGACGTCGAGCTCGTCGTCCACGCCGACCCGCCCACCGAGCACAAGGCCTACCTGCACCGCTCCGGTCGCACGGCCCGCGCCGGCGAGACGGGCACGGTCGTGACGATCTCGACCGACCAGCAGGACTCCGACGTCCGCGGCCTCATGCGGGACGCGAGCATCCGGCCCACGCTCCACCGGGCGCGGCCCGGCGACGCGATCCTCGGCGAGATCGCCGCGGGAACCGCAAAGGAGGAGCCCTCGAACGAGTACGGCGCGCCGGCCGGCGGGCAGCGGTCCGGCGGCGGGCAGCGCTCGGGTGGTGGCCAGCGAAACGGTGGCGGACAGCGTGGCGGCCAGCGGTCCGGCGGTGGCCAGCGGTCGGGCGGCGGTCAGCGCGGCGGTCGTCCCGCCTCGCGCGGCGCCGGCTCCCACGGTGCCGGTGAGGGCTCCGGAGGCGGCCAGCGCTCGGGTGGCGGCGGTCGTCGTCGGGGCGGGCGTGGCCGCGGACCCGAGGTGACCTTCGGTGACGCGGCGCCGGCGAGGTCGGCGCGCCCGGACGGCGCGGCCGGCTCGGGCAGGCGCGGTCCTCGGCGAGCGACCCGCTCCGCCGGCAGCACCCAGGCCTGACACTTCTTCTCTCTCTCCCGCGAGGTAGGAACGGGGGGCGTGAGGTAGGAACTGCGAGTTGCGACCTGGCCCGCTCCGTTCCTACCTCGCGGTCGTTGGTGGCAGAAGACGTGTGGAATGCTGACCTTTCCAGGGGAACGTCGCGCGTGAAGGAGTGATCTGGTGGCGGCAGGCAGTCGCACGGAGCGGGCCGGGACGGCGCAGGCCGCCGCAGTCGGCACCGCACCCGCCCGGCCGAGCACCGGCGCGCGGCACCACCACCTCATCATCTCCGTGTTCGGGCTCTACGGCCGCGAGCGCGACGGCGCCCTGCCGATCTCCGCGCTCATCACCCTCATGGGCGACCTCGGCGTGACCCCCGGCGGCGTGCGCTCCTCGATCTCCCGTATGAAGAAGCGCGGGCTGCTCGACTCCGCGACCAGGGACGGGGCGGCCGCCTACCGGCTGTCGCCGGACCTCGAGGCCGTGTTCGACGAGGGCGACGAGCGGATCTTCGCCCACCGCCGCGGCCCGGGCGACACCTGGGGCCTCATCGCGGTGACCGTGCCCGAGGTCGAGCGGGCGAAGCGCCACCAGATCCGCAGCACGCTCACCCGCCTGGGCTGCGGCACGGTCATGCCGGGCCTGTGGATCGTGCCGGAGGACGTGGTCGAGCACGCCCGCCGGCAGCTCGCGCGCGTGGGGCTGGACGGGTACGCCGACTTCTTCTCGGCCCGCTACATCGCGGAGGACCTGCTGCCCGAGAAGGTCGAGCAGTGGTGGGACCTCGAGGCGCTCGCGGAGATGTACACGGAGTTCGTCCAGCGTTTCGAACCCGTGCGGGACGGCCGGGTCGACGACGGCGAGGACCGCGGGCGGCGGGCCTTCGCCGACTACATCCCGCTGCTCACGGCGTGGCGCCGGCTGCCCTTCATGGACCCGGGCCTGCCGCAGCGGTTCCTCCCCGACGACTGGGCCGGGCTGCACGCCGGCCGGCTCTTCGACGAGCTGCACGCCATGCTCGCGACGCCGGCGAGCGACTACGCGACGGGCATCATCCGCGACTCCCTCGCCTGAGGGTCGCTGCGCCGCCGCCGGCCTGTCCGGTGCCGCTCGCCGCGCCTGTCCGGCCGCCCGCTGCGCCCATCCAACGCCGCCCTACCCGCCGAGTTCGTGCCGTAGGCCGCGAGTGCGTGCCGTGGGAGGCCCGAAGTCGGTGTCTTCAGCACGAACTCGGCGTATGAGGGGCCGGCCCGCCGCTCCTACTCCTCGGAGCTGCTGCCGATGACGGCGACCGCCTCGATCTCGATGAGGGCCTCCTTCTGCCACAGCCGCGTCACGCCGATCCCGGCGAGGGCGGGGTACTCGCTCCCGGCCATCTCCCGCCAGATGCGGCCGATCTCGCGACCGTTGCGCAGGTAGTCGTCGACGTCGGTGAGGTAGATGCGGGCGGAGACGATGTCCGCCGGCTCGCCGCCCGCCTCCTTCAGCGTGGTCAGCACGTTGGAGAAGGCCTGGCGGAACTGCTCGACGATCCCGCCGGGGACGATGGTCATGTCCTTGTCGAGTGCGGTCTGCCCGCCGAGGTAGACGACGCCGTCCACCTCGATGCCGTGGGCGAAGCCCGACGGCTTGGGCAGCGTGTCGGGGTTGACGGTGTGGCGCCGGCTCATGGAGATCTCCCTGGTCGATGCGGGGCACGAGGGCCCGGTCGGACCCGGGAGGCCGACCCTCTTCCGGGCGACCCCCGTGCGTGATATGTTGAGGCTATCTGACGACCGCTAATAAAGCGATACGCCGGAGTGGGGTTCCCGGCAGAGCAGCCGGTTCCCCGCACCGCACAACCGCAGCGTGACCACCAGCCAGCCGCACGAGCACCGACCCGGCGCCCGCGCACCGCATCACGGAGGTAGAGCAGAGATGACCGACTCCTCGACACCCGACCCGCACACCCTTCCCACCGGGGCGGTCCCCGTCGTCACCCGCGCGGGGGAGGAGGACCAGGGCACCGGCCAGTCCGGCGGCGCGGTCCGCATCTCCGGCGTGAGCCCGCAGCACACGCCCGCCACGAAGATCTGGTTCGGCCAGGTCTCCAACGAGCCGGGCTACCGCTCGTTCCCGCACCACCACGGCGAGGCCGAGACCGGCGGGTACGTCCTCCGGGGCCACGGCCGGATCTACTTCGGCGAGAACTACTCGGAGTACCACGACATGACCGCCGGGGACTGGGTGTTCGTGCCGCCGTACATGCCGCACGTCGAGGCGAACATGTCGGTCACCGAGGAGCTGGTCTGGCTGACTACCCGCACGCCGGACAACATCGTCGTGAACCTCCCCGAGGTGGACGACTCGACCCTCGAGGGCTACCGCCGGTCATGACGACTCCCACGTCGGACACCATGCTCGCGGCCCTCGACCTGCGCCCTGTCCCGCCGGCCGACGGCGGCCACGAGGCGTTCGAGGCCGTCACCGGTCCGTGCCCCTGGCCGAAGGCGTACGGCGGGGACATGGCCGCGCAGGCCGCGATGGCGGCGATGCGCTCGGTCGACGCCGACCGCACCCTGCACTCGATGCACAGCTACTTCATGCGGCCGGTCGACATCGGCGCCCCTGTCCGCTACGAGGTCGAGCGCGTGCGCGACGGCCGCGGCTTCTCCACGCGTCAGGTGCGCGGCATCCAGAACGGCAAGGCCGCCTACCTGTGCATCGCCTCGTTCCAGGTCCCGCGCGACGGCGCGGAGATCCAGGCGGCCGCCCCCGACGACGTCCCCGCCCCCGAGGACCTGCCCACCTCGGCCGAGGTGCTCGACGGCGTCGTCCCCGGCACCGATCAGGCCGGCTCGGCCACGGCCGAGGCACTGGAGTACTGGGCCACGGGCCGCAGCTTCGACATGCGGCACGTGCCTGGCCCGGTCTACCTCCCCGACGGCGGGGACCGCATCACAGGCGTCGCCCACCCGGGCGGTGCGCGGCACCAGGCCGTGTGGGTACGCGCCTTCGGCGCCCTGCCCGACGACGACCTCCTCCACCGCGCGGCCCTCGCCTACGTCTGCGACTACACGATCATCGAGCCCGTCCTGCGAAGCCTCGGCCTGGCGTGGGCCGACCCGGGCCTCGTCACCGCGAGCCTCGACCACGCGATGTGGTTCCACCGGCCGGTGCGCGCGGACGACTGGTTGCTCTACGCCCAGGAGGCGGTGAGCCTGCAGTCCGCCCGGGGCCTGTCGATCGGGCGGTTCTTCGACCGGTCCGGCCGGCTCGTCGCGACCGTCGCGCAGGAGGCGCTCGTCCAGCCGCCCGGCGCCTGACCGCACGGGGCCTGGCGTCCGGCGTCCGAACCTCCGGCGCCCGGCCACACGTCCGCCGGCGAGCCGACCACAGCCGACCGCAGCCGACCTGCCCCACCCAGCCCGTCCATCCGGACCGCACGCCACCCGCACCCCACCGACCGCAACGAACCGACCGCAACGAACCGACTGCAACGAACCGAACCGACCGCACCCGACACGCACCGCCGCAGTGCCACCGACCGACCCACGCTCTCACCGTCGAGAGGATCATCATGTCGCTCCGCCCGTCCGCCCACGTCGACACGTTCGCGCGGGACAACCTGCCGCCCGAGGACCAGTGGCCGCCGCTGGAGTTCACGCTTCCCGAGCTGCAGTTCCCGGACCGCCTCAACGCCGCCGTCGAGCTGCTCGACCGGACCATCGAGGAGCACGGCGCCGACCGGCCGGCCGTGCTCGCGCCCGGCGGGCTGCGCTGGACGTACGGGGACCTGCGCGCCCGCGCGAACCAGGTGGCCCGCATCCTTGTCGAGGACCTCGGCGTGGTGCCCGGGAACCGGGTCATGCTGCGCTCGCCGAACAACCCGTGGACCGTCGCGGCGTGGCTCGGCGTCCTCAAGGCCGGCGCGGTCGCCGTCACGACCATGCACGCGCTGCGCGCGGGCGAGATCGGCGACGCCATCCGGCTCACGCGTCCCACCGTGGCGCTCGTCGACCACCGATTCGCGGACGAGCTGCGCCCTGTGGCCGAGGAGCGGGGCGTGGCGGTCGTCGAGTTCGGCGGGGACTCCCCGGACGACCTCACCCGCCGCTGCGCGTCGAAGCCGGAGGACTTTCAGGCCGTGGACACGTCGTCGGACGACGTCGCCCTGCTGGCGCCGACCTCCGGCAGCACCGGCACCCCGAAGGTGACGATGCACTTCCATCGGGACATCCTCGCCAACGCCGAGACGTTCGCCCGGCACCTCCTGGCGCCGACCCCGGACGACGTGTTCGCCGGCTCCGCGCCCTTCGCCTTCACGTTCGGCCTCGGCGCCCTCGTCGTGTTCCCGCTGCGCTTCGGCGCCTCGACGTTCCTCACGGAGCGCGCCACCCCCGCGGAGTTCGCGCAGCACGTGCACGACTCCGGGGCCACGGTCATCTCCACCGCACCCACCGCCTACCGGGCGATCCTGCGCGAGGGCAAGGCGGACCTGCTCTCGGGCGTGCGGGCCGCGGTCTCGGCCGGCGAGCCGCTGCCGAAGGCCACGTGGGAGGACGTCCACCGCGAGACCGGCCTGCGCATCATCGACGGCATCGGCGCCACCGAGATGCTGCACATCTTCATCTCAGCCGCCGGGGACGACATCCGCCCCGGCGCCACCGGCCGCCCCGTGCCCGGGTACCGGGCCACGGTCCTCGACGACGACGGCAACGAGTCGCCGCGCGGGACGCCGGGGCGGCTCGCCGTCGTCGGGCCGACCGGGTGCAGGTACCTCGGGGGCGACCCGCGGCAGCAGCTGTACGTCGCCCACGGCTGGAACATCACGGGGGACACGTACGTCCAGGACGAGGACGGCTACTTCCACTTCCACTCGCGCACGGACAACCTCATCGTCTCCTCCGGGTACAACATCTCCGGGCCCGAGGTGGAGTCCGCGGTGGGGAGCCACCCGGACGTGGTGGAGGTCGCCGTCGTCGGGAGGCCGGACGACGACCGGGGCAACGTCGTGACTGCGTTCGTGGTCCTGCGCGACGGCGTGACGGGGGACGACGCCACGCGCAAGGAGATCCAGGACCACGTCAAGCAGACCATCGCGCCGTACAAGTACCCGCGCGACGTCCGCTTCGTCGACTCCGTTCCCCGCAACCCCTCGGGCAAGCTCCAGCACTACCGCCTGCGCAAGCAGCTCCAGGACGAGGCCCGGCGCCGCGACGCGCAGGCGGCCAGCTCCGCCGCACCCGCGACGACCGACCCCGCACCCGCCGCACCCGCGACGACCGACCACGCCCGCTGAAGGAGGCGCACACGATGAAGATCGCCGTCATGGGCGGAGGGCCGGGAGGCCTGTACTTCGCCGCACTCATGAAGCAGCTGGACCCGAGCCACGAGATCGTCGTCTACGAGCGCAACCGCGCGGACGACACGTTCGGCTTCGGCGTCGTGTTCTCCGACGAGACCCTCGGCGGGATCGAGACGGCCGACCGGTACGTCGCGGACGCGATGGCCGCGAAGTTCGCCCGGTGGAGCGACATCGACATCCACTTCCGGGGCGAGATGAGCTCCGTCGGCGGCCAGGGCTTCGCCGCGATGGGTCGCAAGGACCTCCTTCGGCTCCTGCAGGAGCGCTGCGCCGACCTCGACGTCGACGTCCGCTTCTCCACCCCCGCCCCGGACGTCGAGGAGCTCGCCGCGACCAACGACCTCGTGCTCGCCGCGGACGGCGCGAACTCGATCGTCCGCAACCGCTTCGCGGAGTCCTTCCGACCCACGATCTCGATGGGCCGCTCGAAGTACATGTGGCTCGGCACGGACCAGGTCTTCGAGGCCTTCAAGTTCTTCATCGAGGACACCGAGTGGGGGGCCATGCAGGTCCACGGCTACCCGTACTCCGACTCCGGCTCCACGTTCATCGTGGAGATGGCGGAGGACGTGTGGCGCCGTGCCGGCTTCGACGCGACCGAGGACCAGGTCTTCGCCCCCGGCGAGTCCGACGAGGCGGCCGTGCAGAGGGTCCGCGAGATCTTCGCCGACGCCCTCGGTGGCTACGAGGTCAAGTCGAACAACTCCAAGTGGATCAGCTTCCCCACGATCCGCAACGAGTCGTGGCGGCACGGGAACATCATCCTGCTCGGCGATGCCGCCCACACCGCGCACTTCTCCATCGGCTCGGGCACGAAGCTCGCGATGGAGGACTCCCTCGCGCTCGCCGCCTGCCTCCACGAGCACGACTCCGTGGCCGAGGCGCTCGCCGCCTACGAGGCGGAGCGCCGCCCGGTCGTCGAGTCCACGCAGCGCGCCGCCGAGGCCTCCCGGACGTGGTTCGAGGAGATCGGAATGTACGTCCACCAGGAGCCGACCCAGTTCTGCTTCAACCTCCTCACCCGCTCCCGCCGCATCACGCAGGACAACCTGCGGCTGCGCGACCCCGGGTTCGCCCACGACGTCGAGGCCTGGTTCGCGGGCTCGCTCGCCGCGAGGGGCATCGGCGACGGCGAGGTCGTCCCCGCCATGTTCCAGCCCTGGCGGATCGGGAGCCTCGAGCTGAAGAACCGGGTGGTCGTCTCGGCGATGGACATGTACTCCGCCGTCGACGGCGTGCCCCAGGACTTCCACCTCGTCCACCTGGGCTCCAAGGCGCTCGGCGGCGCCGGCCTGGTCATGACCGAGATGGTCTGCGTGTCCGCGGAGGGGCGCATCACCCCTGGCTGCACGGGCCTGTGGACGGACGAGCAGCGGGACGCGTGGGGTCGGGTCGTGGACTTCGTCCACGCCGGCTCGACGGCGAAGATCGGCCTCCAGCTCGGCCACTCCGGCCGCAAGGGGTCGACGAAGCTCATGTGGGAGGGCATCGACGAGCCGCTGCCCGACGGCAACTGGGAGACCATGAGCGCCTCCGCGCTGCCGTACGGGCCGATGAACGCCCCGCCGCGGGAGATGACCCGGGCGGACATGGAGCGGGTCAGGGACGAGTTCGTCGAGTCCGCCCGCCGGGGCGCGGAGGCCGGCTTCGACCTGCTCGAGCTGCACCTCGCCCACGGCTACCTGCTGTCCGCCTTCCTCTCCCCGATCTCGAACCGGCGCACCGACGAGTACGGGGGCTCGCTCGAAAACCGGCTCCGCTTCCCGCTCGAGGTGGTCGACGCCGTGCGCGAGGTCTGGCCCACGGACCGGCCCCTGATGGCCAGGGTCTCGGCGACGGACTGGATGCCGGACGGCAACACCGCCGACGACGCCGTACGGATCGCGGCGGCCCTCGTCGAGCACGGCATCGACGGCATCGACGTCTCCACCGGGCAGGTCTCCGCCGAGGAGCAGCCGCGGTTCGGCCGCTCCTACCAGACGCCGTTCGCGGACCGGATCCGCAACGAGGTGGCGGCTCCCGCCGGGGTGAGCGTGATCGCCGTCGGGATCATCTCCTCCTACGACGACGTCAACTCGATCCTGCTCGCCGGGCGCGCGGACCTGTGCGCGATGGGCCGGCCGCACCTGTACAACCCGCAGTGGACGCTGCACGCCGCCGCCGAGCAGGAGTACGTCGGCGACGCGGCCGCATGGCCGCTGCCCTTCCGCGCCGGGAGCCGCAAGCCCCCCGGGCCGCGGACCGACGCGGTGCGGCCGCGTCTGACCCTCCTGCGCGAGCCGGACGCCGACCTGGTCGACGCCCACGTGCGGTGGCGGCCCGGCGCGGCCGTGACGGTCTGACCGACGGCGCGCCCCGGCCCGGGGCGCGGCCGCGCGCAGTGGGCCCGGACCGCGCGGTCCGGGCCCACTGCCCGACCACCGCACTCTGACGAGAAGGAAGGACCGACGATGTCGACAGGCACGACGCCCGACGGATCGGCCGACGCGACCGGCACGACCGGCACGAACGGCACGACCGGCACGAACGGCCCGGCGACCGGATCGGTCGGCGCGACCGGCACGGCCGTCAGCGCGACGATCTCCCGACGGATCGAGTGGTGGGACACGGACGCCTCCGGGCACTACCACAACGCCGCGATCCTCCGGATGTCGGAGGCCTGCGAGGCGGAGCTCATGCGCTCCCTGGGGATCGTCGACTACTTCGGCCGCGTGCCGCGCGTGCGCCAGGAGGTCACCTACGAGGCGAAGCTCTACTTCGGCCAGGAGGTGACCCTCACGCTCGGCGTCGAACGCCTCGGGCCGCGCTCGCTCACCTTCGCCTTCGAGGCGTGGGGAGAGGAGCACGACGGCGTGCCCAGGCGCCGGGCGGCCGTCGGCCGGGTCGTCGTCGTGCACGTCCCGGTGGGCACGGAGCGCTCCGCGCCGTGGCCCGACCGCGTGATCGCCGCCCTGGAGGCCGCGGGCGCGGTCCTCGACGCCGAGGCCTGACCGATCCGCCGTCGTCGGGGAGCTGGTTCGACGAAAGGGCGGTGAGTGGCACGTTCTGAGTCGCAGACGTGCCACTCACCGCCCTTTCGTGGGCTGTGGGCCGCCAGTGACCGCAGGTGACCGGCTGCGGCCTCCCCGTCAGCCGACCCCGAGGAGGCTCTTCGCCACCGCCTCGTCCCGGCGGAAGTCCGCCACGGTCGCCTCGTGCGCCACCTCGCCCTTGCGGATGACGGCCACGCGGTCCGCGACCGCGAACGCCAGCCTGAGGTCCTGCTCGACGATGACGGTCGACATCCCTGTGCCGGCCAGGCCGACCAGGATCTCGCCGACCTGCTCGACGATCGCGGGCGCGAGGCCGTCCGACGGCTCGTCGAGCAGCATGAGCCGCGGCGAGCTGAGCAGCGCCCGCCCGATGGCCAGCATCTGCTGCTCGCCGCCGGACAGCTGGGAGCCGAGGTTGGTCTTCCGTTCCGCGAGCCGGGGCATGAGCTCGTAGATCCGCTCGATCGTCCACTCGCCGGCCACGCGCCGCTCCGAGATCCGGAGCGTCTCCTCGACCGTGAGCGGCGCGAACACGCGCCGCCCCTGCGGGACGATGGCCACGCCCGTGCGGGCGACGACGCTCGGTGCGCGCCCGGTGACGTCGACGCCGTCGACGACGACCCGCCCCGACGTCGCCCGGACCAGCCCCATGATCGTCTCCACGAGGGTGGTCTTCCCGGCGCCGTTGCGGCCCAGCAGCGCGACCGCCTCGCCGGTGGACACGGACAGGGAGATGCCCTGCAGGACACGGCTGCCGTCGTAGCCGGCGACCAGGTCGGTGACCTCGAGCAGCGGGCGGCCGGTCATGACGCCACCCCGAACAGGTCGGTGCCGTGGGAGCGGCCGAGGTAGGCCTCCTGCACGGCGTCGTCGTTGCGGACGGTCTCCGGGTCGCCGTCGGCGATGAGCGCACCGGAGGCGAGCACGCTCACGCGCTCCGCCAGGCGGAACACGACGTCGAGGTCGTGCTCGACGACCACGACGCTCATGCTGCGCGGGAGGGACTCCACGAGGCCCGCGAAGAGGTTCGTCTCGGCCGCGGACATCCCGGCGGTCGGCTCGTCGAACAGGATGAGGCTCGGGTCGCAGGCCAGCACCATCGCGACCTCCGCCTGCCGGCGCTCGCCGTGGGACAGAGCCCCGCACAGCGCGGCGTGCCGGTCGGCGAGGCCGGTGGTCTCCAGGAGCTCCATGGCCCTCTCCCTCAGTCGACGGTCCCGGCGCGGGCTCGGCCAGGGGCGGATCGGGCTTCCCGTGGACCGCTCGACGGCGACCCGCACGTTGTCCAGGACGCTCATGCCGAGGAACAGGGACGAGTGCTGGAACGTGCGGACGAGCCCGAGCCGCGAGCGCCGCGCCTCGCCGACGCGGGTGATGTCGTGGCCGTCGAGCCGGATGGTGCCGTGCGTGGCGCGGATGCGCCCGGCGATGACGGAGAACAGGCTGGACTTGCCGGCCCCGTTCGGTCCGATCAGGGCGTGCCGGGCCCCGCGCTCGACGTCGAGCGTCACGGAGTCCACCGCGGTCAGCGATCCGTACCTGAGAGTGAGGTCCTCGAGCTGGAGGATGGGGTCGGTGGCGGTCATGGCTCTCGCCTCTTCCGGTCGTCGCCGTGCGCTCGTCGCCCGGGGAGCAGACTGACGGGCCAGCGGGCGCGGATGCCCGCGATGCCGCGGGGCAGGAGATAGACGGAGAGTACGAAGACGATGCCGAGCAGGAGGGTCCCGCGGCCGTCGAAGTACCCGCCGAGCCAGTCGCGCACGAAGATGACGAGACCCGCGCCGAGCACCGGGCCCCACAGCACGCCGGCGCCGCCGAGCACGACCGCGAGGAGTGCGAACGCGGAGACCTCGAAGCCCATGTCCCCGGGGGAGACGAACCGGGTCTGGGCGACCCAGGCGGTGCCGGCCGCGCCGGCGATGCCGCCGGCCGCCGTGTAGGCGAGCAGCTTGGTGACGTACGTGGACTGGCCGAGCGCGCGGAGCCGCAGCTCGCCGTCGCGCACGCCCCGCATGGACCGGCCGAGCGGCGAGCGGGACAGGGCGAGGGCGAGCGCGAGGCCCACGAGGAAGACGGCGAACACCCACCAGTAGACGTACCCCTGCAGCAGCAGCGGCTTGCCGCCGGGTACGAGGGTGACGGCGGGGATGCCGACCAGGCCGTTGCTCCCGCCCAGGGCGGACACGGTGTCCGCGCCGCGGTGGGCGAGCTCGCCGATCGCGAGGGTCACCATGAGGAAGTAGATGCCGGCGGTGCGCACGGCGACCGCCCCCGTGAGGGCCGCGAGGACCGCGCCGGTGAGGATGCCGACGCCGAGCTGGACGAACGCGTTGGTCGTCCAGTGGATGCCGACGAGTCCGGCCGCGTAGGCGCCGGCGCCGAAGTAGGCGACCTGCCCGAGGGACGGCATGCCCATGACGCCGGTGAGGAGGTCGACGCTGACGACGAGCAGCGCGAACGACAGGGCGCGGGAGACGAGTCCCAGGGGGTAGGGCGCAAGGACGAACGGTAGGAGCGCCAGCACGATGAGCACGAGGGCGATGACGGTGCGGCCCATCCACGGCGGCAGCGAGCTGCGGTCGGGCAGCTGGACCTTGGCGGTCGTCGCGCCGAGGTCGGCCGCGGGGGAGGCGGTGGAGGTGCTCATGCGTGGGCTCCGTTCCGTGCCGGCAGCAGCCCCTGGGGGCGCAGGAGCAGGACCGCTCCCATGGCACCGAAGAGGAGGAAGGAGGCGTAGTCCCCGGCGAGGACCACGCCGATCGACTGGACCTGGCCCACGATCAGGGCGCCGAGGAGGGCGCCCCTGAGGGAGCCGAGCCCGCCGATGACGATGATGACCAGGGCGAGGAGGAGGATCTGGTCGTCCAGACCAGGCTGGGCCCCGAGGATCGGGGCGGCGAGCAGGCCGCCGACGGTCGCCAGCGCCGCCCCCGCCCCGAACACGAGGAGGAGGACGAGCTTCGTGCGGATGCCCATCGCCTCGACCATGCCGCGGTCGGCGACCGTGGCCCGGACGATCGCGCCCGCCTTCGTCCGCTCGAGCACGAGGTACAGGGCGAGCGCGACGAGAGCGCCGACGACGACCATCGCGATCCGGTAGACCGGGTACGGGCTGCCGGACAGGGTGATGCTGCCTGCGAGGGCGTCCGGGGCCGCGACCGAGCGGACGTTGGCCCCGAACACCTCCCGCAGCAGCTCGGCGGCGATGAGCGCCACGCCCAGCGTGAGCAGCGCCTGCCGCAGGTGGTTGTGCACCGGCCCCGTCATGGCGGCGAGCAGGCCGCCGACGGCGAAGCCGACGATCGCCGCGACCACCACGGCGAGCAGGAACGTCCCCGTGCTGGGGCGGCCGTCGAACATCGCGACCCCGACGTAGGCGCCCACCAGCGAGACCGCGCCGTGCGCGAGGTTCAGCACGTCCATCGTGCCGAACACCAGCGACAGGCCGATCGCGATGAGGAACAGGACAGCGCCGAGCGCCAGGCCGTTGAGCAGGGTCGCGGTGTTGGCGGTCAGCCACTCCAGCACGTCGGTCGACCTCAGTCCTCGGACGTGCCGATGATGACGTTGGTCAGGACGCCGTCGACGTCCTGGACCTCGCGGATGTAGTAGGGCGTGAGGGGGTCGTGGTTCTCGTCGAAGCTCCACGGCCCGCGCGGGCTGTCGATCTCACCGATCTCGCCGAGGGCCGCGGCGATGCCGGGACCGTCCACGGAGTCCGCCGCCTCGATGGCGGCGTCGGCCGCGGCGGCCGCGTCGTAGGCGGACAGGGCGTAGATCGTCGGCACCTCGTCGTAGGCCTCGGTGTAGGCCTCGACGAACTCGCGGTTGACGTCGGTGTCGATCTGGTCCGAGTACGGCAGGGAGGTCTGGATGCCGATTGCGGACTCGCCCTGGGCATCCAGCAGGTCTCCCTCGACCAGGAAGCCGTTGCCGTAGAGCTGCATCTCGTCGGAGAGGCCGAACTGGTCGAACTGCTGGACGAAGTTCGCCGCCTCGGACCCGGCGTAGAAGGCGAAGACGGCGTCGGCGCCCGAGCTGCGGATCTCGGCGAGGTAGGGCTGCCAGTCGCTCGTGGTGCCGAACGGGGTGAGGGTCTCGCCGGCGATCGTGCCGCCCGCCTCCTCGAACGCCTCGCGGAACCCGGCGAGGTGCTCCTCGCCGGCGGCGTAGTCGGCCGCGATGAGGTAGACGGAGCCGTCCCCGACCTCCTCGGCCACGTGCGGGCCGATAGCCCCCGAGACGTCGCCGTTGCGGTAGGAGCTGCGCCAGATGTAGTCCGAGCCGGATTCGGTGATCTCGTTCGCGCCCGCGTTGGCGAGGATGAGCGGGACCTCGTTCTGGTCGAAGGCGTCCCGCAGCCCGAGTGCCGTGGCGGAGTTGACGATCCCGATGACGACGTCGGCGCCGTCCTGGGTGATGAGGCGCTCCGTGGCGGGGACGCCGACCTGCGGGTTCTCGCCCTCGTCCGCGGTGACGAGCTCGACCTCGTGGCCGCCGAGGACGCCGTCGTTCTGCTCGAGGTAGAGGTCGAAGCCCTGACGGATGTCTTCGCCGAGCGGCGCGTAGACGCCGGACTGGGGGTACGACAGGCCGACGGTGACGGTGCCGGACTCGGAGCCGCCGTCGGCGTCGTCGTCGTCACCTCCGAGGCTTCCGCCTCCGCAGGCGGAGAGGAGAGCGGCGGAGAGAAGACCGGCACCGACTGCGGTGAACCGGCGGGGCGGGCGGGGGGACCGATCCATGAGGGACCTCCGGTGGCGTGTGCGACATTGCAACAACGAGGGCCACAGTAGATCGTTCTTATGACGAGCGTCAAGAGAGCGTGTTGCCGTGTGGCCGGCGGACCGAGAGGCCGGGATCGACCGTCTCCCGGTCCGTCCTACCGTGCGACGCCCGGGATCGACGGCGAAGCGCGCCCGACGTGACCGACTTGTGATCACAATGGGGCATGGCACGACACCAGGGATCGACCGGCGGGATCGGCAAGGCGCTGGTCACCGCTGCCGTTGCCGCCGGCGCGGGGGTGCTGACGGTCGTCTCCGCGCGGAAGGTCAGGCCCGTCGAGCGGCTGCGGTCCCGACTGGCCCGCCGCCCGCTCGCGATCGACGCGGCGCCGCAGCGTCCCCAGATCGGTCCGGGGACGTCGCGAGGGAGCGGCGATGTCCCGGACGTCGAGCCGGACCCGGCCGACGTTCTCGAGACTGCTGACGAGTCCCCAGAGGAAGCCGAGACCATGGCGAATCCCGAGCCCGCGACCGCCGAGTCCCCGAGCACCGGCGCCCCAAGCACCGGCGCCCCGAGCGACGAGCCCATGGCGAATCCAGACCCCTCGACCGACGGCCCCACCGCCGTCGACCCCGAGTCGTGGCCGACCGCCGACCTCCCGCTCGGCGCCCACCCGTCCGACGACGGCACGACCTTCGCGGTCCACGCGCCCGACGCCCTGCGCGTCGTCCTGGAGATCTACGCCGCCGAGACCGGCGAGGACGCGATCGCCGAGTTCGACACCGCCCGCGGCGAGGACGGCGTCTGGCGGGCTCGCCTCGCGGGCGCCGGCCACGGCACCCTGTACGCCTACCGCGTGTGGGGACCGGGATTCGTCCCCGACGACGCCTGGTCCCGCGGCGGCTCGGCCGCCGGGTTCAGCGCGGACGTCGACGAGCGCGGCAACCGGTTCAACCCGAACAAGGTCCTGCTCGACCCGTACGCCCGCGAGATCACGCACAACCTCTCCTCCCTGCGAATCGCGGAGGCCGGCGGCAGCCACGAGGACTTCGCGACCGGCAACGAGCAGAACGCGGCCCACGGGCGACCCCGGCGCGAGGTCGACACCGGACGGATCGCCCCGAAGTCGATCGTGATCGACGACCGCACCTCCACCGGGGACCGCCCCTACCTCCCTCCGGAGGGCACGGCCATCTACGAGGGGCATGTGGTCTCGCTGACCGCGCACCCGTCGTCGGGCAGGCTGGGCGACCTGCTCGCCGGGCAGCGCGGATTCTCGGGGGTCAGGAACATCGACGACGACGCGCGCGGGACGTACCGCGGCGTCGGTCAGCTCGCCCCGTATCTGCGGGGGCTCGGCGTCACCACGCTCGAGCTGCTGCCCGTGCAGCCCACGGACACGACCGCCCTGCCCGGCGACGACGGCACGTCGAACTACTGGGGCTACCAGACGCTCGCGTTCTTCGCCCCGAACCGGGACCTGGCCGCGGACACCTCCCCGGGCGGGCCCACTCGCGAGTTCAAGGAGATGGTCGCCGCCCTGCACGCCGCCGGCCTCGAGCTGTACATCGACGTCGTCTTCAACCACTCGGGCGAGGGCGGCAACTGGGGCGGCGACCCGGACACGAGCTCCTTCGTCTCGCTCGGCGGCTTCGCAGCGTCGGAGTACTACGTGCAGACCGACTCCCACGGGATCGTCGACGGGGCGACCGGCACCGGCAACCAGATGAACTACTCCTCGCGCGCTGCGCAGACCCTCGTCCTGGACTGCCTGGCGTACTGGATCGAGTCCATGGGGGTCGACGGCTTCCGCTTCGACCTCGCACCGGTCCTCGGCCGCGCGCCCGAGGCGGCCGCGCGCGAGGACTGGGAGGCGCAGAAGGAGTTCCATACCTTCCACCCGCTGCTCACGGCGATCCGGGACCTCGGCGACGCGCACGACGTCGAGATGATCGCGGAGGCCTGGGACCTGTGGGGCTACGAGGTCGGGAACTTCCCCGCGGGGTGGGCGGAGTGGAACGGTCGCTACCGGGACGCGGTGCGCGACTTCCTGCGCGGGCGGGGCTCGACCATGGTGTTCGTCGAGCAGGTGAACGGCGACTGGCCGAACTTCCACGACCAGGGCGGGCCGTCGCGGTCCATCAACTTCGTCACCGCGCACGACGGCTTCACGCTCGCGGACGTCGTCTCCTACAACCAGAAGGTCAACGACCAGCCCGCGCCGTTCGGCCCGTCCGACGGCGGCTCGGACGACAACCGCTCGTGGGACTCCGGCGGGGACCACGCGCTGCGCCGGGCGCGGCTGCGGTCGTTCCTCACCGTCCTCTACCTCTCGCGCGGCGTGCCGATGATCGTGGCAGGCGACGAGCTCGGCCGCACCCAGAACGGCAACAACAACCCGTGGGCGCTCAACTCCGTCGGCATGTGGACGAACTGGGAGTTCGCGGCCAGCAACGCCCCGACCCGGCTGCCCGTGGACCCCGCCGGCGAGGTCGAGGCGAGCTACCACGACAACATGGGCCAGGCCGACACCGAGGAGGGCGTCAGCCCGTTCCTGCCCTTCGCACAGGCCCTCGCCCAGCTGCGCAGGGTCGATCCCGCGCTGCGTCAGCGGGAGTGGGGGGACGTCCACGTCGACGACGGCGACGTCACCTACGCGTTCGACGCGCCGGACGCCTCGCGCGGCACGGCCGAGGGCGACCGGGCGGTCCGCCTGCTGATCGACGGGTCCTCCGTGGGCGGGCACGACTACCTCGTGTGCCTCAACATGTCGCCCGAGCCGGTCACCTTCACGCTCGGCGGCGAGCACGACGACCTGACGTGGCGCCGCATCGTCGACACCGCCCCCTGGGCGGAGGCCTCGGGCAACGTGTGGCCGACGCGTGCGGCGGAGGTCGTCTGGGGCGAGTACGCGGTCCAGCCGTGGTGCGTCGTGGTCCTGCAGCTGGCGTAGCCGGGGAGGCAGGACGAGTGCCCCGCGCGCGGGGCCACCACCTCGTCGAGACACCTCGGAATCGCACGCGAATGCGATCCATGACAGCACTATCGAGGTTTCTTGGCTGACTGTGACGTGCCGAGCGTCGTATCGGGGACTGGGATTCCGGCCGTCGCCTCGCTCGATCGCTCGCGCCCGGGCCACACTGCTCACCATGACCGCCGACGACGACGAGCTGCCGATCCTCACCAGGCGCCGCATCGAGGCGCAGATCCTCGCGCCCGTCTACCGGATCCTCGTGCGTGACCTCGGGGTCGAGCGCGCCCGCGAGATCATCTCCGAGGCGATCACGGAGGACGCCCGCGCGCAGGGGGCCCGGCTCGCCGCCCGCGAACCCGGCGGCGCGAACCTCCGGACCTTCATCGACATCCAGTCGCTGTGGAAGGCCGACGACGCCCTCGAGACCGAGACCCTCGAGGCCACGGACGAGGCCTACTCCTACGACGTCACCCGCTGCCGGTACGCGGAGATGTACACCGAGCTCGGGCTCGCGGAGATCGGCGACCTGCTCTCCTGCACGCGCGACTACGTCTTCCCCCTCGGGTACGACCCGGAGCTCACGCTGACCCGCACCACCACGATCATGTCCGGGGCCGCCCGGTGCGACTTCCGCTACCGACGCAGGCCGGGCGCCCCGAACTCCCCGGGAGCTCCGAGCTCGGCGGGTGCCCCGGGCTCGGCGGGAGCCCCGAGCTCTCCCAGTGCCCCGGGCTCGCCGGGCGGCGCCGACGGGGCCGCGACGTGACCGGACCCCGCATCGACGCGGGCCGGCTGTTGGCCGACCTCGCCGAGGTCGGCGCGATCGGGGCCACCCCCGCCGGCGGGATCCACCGGCTCGCGGCGAGCGCTGAGGACGGCGAGGCCCGCGCCTGGCTCCGGGCCGCGGCGCCCGCGGTCGGGGCAGACGTGCGGGTCGACGAGGTCGGGAACCTCTTCCTGCGGCGACCCGGGACCGGCGCGTCCGCGGGCCGCTCGATCCTGCTCGGCTCCCACCTCGACTCCCAGCCGATGGCCGGCCGGTACGACGGCGCCTACGGGGTCCTCGCCGGTCTCGCGGTCCTCCGCGCCCTCGAGGAGGCGGGCCACGCCACCCGGCACGGCGTCGAGCTCGTCGACTGGACCAACGAGGAGGGCGCCCGGTTCGCGCCGATGATGGGCGGCAGCTCCGTCTACGCCGGTCGCCTCACTGCCGCGGAGGCGCTCGCCGCCCCGGCCCGCGGCGGCGCCGCCCGCGACGCCGAGGGCGCCACCGGCCCTGGCGATGACGATCCCCCGACGACGACCCTCGGCTCGGCCCTGCGCGCGATCGGTTGGGCGGGCACGGACGTCGTCACGCCGGACGAGCACGTCGCCTACCTCGAGGCGCACATCGAGCAGGGCCCCCTGCTCGAGGCCGAGGGACTCTCCCTCGCCGCCGTCACGGGCGTCCAGGGCATGGCCTGGCTCGAGGTCACCATCGACGGCGAGGCCGCCCACGCCGGCACGTTCCCCATGGAGTCCCGGCGGGACGCCCTGGTCACCGCCGCCGACGTCGTCGCCCGGGTCCACGAGATCGGGCTCGCCCGCCCGGGGGTCGGCCGGGCGACCGTGGGGCGCCTCGCGGTCGAGCCGGGGTCCCCGAACGTGGTCCCCAGCCGCGCGTCGTTGACGATCGAGCTGCGGCACCCAGAGGCGGCCGAGCTGGACGCCATGATCGACGAGGCCAGGTCCGCCGTCGAGGTCGTGGCGGGTGCGCGCGGGACGCGCGGGAGCGTCCACCTCGCCTCGCGGACGGACCCGGTGACGTTCGCGCCGGTGGTGCGCCACGCCGTCGGGAAGGCGGTCGCCGAGCTCGGGCACCCGCCGCGCGAGATGGTCTCCGGCGCCGGTCACGACGCCATGCAGGTCGCCGCCCGGGTGCCCGCCGGCATGCTGTTCATCCCCTGCGTCGGCGGCATCTCCCATGCCGAGGCCGAGGACATCACGCCGCAGTGGGCGATCGCGGGGGCGGAGGCGCTGCTCCTCGCGGTCCTCGGCCTCGACGACACGCTCGACGATCGTGCGTCGGGCGGCACGTCCTGAGCGCCAGGGATGTCCAAACGCCCCGAAAGAGAGTTGACTGCAACCCATGAACGACGAACTCGACCCGATCCGGCAGATCTTCCGCGCCTCGTGGCTCGCCACGATCGGGCGGGGGCTCCTCGCCATCGTCATCGGCGTCCTGGCGCTCATCTGGCCGGGCACGCTCATCAACGCCGTCGTCCAGCTCTTCTCGATCCTGCTGATCATCGACGGTCTCATCAACCTGCTGACCGGTCTCGGCGTCACGAACAAGAGCCGCGACCAGGACCGGCAGAGCCTGCGCGTCATCACCATGATCTTCGGCGCGGCCGAGATCGTCGCCGGCATCGTCGGCCTGTTCCTGCCGGCCCGGACCGCCGGCATCATGGTGTCGATCATCGGCGCGTGGGCCGTCATCACCGGGATCCTCCAGCTCGTGCAGGCGCTGCGCGCCCGGAAGTACATCGACGGCGTCGGCATCCTCGCCCTCACGGGCGCCGTGTTCGTCCTCCTCGGGCTGGTCGCCGTGTTCCGGCCCTTCATCTCCCTGACCCTCATCGCCTGGGTGGTCGCGATCGGCGTCATCGCGTGGGGCCTCATGCAGATCGTGATCGGCTTCACCGTCCGCAAGTGGCTGGCCGCCATCGACGACCGGCTCGAGATCAGACGGGACGACCCCCGCAAGATCGACGGCTGAGCCGCTCCAGGAATTCCTCAGGCCCGCGCGGTCCCTCTCGGGACCCGCGGGCCTGAGTCGTCGTCGGGGCTGCTCCTCGGTCGGCGAGCGCACGGTCCCGACGACGGACTACTCCTCGAGCAGCGAGCGCACGTCCTCGGCGGTGAGCGGGGCGCCGCTCCCTGCGCCGTCGCCCACCACGCGCGCGACCAGGTCGCGCTTGCGCTCCTGGAGGGCCAGGACCTTCTCCTCGATCGTGCCCGCGGACACCAGCCGGTAGACGTTGACCGGCCGCTCCTGCCCGATGCGGTGCGTGCGGTCGACCGCCTGGCTCTCCGCCGCGGGGTTCCACCACGGGTCGAGCAGGAAGACGTAGTCCGCCTCCGTGAGCGTGAGGCCGAAGCCGCCGGCCTTGAGCGAGATGAGGAAGACGGGCGCCTCGCCGCCGCGGAAGGCGCTGACCACGGAGTCGCGGTCGCGGGTGGCGCCGTCGAGGTACAGGTGGGGGATCTTCGCCGACCTCAGCCGCTCGCGCACGGCCTTGAGGAACCCCGTGAACTGGCTGAACACGAGGACCTTGTGCCCCTCGGACAGCACCGCGTCGAGCTGCTCGAGGAGCGTGGTGATCTTCGTCGAGTGCTCGCCCGGGGTCCCCTCGCGGTCCGCGAGGGCCGGGTCGAGGGCGGCCAGGCGCAGGGTCGTCAGGGAAGACAGCACGCTCACGCGGTTCTTGCCGATATCCTCCAGCAGCCCGAGGATGCGCTGGCGCTCGCGCTGCAGGTGCCGGTCGTAGGCCCGCTGGTGCGTGGGGGAGAGGTCGACGTACATGACCTGCTCCTGCTTCGGCGGCAGGTCCCGCTCCACGAGCTCCTTGGTGCGGCGAAGCAGGAACGGGCGGATCCGGCGCCTGAGCTCCTCGAGGACCTCCGGCTGGTCGCCCGCCTCGATGGGCTTGCGGTAGTTCTTCACGAACACGTCGTGCCGCGGCAGCAGGCCGGGCGTGACGAGCGCGAGGATCGACCACAGGTCGGCGACCGAGTTCTCGACCGGGGTGCCGGTCATGGCCAGGCGCCGAGGGGCGCGCAGCGTCGCCACCGCACGGTGGGTGGCGGTCCGGGGGTTCTTGACGAACTGGGCCTCGTCGAGCACGAGGGCCGAGAACGTCAGCCCGGCGAGGTCCTCGGCATCCAACCGGGCGATCGCGTACGAGGTGACGACGATGTCGGCGCCGGCGATCTCGTCGGCGAGCGTCCCGGAACGCCGGGTGGCCGTGGCCCGCAGGGGCGTGACCTTCAGTCCGGGCGCGAAGCGCTCGGCCTCGTGCACCCAGGTGCCGATGACCGAGGTGGGGCAGACGACGAGGACCGGGGCGGCGCCGTCGGGGGACCCGATCGGGCCGACGTCGCCGGCCTCCTTGCCGCGCTGGACGACGGCGAGGGTCTGCAGGGTCTTGCCGAGGCCCATGTCGTCGGCGAGGATCCCGCCGGCCTTGGCGTCCCACAGCATCGACAGCCACGAGTACCCCTCCGCCTGGTACGGGCGCAGGTCCGCGCGCAGCCCGGCGGGCGGCGGCGGTGTCGGGCGGCCGGCGACGTCCGCGAGCGCCTGGAGCGAGTTCGCCCAGGCGGCGATGTCGGAGTCGAGGAGGTCGAGGTGGGCGAGCTCCTCGAGCTGGTCGGAGCGGTAGCGGGAGACCTGGACCGTCCCGGCGGGCGCGTCTGTCAGTTCCCGGGACTCAGCGACCAGGCGGCGCAGGGCAGCGAGCTCGGGGCCGTCGAGCGGGATGTAGGTGCCGGACGGGAGGACGAGGACCTCGGAGTCGTGGGCGAGGGCGGACAGGACCGACTCCATCGGCGCCTCCTCGTCCCCGACGTGGACGGACACGCGCAGGTCCAGCCAGTCGGTGCGGGCCTCCAGGCCGGGGGCCGAGGAGATCGACACGCGCGGGGCGTCGGTGGCGCGCCGGAAGTCGGCGGCGGAGCCGATGATCTCGACGAGGACACCGACCTCGCGCAGCCGGGGGACGGTCGTGTCCACGAGGATCGCCGTGTCCGACGGGCCGAGGTTGGCGGCCACCGTGTGCGGCAGGTCCAGGCCGGCGACTGCCTCGAGGTCCCGGCCCGCGCGCTCGAGCAGGGCCGCCTCGCGGCTCCGGTCCCGCGCGATCGAGCGCTCGGAGGGGTCCTCGAGGAACGGGACGTCGACGACCTCGCCGCCGCCGGAGTACCGGAAGACGAGCTCGATGCGGCTGCGGTGCTCCGGGCCGATGCGGACCGTGAGGAGCAGCTGGGGGATCAGGGGGTCGGGCACCTCGACCGAGCCGTCGGTCGAGGTGACGTCGACGACCTGCCTGAGCACGGGAAGGTAGCCGTGCAGGAACTTCGCCTGGTCGTCGTGCGGGATCTCGACCGGGGCCTCGGTGAAGCGACGCAGCGGGGTGTCGACCGGGTGGAGGAGCGGGGCGATGACCAGCGTGCCGTCCCCGATGGGGGCGGACACACCGTGCGCGGGATCGCCCTCGAGGGTGACGGCGGTGCGCTCGCGGGCGGGCGGGTACGCGCCGACCTCGCTGAGGTGGCCGCCGCCGAGGTCGATGCGGACGTAGGGCAGCGCGAGCGTGTGGTCGTCCGTCGTCGTGAGGTCGACCGCGAGCTGCGCGCCCGGGGCGAGGAGGACCTTCTCGAACGAGCCGGTGCCCACGAGGTCGACCCCGGCGAGGTAGGCGGACACGAGCGCGGCCCAGCCGGCCTCGTCGAGCTCGTCGAGGTAGACGTCCTCCGCCCGCTGCCACTCCGGCCGGGTGCCGTGGGCGCTGGCCTTGAGGTGCGCGAGCGCGCGTACGTGGTCCGGGAGGTACTGCTGGAGCGCGTTGAAGCTCGTCGTCACGTCCTGCCAGGACTTGCCGCCGGTGCGCCAGCGGCCGGTCTTGCCGCGGACGACCGGCCGCAGCCGGAGCCGCGGGACGGAGCCGGTGGTCTCGCCGAGGTGCCGGCGGCCCTCCCGCATGCCGGAGGTGCGGGCGACCTCGCCGACCTGCAGGCCGAGGGGCGCCAGGTCGCCGTCGGACTCGAGCTCCTGGCTGGCGAGGATCGACTCCAGCATGTCCTCCCAGTCGCGCGACCCGGTGTTCCTGGCGCGGCTGCGCAGGTAGAGCAGGACGGCGCCGACGTGCTTGCACAGCGAGCCCACCGGGCACGTGCAGGAGCCGTGCCAGACCGTGCCCTGGGCGGCGGTGTCCGCGCGGATGACGGTCGTGTACTTCGAGCCCGTCGACCCGGTGACCGAGCAGATGATGACGGTGCCCTCGGCGTTCGTGGTGGGCGAGCCGACGTGCCCGGACTCCATGAGCCCTCGGGCGCGGGAGAGGGCGCCGTCGCCGATCGCCGTGGCGAGCTCGGCGTCCGTCAGGTGGGTGACCCACTCGAGCTCGACGTCCGGACGCACCCGAACAGTCTAGGTGCCCCTCGCCCGCCGCCACGGGGCGGTGTGGACGGCGGCCCCCTGGCGAGACGATCCCTTCCCTGCCGGGGGCGCGAGGGGTCCGTGTGGTAGCACGGAGGCATGAGCCACCGACTGCCGCCCCACCTCGACCACGTCATCGTCACGACCCCCGACCTCACCGACGCCGTCGCGCAGGTCGAGCGCGCCACCGGCGTCGCGCCCGCGCCCGGCGGGGTGCACCCCACCTTCGGCACGCGCAACTACCTGGTCCAGCTCCAGGACGGCACGTACCTCGAGCTGCTCGGCGCGGACCCGGAGAACTCCGAGTTCTCGGGCACCCGCCCGTTCGGCGTCGACGACGCCACGACGACGGCGGCCCGCACCTGGGCGATCGCGCCCACGCCCGCCGCGGACGCGATCGCGTCCGGCCGGGCGGCCGGAGTCGATGTCGGGGACCTGGGTGACGGGTCCCGCCGCACCGCGGACGGCACGCTGCTGACCTGGCAGCTGACCCCGCCGCTGCACGGCGACCCCTCCGGCGTCATCCCCTTCGTCATCGACTGGGGCACGACGGGATCGCCCGCGCGCACGATCGCGCCGACGCTCACGCTGGAGTCCCTCGAGGTCACCCACCCCGAGCCCGAGAGGCTCCGGGAGCTGCTGCGGGCGCTCGGCACCGACGTCGAGGTGGCGGCCGGCCCGGCCGGCGTGCGCCTGACGCTCTCCGGCCCGGGCGGCAGCCTCTCGCTGTAGGCCGAGCGGCCCGCCGGGCGATCCGGCACCGGCCCACCCACCCTCGCCGGCCCACCCACCCTTCGTCGAGACACCTCGAATCGCGGCGTTTTCCCTGAGATTGCGCCCCGAACCGAGGTGTCTCGACGTGTGTCCGGGGCCGCCGTCGGTCCCAGGTCTCAGTCGGTGAGATTCTTCCGACGGCCCCGGCCCCGTCGTTGAATCCGGAACTACTTTCGCAGACATGACGACTACCGGCTCTGCGCCCCTGCCCGACGCGGCCACCGTCGAGGAGTGGATCCACGGCGGCGGCTTCCACCGCTGGCTCGGCCTGCGGGTGACCGCGGTCGGCCCGGACTCGATCGAGCTGACCGCGACGTGGCGCGAGGAGTGGACCAACGACTCCGGCGCCGACGTCACGCACGGCGGGATCATCGGCTCGCTCCTCGACCTCGCCGCCGACTGGGCCCTCGTGGGCAGCCTCGGTACCGCGGTGCCCACGATCGACTTCACGACGCACTACCTGCGCGCCGCCGGGCGCGGGGACCTGCGCGTCGTCGGCCGGGCGATCAAGCCGGGCCGCACGGTCTCGTTCGCCGAGGCGGAGGTCTACGGCCCCGACGGCAAGCTCGTCGCGACCGGCCGTGGGTCCTACGCCTCCGGCGTCGCGGCCCAGATCGTCGCCGCGCGCGAGGCGGCCACCGCAGCCGCCGGCACCACCGCGCCCACCACCGACACCACCACCGCGCCCGCCGACGCCACCGCGGAGGAGGCGCTCCGCCGTGGCTGACCTCGGCTACCGCAACCAGGGCGACACGCTCGCCACCCACCGGCCCGACCACCCGGCGATCATCGAGTACGCGGCGGGGGAGTCGACGTCGTACACGTTCGGCCAGCTCGACCGCGCGATCGACACCCTCGCGGCCGAGCTGACGGACCGCCACGCGCTCGGCGACCGCATCGGCATCCTCGGCGAGAACTCCGCCGCCTGGCTCGTCACGTTCTACGCGGCCCAGCGCGCCGGGCTGGTCCCGGTCCCGATCGGCTACAAGCAGCACGCCGCCCAGGTGCGCTACATCGCCGAGGATGCCGACCTCGTCGAGCTCTTCGTCGGGCCCGGCTACGAGGACCTCGCGCGCGAGGCCGCCACCGGGCTGCCCGTCACCCTCGTCGACCGCGCGCTCCTCGCCACGCTGCTCGAGTCGCCGCGGAGCTTCACGAGCGTCGTGCCCGCCCCGACCGACTCCGCGATGTTCCTCTACACGTCGGGCTCGACCGGCAACCCCAAGGGCGTCGACCTCTCCCAGGCGAGCCACCTGTGGGTCATCGAGCGGGGCGTCGGCTCGGTCGACACCGCCGGCCGCCTCCTCGTGGCCGCGCCGCTGTACCACATGAACGCCCTGGGAATGTCGCAGCGCTCCTTCGCCGCCGGCCAGACCGTGGTCCTCCTGCCGACGTTCAAGGCCCAGGACTTCCTGCGCGCGATCGCCGAGCACGCGGTCACCGACCTGTCCGGCGTCCCGCCGATGTTCGCCATGCTCCTCGAGGAGCCCGAGCTCATCGCGAGCCTCGACCTGGACTCGGTGCGCATCATCTACATGAGCTCCGCGCCGGCCGCGCGCGAGCTGTTCGAGGGGCTGCGCGAGGTCTTCTCCGACCCGACCTTCTCCTACCGCTACGGCACCACCGAGTCCGGCCCGATCGCCTTCGCGGACCCCGCCGACGGGCGCCCGATCCCGTTCGGCTCGGTCGGCGTCCCCGACCCGGCGGTCGACCTCCAGCTCGTCGGCCCCGACGTCGAGACGACCCGCACCGGCACGCTCCAGGTCCGCAACCCCGCGCTCATGACGGGCTACCACAACCGGCCCGACATCCCCTCGCCGATCACGGCCGACGGTTTCTACCACACCAAGGATCTGTTCCACGTCGACGAGGACGGCTTCTTCTTCTTCGTCGGCCGCGAGGACGACATGTTCGCCTCGGGCGGGGAGAACATCTACCCGCGCGCCGTCGAGCGCGTGCTCGAGTCCCACCCGGCCGTCTCGCAGGTCTCGGTCGTCCCGGTCCCGGACCCGATCAAGCACGCCAAGCCCGTCGCGTTCGTCGTGCTGCAGCGGGGCGCGTCCGCCACGGCGGCCGAGCTGAAGAGCCACGCACTGACGCACCTCGAGGCGTTCGCCCACCCGCGCGAGATCTGGTTCGTCGACTCCCTCCCGCTGAACGCCGCCAACAAGGTGGACCGCAACGCCCTCATCGAGGACGCCGAGCAGAGAATCGCGCGCGCCGCATGAGCCTGGAGACCTCCGACCGCCCGACGGCGACCGAGCCGGCCCGCACGCCGGGCCCGGCCGGGTCCCGGGTCCCGGCGAGCACGCCCAACCTCGACCCCGCGCCCGCCAGGCGCGGTGCGCGGACGACGCGTCGTCGTCGGGCCGGCGGGCTCGGCATCGCCGCGGCCGCGGCCGGCTTCATCCTGCTCCTCCTGGTCCTCCAGGAGGTCCTCACGCGCAGCGGCGTCCTGCCGGCCGACTACTTCCCGCCGGCGAGCGAGATCCTCGGCGCGCTCGTGGACGAGGTGGCCACGGGCGACTTCTGGTCCGCGCTCGCCGCCACGGCCACGACCTGGCTGCTCGCCCTCGTCATCTCCGTCGTCGGCGGCTCCCTGCTCGGCCTGCTCATCGGCGTCGTGCCGCCGCTGGAGGCCTTCCTCCACCCGGTCATCGAGTTCCTGCGGCCGGTGCCGTCGGTCGCGCTCATCCCGCTCGTCGTCCTGACGATCGGCACCCAGTCCTCCGCGGCGCTCACCCTCGCGGTCTTCGCCGCCTTCTGGCAGGTGCTCGTCCCCGCGATCGCCGGCGCGCGCTCGGTGCACCCGATCACCGCGGACACGGCGCGGGCCTTCAGCTTCAGCCGCGTCCAACGCGTGCGGTACATCCAGCTGCCGAGCATGCTGCCGTACCTCGCGACGGCCACGCGGCTCGCCGCCTCCACGGCGCTCATCCTCGTGGTGACGGCCGAGATCATCATCGGCATCCACGGCCTCGGCCAGGAGATCGCCCTGTCCCGCAGCGCGTCGAACCCGGCCCGCATGTACGCGTACATCGCCGTGACCGGGGTCGTCGGCATCGCGGTCAACGCCCTCGTGCGACGCGCGGAGCGTGCGCTTGGCACCAACGGATCGGAGGGCCGCTAGATGAAGCGCGCGAAGTCGGCGCTCGCGGCGCCCGCCGGCCGGTTCGTCCTCGGCCTGCTCGGCGTCCTCACGGCCCTGGCGATCTGGTACCTCGCGACCGTGGACAGCACGAACATCTACTTCCCCGCCCTCGACAGGATCGTCGCCGAGGCCGCGGAGTACTGGACGTCCGAGGCCGGGGTGCACAACCTCCTGGCGAGCCTGAAGACCCTGTTCGCCGGCCTCGCCATCGCGATCGTTGCCGGGATCGTCATCGGGCTCGTCATCGGCCAGCTGTCGATCGTCGAGCGCGTCGTCTCCCCGGCCCTGGAGTTCGTCCGGGCGATCCCCGCGACCGCCCTCATCCCGTTCGCGATGATGCTCTTCGGCGTCGGGACGAACATGAAGATCTTCCTCATCGCCCTCGGGTGCGTCTGGCCCGTCCTGCTGAGCACCGCCGACGGCGCACGCGCCGTCGACCGCACGCTCGCCGACTCGGCGCGGGCCTTCCAGATCACGGGCCTGCAGCGCCAGCGCTACATCGTCCTTCCCGCGGCGACGCCGCGCATCCTGGTCGGCATCCGCATCGCCATCCCGATCGGCCTCATCCTCATGGTCACCTCCGAGATGGTGGGCAGCCGCGAGGGCCTCGGGTACGTCATCACCCAGGCCCAGTCCAGCTTCCGCCTGCTGGAGATGTGGTCCGGGATCCTCCTGCTCGGCGTCCTCGGATTCGTTCTGACCTTCCTGTACTCGCTCCTCGAGCGCCGCCTGCGCCGCGCCGTCGACCCGCTTGCCGCCCGCGACTGACCGCGCCCCACCCCCAAGGACCCCACGTGCTCACAGTCACCGATCTCAACAAGACCTACTCCTCGCGCCGCGGGGACTTCGCCGCCGTCGACGGCATGTCCTTCGACGTCGCGGAGGGCGAGCTGTTCTCGATAGTCGGCCCGTCCGGCGCGGGCAAGACCACGCTGCTGCGCTGCATCGCTGGGCTCGACACCCCCACCTCGGGCACCGTCACCTTCGACGGCGTGACGGTCGACGGCCCGCCCCGTGAGTTCGCCGTGGTCTTCCAGGACGACGCCCGGTCCCTGCTGCCGTGGGTGACCGTGCGCACGAACGTCGAGCTCCCGCTCGTCAAGGACGGCAGCACGGCGGCCGAGCGCGAGGTCCGCGTGACCCGGGCGCTCGAGGAGGTCGGCCTGGCCGACGCCGCGCACAAGAAGCCGAGCCAGCTCTCGGGCGGCATGCAGCAGCGCGTGGCCATCGCCCGCGCGATCGCCTACCGGCCGAAGGTGCTCATCATGGACGAGCCGTTCGCGTCCGTTGACGCCCAGACCCGCGCCGACCTCGAGGACCTGCTGCTGCGGGTGCGCGCCGAGACCGGCACGACGATCGTCTTCGTCACCCACGACGTCGACGAGTCGATCTACCTCTCCGACCGGGTCGCGGTGGTCACCCGCTCGCCCAGCCGGGTCGCGGAGATCGTCGACGTCCCGCTGCCCCAGCCGCGCGACCAGATCGCCACCAAGTCCCTGCCCGAGTTCGCGGCCCTGCGCGCCCAGGTCTTCGCCCGCATCCGCGACATGGTGCGGGACGCGGCCTGACCGGCCGTCGCGCCCGACACCCCACCCCGCCGACACCCCTCCCCGACGACGACGTCCCGCCCGTGCGGGCCCGTCACCCCGCGAGCCAAGCCCGCGGCCCGTACGCCACGACCCGCACACCGGGTCGCGCAGGCTCCGGCCACTCATCCGTCACACGTCCCGATCCGCTTCCCCACCTACGCCCCAGGAGAGTCATGTCCACCTCACCCCGCCCACGCCGTCGCCTTGCCGCCGGGATCGCCGCGCTCGCCCTGCCCGCCACGCTGCTCACCGCGTGCGGCGGGGACGACGACTCCGCCGAGGACGGCGGCCTGACCGAGCTGAACATCGGCCAGATCCCGGCCTTCGAGGCCGCCGCCGTGTACCTCGGCATCGAGGAGGGCATCTTCGAGGAGCACGGGCTCGACGTCACCGTGAACCTGGCGGAGGGCGGCGCCGCCGTCATCCCGAGCGTGCTCAGCCAGGAGAACCAGATCGGCTACTCCAACGCCGTCAGCGAGCTCGCGGCGATCGACCAGGGCCTGCCGATCCGGCTCGTCCACTCCGCCTACGCCCAGCAGGAGACCGAGGAGGAGGACGACTACGCGGTCCTCGTCCTGCCCGACAGCGACATCCAGGGGCCGGAGGACCTCGCCGACGCGAACATCGCCGTCAACACCCTGCAGAACCTGGGCGAGGTGACGATCCGGCTCGCGCTGGAGGACCACGGCGTCGACACCGACTCGGTCACCTGGACGCAGCTGAACTACTCCGACATGTACGACGCGCTCGAGCGCGGCGACGTCGACGCCGTCTGGTTCGTCGAGCCGTTCCGCACCCCCGGCCTGGACCGCGGCTGGCGCAACGTCCTCTCCCCGGGCGCCCACTCCCTTCCCGGCCAGGTATCGGGCTACTACTTCACCTCCGAGCAGTTCAACGCCGAGAACCCCGACGTCGTCCAGGCCTTCGACGACGCCATCACCGAGGCCATCGACCTCGCCGCGGAGAACCCCGACCGCGTCCGCCAGGTCGCGGTCGACGAGTTCGGCTTCGAGGAGGACTCGGCGTCCCGCTCGAACCTCCCGCTGTTCGTGAACGACGACGACCTCGGCGCTCTTGAGACCATCGGCGAGGCCTCGGTCCGCTACGGCATCATCGACGAGGAGCCGGACTACGCCTCGCTGTTCGTCGAGCGCGACTGATCCGTCGCGACTGAGCAGCGCGTAGGCCCGGCGCCGAGTCGGGCCCGCGCGGCACCGACCCACCAAGCGACCAACGGAGGACATTTCAGACATGGCAACCATGAGGGCAGCGGTCCTGCGCGAGCACGGCGACGTCGAGGGGGTGTCGGTCGAGGAGGAGTACCCGCGTCCCGAGCCGGCCGCCGGTGAGGTCGTCGTCAAGGTGCGCGCGACGTCCCTGAACTTCCACGACATCTTCACGGTCAACGGGATGCCGGGCATCACGATCCCGCTCCCGGTGATCCCGGGCCTGGACGTCGTCGGGGACGTGGAGGCCCTCGGCGAGGGCGTGACCGGCTGGTCGGTCGGTGACCGCGTGGTCGTCAACCCCATGCTCGGGCCGGACCTCATGGGCGAGACGCGCGACGGCGGACTGGCCCAGTACGCGACCGCCGAGGCTGAGCGGCTCATCGCCCTTCCCGAGAACGTCACCTACGAGCAGGCCGCCGCGCTGCCGGTCGCCTACGGCACCGCGCACCGCATGATCGTCGACAAGCAGACGATCAAGGCGGGGGACAAGGTCCTCGTCCTCGGCGCCTCGGGCGGCGTGGGCACCGCGTCCGTGCTCCTCGCGAAGCACCTCGGCGCCCACGTGGTCGCGGCCGTCGGCTCGGACGAGAAGGGCGAGCGGCTCCTCGAGCTCGGGGCGGACCAGTACATCAACTACCGCGAGACCGACTTCGCGAGGTGGACCCGGGAGAACCTCGGCAAGCCGCAGCGCTTCGACGCCTCCACCGGCTTCGACGTCATCGTCAACTTCACCGGCGGCGACACCTGGAAGCCGACGCTGAAGAGCGTGGGGCTCGGCGGGAAGATCCTCGTGTGCGGCGCGACCGCGGGCTTCGACCCGGCGGAGGACCTGCGTTACATCTACTCCTTCGAGATCCAGGTCATCGGGTCCAACGGATTCCGGGAGCGCGACATCGCGGGGCTGCTCGAGCTTGTCTCCACCGGGGCGATCGACCCCGTCATCGACGAGGTGCTGCCGCTGGACCGGACGGTCGAGGCGCTCCAGCGGGTCCGCGACCGCGGGATGATCGGCAAGGTCGTCATCTCCCCCTGGGCGTAGCCGGTCCGGCGCGGCCGGCGCGACGCGCCGGCCGCGCCGAGTGCGGACCCGGCCGCGGCGGCCTGAGTGCCGGCCGGTCTGCGTCGGCCTGAGCGCCGACCGGGACGCGGTGGCCTGAGTGCTGACCGGTCCGCGTCGGCCTGAGTGCCGCCGATCCGCGTCGGCGTGCCGCGCGGCGGGATGCGAGGCCTGGCGCCACGGGTTACCCTCGGCACCGTCGTGTCCTGGGTCACAGGCCGCGTCGAGGGGGCCGCACGGCCGCCGTCCCGCTGCGAGCGGCCCGCGGTCCACAGCCGCGAGTCCGAGAACCGGAGGCTGATGTGAACACCGAGTACGAGTCCGACCAGGACGATCCCGTCATCCGCTGGATGCCGCGGATCGCCCTGCTCGTCACGATCGTGTACGGGCTCGGCTGGATATGGGTCGGCGGGACGGACGCCACGAAGCTCTACGCGGTCGGCGGCGGTGCGCTCGTCGCGATCCTGTGGATCGCGAACGGGTGGATCATCTCCGACCGGCGCCGCAAGAAGTGACGATCGGCCGGGCCCCGTGCGGGACCCGGCCGATCGTCGTCGGGAATCAGCCCTGGTAGGCGCCCTGCCAGACGGTGTCGAACGGGGTGGCGGCGGAAACGCGCGCCTCGATGCCGGCGGAGACGACGTCCTTGGCGGTCCGGGTCGCCGACGGCACGTCGGCACCCTTGGCGAGCTCGGCCGTGATCGCCGCGGCCAGCGTGCAGCCGGCGCCGGAGACGCGGTGCTCGCCGATCTTCGGCGCGGTCAGGACGGTGACGTCCTCGCCGTCCCACACGACGTCGATGGCCTCGTCGCCGGGCAGCTCCACGCCGCCCTTGGCGACCACGTACTTCGGGCCCTGCCGGCCGATGACCTTCGCGGCCTCGATGAGCTCGTCGACCGTGCCGATCGAGTCGGCCCCGGACAGGATCGTCGACTCGACGAGGTTCGGCGTGACGACGGTGGCGTGGGGGAGGATCTGGGCGCGCAGGGCGTTGTCCGTGTCGAGCGCGGCGCCGGGCTCCTGGCCCTTGCAGATGAGCACCGGGTCCACGACCACGTTGTCCCACTCCTGCGACGCCAGGCCCGCGGCGACCGTCTCGATCGTCGCCGGCGTCCCCAGCATGCCGATCTTCACGGTGCGCAGGGCGTGGGCCGAGGTCGCGGCCTCGATCTGATCCGCGATGACCTGGGGGTCCACCGGCACGAACCGGTGCGCCCAGCCGTTCTTCGGGTCGAAGCTCACGATGCAGGTCAGCGTGCCCACCCCGTACACGCCGAGCTGCTGGAAGGTCTTCAGGTCGACCTGGATGCCGGCGCCACCGGTGGCTTCGGATCCGGCGATGACATAGGCGAGGGGTACTGACACTTCGGTTGCCTCCGGGTGGTTGCGTAGCGTCGGCCGCGGCCGACAGGGGTGGGGCGGCTGGGGCCGCCGCCCGGAAAAAGAACGATACGCCGGTGCCCGGGGGGCGTGTCGCCCCCGGCCTCGGCGTATCGACTGGCGGTCAGGTCGTCCGCTCAGTCCCGGATCTGGGAGAAGTCGAAGACGCGCGGGTCCCCGCCGATGCGCTCGTCGGTGTCCATGCCGTCCAGCGTCGCCATCTCGCTCTCGGTGAGCTCGAAGCGGAACAGGTCGAGGTTCGCGGAGATGCGGTCCGGGTTGACGGACTTCGGGATGACGATGAAGCCGTGCTGGATGTGCCAGCGGAGCACGACCTGACCCGGGGTCACGCCGTGCCCGTCGGCGAGCTCGGCGACCGTCTCGGACTGGAGGTCGGCGCCCTGGCCGAGCGGCGAGTAGGACTCGACCGCGATGCCGGCCTCGCGGCAGGCCGCGACGACGTCGCGCTGCTGCAGGGTCGGGTGCACCTCGATCTGATTGACGTCCGGCAGGACGCCGGTCTCGTCGGCGATGCGGGTGAGGTGCTCGGGCATGAAGTTCGAGACGCCGATCGCACGGGCGCGGCCGGAGGCCTTGATCTCGGCGAGCGCGCGCCAGGTCTCCACGTACAGGTCCTTCGAGGGGACCGGCCAGTGGATGAGGTAGAGGTCGACATGGTCGAGGCCGAGGCGCTCGAGCGAGTCGTCGAAGGCCGTGAGCGCGTTGTCGTGGCCCTGCTCGCCGTTGCGGAGCTTCGTGGTGATGAAGACGTCGTCGCGGCGCAGCCCGGAGGCGCGCAGGGCCGCGCCCACGCCGGCCTCGTTGTTGTACGCGGCCGCGGTGTCGACGTGGCGGTAGCCCATCGACAGTGCGGACTCGACCGCCGCCTGGGTGTCGGCCGGCGGGATCTGGAACGTACCGAAGCCCACGGACGGGATCGTCACGCCGGACGCGAGCTGGGTGAGCTGGTCGTGAGAGGTCATGGGCACATGTGTAATGGCGCCCGCCCGCGCTGGCGAGGGTCGACCAGGTCGCGGACGGTTGTATGCCCTGGGCTAAGCCTGGATCCTGGCCACGGGCGGGCTACGAGCCGGTCGTGTCGCCGTCGGGGGCGGACGGCGGGTAGGTCGGGGGAGGACCGGACTCGCCGTCGCCCTCGCGGCCGCGCTCCGGGTTCTCCCTGGTCGGGCCCCCTGCGTCGTAGTCCGTCCCGCCCGTGGTCGGGCGCGGTGCCGACGGACGGATCGGGTGCCCGCCCGTGGTCGGCCGCGCGATCGACCGCTGGGTCTCGGCGGACCGGGTCTCGGCAGCCCGATCCTCGCCCCGAGCGGCCTCGCCCTGCGGGGTCTCGGCCGGACGGGCCTCCCCCTGCACGTCCCGGCGCGGCGCACCCTGCCCGGCTGCGGCGTCGGGGGAGGAGGCCCGGGCGCGGCGCAGCTCGCCGATCGTGATCTCGCTGCCCTTCCGTCCCGTGCGGGCGGACTCCGCCTCCTCGTCCGCCCGGCTCCCGGAGGCGTTACGGCCCCGGCGCTCGGCGCGCAGCCGGGCGCTCGCATCTATCTCCGACTGCGTGCCGGTGATCTTCTTGTCCCCCGCCTGCATGAACACGGCGAAGACCTTCGTGCGCGGGTCGGAGTCGATGAGCACGGCCTTCGCGAACAGGGTGAGCGGGACGGCGAGGATTGCGCCCATCGGGCCGACGATGGCGGTCCAGAACACGAGGGAGATGAACGTGATGGTCGAGTTCAGCCCCACGGCGTCGCCGGTGACCTTCGGCTGGATGAAGGTCTGGAAGCCGTTGTTGATGATGATGTAGACGACGATGACCCAGATCATCGTGCTGACGCCGCCGTCGAGCAGGGCGATGAGCGCCGGCGGGATGAGGCCGATGACGAAGCCGATGTTCGGGATGTAGTTCGTGACGAACGCGAACAGCGCGAACGTCCACGGCAGCGGCACGCCCATCCACATGAGGGCGATGCCGTCGAACACGGCGACGATCGCGCCGAACACGGTGGAGACCACCCAGTACTTGCGGACCTGGGTGGCGAAGCCGGTGAGCGCGTCGGTCAGGTAGGGGGCGGCCTCGCGCAGCGACTCGGTGCGGCCCTTGACGGAGATCGTGTCGAAGCCCATGAACGCGGTGACGACGATGAACAGGATGGCCTGGGAGGTCGTCGACGTCAGGGCGTTCGTGATCTGTCCGACGACGCCGATGATCTGGTTGAAGTCGATCTGGGCGAGGTACTGCTCGTAGTTCGTGACGTCGACGCCGAGGCCGGACAGCCAGACGAGGACGTCGTTGTAGATCTGCTGGAAGTTCGAGGTGTACTGCGGCAGCAGGCGCCCGGTCTCGCTGACGCCGTAGATGATGCCGCCGAGGATGGCGAGCAGCACGATGTAGACGACGAGCAGGGTGATGAGCGTGGCCAGCCACCCGGGCAGGTGGAGGTAGCGGCGCAGCCATACGATCAGCGGGCGCGCGGTCACCACCATCGTGAGACCGAAGAACGCGGGCGCGACGATCGAGCTGATGGTCTGGATGCCCGCCATCGCGATGACGGTGACCGCCGCGATCCCGAGCATGATCAGGCCGATCGGCGGAGCAGGCCTGCTCTCGCGCTGCGGTTCCAGACTCATGCGTTCCTCCACGCCCCTCGTGTCGGCCGGGCGAGTCGCACCGGCGCCAGCGTCATCCTGCCAGCACCGGGGCCCGGCGGCCGCGCGGTGGCGCCCGGATCTCGTCCTTCAGGGGTGAGGCTGCGGGGGCGGCGCGGTGCGAGGTGGCGCGCTGCCCCCGGCGGGACTGGTGGGACCCAACCGGCACGTTCCGGGCGCACAACCTGCCAGTCGGGTCCCACCAGTCGGCCTGCGCGCGGGGGCCTTTGTGCGGAGGGCCCGCCTGCCGCCGTGGCCCCGCCGGGCGTGCCGACGCGCCCGGCGGCCGGATCCCGGCGGTAACGTGCACGGATGACCACTGCCGGACTTGCCGCCGCCCTGTCCAAGATGGCGGACGCGGGCACCTCCGAGACCGCCCAGCGCGTCTTCGCCTCCTACTACGACCAGCTGCTCGGGGGATCCTCGGGCACGATCGCCGAGTCGGACATCGAGCCGCTCACCGACGTGCCCCGCCTGTTCGAGGTCGACGTCGACGACGACGCGGCCGAGCAGGCGCTGAGCGAGACCGCCTTCCTCCGCCTCAACGGCGGGCTCGGCACGTCGATGGGAATGACCGGCCCGAAATCGCTGCTGCCCGTGCGGGGCGGGGAGACCTTCCTGGACATCGTCGTCGGGCAGCTCCGTGCCGCCCGCGAGGTGACCGGGTCCCGGCTCCCGCTGGTGCTCATGCAGTCCTTCCGCACCAAGGCGCCGACCCGCGAGGCGCTCGCCGCCCACCCGGACATCACGGTCGACGGCGTCCCGCAGGACTTCGTGCAGAACCAGGTCCCGCGGCTCACCGAGGACGACCTCGCGCCCGTCGAGTGGCCGGCGGACCCGGAGCTCGAGTGGGCGCCGCCCGGGCACGGCGACCTGTACACGGCCCTGTACGACCTCGACCTCCCGCGCACCCTCCTCGACGCCGGGTACCGGTACCTCACCGTCTCCAACATCGACAACCTGGGCGCGGCCCCGGACGCGCGCCTGGCCGGCTGGTTCGCGGCCTCCGGCGCGCCGTTCGCCATGGAGGTCTGCCGCCGCACGGCCGCCGACCGCAAGGGCGGGCACCTCGCCGTCCGTCGCTCGGACGAGCGTCTGGTCCTGCGGGAGACGGCACAGACCGCCGACGACGACCGCGGCGCCTTCTCCGACATCGCCCGGCACCGGTACTTCAACACCAACTCGCTCTGGTTCGACCTTCAGGCCCTGGACCGCGTGCTGCGCGAGCGTGGCGGCGTGCTCGACCTGCCGCTCATCCGCAACGTGAAGACGGTCGACCCGAGCGACCCGTCCTCGCCGAGGGTCATCCAGATGGAGTCCGCGATGGGCGCGGCGATCGAGCTGTTCGACGGGGCGGAGCCGATCGAGGTGGGCCGGGAGCGGTTCCTCCCGGTGAAGACCACCGACGACCTGCTGCTCGTGCGCTCGGACGCCTACGAGCTCGGGGACGGCCACCGGCTGGTCGCCCGCATGGACCCGGTCCCGCTCATCTCGCTCGACCGGGACGCCTACCGGACCGTGGACCAGCTCGACGCCGCGTTCCCGGACGGCCCGCCGTCGCTGCTGCGCGCGGAGTCGCTCACGGTGAACGGGGCGGTCACGTTCGGGTCCGGGGTCGACGTCGTGGGCCGGGTGGAGATCGACGCCGAGTCCGTGGACGGCAGCGTCCCCGACGGCGAGGTCCTCACCGGGGAGTGACGGCGGCCGGCCGGACTGTGGCCGGGTGGGCCAGTTCGCCCGGAGCGTTGGCCGGGCCGGATGTCTTGGCGGATCGGCCGGGCGCGTTGGCCGGGCCGGTTCGCTGAGCGGGTCGGTTGGCCGGCCCGGTTCGCCGGGCGCTGAAGGCCCCGTCGAGACAGCGATGGGCCGGCAGCGGCTGGGAAGCCGCTGCCGGCCCATCGGCGACGATCGAGCGTCGCCTCTCATTGTCGGGACCCGTCGGTGCGTGTACCAAGCGCACCTGTGAGAGCCCCTTTCCCCCGTCCACCGCAGGGCGGCCCACCCGCCCTATGCGGCGACGATCTTGCGCTCCTTCCGGATCGTCCGGCGCTCCGACGGGGTGGTCCCGCCGAAGATGCCGAACGGCTGGTTGGTGCGGAGCGCGAATTCCACACACGTCTGGGCGACGGGGCAGTCGGCGCAGATGGCCTTCGCTCGAGCGATCTGCGCGTCCACCGCCTTGCCCTGACCTTCGGGGAAGAAGTCATCGGTGTCGGCGCCGATGCAGGAGCCCTGAACTCGCCAGTTCGGGTCGGTGTCTTCCGGGAAGCTGTTCATGGGGATGACTGAACGGCACGAACCTGGGCAACCCCTGGGAATGCCCGCACAATCCTCTGCGAATCCGTCCTCCGCGTATCTGGCTGCGCGGCGGAGTACCGTCTCAGCATCGCAGCGGAGGCGGCACGCGGCTCCGCGCCACGAGGGGGAACAATGCCGAACCCGAAGCTCGTCGAGCAGGTCACCCAGGTCCTCGGGTACGCGCCCGACGACGCCCAGCTGCTCCTGCCGCGTGACGGCCAGCAGTGGATCCAGAACCAGATGGGCGGCGGCCGCCGGAAGACGTCCATCGGCGCGGCCATCGCGGGTGCCGTCTTCGACAAGGACGTGCGGACCGGCGGGCACGTGCTCGGAATGCCGGGCCCGCCCGAGGGACCGGTCGTCCTCGCGCTCACCCCGAACGATCTCGTCGTGCTGAGCACGGTCGCCGGCTTCGGCAGGTGGAAGCCGACGGCGGTCGTCGCCACGTTCCGGTACGAGTCCCTCGGTCAGCTCTGGAACGAGCAGACCCAGCGGACGATGTACGGCGTCCACCTCACGATGGCCGACGGCAACCACTGGGAGTTCAGCTGCCCGAGCGGTGACATGAAGAAGAAGTACCTGCCCTTCGAGGCCGACCTCGTGGCGCGGATCCAGCGCGCCGGGGGCGGGCAGGGCGCGCCCGCGCCGGGAGCACCCGGCGCGCAGCAGCCGGGTCAGGTGCCGGGGGTGCAGCAGCCGGGTGCGCCTGTGGCGCCGCCGCCGGGGCAGCCCCAGTCGGAGCAGGCCGGACCGCAGCAGATGTGGCAGCCAGGCCCCCAGGGCCGATCGCCCCAGCAGCCCGGCCAGCCCCAGCCGGGGCAGCCTCAGCCGGGCCAGCAGCAGCCCGGACCGCCCCAGCCCGGCCAGCAGGAGCAATGGGGAGATCGACCGGACGGCTACCAGGACCCCTGGGGCAACCCCCGGCGATGACACCGCCGGCCGTCACCCGACGGCGCCGCCGTCGCGAAGGTTGGCGACCCGGCACCGTCGTGGCACGAACGTCCGCGGGGTGCTCGACGCCAGTGGGCCGACTGCCGCGAGCCGATCACCTGCCCGGCGGGCCTACAGCGGCGTCACGGCCGCGTAGGCGTCCTCGAAGCGCTCGAGCCGCTGCCGGTAGTGCGCCGAGTTGTGCGGCCGCGGGTGCATCGCCGCACCCGCGGGGACGTCGACGCGCTCGGTCGACGGCGCGACCGTCTCCAGCGCGAGGAGCGCTGCGCCCCGGAGGGTCGCGCGCTTGACGCCGGCGGCGGAGACGGGGACGCCGAGGGCGTCGGCAAGGATCTGCGTGAACGCCGGGACCCGCTTCGCCATGCTCCCGCTCACGCGCACCACCGACGGCGGGGCCGCGAGCTCCTGCAGCTGCCGGGCGAGCCGCGCGTAGGTCAGTGCCACCCCCTCGACGACGCCGCGGGCGATGTCCATGGGCCCGTGGCCGAGCCCCACGCCCAGGAGCGACGCGCGGGCGTCGATCGACCATCCCGTGGAGCGCTCGCCGCTGAGGAACGGGAGCACGAGCGGGGTGGAGTCCACCGGGTCCGCCTCGAGCGCCGCCTCCAGCGAGCCGTCCGTGGGGAGCCGGAGCGTGTCGGTCACCCACGAGACGGCCGCGCCGACGTCGTTGAGCGCGCCGCCGACGATCGAGCGGGTGTCGTCGATGCGGTAGCACCACAGGCCCGGCGGCACGTCGGTCGGGTTCGTGTCGAGGATGCGCCGCATCGCCCCGGTCGTGGAGGTCGACGCCACGGTGACGGCCGGGTCGAACCCGCCGCTGCCGATGCTGGCCGCCAGGCCGTCCGCGACACCGGGGAACCAGGCGGCGTCACGAAGCGCGGGCCAGACCTCCCGGATCTTCCTTCGGGCCTTCGACACGGGGACGATCGGCGTGGCCGGATCCTGCAGCGGCGAGAGCTGGGACCTCTCGATGCCGGAGAGTCGCACCATCTGCGAGTCCCACTGCCCGGTGTGCCGGTTGAGCAGCCCGGTCCACGCCGCCGTCGGGGTGCCGGCCACGGCGACGCCGAGGATCCGGAGGTGGATGTACTCCGGGAGCGACAGCCAGCGGGAGACGTTCGCGAAGAGTGCGGGCTCGGACCGCCGGAACCAGCGCAGCTTCGGCGCCACGTAGCTGGCGTGGATGCGGCTCCCGGTGCGGCGCTGGATCTCGGACTCGTCCAGGCGGGAGCGCAGGTGCTGAACCTCGGACGCGCACCGCGAGTCCGCGTACGTGAGGCACGGGGTGATCGCCTTGCCGAGGGGGTCGACGCCCACGAGTGAGGAGGAGAAGGTCGCCAGGGACACCGCGGCGACCGGGTGACCCTCCGCTTTCGGGGCCACCTCGCCGAGGACCTCCGCGACCTCGCGGACCACCTGGTCCGGGTCGATCGTCGAGGCGCCGTCGAGGTCGGTGGCGAGGGTGTGGGCGATCTTGTGGTGGGCGCCCTCGACCTCCCGGCCGGTCGCGTCGTAGAGGCCGGCGCGGGTGGCGGTCGACCCCACGTCCAGCGCGAGGACGAGGGGTGCGACCGCGTCTGCCGGCGACGTGCGTGCCGGTGACGGGTGTCCGGGCGACGACATCGAGTCTCCCTCGGGGGATGGGGTGTGGGCTGACTCTA
>FUHX01000027.1 GCA_900163555.1 Actinomycetales bacterium JB111 | reverse complement strand
TGGGCCGGCCGCCTCGGGCGGCCGGAACCACCGGATCGATCCGGGGCTGGACTACGCACAGCTGATCGGGGTCGATCCGGCGCGTTTTGGTGACGGGTCTCCGCTGTCTCCGGGGATGCTGGCCCGACTGGTCTGTGACAGTCAGTGGGCGCGGGTGCTGTTCGGCCCGGATTCAGAAGTCCTGGACGTGGGGCGCGAGCAGCGCATCCACACCGCCGGCATGGTCCGCGGTGTCATCGCCCGCGACGAGCACTGCCAGTTCCCCGGATGCACCGCGTCGGCCGAGTTCGGCGAGATCCACCACTCGCTGCAGTGGTTCGCCGACGCCGGACCCACGGACGTCGAGCACGGCATCCTGCTGTGCTGGACCCACCACTCCTACGTCCACAAACGAGATATCACCATCACCCGCACCGACGGCACCTGGATCTTCACCAGACCCGACGGCCGGATCATCACGCCCGCACCACTGCCCGTCATCCCCGACGAGCTCCAGCAGGAACGCGCCGAAGCCGAACCGCCGGACGAGACCGGGTCGAAAGCGTCCAGGTCAGCCGAGGGAGACATGAGCACGGACGCTGGCGCGGGCGCGGGCGCGGGCGCGGGCGCGGGCACAGGTCCGGGTACGGGCGGGAGCCTGCCCGATGACGGCACTGACGGCACTGACGGCACTGGTCGTGGCGGAGGTCAGCCGGCGGCCGGGTCCGCGTGCGGACCCGATCCCGACCCGACCGGCATCCCGCCGGAGTCCTGGGTCGACCTGCCCGACGGCTGGTTCGACCCACCACCGAAACGCACACCATCGAGACCACAGATCATCGGCGGTGTCGACGACCACGACACCGAACACGACAGTGGTCCCACCTGTAACCCGCCGGACGAACCCGAACCCTGGTAACGGCACCACGGTGCACGCCCGAGGTGGGTGCGGCGAATGCGCTTACGTCCTCACGATCTCGGAACGTGACTGCGTGCGCCGACCCGGTCTGCCCGACGAGTCGGTGACCGATCGTCGGCCCTCCCGGCGAACTCCCAGGTCGAAGACCTAGCCTCGGGGCTGACAAGTCGATTCGTCCGGGAGGCCACGTGTCCGTCGTCAAGATCAACGCCATCGAGATCCCCGAGGGGGCCGGTCCCGAGCTCGAGGACCGCTTCGCCGCCCGCAAGCACGCCGTCGACAAGGAGCCCGGTTTCGAGAGTTTCCAGCTGCTGCGGCCGACCGCGGGGGAGACCCGCTACTTCGTGGTGACGACGTGGGCCACGGAGGCGGACTTCCAGCGGTGGCGCGAGCAGCGCGCCGACGCCGCCCACAGCGGGGAGAAGCGCAAGCCCGTCGCGACTGGCGCGAGCCTCCTGGAGTTCGAGGTCGTCGACCTCGAGTCCGTCGCCGGCGCGTGACCCACCCCGTCGGGACGCTCGTCACGGGCGTCTCGCTCGCCCCCACCTGGTGGCGGGCGGAGGCCTGGCGGCGGGAGGACTCGCGGGTCGAAGAGCTCTTCTCCGGCGGCCCGACGGCGGAGCTTGTCCGCGGGGCCGACGCCGCCGGGTTCGACCTCGCCTTCCGCCCCGACGCGGCCGAGGTGCGTCCCGACGCGCTCGCCCGGGGGATCGGGCAGATGGGGCTGGACCCGATCGTCCAGCTCGCGTCGCTCGCCGCGGCCACCACCCGGATCACCCTCGTCGCCACGATCTCGGCGACCTTCGCGGACCCGTTCACGGTCGCTCGCCAGCTGTCCTCGCTCGAGCACCTGGCCGGCCCGCGCATCGGGTGGAACCTCGTCACCTCCCTCGGCGGCGACGCGAACCACGCGGCGCCCCGCTCGGCGGACTCCGCCGGCCGCTGGCGGCGCGCGGAGGAGTTCCTCGACGTCGTCGAGTCGCTGCGCGACTCGTTCCGCACCGAAGCGCTCGTCATCGACCGAGACTCCGGCGCCTTCGCCGGCCCTGGCCTCGTCCGGCCGATCGACCACGACGGCGAGAACTTCACCGTCGCCGGGCCGCTGACGACGCCGTCGGTGCGGGTCGGGCGGCTTCCCCTTCTGCAGGCCGGCGACTCCGAGGCGGGCCGGGACTTCGCGGCCCGGCACGCGGACATGGTCTTCTGCCTGGCCCCGCGGCCGGAGACCTCCGCCGAGCTGCGGACCGACCTCGCCGCCCGGGCGAGGGCGGCCGGGCGTGGGCGCGGCGCCGTCGCGGTCCTGCCGGGCCTCAGCCTGTTCCTCGCGCCCACGAGGGCCGAGGCGTGGGCGCTCTACGTCAGCGCGGAGGGACGCGCCGGGTCCGACGACGGCGCCCTCGGCGACGGCGACGACCTCGCCGGGCGCATCGACAGGGCCGAGGCGGGCGGGCGCCATTGGACGGTGATCGGCACCCCCGCGGATGCGGTCGCGGCGATCGAGGAGCGCGCGGCGGCCCGGTCCATCGACGGCTTCATCGCGTTCCCGGGCGGCTCGCTCGGCAGCGCACGTCTGCTCGTCGACGACGTCATGCCGGCCCTGCGCGAGCGCGGGCTCGTCGCATGACGGAGGCCGGGCGGACGGTTGCGCGCGTCGCGACCCAGCACCGGATGGCCGGCGGTGGGAGCCTTGTCCGCATGGGCATCGTGGAATCGTCACCCAGCAACGAGCGGCCGGGGCCGGGAGGGAGGCAGGGATGACGCCGTGGGTGATCGTCGCCGTCGCAGCCGGGGTCATCGCCGCGGTGCTGGCCGGCTTCTACTTCGCGTTCAGCGTGACGGCCCGGGTGCTTGGCCGCCGGGCCGACGGGGGCGCCGAGCTCGACGCCCTCAACGAGGCGGTGGAGCGGCCGCCGTTCCTCACGCTGTTCATGGCGGCACCCGTCACTGCCGTCGTGACCGCGGTGTGGGCGCTCCCGGACGGCGGGGTGGCGGCCGTCCTCGCCGGCGTCGGGGCCGTCGCGATGATCGTTGCCACGGTGCTCACCGTGGCCGTCAACGTGCCGATCAACCGCCGGCTCGCGGAGGGGCGGGGGCGCCGTGGCGAGCCGGGTGGGGCCGTGTCCGGCGAGGAGTGGAGCCGGCTCGCCGCGCGCTGGTGCCGGTCGAACGATGCACGCCTCGCGCTCAGCGTGCTCGGCGCGCTCACCCTGGTCCTGGTCCCCGTCCTGCGGCTGACCGGGGGATAGCTCCCGCCTGCGAGGACGCACCGCCTACGGGTGCCGGACGCCCTCGGGCTCGGCTGCGCTCAGGTGCCGCGGCTCGACCTGGAACGTCGAGTGCAGGATCGAGACGTCGAAGTGCCCCGCCACGCACGCGCGGACGTTGGCCAGCACCTCGGCCGCGTGGCCGTCGCGGAAGCACTCGTCGTCGACGACCACGTGCGCGGAGAGGGTCGGCAGGCCAGTGGCGACGGTCGAGGCGTGCAGGTCGTGGACGGCGACCACGTGCTCCACGCCCTCGATGTGCGTGCGGACCGCCTCGATGTCCAGCCCTCGCGGCGTGAACTCCATGAGGATCGACGTGGCGTCCCGCATGAGGACCCACGCGCGCGGCGCGATGAGGGCGGCGATCGCGAGACCCGCGATCGCGTCCGCCCGTGCGAAGCCGGTCGTCCAGATGACGACGCCGGCCACGATCACGCCGAGCGACCCGAGGGCGTCGCCGACGACCTCGAGGAACGCCGCCCGTAGGTTGAGGTTGTCCTTCCGGCTGCGTGTCAGCAGCAGGATGGCCGCGACGTTGGCGGCGAGCCCGATGACGCCGAAGACGATGAGCTCGGGTCCCGGGACGTCGGGCGGCGCGTACAGGCGGGAGATTCCCTCGAACGCCGCGTAGATCGCGACGGCGAGGAGCAGCGTCGCCTGCCCGAGGGCGGCCAGGATCTCGATGCGCCGGAAGCCCCAGGTGCGCTCCGGCGTCGGGGGACGCAGGGAGAGCGTCGCGGCGATGACCGCGACCAGGAGGCCCGCCGCGTCGGCGGCCGCGTGCGCGGTGTCCGTGAGGAGCGCGAGGCTCCCGGTGAGGACGGACCCGACGAGCTGCGCGACGACGATCGTCGCCGTGAGCCCGAACGCGATCCACAGGACGCGGCGATGGTCCCCGGGCGCGCCTGGGTCCGGCGCGTGTGAGTGGGAGTGCCCGTGGCTCATCGACGCGTCCCCGCGCGGCCTCGTGTCACGGGCGTCCGCGCAGCATCTCGCGCAGTCGGCGTCCCCAGTAGGTGCGGAACTCGCGGTGCCGTTCGGCATCCGCTCGCTGGGACTCCTCGCGCACGCGCATCTCCTCCAGGAGGAGGTTCAGGCCCGCTTCCGGGGGACTTCCGACGCACTGACCGTTGGTGACGTACATGTCGACCACCTCGCCTTCGCTCGCATTGCCAGCGTACGGCCGGATCCCCGGCATTTCAAGGATTCTTCGGCAACGCACGGCCGCGCATCTCATCATGTGGAAAGCGATGAGACGCGCGGCGGGTGGGGGAGGACGGCGGGTCGGTCGGGCAGGCGACCGGAGGGCTCGCCGGGTGACGGCCGAGGACGCGTCCCGGCGCAGGCGAACGGACGGTCGGGCAGGCGACCGGAGGGCTCGCCGGGTGACGACCGAGGGCGCGTCCCGGCGCGGGCGAACGGACGGCCGGGTAGCGACCGAAGGCCCGTCCGGACGGCGTCCGTCAGGCCTCGGCGGTCCTCCGCGGCACGAGGGAGATGAACACGGCGCCGAGCAGGGCGACCACCGCGAACACGTAGAAGTTGATCTGGAAGCCGAGGGCCAGGCCGGCGATGATGCCGCCGATCAGCGGGCCGCTCATGCCGCCGAGCCGGCCGAAGCCGAGCGTCCAGGCGAGGGCGGTCGCCGACGTCGCCTGGGGGTAGTAGGTGGCGACGAACCCGTTGACGAGGATCTGCGTGCCCACGGTGCCGAGGCCGGCGAACGCGATGAACACGATGAGGACGGCGTAGGGCAGGGAGAGGCTCATGAGCCCGATGGCGACGAACGCGATCGAGAAGCACGTGATGACCACGCGCTTGATGCCGATCCGGTCGGCCACGTACGACGCCGAGATCGCGCCGACGATCGCGCCGATGTTCAGGGCGAGCAGGAAGCTGAGCGACGAGCCGAGGTCGTAGCCGGCCGAACGCACGATGTCCGGCAGCCACGTGTTGAGCCCGTACACGAGCAGCAGGCCGCAGTAGCTGGCGAAGGCGAACATGAGCGTGGCGAGCAGCCAGCTCCGGCTGAACATCAGGCGGATCGAGCTCGTGGCCGGCTTCGGTTCCTGCGGCGCGATGTCGGAGTCGGCGCCCGGTCCGTCCACGACGTCCTGGGGGAGGACGTCCTCGAGGACGAGCCCGTACTCGTTCGCCACCTGCCGAGCCTCGTCGGTTCGGCCGCGGGCCGCGAGGTAGGCGACGGACTCGGGCATGAGGAGCCAGATGAGCGGGACGATCGTCACCACCGGCAGCGCGCCGACGGCGTAGAGCCAGCGCCAGTCGACGTCCGGCAGGAGCGCGATGCCGAGCACGGCGGCGAGGACGCCGCCGACCGAGTAGCCCGAGTACATGATCGCGTTGGCGAGCTGTCGCCGCGCCTTCGGTGCGAACTCCACGGTCATGGCCACGCAGCTCGGGATGATCGGGCCGAGCCCGAGCCCGGTGAGGAAGCGCAGCGCGCCGAACGTCTCGGGGGACGGGGCGAGCGCGGTGAGCCCCATGAACACCGAGAACCACGTGAGCGCGATCAGCATGATGCGCTTGCGCCCGAGGACGTCGGTGAGCAGGCCGACGAGGAGCGTGCCGATGAGCATGCCGGCGAGGGCGAGGGAGCCGTAGAGGCCGGCGTTGTCCGGGGCGACGTCCCAGGTCGGGTCGCCGAGGATTGACGGCACGGTCGAGCCGTAGACCACGAGGTCGTAGCCGTCGAACACGATGGCCACGAAGCACAGCGCCAGCACGATGGTTGGTGACCTGCGTCGAAGGGCGCTGGGTGCGCCGACGCTCGGTGCGCCGGTGGTGGGTGCGGTCGAAGTCATCGTCGGTTGCTCCTCGTCGTCGAGTGCGTCGGGTGCGCGATGGACCGCCCCCGTGTCGCGATGGACTGTAACAAAACCGCGTCACGGGTCAAGAGTATGTAACTCATCGAGGTCGCGCCCCGTGTCGTACGCCGGGCGCCCGGGTGGCGGTGGGGGATGATGGGCGGATGACCCCACGAACACTGGTGTTCTCGCTGTTCGGTGACTTCCTGCGCTACTGCGGGCGCGGCGAGGTCCCGCTCAGCGCGCTCAGCCGCCTGCTCGAGCTGTTCGACGTGGAGCCGGGCACGACGCGGGTCGCCATGACGCGGCTGCGCAAGGAGGGCTGGTTCACCACCGAGCGCAACGGGCGCGAGGTCGCCTACCTGCTCTCCGACCGCGGCTGGGAGCTCCTCGACGAGGGGCGGGAGCGCATCTTCGGTCGGCGTGACCACGCGTGGGACCGGACGTGGTCGATGGTCATCATCCGCTTCACGGAGGCGCAGCGCGGCGCGCGGGACGAGGCGCGGAAGAAGCTGGCCTGGCTCGGCTTCGGCCAGCTCAGCGCGTCGACCTGGATGTGCGCGCACCCCCGCCTCGACGAGGCGGAGCGGGCGCTCAAGGGGCTGCCGCAGGCCGATCTCGACCTCCTGACCTGCACCACCCGGGGCGCCGAGGAGGACCGACGGATCGCCGAGCGCTGCTGGGACCTGGGTCAGGTGCAGCAGGACTACGCGCAGTTCGTGGACCGGTTCGGGGACGCGGGCGGGTCCGAGGGGACGGGCGCCCTCGTGGCGCTCGCCGAGCTCACGACCGAGTACCGCCAGTTCCCGTTCCGGGACCCCGACCTGCCGGCCGAGCTGCTGCCTGAGGGGTGGACCGGCGCGGCGGCGCACGAGCTCTTCTCGCGCGTCTACGCCAGCCTCCTCCCGGCCGCGGACGCGGTGGTCGAGGAGATCGTGGGGCTTCAGGTGGACCGGCCGCGGGGCGCCCTCGGCCGCCCCGAGCTCCTACGTGTTACGAGTCGTTGACGAACGACGTCAGATCGTCACATGATGTGCATGAGCTCATCCGGCCGGTCGGCCGGATGCCTTCCGACGACGTAAGGAGACCTCGCATCATGACCACCATCGACACGGGCCACGTGACGAGCGCCGACGGCACGACCATCGGCTACCGACGGGCGGGGAGCGGCAACGGTCGCGCCCTCGTCATCTCCCACGGCAGCATCAGCACCTCCGAGCAGTGGATCCCGGTCCTCGAGAACCTCGGGGCCGACCTGGACGTCATCGCCTACGACCGGCGCGGCCGCGGCCTGTCCGGCGACGCCGAGGAGTACTCCATCGCCACGGAGGTCGCGGACATCGCCGCCGTCCTTGGCGTCGCGGGGCCGGGGGCCGCGCTGCTCGGGCACTCCTACGCGGGCGTCTGCACCCTCGAGGCCATCCGGACCGGCGTGGAGGTGTCGGCGCACATCGCGTTCGAGCCCCCGATCCCGGTGCACGGCCCGACCGCCGGCGACCAGCTCCAGCCCTTCCTCGACCTCGTGGCCGCCGGCGAGCACGATGCGGCGATGCGCCACGCCTGCGACCACTTCCTGCGCATCTCGGAGGCGGAGAAGGAGGGTGTCGCCGCCAGCCCGCTGTGGCCCGGCTTCGTCGAGCTCGTGCCGACCTGGGGCCGCGAGCTCGTCGAGATCGACAGGTCGGTCGACCACCTCGACGAGTACGCCGCCGAGGAGGTCCGCACCCTCGTGCTGGCCGGAACCGACTCGCCCGGCCACCTCCGGGCCGACGCCGACTTCCTGAGCGAGCGGCTGCCGAACGCGACGCGCGTCGACATGCCGGGGCTCAACCACTTCGCCCACATCTTCGACCCGGCGGGATTCTCCGACATCCTGCGGACCTTCCTCGTCCAGGGGTGAGGGTCGGCCCGGCTGCATTATCTGTGACGTGTGACTGGCGGACAACGAACAGATGTAACATGACGGCGAGTGCCGGTCCCGCGCGGGCCGGGAGCTGATCGCAACGAGGCGGGAGGATGACATGCACAGGTCGATCGCAGTCGTAGGAGGAGGGCCCGGCGGTTTGTTCTTCTCCGCGCTGATGAAGGCGAGGCGACCCGACTGGTCGGTCACGCTCTTCGAGCGCAACCGCGCCGACGACGCCTTCGGCTTCGGCGTGGTCTTCTCCGACGCCACGCTCGAGAAGATCGCCGCCGCCGACTCGGTCCTCACCGACGCCCTGCGCGAGCACGGCACGCACTGGGACACGATCGACGTCGTCGCCAAGGGCGAGGTCAGGAGCTTTTCCGGCAACGGGATGGCGGCGATCCACCGCAAGACCCTGCTGCGACTCCTCCAGGAGAAGGCGGCCGGGGCGGGCGTCGACCTGCGCTTCGCCTCCCAGGTCGGCCGTCTCGCCGACCTCCGCGAGTACGACGTCGTGGTGGCCGCCGATGGCGCCAACTCGAGGTTGCGGTCGGAGGTCGGCGAGGCCGCTCTAGGCCATGCCGTGGACGAGGCGACCGCCACGTTCATCTGGTTCGGCACGGACCACATGTTCGACGGCCTCACCTTCCTCCACCGGCGCAGCGAGCACGGGAACTTCGCCGTGCACGCCTACCCGATCTCGCCCGACGTCTCGACCTTCATCGTCGAGACCGACGCCGAGACCTGGGCCGCGGCCGGCCTCGACGAGTTCGACGTGACCCAGCCGCCCGGCCCGTCGGACGAGAGGACGCGGGCCTACCTCACCGAGCTGTTCGCCGAGGAGCTGGACGGCGGGCAGCTGCTGACGAACAACTCGCGCTGGGGCAACTTCCGCACCCGGTCCTCGAGCACCTGGCACGCCGGCAACGTGGCCTTCCTCGGGGACGCCGTGCACACCGCGCACTTCTCGGTCGGGTCCGGGACGAAGATGGCCATGGAGGACGCGATCGCCCTCGCCGACGCACTCGACGCCCACGGCGACGACGACGGCGACGCCGGCCCCGCGGAGGCCTTCGCCGCCTACGAGGCCGCGGCCCAGCCGTCGGTCCGCCGGGTCCAGGACGCCGCCGGGCCCTCGCTCGCCTGGTGGGAGCACTTCGGGGAGTACCACGAGGCGCTCGAGCCCTGGCAGTTCGCGTTCCACTTCTTCTCCCGCAGCATCCCGCTGCGCAAGATCCGACGTCGCGACCCCGCGTTCGCGCAGGCCGTCGAGGAGAAGTGGCGCGCGACGCACGGCGCCGAGCCGCTCGCGACACCGTTCACCATCGGGGAGCAGGAGGTGCCCGGCAGGCTCCTGCGCCGCACGGGCGCCGGACTCGCCCACGCGGACGGCGCGCTGATCGACGAGAGCGGCGTCGTCGTCGTGGACCTCGATGCGCCCGGCGAGCAGCCGGACACGGCTGCCGCCGCGGCGATCGTCGTCACCGGCGGGAGCGCGCGGGAACGCATCCGCGCCGCCGAGCGCCGCGCGCTGGCAAGCGTGATCCCCGTCCTCCTCGACCTGCCGGACGCGGACGACGACGAGGCCGCGACCATGGTCCTGTCCGGCCGCGCCGACGCGGTGATCGTCCGATGACCGAGGCCGGCCTGCGCGAGATGTTCGCGCCGCGCGGCGCCATGGTCATCGGCGCGTCGACCACCCCGGGCAAGCTCGGCGCCGTCATGGCGGAGTCGCTGGACCGCGGCGGGCTCGCGGTCGGCCGCGTGAACCCCCGCGCCGGGGCCCCCGGATTCGTCCCGTCCGCCGAGGCGGCCGCCGACCACATCCGTTCCCTCGGCGGCGAGCCCGACCTCGCCGTGCTCTGCGTGCCCGCCGGGGCCACCGCGCCGGCGCTCGCCGAGAGCGCGGCCGCGGGTGCGAGGGCCGCCCTCGTCTGCTCGGGCGGCTTCGGGGAGATCGGCGCGAAAGGGGCGCGCATCGAGGCCGAGGTCCGCGCCGAGATCGCCCGCACGGGCATCCGGCTCGTCGGCCCCAACTCCTCGGGATTCTTCAGCCCGCCCCGCGACCTCGTGGCGAGCTTCGTCCCCGGCGCGCGGGACCTGCTCCCCGGCCGGGTCGGCGTCGTCGCGGCCAGCGGCGGCGTCAACCACATGCTCGCCTTCCAGCTTGCCACCCGGGGCGTCGGGCTCAGCCTCGGGGTCGGCATCGGCACCGGGATCGACGTCGGGCACGCGGACGTCGTCCGCTACCTCGCCGACGACGAGTCCACCGACGTCATCGCGCTGCACATCGAGACCGTCCACGACGGCCGCGCCCTCGTCGCGGCGGTCCGCGAGGCCTCGCGCGCCAAGCCCGTCGTGGCGCTCGTGGTGGGTCGCACCGACGTCTCGGAGTTCGCCACCTCGCACACCGGGGCGCTCGCCACGTCCTGGCGGACGACCCGCTCGGCGCTCGCGCAGGCAGGCGCCGTCGTCGTCGACGACGCCGACCACCTCCTCGACGCGACCGTCGGGCTGCTCGCCGGGCGGCTCGCCCCGAGCGCCGATGCGGGCGCGGCCCTCGTCACGGGCCAGGCGGGCCCGGGCCTCCTCATCGCCGACGCGCTCGGCGTGGCCGGCGTCTCGATGCCCCGCCTCGCCGAGGGCACGCAGGCCCGGATCGGCGAGCACCTGCCCCCGATGACGTTCCAGGCGAACCCCGTCGACACCGGCCGGCCCGGCCCCGGCTTCTCCGACGTCGTCGCGGCCGTCGCGGACGACCCGGCCGTCGACGTCGTCGGGATCTACGGGCTCACCGAGCCCGTCGTCGACATGACCGCGAGCATCCGCCGCGCGCGCGAGCTCGCCGGATCGGCCGTGCCGATCGTCCTCGGCATGGACGGTGCGCCGGAGGAGATCGCGGACATCCGGTCCGCCGCCACCGGAGCCGGCATCCCGTTCGTCACCGGCCCGGGCGCGCTCGCCCGGGCGCTCGCCGCCCTCGTCGAGGACGCCCGCCTGCGGGTCCGCCCCGACGACGACGCCGCGGCCGACGTCGGTCAGGTCGCCCGGGCGGAGGCCTGGGACGAGGACGCGACGAAGTCCCTCCTGGAGTCGGTCGGCATCCCCGGCCCGCGCCGGAGGGTGATCGATCTCGACGACGCCGGCCGCGCGGAGGCGTCCCGGGTGCTCGCGGAGCTCGGCGGCGAGGTCGTCGCCAAGATCCTCGACGCCGACGTGCTGCACAAGACCGACATCGGGGGCGTGTACGTCGGGCTGCGCGACGAAGAGTCGCTGCGTGCGGCGCTCGACGGCCTTCAGGCCATCGGCGCGCGCCGCGTCCTCGTCGAGGAGATGGCGCCCGGCGGCATCGACCTCATCGTCGGCGCCCGGCGTGACCCCGTGTTCGGCCCCGTCGTCCTGCTCGGGCTCGGGGGAGTGGCCGCGGAGGCCGTTGGCGACGTCGCGATCCGGCTGAGCCCGCTGTCCGCCGGCGAGGCGACGGCGATGGCGGACGAGCTCGCCGCCGCCGCGCTCCTGGACGGCTGGCGGGGCGGCCCGGTCGCGGACCGCGACGCGCTCGGCGCGATCATCGCGACGCTCGGCGGCCTGCTGGCCACCAACCCCTGGATCGACGAACTGGAAATCAACCCGCTGCGAGTCACGCGTGAGGGCATGGTCGCCCTCGACGCGGTCCTGGTCACCGGAAGGAACGACGATGGCACCCACCCCGACCACTGAGGGAATCACGCCCTGGCCCGCCGACCTCGCCGAGCAGTACCGGGCGGCCGGCTACTGGAAGGACGAGCCGCTCACCACGCCGATCTGGCGGACCGCGGCCGAGCACCCGGACGCGATCGCCCTGGTCGACGGCGACCTGCGGCTCACCTACGGCGAGCTGATCGCCCGGTCCGACGCGCTCGGGGCGAGGCTGCTGGAGCTGGGGCTCGACGTGGACGACCGCGTGCTCGTCCAGCTGCCCAACACCTGGGAGTTCGTCGTGCTCACGCTCGGCTGCCTGCGCGCGGGCATCATCCCGGTGATGGCCCTGCCCGCGCACCGACGGCACGAGCTCGAGTACCTGGCGAACCACTCGGAGTCGGTCGCGATCGTCGTGCCGGACACCCTGCGCGACTTCGACCACCAGCAGCTCGGCAACGACATCCGGGACGCCGTGGACACCGTCCGCGAGGTCATCGTCCTCGGGGACGCGTCGGGCGGCAACGTCAGCCTCGACGACCTCTGCGCGCCGCCGGAGCCGGGCGCCGAGCCGGGCCGGGAGCTGGACGCGCTCGGCGTCTCGCCGGACGCCGTCGCCCTGTTCCTGCTGTCCGGCGGCACCACGGGCCTGCCGAAGCTCATCCCCAGGTTCCACAACGACTACCGGTACAACGCGGAGATCGCGAACGAGGTGCTCGGCTTCGGGCCGGACACCGTCTACCTCGTGACCCTCCCCGCGAGCCACAACTTCCCGCTCGCCTGCCCGGGGCTCCTCGGCGCGCTCATCGCGGGCGGGCGCGTGGTGCTCTCGGCGACGCCGTCGCCGTCGAAGGTCTTCGACGTGATCGAGCGCCAGGGCGTCACCGTGGTGGCGGCCGTGCCCGCCGTCGTGCAGCGGTGGATCGACCACGAGGACGAGTACCGGACGGGCAAGCTCGCCTCGCTCGAGGTGCTCCAGGTCGGCGGCTCCCGGCTCGTCGACGAGCTGGCGGCGCGCGTGCGGCCGGTGCTCGGCGCGACGCTGCAGCAGGTGTTCGGAATGGCCGAGGGGTTGCTCAACATGACCACGCTGGACGACCCGGACGACGTCGTCGTCGGCACGCAGGGCCGGCCCGTCTCGGACGGGGACGAGGTGCGGGTGGTCGACGAGAACGGCGAGTCCCTGCCGCCCGGGGGAGTCGGCGTGCTGCAGACCCGGGGCCCGTACACGCTGTGGGGCTACTACCGGGCCGAGGAGCACAACGCCCGCGCGTTCAGCCCCGACGGCTGGTACATCACCGGCGACATCGTCAGCCTGCGCGAGGACGGGAACCTCGTGGTGCAGGGGCGGGACAAGGACCTCATCAACCGGGCCGGCGAGAAGATCTCCGGCGAGGAGGTCGAGAACCTCGTCTACCGTCACCCGAGCGTGGAGCTCGCGGCCGCGGTCGCCATCCCGGACAAGGCCCTCGGCGAGCGCGTGTGCGTGTACGCGACCGTGCGCAGGGGCGGGACCCTCGCGCTCGAGGACCTCCGGACGCTCATGTCGGACGCGAACGTCGCGGACTACAAGCTGCCCGAGGTTCTCGTCGTCGTCGACGACATGCCGCTGACGAAGGTCGGCAAGGTCGACAAGAAGGCGCTGCGGGACGACCTCGCGGTCCGGGGACCGCTCGAGCCGGGGAGCACGCACCTGCCGGCGAGGTGAGCGGCCCAGTGACATGAGGGCCTCGGTCACTTGAGGTCGCGGATCACATGAGCGCGGAGGTCAGGCGGCACACGTTGTCGACGTACCGGCTGAGGACGCCCTGCGACTCCCACTCCTTCAGGGTGAGCTCGTGGGAGATTGTGCGGTACTCGGCGTCGTTCGCCACGAGGTCCGCCACGAGGCTCCCGCCGAAGGTGAGCAGCATGATCTCGTAGTCGAGGGCGAAGGACCGCGGGTCCATGTTGGACGAGCCGATGACGGCGATCCGGTCGTCGACGGTCACGTACTTCGAGTGCAGGATCTTCGGCGCCGGGAACAGGTGGATCCGCACGCCCGCCTCGAGGAGTGCGCGGTAGTAGGAGCGCTGGGCGTGCCCGACGAGGAACTGGTCCGCGCTCTCACCGACGAACAGCTCGACCTCGACCCCGCGGTACGCGGCGCCCGAGATCGCGGTCAGGAGAGACTCGTCCGGCACGAAGTAGGGGCTCGTGATGGTCACGCGCCTTCTCGCCGCGTGGATGAGGGCGACGAACTGGTGCCGGTTCGGCTCAGTCGGGTGCCCCGGGCCTGAGGGGACGAGCTGCATCGGGTTGTCGTCCGGCACGCCGTCGGGATCGAGGTCGACCTCCTCGGAGGCGAGGACGCGCGCGAGGGTGTCCTCGACGTCGAGCTGCTCGCCGGTCTCGGCGAACCAGTCGGTCGCGAACACGACCTCGAGCTGCATGACGACCGGTCCGCCGACCCGGATGCTGAGGTCGTGCCAGTGGCGACCGATCCGTTCGTTCTTCGCGCTGTCGTAGTTCGGGTGGATGAGGTTGTGGGAGCCCATGAAGGCGCGGGCCGAGTCGATGACGAGCATCTTGCGGTGGTTGCGCAGGTCCGGCCGGCGCCACCGGCCGCGCAGCGGGAGGACCGGCATCATGAGGTGCCAGTTGATCCCGGCCGCGGTGAGCCGGCGCTTGAACTCGCGCCAGCCGGGGTACTTCCGTGAGCCGAGGTGGTCGAGCAGGACGCGCACCTTGACGCCGCGGGCGGCCGCGCGCTCGAGTGCCGCGAACACGACCTCCGTGGCCGGGTCCCGCGCCATGATGTACATCTCGAGGTGGACGTGGTCGGCGGCCGAGTCGATCTCGCGCGCCATCTCCTCGAAGAGCTCGGCGGTGTCGGGGTAGAGGCCCGTGTACTCGCCCCGGACGCACGGGAGGCCCGTCAGCCGGGCGTTCATCTCGATGATGGTGGCGAGCTGACCGTCGATCTGGGTGTCCGGGTCCAGCGCAGGCCACGCGTCCTCGTGCCGGGCGACCGCCTTGTCCGCCTCGCGCTGGACCTCGGCGCGCCGGCCGCGGACGTACGGGCTGCCGATGAGCCAGTACAGCGGGAAACCGACGATCGGGATGAACAGGATGAGCAGGAGCCACGCCTGGGACGAGCTCGGGCGGCGGTTCTCGGGCACGGTGCCGATCGCGATGACCTTCAGGACGTACTCGATCACCGTGTACGCGCCGAGGAGGATCGGGGTCCACATGGGCTCATTGTGGGCCCCTGGGGGCGTGCGGGTTTACCCGCGCAGTGCGAGGATCCCGTCGAGGACGATCGCGAGGCCGATCTCGTAGCTGGCGTCGAGCGGGTAGCTGTCGCCCGAGGCGAACTCCTGCGCCAGCTCGAGCATCCGCGGGTGGGCGGACATGTCGATGCTCGTCATCAGGCTCGGCGCGGAGTCCCGGAGGCCGACCTGGTCGAGCATGCTCTCCTGCAGCGCGAAGCCGTAGCAGAAGGCGTCGAGTATCGCGAAGGCGTGCCCCGCCTCGGCCACGCCGAGCCCGTTCGCGCGCAGTGCCTCGAGGACCGCCTCGCGGCTGCGCAGGCCGGCGGCACCGGGCTGCGCGCGGGACTCCATGAGCGTGGCCGCCCACGGGTGGCGGCGCAGCGCGGCCCGCACGGACCGGGCGCGGGCCTCGAGCTCGTCCCTGAGCGGGCGGGCGGGATCGGGGAGGTGGAGCTCGGCGTGGACGGCGTCGGTGAGGGCGTCGAGCAGCTCGTCCTTGGTCGCGACGTGGTGGTAGAGCGACATCGGCCCGACGCCGAGCCGGGCCGCGAGGCTCCGGATCGTGAGCGCGGCGAGCCCCTCGGCGTCCGCGAGGGTCAGGGCCTCGGCGAGGATCGCCTCCCGCGTGAGGGTGTTCCTCGGTGCTCTTGCCATGCCCCGGACCCTAACGTACGTTGTACCGTACGCCGTACGGTACGGCGTACGATACTGGTGGGAGAGCCCGATGGCTGCGGTGCGAGGCGAACGACTGACGGATACGGGCATGGCCCCCGGGGGTGCGCGGGAGGGGACGGAAGGTCGCGCGGACGCGGGGGCTTCCGCATCGCCCCGCGCGGCGGCGGTCGTGGCCGGCGCGGCGCTCGCCGCGATGGCCGTGATCGCGCCGATCGGCATGCTCGTCGCCCTGCCGGGCGGGCAGTTCGCCCTGGCCGGGATCGTGGCCCTGGCGGTGGCGATCCTCGACGTCGTGGCTGCGGTCGCCCTGTGGGCGTGGCTCCGGGCGGACAGCCCGCTCGGGGCGCCGATCGCCGCCGCCCCGCGGATCGCCTACGCGGCCGTGTTCGCGGGGGCGGCCGGGTTCCTCGTGGCCCCGACCGACCCCGACCGCTTCTCCGCGGTCTGGGACGCCGGGCTGTTCGTGTTCGGCGCGCACCTCGTCGCGCTCGGCGTCGTCGCGGTGCGCGCCGGCAGGCTGCCGGCGTGGATCGGGGTGCTCGTCGTCGTCGCCGGGGCTGGCTACGCGACGGACACGGTCCTCGCCCTGGCGGCCCCGTCGTCGTCGGTCTCGATCGGGACGGTCAGCTTCGTCGGCGAGGTCGTGCTCATCGTGTGGCTGCTCGGATGGGCCGGCCGGGCACGGACTACACCGACTGCCGAAGTCCGATGAGGACGCCGTTCGGGTCGGCGGCGTAACCGACGTGGCCGACGCCCGGGATCTGGCTGATGTCCCCGGCCTCGTTGCCGCCGGCCGCGATGACGGCCTCGACGGCCGCGTTGATGTCCGCCACCTCGATCCAGGCGATCACCGACTGGCTCTGGTAGGAGCTGTCCATGATCGCCCCGTCGATGCCCGGGCCCTCGCCGGTCGCGGCGGTGAAGTAGTTCGGGATGAACGGCGACGGCGTGGACTCCCAGCCGAAGGCTCGGGAGTAGAAGTCGGCGGTGGCCGCCGGGTCGGAGCTGGTCAGTTCGAAGTGGATGATGTGTCCCATGGGCACGACGCTAGGGCGCGTCCCGGTGGGGGAGATTGAAGGAATCGGTCAATCGGTCCGGGCCATCAGCGCGGCGATCCCGTCGTGCGTGTCCCGGAACCTCGAGGCGGTCATCCCGGTGAACCGGGAGAAGTCGCGCGCCGCGTGCGCCTGGTCCGCGTAGCCCGCGAGCCCCGCGAGAAGGGCGGTCGGCGCGCCGCCGGCCTCGGCGATCAGGGCGTCGGTGAAGGCGCGGTACCGCATGATCTGCACGTACTGCTTGGGCGAGAGGCCGACCCCGCGCCGGAACGCCCGGTACAGCGTGGAGGGCGCGGCGTGGAGCCGGTCGGCGAGGTCGGCGACCTCGCCCGCGGAGGGATCCGCGTCGACGACGTCGACCGCCGCCTTGAGGAGGTCGACACCCGTGGGCAGGGTCCCCGGCAGGTGGGTGCCCAGCCAGCGATCGAGCTCCGGGGTGGGGTCGGTGGCGAGCGCGGCCGGGTCCGGCAGGGGGCCGACGGCCGTCTCCACCTGCTCGGGGTGCGCGGGGGCGTCTGGGAACAGGGCCCGGGCGCCCCACGGCGTGAACTGGATGCCGACGTAGTGCGACGGCCCCTCCTGCTCGATCACGATCGGTTCGGTCGAGACGGGGAGGTAGACGTCCGCGTTCGTCCGGGCGGGGCGCCCGGACTCGTAGCGGCGTCCGGGCCGGCCGAGGCAGAACTGGATGGTCGCGCGCCCGCTCGGTACGAGGACGGCGCGCAGTGGGCCGGGCGGAGCGGGGGAGACGATCGACCAGTAGTGCTCGACCAGGCCGTCGAGCTCGGCGCTCGGCCGGTGCCTGCGGTAGTCCATCGGTGGGGTCCCGTCCCGTCGTTCGGCGGTTCGGGGTCGAGGGTAGCGGGGCCGGGTCGAGACTCCTGCTCCGCGCGGAGGGGCGGCATGCGGTGCGTGCTGCTCTCATGCGTCGAGGCACCTCGGTTCCGACCTTCCGCCGGTCTGCGGGGGCCTGAATCGAGGTGCCTCGATGAGGTTGTGCGACCCTGTCGGGTCGCCCGGCGTCGGGTCAGTAGGCGACCGAGAAGCGCGCGCGGTGGTGCGCGGGGCGCTCGATCTCGTCCACGACGGCGTCGGCCAGGTCCGCGCCCGAGATCGCGGAGCTGCCCTCGGCGTCCGCGAGCAGGACGTCCCCACCCACCCGGTAGGTGCCGACGGCCTCGCCGGGCGCGTACGCGCCGAAGACCGCGGCGGGGGAGAGGAAGAACCAGTCGAGCGTCTCGTCGCTCGCGCGCAGGTCGTCCAGGACGGACGTGAGCTCCTTCGCCTCGGCCTTGAACTCGGCGGGGAACTCGTCGGTGTCGAGGAGGAGCGGGCCGCCCTCGGCGACCAGGAGCGAGCCGGCCCCGCCGATGACGCCGAAGCGGGCCCCGGCCGTCCTCGCCGCCTCGGCGGCCGTCGCCAGGATGCCGCGCAGGATGCCGGTGCCCTCCAGGGCGCCGCGCGGGGAGACCGCGGAGACCACGACGTCGGCGCCGTCGACCGCGGAGGCGATCACGCCGTCGTCGGACAGGTCCCCGGTGCGGTAGTCGATGCCGTCGACCGGGGAGTCCGGCAGGTTCCGGCTGTACGAGGTGACCTCGTGGCCACGGGCTGCTGCCGCGGCGACGATGTGGCCGCCCGCGTATCCGGTGCCGCCGAGGACGGTGATTCGAGCCATGGATGTTCTCCCGATCTGTCGAGTCTGGTGGGGGTCTTCCGCTGCCCCCGTTCGTTACGTACGATAATAGAGTCAGTTACCAACGGGAAGTAGGCACCTTCCGGTAACCGACTCACCCCGACGACAGGAGGAGGCGGGCCATGAGCGATCTCGCGTGGAACCCGTACGTGCGCGACTGCCCCACCCGGCAGCTGCTCGACCGGATCGGCGACCGGTGGACCGTGCTCGTCATCGGCACCCTGCATGACGGCCCGCTGCGGTTCTCCGAGATCGCCCGCGCCGTGGACGGCGTCTCGCAGAAGATGCTCACCCAGACCCTGCGCGCGCTCGTGCGCGACGGGCTCGCCACCCGGACGTCGTACCCGGAGATCCCTCCGAGGGTGGAGTACGAGCTGACGGACCTCGGTCGGTCGCTCCGGGAGACCCTGGCCGCGCTGGAGCGGTGGGCGACCGCGAACATGGAGGCTGTGCTCGAGGCGCGCACGCGCGCCGACGCCATGGTGTGACCGGGCGGGACGGCGCCGGTCAGCCGACGGAGACCGCGGGTTCGAGCTCGCGCCCGAGGAGCCGGCCGAGACGTTCCGTCTCGGCGGCGAGGTCGCCGTCCGACGGCGGGCCGGCCTCGGCGAACCACGAGACCTCCACGGTGGTCTCGCGGGCGCGCCACGTCCCGACGACGACGCCGCCCCGGATGACGAGGTTGGCGCCGCGCGAAGCGAGCGCGCGGCGGTCGGGCGGGACGACGTCCGGGTCCGCGGTGCCGGGGCCCATGACCCAGGGGTCGAACCCCGGGAGCAGGTGGACGGCGTCGGTCGGTTCGGCTGCGCGGATGGCGTCGATGTCCGCGGCGAGGGCGACGCACTGCCGCGAGCCGATCGTGACCCGATCGACCTCCCCGGCGAGGTCCTGCACCCAGGTGTCGAGGCGTCGTCGGGGGAGGCCGAGGCTCTCGACGAACCAGTAGGCGAGGTTCTCCGCGGGGGCCGGTCCGTACGCGGCGAGGTAGAGGACGATGGCGCGGCGGCCGGCGTCGTCGGGGTCGAGGGGCTCGGGCCAGCGGGGATCTCCGCGGAGGAGCCGGAACGTGGCCTGGCCGTCGCGGGCGGGCCCGAAGCAGATGTCGCCCCACCAGTGCAGCGGCTTGTACAGGCTGTCGGCGCCGACGCCGGTCGCGCCGGTCGCCAGGTGCCGGAGCGACGGGCTGGCCGCCAGGTGCGCGGCGATCTCTTCGCGGGTGCGTGGGCCGTCCGCGAGCAGCTCGCGCACCGCCCGGCGGAACGGCTCCCAGTCGTCGATCGAGAAGTCGCCCTGCCGCTGCCAGCGGGCCTTCTCCCAGATCCGGGAGTCGCGGCGGACGGCGAGGACGACCGCAGCGACGTCGTGGGTGAAGACGTACGATCCGCCGCGGTGCGCGTAGCTCCGGATCACGCTGCCGTCGTCGAGGGCGGCCTGCAGGTCGCCGATCTCGGGGCGCGACCGGCGGGCCGCGACCGTCAGCTCCGCGAGGTCCGCGGGCCAGGCGCGCATGGCGATGACCCGGCGGACGACGTCGACGACGTCGAGGTCCTCGGCGCGGTCCAGCGCCTGGCGCGTGAGGCGCCAGGCGAGCGCGGCGTCGCGGTCCGGCATGCGGTCACGGTAGCGGCAGGGTGTGACGCCCTGCCCTGTCCACAGGAAGTCGGGGCGGCGGATTCTGCGCGCGTGAAGAGTGCTGAAATAGACGTTCGACGACATCAGAACGATCGGGAGAGGTCGCATGTTCGGTGGCGGTCAGGACGTCTTCGTCTACGCGGACGAGACCGGGAACCTCGACTACAACGGCGCCGGCAAGGACGGCGCGAGCGACTACTTCGGGTTCGGGACCGCGCTGTTCGCGGCCAACCACAGCGCGGAGATGTGGGACGGCCATGTCCTCCGGGCCGCACTCGCCGGTAGAGGATTCGACATGTCGATGGGCTTCCATGCCAAGAACGACACGTGGGCCGTGCGGAACCCGATGTTCGCGCTTCTCGGCTCGCAGGCGCCCCGGGTGGACACGACCTTCCTCCTCAAGTCGGGCGCTCACGAGGACGTGAGATCCGGTGGCGATCTGCGTCTCTACACGCTGGCGTGGCTGATCCACCTCAGACGGCTTTGTGACCAGGTCGTACGCCCGGACGATCACCTCTACGTAGTCGTCGGAACGGTCGGAACCCGCGCCAGAAGGGCCGCCGCGGAGTCAGCCGTCCGGGATGTCGTCTCCCGGATGCGCCAGCAGATCACGCTCTGTGTGTGGCCTGCGTCAACGGCTTGGGGCCTTCAGGTCGCGGACTACGCGCTCTGGGCTGTGCACCGTCATCTCGTGGGACACCCTCTTGCGAACTATGAGTCCGACGTGGCGCCGCTGGTGAGGTCGATCCACACGCCGTGGGGCGAGGCATGAGAGTGCCGGCTATCCCCAGAGGGGAAGAGATCGCACTGACCTCTTGTCGCCGGCACCATCAGCGTACGGGGGGCTGCGGTCTGCGTCCAGCAAGAAGACTGATGCCTGTGAGCAACTGGGGTTGTCCCGGGGCGGACATTCCGTTCCGCGGTGACTCGGGCGTCAACCACGGTGTGCGGCCGATGTAGGACGACGACGGAGCGCTCACGTCTGCTCGGCGCTCGGCCGGTAGTCGGCTTCTTGAGGACCGTCCCCCGCGGACCGCGCGCTGCGGAGGAAGGCGGTCGCGGCGGGGGACGGGTTGAACTCGCTCCAGGCGAGGTACTCCAGCCGCACGGGGCCGTCCGCGAGCGGAACTGTCCGGACGCCGTCGGTGGCCGTCGCGATCGGCTCGGCGAGGATGGCGACGGCGAGCCCGTTGCGGACGAGACCGAGGATGAGGTCGGTGCTCATCGCCTCGAGCTCGACGTTGCGGCGGACCGACGCGGCCGCGAACGCGAGGTCCGACTGGGCGCGTCCGGGCGACGACGCGGGAAAGTCGACGAACGGTTCCTCGGCAAGGTCCGCCAGGCGCAGCCGCTTGCGGCTCGCGAGCCGGTGGCCGGCAGGCAGCACGGCGACGAGTCGCTCGCGGGCGAGGACCCGGGTGGCGACTCCCGTGGGCGGCGTCGACTCGGCGAGTCCGAGGACGGCGACGTCCATCTCTCCCCGGCGGATCGCCGCGACGAACTCGTCGCTGCCGCCGCCGTGCAGTCGGATGCGGACCGCGGAGAAGCGCTGCCGGAAGCGCGCGAGCTCGGCCGGGACGTCGATCGCGGTGACGGTCGGGATCAGGCCGATGGTGAGGGTGCCGCGCACCTCGCCCGCCGCGGCGGCGGCATCGGCGGCGGCGCGATCGGCGGCCTCGAGGGCGGCGCAAGCATGGAGGAGGAACGCCTCGCCGGCGGCGGTGAGCTCCACGCGACGGCTCGTGCGGGCGAACAGCGAGACCCCCAGCTCGCGCTCGAGGGACTTGATCTGGTGGCTGAGTGCCGACTGGACCACGAAGCTCCGCTCGGCCGCCCGCGTGAAGTTGCGCTCCTCGGCCACCGCGACGACGTAGCGCATCTGCTGCAGCTCCATCCATCGATCATTCCAGATCATTGATGCCATGAAAATGATGTGTTGGACTCATGGACCGGTGGGCCGGATCCTGGGTCCATGACCCCGCCGACGACGACCCCCGCACCCAGGACCGTGGGTCCGCCCCCGCAGGACGCCGGATCCGCGCGCGCCGGATGGACCGCGCTGACCGCGCTCGCCCCTGCCGTCTGGGGCACGACCTACATCGTCACCACCCACCTCCTCCCGGACGGGCATCCGCTGTTCGCCGCGATGATGCGGGCGCTGCCCGCCGGCCTCGTCGCGCTGCTCATCTCGCGCCGGCTGCCCACCGGGTCGTGGTGGTGGAAGAGTCTCGTGCTCGGGACGCTGAACATGGGCGCGTTCTTCCCGCTCCTCTTCATCGCGGCCCAGCACCTGCCCGGCGGCGTCGCCGCGACCCTGGGTGCGACGCAACCCCTCGTCGTCGCCTTCCTCGCCGTCGCGATCCTGGGCGAGAGGCTGAGCGCATGGCGCCTGGCATGGGGAGTCGTTGGCGTGGGCGGGGTGGCCCTGGTCGTCCTCGGCCCCGGTGCAGGGCTGGACTGGATCGGCGTGATCGCGGGGATCGCCGGGGCGGCGTCGATGGGTACCGGCGTCGTTCTCACGAAGAGGTGGGGACGACCCGAGGGCGTCTCCGCGGTGGGACTGGCCGGGTGGCAGCTGACGGCGGGAGGTCTCGTCCTCGCGGTCCCGGCCCTCGTCGTCGACGGGGTCCCGTCCGGGATCGACGGGCCGGCTGTCGCCGGCTACGCGTGGCTGACGATCGTCGGGGCCCTGCTCGCCTACACGGTCTGGTTCACCGGCATCCGCAGGCTCCCGGTGGCGCCGACCGCGCTGCTCGGACTGCTCTCGCCGCTCGTGGCCGCGGGGCTCGGCGCCGCTGTCGCGGGGGAGAGCCTCGGCCCGGTCCAGATCGCCGGATTCGCGCTCGCCCTGACCGCGATGGTCGCGGGGCAGCTCGCCCCGCGCGCGGCCGCCGGGCCACGACGGCGCACCGCCGCCGGCGGCGCCGGGCGCGCGCCGACGCCTCAGCCGAGGTCGTTCTCCGCGAGCCAGTCGGCCGCGATGTCCTCCGCCGAGGCCTCCTCCTCCGTGCTGCGCACGTTGAGCGCCACGAGGTCCTCGGCGCTCAGCTCGGCGCTGACGGCGTCGATGACGCCGGCCGCGTCCTCGGGGAAGCTCTCCGAGACCACGGGGACGACGTGCGAAGCGAGGAACAACGACTCGGGGTCGTCGAGCACGACGAGGTCGTCGGTCTGAATGCGGGGGTCCGCCGTGAAGACGTTCGCCACGTCGATCTCGCCCGCCAGCAGCGACTCGACCGTCGTGTCGCCGGTGCCGGAGAACTCGACCTCGATGCCGTAGACGTCCAGCAGGCCCTGCGGCCCGTACGGGCGTTCGGCGAGCTCTGGCGGTCCGCCCAGCACGAGAGACCCGTCGACCGACGACAGGTCGGCGATCGACGCGAGGTCGTTCGACTCCGCGAACTCGCGGGTGACCGTGTAGGAGTCCTGGTCGGTGGCCTCGGCCTGGTCGAGCACCGCGAGGTTCTCCGGCAGCGCGTCCGCCAGCTCCGCGTAGACGTCCTCGGTGGAACGGGCCTCCGTCTCCGGCGAGTAGTACTGCAGCAGGTTGCCGGTGTACTCGGGGAACAGGGCGATGGACCCGGACTCCAGCTCCGGCATGTAGGCGTCGCGCTGCCCGATGTTGAACCGGCGCTCGACCTCGTGCCCGTCCGCCTCCAGGGCCTGCGCGTAGATCTCGGCGAGGATCTCGTTCGAGTAGTACGCCTGGGACCCGACGACGATCTCGCCCGGGTCCTCGTCCGACGTCGACTCACCCGTGCCCTCGGACCCGCCCGTGTCCTCCGACTCGCCGAGCGGGTCGTCCGAGCCGCAGGCCGCGAGCAGCATGGCGAGTGCGGCCGTCGTCAGGACGAGGCCGCGGCGCCGCGTGCGTGGATGGCTGGGACCGGTGTCCTCGGGGCGGTGGTCGGCGTGGTTCTGTCGTGTGATGCTCACGGGTGTCCCTCTCGACGGTTGGTCCAGGCTAGTCGCCGCGGCCGGTGGGCCGCGCGACGACGTCGGGCGGGGTGGTGGGCGTGGTGCCGAACGTGGTGCCGGGTGCGGCGTCGTCGTCGGGGGACGAGCCTCGCCCTCCCCGGGTGGCCGAGGTGCGCCGGGCCGACAGGCCGCGCGGGCGCGCGGCACGCTGGGCGAGTCCGAGGAGCGCGTCGAGGACGAGCGCGAGGGCGGCCACGAGGATCGCGCCGCCGAGCACCATGTCGTAGTTGCGCAGGGCCAGCCCGGTGATGATCGGGAGCCCGAGTCCGCCGAGGTTGATGTACGCGGCGATCGTGACAGTCGCGACGATCTGCAGGACGGCCGAGCGCATACCGGCGACGATCAGGGGCAGGGCGAGCGGGATCTCGACCCGCAGGAGCACCTGCCACTCGCTCATCCCGACGGCGCGCGCCGCATCGACGACGTCGCGGTCGACGGACTCGAGGCCGGAGTACGCGCCGGCGAGGATCGGCGGGAGCGCCAGCGCGACGAACGTCATCGTTGCGGCCTCCGGCTTGTGCAGGACGCCGAGGACGATGACGAGGAACACGAGCAGGCCGAACGAGGGGATGGCCCGCGCGGCCCCCGAGATCCCGATGGCCCACTGGCGGCCCTTGCCGGTGTGCCCGATCGCGAGGCCGATCGGCGCGGCGATCACGGTCGCGATCGCCGCGGCGAGGAGCGTCCAGCCGAGGTGCTCGAGGAGGAGGGTGTGCAGGGGGTTCGGGCCGGTCCACTGCTCGGGGTCGGCGATCCAGCGCAGCGCGTCGATCAGGAGGTTCATGACGCCACCCGGGTCCACGGCATGAGGCGGCGGCCGAGGAGGGCAAGGATCAGGTCGAGGACCAGCGCGATGACGGCGACCGTGACGATCCCGGCGAGGACCTCACCGGTGATGCGCCGCTGCAGCCCGTTCGTGAACAGGTAGCCGAGGTTGGTGACGCCGACGAGGATGCCGACCGTCGCGAGCGACACCGTGCTCACCGTCGCGACCCGCAGTCCGGCGAGGATCGGCGGGAGCGCGAGCGGGAGATCGACCGTCCAGAAGCGGCGCCTCGAGCCGTAGCCCATCGCGACCGCCGACTCCCGGACGTGGGCGTCGACCGACTCCAGACCGTCGGCGACGGACCGCACCATGATGGCGACGACGTAGATCGCGAGCGCGATGATCAGGTTGACCTCGGAGGTGGCCGGGAGCCCGACGACGATCGGCAGGATGAGCAGGAGCGCGAGCGACGGGATCGTGTACATCAGGCCCGTTCCCGTGATGACGACGGCGCGGAGCCGGGGACGACGCCACGCGAACCACCCGAGGGGCAGCGCGAGCGCGGCGCCGAGGAGGAGGGCGAGCAGGCTCTGCCGCAGGTGCGCGACGGCGAGGTCCCCGATGAGGGAGAGGTTGTCGAGGGCCCAGGTCACGGGCGATCGTCCTCGTCGAGGACGCCTCGGGTGCGGCCGGACGCATCGACGACGACCGCGCCAGTGGCCGTCCGCCTGATCCGCAGCGCCCGCGACCCGTCCGTGGTGCCGGTCAGCGCGGCGACGAAGTCGTTCGCCGGGGACTCGATGATCTCGTTCGGCGTCCCGGCCTGCGCGACGACCCCCTCGTTCTCGAGGATCACGATCCGGTCGCCCAGGAGGAAGGCCTCGTCGATGTCGTGGGTGACGAACACGACCGTCTTGTCGAGCTCCTGCTGCAGCCGGATGAGCTCGCGCTGCAGGTCCGCGCGCACGATCGGGTCGACGGCGCCGAACGGCTCGTCCATGAGCAGGATGTTGGGCTCGGCCGCCAGCGCCCGGGCGACCCCCACCCGCTGCGCCTGCCCGCCCGAGAGCTGGCCCGGGTGCCGATCGGCGATCGCGAGGTCGAGGCCGACGGTCGCCATGAGCTCGAGGGCGCGGGACCGGGACTCCCTCCGCGTCCGCCCGGTCAGCCGAGGGACCGTGGCGATGTTCTCGGCGATCGTGAAGTGGGGCATGAGCCCCGTGTTCTGCATGACGTAGCCGATGCGGCGGCGGAGGGCGACCGCCTTCTGCGTGGCGACGTCGTTGCCGTCGATGAGCACCTGGCCCGACGTCGGGTCCGTCATCCGGTTGACCATGCGCAGGAGGGTGGTCTTCCCCGATCCCGAGGAGCCGACGAGGACGACCACCTCATGGGCGGCGATCGTCAGGGAGAAGTCACGGACGGCAACGGTGCCGTCGGGATACCTCTTGCTCACGCCCCGGAACTCGATCATGGGCGCTGCCGTCGAGTGTCCTGAGCCTGCATGAGTTCTCCCCGAGTGCGAGTCGACGCTGAGCCAGAAGCACGGACCAGTCTACGGCCGGTCGTCGTCGGAGGCGCTTGGTGGTCGACGGTCTTGACGGCTGAGGGGCTTGGGGGCCGGGGGTCTTGACGCGCGAGGGAAGTCGGGCAACGGTCGAGTGCGACCGCAACCGGAGGAGACGTGGCCATGGGTGCATCGACGAGCGAGTCGGATCAGGGCGAGTCCGGGCTGGGAGGGACTCCGCAGGGGGACGACGTCGACTACGACCTCATCGTCGTCGGCGGCGGAGCCGTGGGCGAGAACGTCGCGGACTACGCGACCAGGCGCGGGCTGCGGACCGTGATCGTGGAGAAGGATCTCGTCGGGGGCGAGTGCTCGTACTGGGCGTGCATGCCGTCGAAGGCGCTCCTGCGCAGCGGCCATGCCCTGCGGGCGGCCTCGCGCGTCGCGGGAGCGAAGGAGGCGGTCGACGGCGGGGTGGACCCCGACGCGGTGTTCGCCCGACGCACGTCCTTCACGTCCTCGTGGGACGACTCCGGGCAGGAGACGTGGGTGGAGTCCGCGGGCATCGATCTGGTACGCGGCACCGCGCGCCTCGTCGGGCCCGGGCGTGTGGAGGTCGGCGACCGCCTGCTGTGCGCGCGGGCCGTCGCGCTCGCCACCGGATCCGTCCCCGTCCTGCCCCGCATCCCCGGCCTCGAGAGTGCGAAGCCGTGGGGGACGCGCGAGGCAACCTCCGCCGCCTCCGTGCCCCCGCGCCTCGTCGTCCTCGGCGGGGGAGTCGCGGGATGCGAGCTGGCGACCGCCTTCGCGACGCTCGGCTCCCGGGTGACGCTCCTGTCCCGCTCGACGCTCCTCGGTCGCGAGGAGGACTTCGCCGGCGAGGCGGTAGAGGAGGGGCTGAGGGGCCTGGGTGTCGACGTCCGGATCGGCGCGGCGCCCGCCTCCGTGGATCGTGCGGACGACGGCACGGTGACCGTGACGCTGGAGAACGGCGAGGTCCTCGAGGCGGACGAGATCCTCGTCGCCACCGGACGGCGCCCGGCCAGGGCCGGACTCGGGCTGTCGGACCTCGGGATCGACGAGGGGTTCGAGGTCGACGAGACCATGCGCGTCGTCGGGACGGACTGGCTGTACGCCGTCGGCGACGTGGCCGGCCGAACTGCGACGACGCACCAGGGCAAGTACGAGGCGCGGGCGGCAGGCGAGGCCATCGCCGCGCGACTGCGCGGCGAGGAGGTGCGCGCCGAGGCGTGGGGCGACCACGCGGCGACCGCCGATCACGCGGCGCAACCGAACGTCGTGTTCACCGACCCGGAGGTCGCGTCTGTCGGCCTGACCGAGGCACGCGCCCGCGAGGAGGGGCTGGATGTGCGCGCGGTCGACGTCGACCTCGGCGCCATCGCCGGAGCGAGCCTGCAGGCGGACGACTACGCGGGGCGGGCCCGGATGGTCGTCGACGAGTCACGCGGCGTGATCGTCGGTGCGACGTTCGTGGGCCAGGACGTGGCGGAGCTCGTCCATGCCGCGACCATCGCGATCGTCGGCGAGGTCCCGATCGGTCGGCTCTGGCACGCGGTGCCGTCCTACCCGACCATCAGCGAGGCCTGGCTCCGCCTGTTGGAGGCTTACGGGCGGCCGGGGCTCTGAGGTTGGGCTGCAGGGCACCGGGAAAGCCAAGGGCCCCCGCGGACAGAGGACTGTTCCTGTGTCCGAGAGGGCCCTTGGGCATCTGGGTGGCTAACGGGGCTTGAACCCGCGACCCCCGCGACCACAACGCGGTGCTCTACCAACTGAGCTATAGCCACCAAGTGCCGTAACCGGCGACTCCCTAGCGTAGTCGCGCGCCACCCCGCTGCTCGACCTCAAAGCGGTGTGCTCGCTCACGATCTCGAGCCTCGGGCGCCGCTCGTCCGGGCCCGGCAGCCTCGTATCCTCGTCAGGTGGCCCCACTCGACGCTGAGACCAGACCGCTGACGATCGCCGTCGTCCCCGACTCCTTCAAGGGCAGCGCGACTGCCACCGAGGTCGCCGATGCGATCGCGAACGGCCTCCGAACGGCGCTCACACCGACGTTCCCCGACGTCGACATCCGCACCTCGCCCATGGCAGACGGCGGCGAGGGCACCCTCGACGCGTTCGTCGGCGCCTGGGGCGTCGACACGATCGAGGTCGAGGCCACCGACTCCATCGGCCGCCCCGTCACCGCCCGCTTCGCGATCTCCCCGGACGGCACGACCGCGATCATCGAGGCCGCCCAGGCCAACGGCCTCCCGCTCGTCTCCGACGTCCCCCTGATGCCCCTCGACGCCTCCAGCCGAGGTGTCGGCACGCTCCTCGCCGCCGCGCTCGACACCGGCGTCGACACCGTCGTCCTCACCATCGGCGGCTCGGCCACGACCGACGGTGGCGCAGGCCTGCTCACCGCGCTCGGCGCACGATTCACCTCCGACGACGACGCCGACCTCCCCGAGGGCGGGGGCGCCCTCGGCGCCCTGGCGAGCATCGACGTGCGCGGACTGCATCCCCGCGCCCGCGAGGTGACGTGGCGGATCGCCTGCGACGTCACCAACCCGCTCACGGGCCCCACCGGGGCTGCGGCCGTCTTCGGCCCCCAGAAGGGGGCCACGCCCGACGACGTCGCCCGCCTCGACGCCGCCCTCGGCCGCCTGGCCGAGGTGCTTCAGGAGACGACCGGGCGGGACGTCGCCGCGATCGAGGGGATGGGCGCTGCCGGCGGGATCCCCGCGGTGCTTCACGGCCTGCTGGGCGCGGAGCTGGTGGCGGGGTCGGACCTCGTGGTCCAGACGCTCGGGATCGACGCGCTCCTGGCGGGGGCGGACGTCGTCGTGACCGGCGAGGGGCGGTTCGACGACCAGTCGTTCGACGGCAAGGTCGTGGACGCGGTGCGCCGGTACGCGCAGGACGGGGCGCCGGTCGTGGTGATCGCCGGGGGAGTGCTCGCCGATCAGGACAAGGCCGCGGCGCGAGGCATCACGGCCGCGCTGTCGATCGCGTCCGGGCCGTCCAGCCTGGTGGACCTCCAGTCGGGGGCGCTCGCCGCGATCGAGAGGACGGCCGCGGACGCTGGCCGGCTCATCGCCGCCGGCTACGGGCTGGCCGGTCGGGCGTAGGGAGGGGCGCCGGCGCCTCACGTCCCCAGGGCGCGCGCGAGCGTCTGAGAGGGCTGCTCGCCGAACTGGTTGCGGTAGAGCATCGCGAAGCGTCCGGGGTTGTAGAAGCCCCAGGTGGAGGCCACGTCGCTAACCGTGGTCGTGCCGGCCTGGGGCGTGAGCAGCTCGGCGCGGGCTCGGTTCAGTCGGACCCGACGGATGTACTCGCTCGGTGTGCAGCCGAGCTCGCGCCGGAAGGCGATCTGCAGCGATCGAGCGGAGACTCGCGAGATCCGGGTGAGGTCGTCGAGGGTGGGCAGCTCGATCGCGAAATCCTCGATGAAGTCGACGACGAGCCGGACGGTCCGTGACTCGATCGTGCCGTGCTCGCGCTCCAGCTGGCCCCGGTACTCCCCGCTGCCGGCCAGGAGGAGGTTCGTGAGCACGAGGGACTCGAGCTGGCGGCGGCTGGCGGAGTTGTGGACGAGAGCGCCATCGTTCTCCCACTCGTCCTGCACGAAGTCGATGGCACGTAGCAGGGACCGACCGGGTGGCGTCGTCAGGTCGAGGAGGACGTCGATGTCGATCTCGTTGTCGACCTCCTGGCCGGTGAGGTCCGTGAACTGCTGCTCGAGCCGGGACTTCGGGATCTTCAGGGCGATCTGTCCGGCGTCTCCCGCCCACTCGATCATGTGGACCATGTCCGGACGAAGGATGGCACCAGTCCGGAGTCCTGCCGTGCGCTGCACCTGTCCGTCCTCGCGCTGGATGTAGCTGGAGCCGAGCAGGGTGACGTTGACGTGGTAGACGGACTCCATCGGTGGCAGGTGCACGCGCGAGGTCGCGCCGTAGCTGAGGTAACCGAACGTGATCGACCCCGTGGAGATCGCATTGAGGCGGGCCTGGATCCGGGCGCCCTGCACGGGCTCCAGCTTGTGGGGTACGTAGACGCGCTCGACGACGTTCTGGGCCTCGTCGGGGTCCTCGGTCGTCAGGCGACCGTAACGGTGGAACGGTTCGGTGGAATCTCGTCGTTGAGACATGGCACCTCCTTCGGGGCCGTGGTCCGTGCGAGCGCGGACCGGTTGTGATCAGGTCATCATGCGCTCTCGCAGGGGATGAGAGGGGTGGTGCCCGGGCGGCCCGAAGTCGGGCCGCCCGGGCGCGCGGTCACCCGAACGACTGCGCGATGTGCTTGTACTCCTGGAACTCCTCCACGGCCCGGTGGCCGTTGAGACGACCGAGGCCGCTCTGCTTCGCACCGCCCTCCTCGAACTGGTCGAACACGAGGGCCCAGCCGTTGACCCAGACCGTTCCGGCCTCGATCCGGTCGGCCATGCGAAGCCCACGGGCGCCGTCGGTGGTCCAGACGGATGCGGCGAGACCGTACTCGGTGGCGTTCGCCAGTGCGACGGCCTCCTCCTCGTCGTCGAACACCTCGAAGGTGGCCACGGGGCCGAAGAGCTCCTTCTGGACGAGAGGAGAGGTGACGTCCTCGATCTCGTACAGACCCGGAGTGACGTAGGCGCCCCCGGCAAGATCTGGGTCGTCGGGCACCTCGCACGGCACGATCGCTGTCGCGTGGTCTGCGCCGGATGCGAGACGGTCGAGGAAGCCGTCGCGGCTTCGGACGTCGATCATCGGGCCGATCGTCGAGCCCTCGGCATCGCCGGGTCCCGGCCGCGCGGCGGCCAGGTTCTCCCGCAGACGATCCCGCAGCGCGTCGGCCACGCCGGCCTGCACGAGAATCCTGGACCCGGTCATGCAGAACTGGCCGGAGAATGTCGTGATGGCGGCCGTCAGTGTGCCGGCGGCGACGTCGAGATCGGCGTCGTCGAACACGATCATCGGGGACTTGCCCCCGAGCTCGAGCGAGAGGCGCTTGAGCTCTGGCGCGGCGTCGGCCATGATCTGCCGTCCGACGACGGTGGATCCTGTGTAGCTGATCGCTCGCACCGTCGGCGAGCTGACGAGGAGTCTGGCGCCGGCGTCCCCGCTCTCGCTGAAGATGTGCAGCACCCCCTCGGGCAAGGACGGGACACCCGCGAGGATCTCGGCGAGCCGGGCGTTCGTCAGGGCCGTCTGCGCGGCCATCTTGACGACGACGGTGCAGCCCGCGGCAAGCGCGGGAGCGAAGGAGCGGACCGAGAGGACGACCGGGGAGTTCCACGGCACGATGACGCCGGCCACCCCGATCGGCACGGTCTGGACCATCGAGTACACGCCGGCGGCCGCCTGCCCGGTCCTCCCGGTCGTCGTGAGCGCCTGTGCGGCGTAGTAGCGGAGCTTGGACGGGGTGAGGCTGAGCTCGAAGTGGGCCTCCGGCAGGATCTTGCCGTTCTCCCGGGCGAGCAGGAGCGCGAGCTCATCAGTGTGGGACTCGATCGCATCGGCCATCTCGTTCAGCACCTTGGCGCGCAGCTGGTGGTCCGTGCGCCATGTGGATGTCGTGAAGACGTACGAGGCCGAGCTGATCGCGTCCTGGACCTGGTCGGCCTCGGCCTCGTAGTACTGGCCGAGCACGGTGCCGTCGGCCGGAGAGGTCGACTCGGCGACGGTCGCCGAGTCCGACCACCTGCCGCCGAGGAAGTTTCGTGCGGGCGAGTGGCCGGTGAGTGCCGCCGACGCGGACGTGTTGGTGTCGTCGAGGGTTGGAAGGTTCACGGGTGTGGTCCTTTCAGGAAGGTGTGGCTCAGGACCGGCGAGCGGCGAGCGGCGTCGGCCCGATATCGAGGTCGTGCGTGCGCTCCGCAAGTCGAAGGACCTGGCGGGCGAGATCGCCGAGTGCGCGGCGGGTGTCGTCGTCGACGGACTCCTGTGCGAGCGCGACGTCCTGGAGGAACAAGCTGTTCGGTGCGGTCAGTGCGCCGAACCACGCGAGCACGTCGCGCAGGTGCCGTTCCGACGCGAGGGCATGCTCCTGCGCCGCTGCGACGGTGAGCAGTGCGACCGGCTTCGACCGAAGGTCTTCGACCGAGAGCGAGTCGATGAGCAGCTTCAGGGTGCCGGGTGGCGCTGCCCGGAAGACCGGCGAGCCGATCACGACGGCGTCCGCCGATGCCACTGCCGCGGCCGCGTCCTCCGGCCAGATGGCCGTGGTGAACGACAGACGCTCACCCGGAGCGAGACGCTCGTGCGTCCAGCCTGGTTCGGACCGGACGCTGTCCGCGAGGATGTCGAGCGCGCGGGAGAGCTTGCCCGGCGGCGTCGGGCTGCCGTAGATCGTCAAGAGCTTCATCGGTCCTCACCAGCTCCCTGTCGGTCGCCCGGCTGGGCGTACTGACCCTGATGGAAGAGCAGCGGGGCTGAGTCCGCCCCTCGCTCAAGGTTCTCCACGAGGCCGACGACGATCTCGTGGTCGCCGCCGTCCACCTCGTTGAGCACCCAGCAGTCCAGCCAGGCGATGGATCCGTCGATGACCGGGTTGCCGGCAGGGGAGACGGACCAGCCGACGCCGTCGAACTTGTCGGTTCCCGACCGGGCGAACGCGTTGCTGACGTCTCGTTGATCCGCTCCGAGGACCGACACGGTGAATCGGCCGGTCCGCCGGATCAGTGGCCACGTCGTCGAGCTGCGCTGTGGGCACACCAGCACGAGCGGCGGGTCGAGCGACAACGCGCTGAACGACTGGCACGTGAAACCGACCGGTCGGCCGTCCAGACAGCCGGAGATGACGGTGATCCCTGTGCAGAACTGTCCGAGGATCTCTCGGTACCGGTGCTGTGGAACGTGCGGCCGGTGCTGGGTCTCCACCGAGGCTGCCAGCGCCTCAGCGGCGGTGGTCACCGTGGTCATGCACGCAGTCCTGCTTCCTGCATCAGCGGCAGGATGCGCTCGCCGAAGTAGGGCAGCTCCTCGGCGTAGTCGAGGAAGCCGACCATCATGCCGCCGACGCCCGCCTCCTCGAGCTTGATGAGCTGGTCGACGATCTGCTCCGGCGTGCCGATGAGCGGGTAGCCGCCGTACCCGAGGATGAATCGCTCCTGCATCGCCTTGATCTTGTCGAACGAGCCTGACTCCGATCCGAGACCGCCGGAGACGAACTTCGCGACCTCCCAGTCGCCGAGCTCGAGGATGTGGTCGAGAAGCTGCTTGGTCTCCTTCTCCGTGTCGCGGCAGATGATGTTGCCATAGCCGAGGATGCCCAGGTCTCGACCCTGTGCCTGCGCGATACCCCGGACGCGGGAGGCCGTGTCTTTGGCCTCCTCCGGATCGGCGAAGGCGATGAAGTTGAAGTCGCACTCGCGCGCGCAGAACTCCAGGCCGGCGGGGGAGTTGCCGGCGTTCACGAGCACCGGATACGGCTTCTGGATCGGCTTCGGGTCCGAGAACGCGTCGACGACCTGGAAAAATTCGCCGTCGAAGTTGACGGGTCCGTCCTCGGTCCACATGCGCTTCGCGATCGAGATCCACTCGGAGCCAAAGCGGTAACGGTCGTCGTGCTCACGCTGGGTACCGCCGAACATCTCCATCTCGGACTTGTACCAACCCATGGTCATGTTCAGACCGAATCGGCCGTTGGAGATGTGGTCGACCGTGACGGACTCCTTGGCCGCGACGATCGGGTGCTTGGTCGGCACGTGCGTCGTCGAGAAGACCATGATCTGTTCCGTCGCCTGAGCCAGGCCGGCGGCCCACGTGTGGGTCTCGTAGTTCGTGCCGTTGAAGTTGGTGTCGCCACCCATGCCGCGGTAGCGGGCCACCGGCAGCATGGCCTCGAAGCCGAGCCGGTCGGCGATCTGCGCGATCTTCTGGGTGTGCTGCCAGTCCAACCGGTAGGTCGACTCCGCGTTGGTCGCCATGAGGCCGTGGCTGCAGTTCGAGCCGAAGATGCCGAGCTTCATCTTGTTGTCGTTGAACATCGGCACACCGCTGGCCTTGCGGGCCTCGAGGAGGTCCTCGTACGACGGGGTCGGGGTCGCAAGCGTGGTCATCGTGTCTCCCTTGTCACGAGCGGTGTGAGGGGCGGCTGCCCATCACGTTGGTGACAGTAGGAACCTCGGGAGACGGCCCAACAGCCGGATCGCGCAGGGGGAGAGGTCACTTTGCGCAGGGTGCGCACGGAGCACTCTGACCATGCCCTTCGTCGGGCCCGAGGACGCGACATGGGTGCTCGCCCCGCCGTACAGGAGGGAGCAGTTACCGGCTCAGGCGGTGGCGGACCCCGCCGCCTTCGCGGCGGTGCGCGCCGAAGTCGGGTCGGCGGTGATCGCCGCGGCGGCCTCCTTGGCCTCGACCGTGCTCGGCCCGTCACCCTTCGGCCACAGCACGGCGCGGTAGTACCGCAGCTCGTCGATGGACTCGAGGATGTCGGCAAGCGCGCGGTGGCCGCCGCTCTTCTGCGGCGACTGGAAGTAGGCGCGCGGGTACCAGCGCCGGGCGAGCTCCTTGATCGAGGAGACGTCGATGATCCGGTAGTGCAGGTGTTCGGCGACGGCCGGCATGTCCCGGTCCAGGAAGATCCGGTCCGTGCCGACCGAGTTGCCGGCGAGCGGCGCCTTGCGGGCGTCCGGCACGAACCCCTTGATGTATTCGAGGACCTGCTGGGCGGCGTCGGCCATCTCCAGTCCGTCGTCGAGCTCGTTGATGAGGCCGGAGTCCTTGTGCATCTTCTGCACGACCGGCGCCATGGTCTCCACGGTGCCCGGGCGGGGCTTGATGACGAGGTCGAGCCCCTCGTGCAGGGGGTTGAGCTGCGAGTCGGTGACGACCACCGCGACCTCGATGAGCGAGTCGTTCACGAAGTCGAGCCCCGTCATCTCGCAGTCGATCCAGACGATGTGGTCGGAGGTCGGAGTCGCAGCAGTCACCCCCTGATTCTAGGAGGCGCCGCGGCCGAGCGGCCCGAGGGGAAGGGTGAACGTGGTCATGCGTGCGGGTCCCGGCCGCGCAACACGCGCCCACGGGCCGGCCGACGCCCACGGCGCCCGGAGGCGTCTGTCACCAGGAGGATTATCCGTTTCCACGGCGTGGTCCCGCGCCCCTAGTGTGAATCCTGCAGATCTGTGTCGCCCACGTCGGTCGGCACCCGTTCGATACCCGGAGCCCACCCGTGGCGAATCTTGCCCGCTTCTCACTGTCCAACCGTGCCCTGGTGGCGCTCTCCACGATCGTCGCGGTCCTCGCCGGACTCTGGGCGACCGTGTCGCTGAGGCAGGAGCTCATCCCCGATCTCGAGCTGCCGATCGTCGCCGCCGTGACCACGCTGCCGGGAGCCTCCCCGGAGGTCGTCGAGGACCAGGTGACGGACGCCGTCGAGGAGGCCGCGCTCGGCGTCACCGGGCTCGAGGGCACCACCTCGACCTCCGGCCCGAACGTCTCCGCCGTCATGCTCGAGCTCGACTACGGCACGGACATCCTCACGGCGCAGCAGGAGCTCCAGGTCGCGCTCGGCCGTATCGAGTCCTCCCTCCCGGACGACGCCGAGACCCGGGTCATCGCCGGCTCCATCGACGACCTGCCCGTCATCCAGCTCTCCGCCACCGGTTCGGACACCGACGAGCTCCAGCGCATCGCCCAGGAGGTCGTCTCCCCGGAGATCAGTCGCATCGACGGCGTCCGCTCGGTCCAGCTCACCGGCCTGACCGAGCAGCGGGTCACCATCGACGTCGACCAGGAGGCGCTCGCCGCCGCGGGCCTCTCGCCCACCGCGATCTCGGACGCGCTCGACGCGAACGGCGTGGTCGTCCCGGCGGGCACCATCGACTCCGACGGCCGCGAGCTCACCATCGAGGCCGGAGAGCGGCTCACCTCCGTGGAGGAGATCGCCGCGCTGCCCCTGATCGCGGACCAGTCCGCCGAGCCGGCCGACCCCACCGCACCCACAGATCCCACCGCACCGACAGACCCGGCCGACCCGGCCGACCCCACCGCGCCCGAGGCGCCGGCCGAGCAGCTCACCGTCGCCGACGTCGCCGACGTGTCCGTCGAGCCGGTCCCCGCCACGTCCCTCAACAGGACCGACGGCGTCGCGTCCATCGGCATCGCAGTCACGGCCACCCCGGACGGGAACACGGTCGAGATCTCGCACGCGATCAACGACCTCCTGCCGGACCTCGAGGCGGCCATCGGCGACGGCGGATCGATCACCGTGGCCTTCGACCAGGCCGTCTTCATCCAGCAGTCGATCGACGACCTCGCGGTCGAGGGCGTCCTCGGCCTCGTGTTCGCCGTCCTCGTCATCCTCGTGTTCCTGCGCTCGATCCGCGCCACCTCGGTCACGGCGATCTCGATCCCGCTGTCCCTGCTCATCGCGCTGATCGCGGCGAAGGTCTTCGACTACTCGCTCAACATGTTCACCCTCGCGGCGCTGACGATCTCGATCGGCCGCGTCGTCGACGACTCCATCGTCGTCATCGAGAACATCTCCCGACATCTGTCCTACGGCGCCTCCAAGCGCAAGGCCGTGCTCACCGGCGTGCGGGAGGTGGCAGGGGCGATCACCTCCGCCACGGTCGCCACGGCCGCCGTGTTCGTCCCCCTCGGCCTCGTGGGCGGCATGGTCGGCGAGCTGCTGCGCCCGTTCGCCTTCACGGTGGCACTCGCGCTCGCCGCGTCGCTGCTCGTCGCCCTCACGATCGTCCCGGTCCTCGCGTACTGGTTCATGCGCTCCCCGGTCGACGTCGAGCGTGCCGAGTCGGCCCGCGTCGAGGCCGAGGAGAAGGAGCGCCGCGGCGCACTCCAGCGCGGCTACGTCGGCATCGTCCGCGGCGTCCTCGCCAAGCCCGTGCTCACGATCCTCGTGGCCGTCCTCGTCCTCGCGGGCACGGGCGTCGCCGCCACGCGCCTGGCCACCGACTTCCTCGGCGACTCCGGCGAGAACTCGCTGTCCGTCACCCAGGACCTCCCCGTGGGCGCGAACCTCGAGACCCAGGACGCCGCCGCGCAGCAGGTCGAGGACGTCCTCGGCGAGGTGCCCGAGATCGACAGCTACCAGGTGACGATCGGGCAGGCGGATCCCGCGATGGCGCTGTTCGGCGGCGGCGCGGACGCCACGTTCACCGTCACCCTCGACGTCGATGCCGACGCGGCCGCCGTCGAGGAGGACGTCCGCGAGCGGCTGGACGCGCTCGGCGAGGACGCCGGCACCCTCACGGTCGCGCCCGGCTCTACGGGCGGGTTCGCGTCCGGCGTCGAGGTCGTCGTCTCCGGGGCGGACGGCGACGCCGTCGCCGAGGGCTCCCAGGCCCTGCTCGCCGAGATCGACGGCATCGACGGCATCCGCGACGTCACCTCCTCGCTCGAGGAGGACCTGCCGTTCGTCGAGGTCTCGGTCGACCGCGCAGCCGCCGCACAGCTCGGGCTCACCGAGCAGGCGGTCGGCGGCATCGCCTACGGCGCACTGAACGGCCAGTCGCTCGGCGAGGTCGACACCTCCTCGGGTCGCCTGCCGATCGTCATGCACACGGCCGACGCCCCGACCACGGTCGACGAGCTGCGGAACCTCCCGCTCGGCGGACCGCCGGACGCCCCGATCCTGCTCGGCGACATCGCCACCGTCGAGGAGCAGCTCCAGCAGGCCTCCATCAGTCGCACCGACGGACTGCGGTCGGTCTCGATCACGGCCGCCACCGAGGCCGCGGACCTGCAGTCGGTGACCGCCGAGCTCACCAGCGCGCTCGACTCGGTCGACCTGCCAGACGGCGTCACCGCCGAGATCGGCGGCGTCTCCGCCGACCAGGAGGAGGCCTTCGGGAACCTCTTCCTCGCGCTCGCGCTGGCGATCCTGCTCGTCTACGTCGTCATGGTCGCCACGTTCCGGTCGCTCATCCAGCCGCTCATCCTGCTGGTCTCGATCCCGTTCGCGGCCACCGGCGCGATCCTCGCCCTCCTTCTCACGGGCACGCCGATGGGAGTGGCCGCGCTCGTCGGCGCGCTCATGCTGGTCGGCGTGGTCGTCACGAACGCCATCGTCCTCATCGACCTCATCAACCAGTACCGCGCCGACGGCATGGAGCTGACGCAGGCGATCATCGAGGGCGGCAGGCACCGTCTGCGACCCGTCATCATGACGTCCGCCGCGACGATCTTCGCGCTCACCCCGATGGCCCTCGGCATCACCGGCGGCGGCGCGTTCATCTCGCAGCCGCTCGCGATCGTCGTCATCGGCGGCCTGCTCACCTCCACCGTCCTCACCCTCGTCATCGTCCCGGTCCTCTACCGGCTGACCGAGGGACGTGGGGAGCGGCGGGCCCAGCGCAAGGCGATCGCCCGACTCGAGGCCGTCATCGCCGACCGCGAGGCCCGCGGCACCGACACCGCCTCCGCCCGCGCCGAGCTCGAGCGGATCAAGGCGGGCGGGGGAGCGGCGCGCATCGCCGAGACGGACGACGACGAGGAGACCTCCGCCGAGGAGTCCGCCGCCTCGTCCCCCGACGACGGCGTCGCGGCCTCCGCGGCCGCGGCGCCCGGGGCGGGGGCCGGGTCGGGAGACGGGTCGGGAGACGGTTCCGGAGACGGCTCAGCAGACGGGGGCGCGCCGCGTCGTCGGGGCAAGCACGACGCTGTCTGACGCGCGCGGTGCAGGCCGACCGGCGCGATGCCCGCGGACCCGCACGATGCCCTCGGACCTGCACGGTGCCGTCCGACCGGCACCGTGCGGTCTGAGCGTGATCGGGCGGTCTGACCGGCACGCATCTGCGCGAACCGGTCGGGGTGGGGCGGGACGGTTCGGCGGCGCCCGGCCGCCGGGTTAGCGTCTGGTCATGACCCACGTCCTTCTCGCCTCCGTCGACAGTCCCGCCTGTGCCGACCCGGGGACTGCCCGATGAGCGGGCAGAGGGCGGCCTTCCTCGACATCGACGGCACGCTCGCGTTCCAGGGCGACGTCCCCGAGGCCCACGCCGACCTCATCCGTCGCGCGCGGGCGAAGGGCACGCTCGTGTTCGTCTGCACGGGGCGGGCCAAGTCGTTCGTCCCCCCGGTCCTCAGCGAGATCGGCTTCGACGGCATGGTCGCCACCGCCGGCGCCTACTCGGAGATCGACGGGACGGTGGTCGAGGACCGCACGATCCCCCTCGACGTCGCGGACCGGCTGATCGCCGCGCTCGACCGGCACGGCGCGCGGTACACGCTCGAGGCCACCGACGGCCTGTACGCCAAGCCGCCGATGCTCGAGACCCTGCATGCGCGCGCCGCACGGAACAACGCCGAGGACCGCAAGCACGCCTCCCCGCACGAGATCATGGCGGTCCTCGACGTGCGCGAGGACCTGTCCGGCATCGGGTTCGGCAAGGTCGGCGTCATGCACTCGCCGATCCTCGTCTCCGAGCTCGCGGCCGAGGCGTCGGACGACCTCGAGGTCCTCGAGGGCTCGCTGCCCGGCATGGGCGCCCACTCGGGCGAGATCTTCCGCCGCGGCATGAACAAGTCCGTCGGCATGCTCGCCGTCGCCGAGCGCCTCGGCCTGGACATCGCGAACGTGTACGCCTTCGGCGACGGGCTCAACGACCTGGAGATGCTCGCCAGCGCGGGCGTCGGGGTCGCGATCGAGGGGGCCGACCCGCGGGTCCTCGCCGTCGCCGACCGCACGTGCCCGGGACCCGACCAGGCCGGGCTCGTCGGCGTCTTCGAGGAGCTCGGGCTGGCCTGACTCACCCGAGCTCCAACTTCCCCGGCGGCGCTCGCCGGCGGGCGCCGGGGAGGCTGGCCCCGTCACGGAGCCTCAGCGCCAGCCGAGGGCCGCCGACGCGTGCAGCGCCAGGAGGACGCCGACGATCCCGACGACCCACGCGGTCGTCGTCGCGGCGGTGCGCGTGAGGTAGCTGTCCAGCTTCCTGAGCGGTCCGTCCACCAGCCGGGCCGCCACCACGCGCAGGGTCACGAGGACGAGCGCCGGCGTGATCATCACCAGGCAGTACCCGGCGAGCCAGAGCAGGTTGCCCGGCATGCCCGGGCCGTTCGCCGTGATGAGGCCGATCCCCGCGAGGTACGGGAGCATCGTCGCCACCTCGATCGCGCCGGCGCTCAGCGCCAGCACCATGAGCATGCGCCCGCTGGCGGGCGCCGACCGGCCGCCGTCGTCCGGGGTCAGGCCCGGGGCCAGTTCGCCCGGGTGCGGGGACGCGCCCGAGGCGGGCGACGACGTCGGGCCGGCCAGGCCCGCGAGCTGGGCCTTGGTCCGGTAGGGATTGACCGTCGTCGCATCGGCGACGACGGGCGGTGCGACGAGCCGGCCCTCGGTGCCCATGGCGCGGGCGCGCCACCGATTGATCCGGCCGCCGCCCGTGCGCGCATTCTCCGCCGCGCGCGCCTTCGCCTTCGAGGAGTCGAGCGCGAAGCTCGCCGCGAACAGGCCGACGCCGGCCACGAACATGAGCACGTAGGCGGGCCGGGACGTGAGGACGTCGCCGAAGTGGTCGAGCACGAAGCCCGCCCCGAGCATGATCGCGATACCGACCCCGAGGTAGAACACGGCGACCGTGGCGAGGAACGTGAGCACGCGACCGGGCCGGGGCCTGCCCGGCGACATGAGCAGCCAGACGGGGATGAGCAGCGTGCCGAAGCTGGTGGAGTCCAGCAGCGCGAGCACGGCGAGGATGCCGGCGAGGGCCGCGACGCCCGTGCCGGGCTCGGCGAACAATGAGGTCAGGTCGGGCATGGCACCCACCGTGCCGTGGGCGGGCGCCGGCGGACATCCGGCGAACGAGGGGTTCGTCGTCCGGCGGCGTACATCCTTCGTCTGACCCGGTCGGCCGGCCGCCCGTGCTGCAATGGGGCGGTGAGCGAGAGCGGACAGCGGCGGGCCGGTGGGGGCGTGCTCGGCCGACTGGTCGCGTCGTGGGTCGAGCCGACGGACCTCGACGACACGCCGCGCGTGCGCCGCCACGACCTCCGCACCGCCGCGGTCACCCTCGTCATCGGGCTGAGCCTCAACCTGCTCGGGCTCGAGTGGCTCTACTCCGACCTGCGGATCTGGGAACCGACCGTCGACGACTCGCTGTGGTTCGCGCTCCTCCTGCTCGTCGGCTGCGGAATCATCTGCGTCAAGCGACTGAACCCGGGGTGGGCGCTCCTCGCCGGGCTGGCGGTCTTCGCGGCCGACCTGTCCCTCGGCGGCAGCGTCGGCGGCATCCTCGTCATGTTCGACCTGCTCTACAACGTCGGCAGGCACGGTAGCCCGCGACTGCGGACCGTGGTGCTCTCCGGCATCGTCATCCTCGCGATCGTGGCCGGTGTGGCCGCGGCCGAGCAGGTCCGGGACATCCGCGCCTTCGTGCTCACGGCCGTGCAGATCGTCGCGCTCGGCGCCATGCCGGTGTGGTGGGCGTCGGAGGTGCGCCGCGGGGACGAGCTCGCGCGGGAGGCCGACCGGCGCGCCCGGCTCGAGGCCGAGCGGGCCGACGCCGTGACGAGGGCTGCCGCGTCCGAGCGTGCCCGGCTGCTGCGCGAGGAGCGCGGCGCGATGGCCCGGGACCTGCACGACCTCGTCTCCTCGCACCTGTCCGCGATCGCCCTCCAGTCCGGGGCGGCGCTCGCAGGGGCGCGGGACCCGGAGCGCGACCGTGAGGCGCTCACCCAGGTGCGCGCCGAGTCGGTCGCCTCGCTCACGCAGATGCGGGCGATGGTGCACCTCCTGCGCTCCGACGAGGACCGGTCGGAGTGGACGACCAGCCCCGGGCTCGACGCGCTTCCCGACCTGGTCACGCGCATGCGCGACGCCGGGCTGGCCGTCGCGTGGGCGGGTGACGATGTGGCGGACAGGCTCGGCCGGGCAACCGCTGGGCGCCAGGACGTCGGCCGTGCGGCCTACCGGATCGTCCACGAGTCGCTGACGAACGCGCTGCGCCACGGGGTCGGGTCCGCCGAGCTTGCCCTCGCCCACGCCGGTGGGGCGATCGACGTCGAGGTGACGAACCCGGTCGCCGAGGGGAGGGGCGACCCGGTGCCGGTGGACGTGGGGCGGGCGCTCGCGGCGCCCGACGTCGTCGGCACGGGTGGGCCGACGCCCGCGGAAGCGGGCGAGCCGCTCGCCCCGGCCTCGTCCGGGACGGGGCTGCTCGGCATGCGCGAGCGGGCCGAGGCCCTCGGCGGGACGTTCGACGCCGGAACCGACACCAGGGCCGACGACGATTCCGGAGGCGCGACGTGGCGCGTGCGCGCGAGCCTCCCGCTTCGCGACCTGACCGACGAGGAGAACCGATGATCACCGTTCTGCTGGCCGACGACCACGCCGCCATCCGCGCCGGTCTGCGGATGATGATCTCGACCGCCGACGACATCGACGTGGTCGGCGAGGCGGCCGAGGGCCGAGCGGCCGTCACGAACGCCCGCGCGCTCCGGCCGGACGTCGTCGTCATGGACGTGCGGATGCCGGGAGTCGACGGGGTGGAGGCCACCCGGCAGATCGTGGCCGAGCGACTCTCGCAGGTCCTCGTGCTCACCACGTTCGACGTCGACGAGGTCGTCTTCGGCGCGCTCGAGGTCGGGGCCGCGGGCTTCCTGCTCAAGACGGCCGAGCCGGAGGCGATCATCGCCGCGATCCGTGCGGTCGCGGCGGGGGACGGGGTCGTGGCGCCCGAGGTGACGCGGCGGGTGCTCGCGGCGTTCACCACGCCCGACGGCGCCGCCCGCCACGGGCGTGCCGCCGGCGGTCCGACGGGCGAGGGGCCGGAGGCAGACTCCACGGGCGTGGCCGAGCAGGCGCTGCTCGATGAGCTCACCGGCCGCGAGGTCGAGGTGCTCGCCGCACTGGGGCGCGGGCTGTCGAACCAGGCCATCGCGGCCGAGCTGTTCATCGCCGAGGCGACGGTGAAGACCCACGTCTCCCGGGTCCTCGCCAAGCTTCAGGTCACCTCCCGCATGCAGGCCGCGATCCGTGCGCGCGAGGCAGGGCTGGCGTAACCAGTCGCATTCACCGCAATTGTCGAACATTCGTTCGAAGAATGCGTCGTTGAATGGGCCGGTGATATCAGATCCGCGGGGTGTTCACGGGTGCTCGCCGGCAATGTCGGAGGTTGTTCCTAATGTGCGAGTTAACCGTTCGATCGAACGGAATCCACAGCTTCGCCCCCGAGGAGCCCCATGTCTTTCGACACGTCCCATGGCTGGACCGCGCCCGAAAACCCGTCCGGTCCGGCACTCGATGCGGCGCCGGTCGAATCCATCGACACGACGTCCGAGACGCCCCGGCCCGCACGCACGTGGCGCCGGAATCTCGTCGTCGCCGCAATCGCTCTCGTGGCCTTCGGCGCTGGCGCCGGAATCGCGATCGGCACGGCGGACCCGACCGCGTCCGACGAGTACGCGCAGATCGACGACCGACTGAATCGGGTGGTCGTTGAGCGCGACGGCCTGCGTGACGACCTCGCGGCGAGCGAGCAGTCGGTGCAGACCCTGACGGGCGAGCGCGACCAGGCCCTGGAGGACCTCGACGCGGCGACCTCCGGCAGCGCCGAGCGCGAGGCGGGCCTGGACGAACGCGAGTCGGGTCTCGACGAGCGGGAGAGCGGGCTCGACACCCGCGAGGCCGGGCTCGACGAACGTGAGACCGCGGTGGCCGACCGGGAGACCGACGTCTCCGACCGGGAGGTGGCGGTCGGCACCGCGGAGGAACGACTTCACCGACACCGCGGGTTCGGTCGTCACCATCAGCGCGACCGACGTCGCCTTCAGCTCGGAGAGGTGCGGCACCTGGAGCCTCCTCCCGTAGGTCGGACGGGCGTGGCGTGGACGACCTTGTCGCGCCACGTCGGTGTGCTTAGCCTTGCCTAAGTTCACCGAGGCAACTGGAGGAGCCCATGGCGAAGCGCGGCTTCACCGGAGTGATGACGCGTGCGTACGGCGCGCGCGACCGTACGGCACGCGTGACCAGCACGGAGTGGATCGCCCCGCACGTGCGGCGCATCGGCTTCCACTCGCCGGAGATGCTGGCCGACATCGTCGTCGGGCCGACCGCGTGGCTGCGCTTCTGGTTCCCGGACCCGGACGACCCCGAGTTCGAGCACCAGCGCGGCTACACGATCGTCGAGCCCGACGAGGCAGCCGGCACCTTCACGGTCGACTTCGTCATGCACGAGCCGGTTGGTCCGGCGTCGGCGTGGGCCAAGGGGGTCGAGGTGGGCGCGAGCATCCAGGTGACCACGCTCGGCTCCTACCGCTTCGAGGTGCCGGCCGACGCGCCGGCCGGCTTCCTCGTCATCGGCGACGCCGCATCCCTCCCCGCCATCAATGGGATCCTCGGCGAGGTCCCGCACGACATCCCGCTCGAGGTCTACCTCGAGAAGCACGCCGAGGACGACCTGCTCATCCCGCTCGTCGACCACCCGCGGGCGACGATCCGCTGGGTGACCCGCGAGGACGCGCACTCGCTCGCGAAGGCCATCGAGCGTCGCGACTGGTCGAACTGGTACGCCTGGGCGGCCCCCGAGTCCGGCAGCCTCAAGCAGCTGCGCCCCCTGCTCAAGGAGACCTTCGGGTTCCCCAAGACCGAGATCCACGCGCAGGCCTACTGGATCGAGGGCCGTGCCTTCGGGTCCAACCGCAACAAGGGCCAGGAGAAGGAGGCGCAGGAGGCGAAGAAGCGGGCGCAGCCCGCGGCGGCCGCCGACGACGCAGCGCAGTCGGCGACCGTCGTGGCCGACCAGGAAGCTTCCGCACGAGACCAGGAATCCTTGGTCGCCGCTCAGCAGCCCGCGGTCGCAGCCGAGGCGCCGGCCTCGACCACTGCGGCGACCACTGCGGCGACCGCCGCGGCTTCCGCAGACGCCGGAGTTCCGGCACAGACCACCCCGGCGGCACCCGCAAGCGCCGACTCCGAAGCCCCGGCCGGCACGACGTCCTGGCGTTCGCAGGCCGGTGGGAAGTTGCTCGCGCCGCTCAAGCGCACCTTCTGGGCGGCGGGCATCCTCCAGGCGCTCATCACGCTCGTCCAGCTCGCGCCGTTCGTGCTGCTCGTCGAGCTCGCCCGCCGGCTCCTCGTCGGATCCGACCCGGGCGTCCTGTGGACGCTCGGGATCTGGGCGGTGGGGCTGCTCCTGGCCGGCGCCGTCCTCGCGGCCGTGCTCATGGTCTGGCTGCACGCCGTCGACGCGGGGTTCGAGCGCGACGTCCGCTCCCGGCTGCTCGCCAAGCTCGGCCGGTTGCCGCTCGGCTGGTTCGACGCCAAGGGCCCGGGCGGCGTGAAGTCCGTCGTCCAGGACGACACGGTCGCGCTGCACTACCTCATCACGCACGCCGTCCCGGACGCGGTGGGAGCCGCCGTCGGGCCGGTCGCCGTGCTGGTCTACCTGTTCGTCGTCGACTGGCGGATCGCGCTCCTGCTTCTCGTCCCGGTCCTCGTCTACGTCTTCCAGACGATCGTCATGCTCTACCTCTCCGGCGCGCGGCCGGCCGAGTACGTGCGATGGACCGAGCGGATGAACTCCGAGGCCGACGCCTACCTCGAGGGCCAGTCGGTCGTCCGGGTCTTCGGCGGCGCCGCACGCTCGTCCTTCCGGGCACGGCTGGGGGAGTTCATCGGCTTCATCGACGACTGGCAGCGCCCGCTGTCCTCCCGCAAGACCGTCAGCGACCTCGCCACGCGCCCCACCACGTTCCTCCTGCTCATCGCGGGACTCGGCACGCTGCTCGTCACCTCCGGCCGCATGGCGCCGGTCGACCTCCTGCCGTTCCTCCTGCTCGGCACCACTTTCGGCGCCCGGCTGCTCGCCGTCGGATACGGGCTGAGCGGGCTGCGCGACGGGCTGTCCGCCGCGCGCCGCATCCAGGTCGTCCTCGACGAGACGGAACTGCGCGCGCCCGACGACGGACCGGTCACCCGGGCGGAACCGGCCGTCCCGACCGGCCGCGTCGAGATCGACGCGGTGGACTTCGAGTACCGCCCGGGCCTGCCGGTTCTCTCCGACATCTCCCTCACGCTCGAGCCGGGTACCGTCACGGCGCTCGTCGGCCCGTCGGGCTCCGGCAAGTCCACGCTCGCCTCCCTCATCGCACGCTTCTACGACGTCACCGGCGGCGCCATCCGCATCGGCGGAACGGACATCCGCGACCTCACGGCCGACGAGCTGTACGCGCGCGTCGGGTTCGTCCTGCAGGACACCCAGCTCGTGCGGGGAACCGTCGCGGAGAACATCGCGCTCGGCCGTCCCGACGCGACCGCCGACGAGATCGAGAAAGCGGCGCGTGCCGCCCAGATCCACGAGCGGATCGTGCGCCTGCCCCGCGGCTACGACACCCCGATCGCCCAGGGGGCGGCGCTGTCCGGCGGCGAGCGGCAGCGGCTGACGATCGCCCGCGCGATCCTCGCCGACGCCCCGGTCCTCGTCCTCGACGAGGCAACGGCGTTCGCGGACCCCGAGTCGGAGTACCAGGTCCAGCGCGCGATCGACCGGCTCACCGCCGGGCGCACCGTCCTCGTCATCGCCCACCGCCTGCACACCGTGCGGGACGTGGACCGCATCGTCGTGCTCGACGGCGGGCGGGTCGCCGAGTCCGGCACGCACGACGACCTTCTGGCCGCGGACGGCCGCTACGCCGAGCTGTGGACGGACTACGGCGCGGCCGCCCGCGGCGGCGACCCCGGCTCACACGCCGAGTCGTCGTCCGAGCCGCGTTCCGCGAAGGAGTCCGTCCGATGATCCGCACCGTCATCGCCCTGCTGCCGGCGGGCAGCCGGCCGCAGCTCGGCGCCCAGATCGCGCTCACCGTCCTCGGCCACGTGCTGCGCGCGGTCGGCGCCGTGTCGCTCATCCCGCTCGTCGAGGCGCTGTTCACCGGCGACGATCGCGGCGCCTGGCTGTGGCTCGCCGTCCTCGCGGCCTCGACCGTCCTCGGGTGGGTGGTCGACGTCGCCGCGGCGAGGCGCGCGTACGAGATCGGCTTCGCGATGCTCGGATCCGGCCAGCCCGCGGTTGCGGACCGGATCGCCCGCGTCCGCCTCGGCTGGTTCACGCCGGAGAACAAGGCGACCACGAGGCAGGCCGTCGCGGCCACCAGCCACGACCTCGTCGGCGTCATCATCTACCTCGTCTCACCCGTCATCGGCGCGTTCGTGCTGCCGGTCGCGGTGGCCGGAGCCCTGTTCGCCGTCTCGTGGCAGCTCGGGCTCGCCGCGCTGGTCGGCGTTCCGGTCCTCCTCGGGGCCTTCCTCGCCTCCGGTCGTCTGTCCCGGGACGCCGACCGGGCGGCGAGCGAGTCGGTCGCCGAGGTCACCGAACGCATCGTCGAGTTCGCCCGCACCCAGCAGGCCCTGCGCGCCGCGCGGCGCGTGGACCCGGCGCGCAGCCAGGTCGGCGCGGCCCTCGACGCCGAGCACTCCGCGATCCGCCGGCTCGTCCTCCTGCAGCTTCCCGGCCAGCTGATCTTCTCCCTCGCGAGCCAGCTCGCGCTCATCGGCCTGGCCGGGACGACCGCATGGCTCGCCGTCCGGGGCGAGATGACGGCGCCGGCCGCGATCGCCGTCGTCGTCGTGATCGCCCGGTACCTCGAGGGCTTCACCGTGCTCGCCGAGCTCTCTCCGGGCCTCGAGGGCGCCGCCGGCGCCCTGCGCCGCATCCGCGAGGTCCTCGACGCGCCCACCGTCCCCGACGGCGGGGACCTGTCCGCGCCCGTCGCGCCGCCCCGCATCGAGCTGCGCTCCGTCAGCTTCGCCTACGACCAGCCCGCCGACGCCGCGGGCACGGGGGAGGGGGCCGAATCCGCCGCCGCGCCGGACGTCCTCACCGACTTCTCGCTCACCCTCGAGCCCGGCATCACGACCGCGATCGTCGGCGCCTCGGGCTCCGGCAAGAGCACCGTCCTCTCGCTCGTCGCCGGCCTCCAGGAGCCGACCGGCGGCGAGATCCTGATCGACGGGACGCCGGCCGACCGTCTGTCCGCCGACGCCCGCGCGGACCTCGTCACGATGATCCTCCAGGAGCCCTACCTCTTCGACGCCACGCTCGAGGAGAACGTCCGCGTCGGCAGCCCCGAGGCGAGCGACGAGCGGCGGGACGAGGTGGCCGATCTCGCGCGGGTCACGCCGATCCTCGACCGGCTGCCCGAGGGGTGGGCGGCGCGCGTGGGGTCCGGCGGCGGCAACCTGTCCGGCGGCGAGAAGCAGCGCGTCTCGATCGCCCGCGCCCTGCTCAAGCCGGCCCCCGTCCTGCTCATCGACGAGGCCACGAGCGCGCTGGACGCCGAGAACGAGCGGGCGGTCGTCGATGCGCTCGCCGCCGACCCGACTCCCCGCACCCGGGTGGTGGTCGCCCACCGCCGCGTGAGCGTGAGCGCGGCCGACCGCGTGGTCGTGCTCGACCAGGGGCGCATCGTCGAGGACGGCACCATCACCGAGCTGCTCGAGAAGGACGGCGCGTTCGCCCGGTTCTGGCGCGAGCACGACGCCGCCGACCGCTGGCACCTCTCGCCCACCGGGCCGCAGCAGGAGGCGTAGCGGCGCTCGTCCTGCGGGATCGCCGGGCGTGCGTGAGACTGGGAGGATGACGGAGCGCAAGCCTCCCGGTGTCCCGACGGGCAACTGGGTCGACGAGCTCATCAAGGCGGCCCAGGCGCGCGGCGAGTTCGACAACCTGCCCGGCGCCGGCAAACCGCTGCCGGACATCGACTCCACCGACGAGGACTGGTGGATCCGCCGCAAGCTCCGTGACGAGGGGCTGTCCTCCGACGTCCTCCTTCCGCCCGCGCTCGCCCTGCGCCGCGAGCTCGCCCAGCTGGACGAGACCACGCGGACCCTGCACTCGGAGGAGGACGTCCGCGTGCACGTCGCCGAGCTCAACCACCGCGTCGCCGAGTGGATCCGGTTCCCCACCGGCCCCGTCCTCCCGGTCGTTCCCGCGGATCCCGACCAGGTCGTCGCTGCGTGGCGCGCGGCCCGGGGCGCGCCCGCCCCGACGACGGAGACGGCTCCCGCGGGCCCGTCACCCCTCGTTGGCGAGGCCATCGAGGGCGAGGCCGGCGAGGGGCCGGACGGCTTGGCGCCGGCGCGGCGACGTCGGTGGTGGCGGTTCTGGCGCCGGAAGGGCTGACGGGACAGCCGCCGGTCAGGCGTCGTCGTCGATGGCGGTCTCGAAAGCTGCCATGTGGTCCGGCTGCCCCTCGCCCATCCCGTAGCGCGTGAGCAGCACCGCCACCCGCTTCCGCGCAGGGTCGATGACGATGTTCGTCCCGGTTCCCCCGGCCCAGGTGAGCCGACCGCGTGCGTCGACGCCGCAGCCGAGCGACCATGACGTCCCGTCAGGCAGGAAGTCGCCCGCCCGGCGTGCCGCCGCCGGGCCGATGGCCGGGGTGCTCATGGCGCGCACGGCCGCCGGGGTGAGGACGCGGCCCGAGGGGCCGACGCCGTCGTCGAGGATCATCTCGCCGAAGGCGAGCAGGTCCGCCACGGTGCTCACGAGCCCGGTCGCGCCGGAGCAGAACGCGGGCCGCTCCGTCAGCGAGGGCGCGCCCGCGGGGAGAGCCACGACAGGCCCGGGCTCTCCGGGGAAGACGTGCGCCGGCACGCGGGCAAGGGCGCTCTCGGGGACGGTGAACCCGGTGTCGCGCATGCCGAGAGGGACGAGCAGGCGGTCGGCGAGCTCGTCGTCGAAGCCGCGTCCGGTCGCCCGCTCGACGACGACCGTGAGGGCGTCGAACGACGTCTGATAGAGCCAGCCCTCGCCGGGCTGGTGCGCGGCCGGCAGCGTGGCCACCCGGCGGGCCCACTCGTCCGGTGCCAGGTGGGGCGGGACCCAGCTGGAGAACACCTCCGCCTGCTCGGTCGCCTGGCTGAGCGGGTCGCCGCCCGGGGCGTCGGCGTCGTAGCCCAGGCCGAAACCCATGAGGAGCAGGTCGCGCACGGTGAAGGACCGGCTCGCGGGGACCGTGGCGTCGATCGGGCCGTGGGGCCGGGCAAGGACGCAGCGGCCCGCCCACTCGGGCACGTGCCGCTCGACGGGGTCGTCGAGACCGAGAGTTCCGTCGTCGGCCAGGGAGTGGACGAGCGCCGCGGTGAGGAGCTTCATCACCGACGCCGTCAGCAGCAGGCTGTCGGCCGTGAGGGGCTCGGTGGCGGCGACCGTGCGGTGGCGGGCGGCCGCCGACCCGGACGACAGGCCCCAGACGGCGCCGGCGGCGATCGTCGGCATGCGGTCCGTCGCGGACCGCATCGCGGCCGCGACCCTGGCGGCCAGGGCCTCGTGCTCCGCCCGGGAGGTCGGTGTGCGCGGTGCTGGGTCGCCGTCGGCCATGCCCGCCACGCTACGGCAGGGGGCGCCGGTGGGGGTGGGCGAGGCC
>FUHX01000073.1 GCA_900163555.1 Actinomycetales bacterium JB111 | reverse complement strand
CACTCGGCACTCGGCACTCGGCACTCGGCACTCGGCACTCGGCACTCGGCACTCGAGCATCCGGGACCTATGGCCCAAAGTTTGACCCCTGGAACGGTCAATACTTGGTCATGTCACCAACCGGTGACACTCGGATCCTCGGTTCCCAGGAGTAACCGCCATGACCACCACCGCCAGCTCGCCCACCGCGACGACCCGTACCGCCGGCCCGACTCTCCAGCCCGAGCTCGTCACGCGTCCCTTCGCCCGGTACGTCCTGGCACTGGCGCGCATCGTCACAGGCCTGTACTTCCTGTGGGCCTTCGTCGACAAGCTCATCGGCCTCGGCTTCTCCACACCGTCCGCGAACGCGTGGATCAACGGCGGCACCCCGGCCCAGGGCTACATCGGGAACGTCGCCGTCAACGGTCCGATCGGGCCCTTCTTCGGGCTCTTCAACAACCCCTTCGGCGACGTCCTGTTCATGACCGCGCTGCTCGGCATCGGCGTCGCCCTCGTCTCCGGGGCCGGTCTCAAGGTCGCCGCGGTCTCCGGAGCCCTGCTGCTGCTGTTCATGTACCTGGCCTCCCCGCCGTGGGCGCTCGAGGGAGCGACCAACCCGCTCATCGACTCCCACGTCCTCGAGGGCTTCCTCGTCATCCTCCCGGCGCTGACCCTCGCCGGCGACACGTGGGGCCTTGGCCGCTGGTGGTCCACCGTCGTCGGGGACAGCTGGCTCCGCTGACCGACCCGCCCCCGGCCGGCACGAGAAGAGGTCCCGCCACCCGATCCGGGTGGCGGGACCTCTTTCGTTCTTCTTCCCGCGCGGCAGTGACGGCCGGAGCTCTGGCGTCGGGCTAGACGGTCTCGGTCCAGGCCGACGGCGCACGGCCCGCACCGACGTCGCCGGACTCCTTCTCGGCGGAGGCCAGCTGCGACGACGCGTACTCGTTGACCGCGGTCGACACGGCCTCGGCGACTCGCGGGTCGAAGACACCCGGGATGATGAACGACGGGTTCAGCTCCTCGGCGCTCACCACGTTCGCGATCGCGACGGCGGCGACGCGCAGCATCTCGTTGTCGATCTTGCTTGCACCGGCGTCCAGCAGCCCGCGGAACAGGCCCGGGAACGCGAGGACGTTGTTGATCTGGTTCGGGTAGTCGCTCCGGCCGGTGGCCACCACGGACGCGGTGCGGGCCGCGTCGTCGGGGTCGACCTCGGGCGTGGGGTTCGCGAGTGCGAAGACGATGGCGCCGTCGGCCATCGTGGCGATGTCGTCCCCGTCGAGGATGTCCGCGGACGAGACCCCGATGAAGACGTCCGCCCCGGCGAGCCCCTCCTTGAGGGATCCCGTGAATCCGGTGGAGTTGGTGTTCTCGACGATCCACCGGCGGTGCGGGTCCGACTCCTCCGAGCCGGCGTGCAGCGCCCCGTTGCGGCCGAAGGCGACGATGTTGCGGGCCCCCTGCGCGTACAGCAGGCGGATGATCGCGTTGCCCGCGGCGCCCACGCCGGAGACGGCGATCCGCACGTCCTCGAGCTCCTTGTCCACGACGCGCAGCGCGTTGACCAGCGCGGCGAGCACGACGACGGCGGTGCCGTGCTGGTCGTCGTGGAAGACCGGGATGTCGAGCTCCTCGCGCAGGCGGCGCTCGATCTCGAAGCAGCGGGGCGCCGAGATGTCCTCGAGGTTGATGCCGCCGTAGGCCGGGGCGATCGCCTTGACGATCGAGATGATCTCCTCGGTGTCCTTGGTGTCGAGCGCGACCGGCCAGGCGTCGACGTCGCCGAACTCCTTGAACAGCGCCGCCTTGCCCTCCATGACCGGCATGGAGGCCTCGGGGCCGATGTCGCCCAGGCCGAGCACGGCCGTGCCGTCGGTGACGACCGCGACCGTGTTGCGCTTGATCGTCAGCCGGCGCGCGTCGTCCTTGTTCTCCGCGATCGCGAGGCACACGCGGGCGACGCCCGGCGTGTAGGCGCGGGACAGGTCGCGGCGCGTGCGCAGCGGGACCTTCGAGGTCACGCCGATCTTGCCGCCCAGGTGGAGGAGGAACGTCGAGTCGGAGACCTTCGCGACCGAGACGCCCTCGAGCGCGTCGATCGACTCCCGCACGGCCGTGACGTGCTTGCCGTCGACCGTGTCGGCCGTGATGTCCACCGTGATGCCGTCACCACCGGAGTGCACGACGTCGACGCCCATGACGGTCGCACCCGCCTCGGCCACGGCGCTGATCACCTCCGCGGTCGCGCGAGGGCTGGTGCCGGCGTTCACGCGAAAGGTGGTCGTATAACTCGGGCTAGGCATCGCCATTGGGGCCTCCGGTTGTGGGTGTACTCGTTGAAAATCCTACGGCCAGTCTGCACGGCCCTCGGTCAGGAGCCGACTCGCTCCAGCACGAGCTCGCGCACGCGCGCAGCGTCGGCCTGGCCCCTGGTCGCCTTCATGACGGCGCCGATGACGGCACCGATCGGACCGAGGTTGCCGGAGCGGATCTTGTCCGCGATGTCGGGCTGGGCGGCGAGGGTCTCGTCGATGACGGCGAGCAGCGGGCCGTCGTCGGAGACGACCTCCAGCCCCCGCGCGGTCACGACCTCCGACGGCGTCCCCTCGCCCGCGAGCACGCCCGCCAGGGCCTGCCGGGCGAGCTTGTCGTTGATCCGGCCCTCGTCGACGAGGCCCTGCAGCTCCGCGATGTCCGCCGGCGTCACCGGCAGGTCGCCGAGCTCGGTCTCTCGCTCGTTCGCGGCGCGCGCCAGCTCGCCCATCCACCACTTCCGGGCGGCGGCGGGGCTCGCGCCCGCGGCAACGGTCGCCTCGATGAGCTCGATGGCGGACGCGTTGACGACGTCGCGCATCTCGGTCTCGGTGAAGCCCCACTCGCCGGTCAGGCGACGACGGCGCACGGCCGGGAGCTCGGGCAGCGAGGCGCGCAGCTCCTCGACCCACTCGCGCGCGGGCGCGACGGGGACAAGGTCCGGCTCCGGGAAGTAGCGGTAGTCCTCGGCGTCCGACTTCGGGCGCCCCGGCGAGGTCTCGCCGGTGTCCTCGTGCCAGTGCCGGGTCTCCTGCGTGATCGACCCGCCGTCGGCGAGGATCGCCGCCTGCCTGCGGATCTCGAACCGCACGGCGCGCTCGATGCTGCGGAACGAGTTGACGTTCTTCGTCTCCGTGCGGGTGCCGAGCGGCGCGTCCGGGCTCTCGCGCAGGGAGACGTTGACGTCCGCGCGGACGTTGCCGCGCTCCATGCGGGCCTCCGAGACGCCGAGTGCGCGGAAGATGTCCCGGAGCGACTGGACGTAGGTGCGCGCCACCTCGGGGGCGCGGGCGCCCGTGCCGACGATCGGTCGCGTGACGATCTCGACGAGCGGCACACCGGCGCGGTTGTAGTCGACGAGGGAGTACTCGGCGCCGTGGATCCGGCCCGTGGATCCGCCGATGTGCGTGTTCTTGCCGGCGTCCTCCTCCATGTGGGCCCGCTCGATGTCGATCGTGACCTTCTCGCCGTCCTCGAGCTCGATCTCGAGCGCGCCGTCGTGAGCGATCGGCTCGTCGGACTGAGAGGTCTGGAAGTTCTTCGTCAGGTCCGGGTAGAAGTAGTTCTTCCGCGCGAACCGGCACGTCTCGGCGATCTCGCAGCCGAGCGCGAGCCCGATCGTGATCGCGTACTGCACGGCCTGCCTGTTGACGACCGGGAGGGACCCCGGAAGACCCAGCGAGACGGGGGTGACGTGCGTGTTCGGGGCACCGCCGAAGGCGTTCGCGGCGCCGTCGAACATCTTGGTCGCCGTGCCGAGCTCGACGTGCACCTCGATGCCGATGACCGGGTCGAACCGGCGGATGGCCTCGTCGTAGTCCATGAGCGCGCTCATCGGGCGATCTCCTCCAGCTTCGGGGCCCGGTCGAGGAGCGGTCCGCCCCACGAGTCGATCAGCGCGCGCTCGAGCGCGCCGCCGACCTTGTACATCAGGTGGTCCGCGCGGGCGGGCGCGATGATCTGCAGGCCCACGGGGAGGCCGTCGTCGGACAGCCCGGACGGGAGCGACATGGCGGGCACGCCCGCGAGGTTCGCGGGGATGGTCGCGACGTCGTTGAGGTACATCGCGAGGGGGTCGTCCAGCTTCGCGCCGAGCGGGAAGGCGGTCGTGGGCGCGGTCGGCGAGAGCAGCACGTCGACCTGCGCGAAGGCGCTCGCGAAGTCCCGCTGCACGACCGTGCGGACCTGCTGGGCGGCGCGGTAGTAGGCGTCGTGGAAGCCGGCCGACAGGGCGTGCGTGCCGAGGATGACGCGGCGCTTGACCTCGTCGCCGAATCCGGCGCCGCGCGTGGCGGCCATGACGCGCTCCGCGGTCACCGGGCCCTCCGTGGGCTCGACCCGCAGGCCGTACCGCATGCCGTCGTAGCGGGCGAGGTTCGAGGACGCCTCGGCCGGGTGGATGAGGTAGTACGCGGCCAGCGCGTAGTCGAACGAGGGGCAGGAGACCTCCGTGACGGTGGCGCCCGCTGCCGTCGCCAGCTCGATCGCGGCGTCGAAGGACGCGCGGACGCCGGTCTCGTAGCCCTCGCCACCGAGCTGGGTGACGACGCCGATCCGCAGGCCGTCCAGGGAGCCGGAGCGGGCGGCGTCGGCCAGGCCCGCGACGGGGTCGGTGAGCGACGTGGAGTCCAGGGGGTCGTGGCCGCCGACGACCTCGTGCAGAAGGGCGGCGTCGAGGACGGTGCGCGCGGCCGGCCCCGGCTGGTCGAGGGAGGAGGCCATCGCGATGACGCCGTAGCGGGACATGCCGCCGTAGGTCGGCTTCACGCCGACGGTGCCGGTCACGGCGCCGGGCTGGCGGATCGACCCGCCCGTGTCCGACCCGAGCGCGAGCGGCGCCTGGAAGGACGCGACGGCGGCGGCGGAACCGCCGCCCGAGCCGCCCGGGATCCGGTCGAGGTCCCACGGGTTGTGCGTGGGGCCGAAGGCCGAGTGCTCGGTCGAGCTGCCCATGGCGAACTCGTCCATGTTGGTCTTGCCGAGGATCGGCAGGCCGGCGGCACGCAGGCGCTCGACGACGGTCGCGTCGTACGGCGGGACCCAGCGCTCGAGCATGCGGGAGCCGGCCGTCGTGACCTGGCCATGCGTGACGAAGTTGTCCTTCACCGCGATCGGCACACCGGCGAGCGCGTGGACGTCGTCGCCGGCTGCGCGGCGCTCGTCGATCTCGCGCGCGGTGGCGAGCGCCTTCTCGGCGGAGACGTCCAGGTACGCGTGCACGGCGCCGTCGACGGCGGTCGTCCGGTCCAGGTGGGCCTGGACGAGGTCCGCGGAGCTCACCTCGCCGGAGGCCAGCGCGGCGGCCTGCTCGGCCGCGGACAGGCGGATGAGGTCGCTCATGCGTCCTCCCCCAGGATCTGCGGGACGAGGAACTGCTCGTCCTGCGAGGCGGGCGCGGCGGCGAGGACCTCGGCGAGGTCCAGCCCGGGCACGACCACGTCCTCGCGCATGACGTTCGTCAGCGGGATCGGGTGGGAGGTGGGCGGGACGTCGGGGGTCGCGATCTCGGAGACGCGGGCGACGGCGTCGGCGATCACGCCGAGCTCGCCTGCCAGGCGATCGACCTCCGTCTCGGTCAGCTCGATGCGGGCGAGCGCCGCGACGCGCGCGACCTCGGCAGAGTCGAAAGAGGGCATGGCCCGATTCTAGGCGCCCCAGGAGGCGGGCGCTGCGAAGGTCCGCGCGCGCCGCTGCATAGGCTGGGTCCATGCCGCGCGACTCGTTCAGGTCCTCAGCCCGCACGCTGGCCCTCGGTGCGGCCGCCGGCCTTGCCGCGCAGGTCATGGCGGTCGCCGGGATCGTCGCCGCGGACAACATGCGTAAACGGCGCGAGCCGCTGACCGGCGAGTTCCCCTCGACGCCGCCGCGGGAGCTGGACGTCCTCGGCTCGCGCGCGACCGTCTTCACCTACGGCGCGGACCTCTTCGAGGACATGCTCGCGGCCATCGAGCGCGCGACGGAGACGATCTTCTTCGAGACGTACATCTGGAAGACGGACGAGGTCGGCGAGCGGTTCAAGACGGCGCTCGAGGACGCGGCCCGGCGCGGCGTCGACGTCTACGTCGCCTACGACTCCTTCGGCAACCTCAACCAGGACCCGCGGTTCTACCGGTTCGCCGACCACCCGCGGCTCCACGTCCTGCGCTTCCCCCTCCTCCGCCTCGGCCTGGTCCTGGGCAACGTGCGCAAGACGGGACGCGACCACCGCAAGCTCCTCGTCGTCGACGGCGAGACCGCGTACGTCGGCGGGTACAACATCGGCGAGATGTACGCGACGACCTGGCGGGACACGCACCTCAAGGTCGTCGGCGGTTCGGCCGCCTGGGAGCTGCAGAACGCCTTCATCGACTTCTGGAACGACCACCGCAGGCGGCGGCTGCCCGAGCTGCCCGACCATGGGGCCCGCCAGTGGCTCTCCGAGGTCGAGGCGGCCTCCAACTCGCCGCACCGGCTGCTGTTCCCGGTCCGCGGCATCTACCTCAACGCCCTCGACCGCGCAGTCGACTCGATCGACATCACGATGGCCTACTTCATCCCCGACCGCGAGATCCTCCGCGCGCTCACGGTCGCGGCCAGGCGCGGGGTGCACGTGCGGGTGATCATCCCGGAGCACACGAACCACGTCATCGCGGACTGGGTCGCCCGTCCCTACTACGACGACCTGCTCGACGCCGGGGTCGAGCTCTGGCTGTTCCAGGACGCGATGGTGCACGCCAAGACGATGTCCGTGGACGGCCGCTGGACGACGATCGGCACCGCCAACATCGACCGCCTCTCGATGGCCGGGAACTTCGAGGTCAACCTCGAGGTCCACTCCCCCGAGCTGGCCGCGCACATGGCGGAGATCTTCGCGACCGACCTGACCAACTGTCGCCGGCTCACCCTGCACGAGTGGCGGCAGCGCCCGGCGTGGAAGCGCCCGGTCGAACGCCTCCTGCGGCCGCTCGGCCCGCTGCTCTGACACGGCCGGCACGGCGCCCGGCGCCGCGGGGACGACCGGCTACTCGGTCGGCCGGACCGCCTCGATGCCGCCGTCGAGCAGGGCGACGAACCCCGCCTCGTCGAGGATGAGCAGTCCGAGCTCGCGCGCCCTGGTCTCCTTGGACCCCGCGTTCTCCCCGACGACGACCGCGTCCGTCTTCTTGGACACCGAGCCGGAGGCCTTGCCGCCGCGCACGAGGATCGCCTCCTTCGCGGAGTCCCGGGTGAAGCCCTCCAGCGAGCCGGTGACGACGACGGTCACGCCCTCGAGGGTGCGTTCCGTCCCTCCCTCGGCCTCCTGCGCGGTCCGCACGCCGGCGGCGGCCCAGCTCTCGACGATCTCGCGGTGCCAGGACGCGTCCTCGCCCTCGTGGTACCAGCGGTGGACGGACTCGGCGATGATCCCGCCGACCCCGTCGATCTCCGCGAGCCGCTCGACGTCGGCGTCGAAGATCGCCTCGAGCGAGCCGAGCTCGGTCGCGAGCGCCCGCGCGGCCGTCGGACCCACGTGCCGGATCGACAGCGCCACGATCACGCGCCACAGGTCGGATTCCTTCGCGGCCGCGATCCCCGCGAGCAGGTTCTCGGTCGTCTTCGTGGGCCGCGGGTCGACGACGACGTCGTCCTTCGTCTTGTATCGCCTGACCGTCCGCCGGGTCCACAGAGCGCGCTCGTACTTCCAGTTTCCGGTCCGGACGAAGCGTCCGCCGGCGGCTCCCGGCTCCTTGGCGACCTCGGGCCGGTAGACGAAGACGTCGCGCAGGTCGCCGGCCGTGAGGTCGAACAGCCCGGCCTCGCCGGACAGCACGGGGGTCTGCTCGGCGGGGAAGACGTCGGGGTCGGTGATCTCGCCGTCCTCGGTGAGCAGCGTGGCGCCGCCGCGCACGGCGGCGAGCGCCGGCTCGCGCCCGCCGGACGGGCCCTCGGGCGCGTCCGGGTCCCGCACGGCCTCGGGGTTCGTGAGGACCAGCGCCGTCTCGTAGCCGAGGGCCTCGATGTCGAGCGCACCGCGGGAGCCCACGTGCTCGACCCGCTCGGTCACCTGCGCGGGGCAGGCGCGCGTGTTCGGGCAGCGCAGGTCGACGTCGCCCTCCTTGGCCGGCGCGAGCGGCGTGCCGCAGCTGGGGCAGTCCGCCGGCATGACGAACAGGGCCTCGGAGCCGTCGCGCAGGTCGACGACGGGCGCCACGACCTCGGGGATGACGTCCCCTGCCTTGCGCAGCACGACCGTGTCCCCGATGAGCACGCCCTTGCGGATGACCTCGGAGGCGTTGTGCAGGGTCGCCCTCGCGACCGTCGACCCGGCCACGAGGACCGGCTCCATCACCGCGTACGGCGTGACGCGGCCGGTCCGGCCCACGTCCACCCGGATGTCGAGGAGTTTCGTCGTCACCTCCTCGGGCGGGAACTTGTAGGCGACCGCCCACCGGGGCACCCGCGAGGTGTGGCCGAGGCGGCGCTGGACGGCGCGGTCGTCGACCTTCACCACGACGCCGTCGATCTCGTGCCGGCCCTCGTGCCTGGACTCTCCCCGCTCGGCGATGAACCCCTCGACCGCCGTGCGGCCGGCGAGTCGCGCGGTCAGCTCCGAGACGGGCAGTCCCCACGAGGCGAACAGCTCGTAGTAGCCGGACTGCGTCGTCGGGGGCGTGAAACCCGAAACCCCCACGACGACGGCGCCCACGCCGTGGGCGAGGAAGTCCAGCGGGCGGGCGGCCGTGACGCGCGGGTCCTTCTGGCGCAGCGAGCCGGCCGCGGAGTTGCGGGGGTTCGCGAAGGGGTCCTTGCCCGCGGCGACGAGCTCCTCGTTCAGGCGTGCGAAGGCCTCGACCGGGTAGAAGACCTCGCCGCGGATCTCCATGCTCTCCGGGTGCGGGCCGCCGGTGAGCCGCTGGGGCACCGAGTCGATCGTGCGGACGTTGAGCGTGACGTCCTCGCCGGTCGTGCCGTCGCCGCGGGTCGCCGCGCGGGTGAGCCGGCCGCCCTCATAGGTGAGGTTGACGGCGAGCCCGTCGACCTTGACCTCGGCGGTCACCGCGACGTCGGGCGCCTCGTCCGCGCCCGCCCCGGTCGCCTCGGAGACCTCGGCGCCGATGCGGGCGAACCACTCGCCGAGCTCCTCGAGGGAGAAGACGTCCTCGAGGGAGTACATGCGCTCGGCGTGGGTGACGGTGGCGAAGTCGGTGGAGTAGGTGCCGCCCACGGACTTCGTCGGCGACGTCGGCACCGCGAGGTCCGGGTGCTCCGCCTCGAGGGACTCCAGGTCCCGGTAGGCGGCGTCGTACTCGGCGTCGGAGATCGTGGGGGCGTCCCGCATGTAGTAGGCCCACCGGGCCGCCTCGATGATCTCGACGAGCTCCGCGTGACGCTGCCTGGTCGCCGCATCGGCCCCGGTGGGTTCGCTCATGGGTGCCATTGTCCACGAGCCCCCCGACAGCGCGTGTGGGCGCGGCGTGCCACCCTGGTCCGCATGTGCGGTCGATACGCGAGCTTTCGCCAGGCCCAGGACCTCGCCGACGTCTTCGACGTGACGACGGTTGCCGAGGAGGTCGCCGGTCGGCAGCCGTCGTGGAACGTGGCGCCCACCCAGGACGTCCTCGTCGTCCTCGAGCGGCTCGTCGACGCCGAGGGCCGCACCGCCGGCCGCGACGGCGCGGGCGAGGCGACGGGGACCGCGCGCGAGATGCACGCCGCCCGGTGGGGCCTCGTGCCCTCGTGGGCGAAGGACCCGTCGATCGGCAACCGGATGATCAACGCGCGCAGCGAGACGGTGGCCGAGAAGTCCTCGTTCTCCCCTTCGGTGAAGGCCCGGCGCTGCCTCGTCCCCGCCGACGGCTACTTCGAGTGGCAGGCACCCGGAACGGCATCGGGCCGCAAGACCCCGTACTTCATCACCTCCCCCGACGGCGCGCCCCTCGCGTTCGCCGGCCTGTACGCGTGGTGGAGGCCGAAGGGCGAGCCCGACGCCGACTGGCTGCTCACGACGACGATCCTCACCGCCGCGTCGACCGGCGACATGACCGAGCTGCACGACCGCGTCCCGGTCATCCTCCGCGGGGACGACATCGACCTCTGGCTGGACCCCACCGTCACCGACCCGGCCGAGGCCCTGGCGGTGCTCGGCACCGGCACGCCCGAGCTGACCTGGCACGAGGTCTCGACGGCCGTGAACACGCCGCGGAACAACGGCCCGGAGCTCGTCGAGCCGGTCGGGGCCTGACCGCGCGGGGCGCCGCACCGGCCGCGTCCGGCGGCTCCGCCCACGGTCGCACCGGGCATCGACCGGTGGGCTGACGCGCGGCCGCGCGCACCCTTCCTAGGCTCGTCACCATGACGAGCACCTTCCCGACGCCGCCGGGCGCCGGAGCGGCACCCGCCCCGGGTCGCGGGTCCGGCGACGGGTCGGGGTTCCGTCTGCCCCCGGCCGCGGACCTCGCGACCGCGGCCGCCCTGACGATCGTCCTCGTGTGGGTCTCCTTCGGCCCTCTCGCCGGCGCCACGCTCTGGGAGTCGTTCGTCCCCCGCGACGCGGGCGACGACCTGCGCACGGTCGCCGCCTTCGGTGCGGCCCTCGGCATGGGGCTCGCCACGGCCTGGCGGAAGGTGGCCCCGGTCGGGTCGGCCGTCGTCGTCTACCTCGGCGCGCTCGCCCACCTGCTTCTCGGCGTCCCCTTCCTGCCGGTCGACGTCCTCGTCCTGCTCGCCCTGTACTCCGTGACGGTGCACGGCAGCGTCACCGCACACCGACTCGCGATCGCCGGCGCGCTGGCCGGCGCGGTCGCGCTGCCGGTCGGCATGGCCGCCGTGTCCCTCGTCCCCGGCGGGGCGATGCTCGCGATCGGCCTGGCCGCGGCCGGCATGTCCGCGGGCACGTGGGGGCTCGGGCTGCTGCGCCGCACGAGCGTCCTCGACGCCGCCCGGGCGGCCGAGCTGCGCCGGCTCGAGCTCGCGGAGCGCGAGCGCGAGGCCCGCATGGCCGTGACGACGGAGCGCACCCGCATCGCGCGGGAGATGCACGACGTCGTCGCCCACACCCTCTCGGTCGTCATCGCGCAGGCGGACGGCAGTCGCTACGCGGCCGCCCAGGACCCGGCGGCGGCCGAGCGCGCGCTCGCCACGATCGCCGAGATGGGTCGCGGCGCGCTGGCCGACATCCGCCGGATCCTCGGCGTGCTGCGCGACGAGTCCGCCACGACGCCCGCCCTCGTCCCCCAGCCCGTCGACGACGACCTCGACCGCCTCGTGCAGTCCATGCGCGACGTCGGGCTCGGGATCTCGATCGTCCGGGTCGGCGAGGCGAGGCCGCTGCCCGCCGGGGCGGGACTCATGCTCTACCGCATCGCCCAGGAGGCCCTGACGAACGTGCTCAAGCACGCCGGGCCGGCCGCCACCGTGATCGTCCACCTGCGCTGGACGGCGGACCGCGTGATCCTCATGGTCGACGACGACGGCCGCGGGGCCGCCGCGACCACCGACGGCAAGGGCCAGGGCCTGGTCGGCATGCGCGAGCGGGCGGGCGTGCTCGGCGGGACCGTCCAGGCGGGACCGCGCCGCGGCGGGGGCTTCCGGGTGCGCGTCGATCTGCCGGTCGGCGGCGCCGCGGGCGGGCAGCCGGCGCCCGCCGGGTCGACGGCTCCGAACGGGACGGCGGCTCCGGAGGGAGCGACGGACCCCGCCGGGCCCGCGGCTTCGGGCGAGACGCCAGCTCAGGCCGGGGCACCGGCCCCGAACGGGACCGCGGCTCCGGGCGAGCCCTCCCCGGATAAGGTCGATCCGTGAGCGAGACCGAGCAGACCGACCCGATCCGCGTGGTCCTGGTCGACGACCAGCAGCTCGTCCGCGCCGGCTTCGGGCTCGTCATCGGGTCGCAGCCGGACATGGTGGTGGCCGGCGAGGCCGGCGACGGCGCCCAGGCGCTGCGCGCCCTCGGCACGATCGAGGCCGACGTCGTGCTCATGGACATCCGCATGCCGAACCTCGACGGCCTGGCGGCCACCCGCGCACTGACCGAGCGGGCCGTCGCGGGGCAGCCCGCGCCGAAGGTCGTCATCCTCACCACCTTCGACCTCGACGAGTACGTGCTCGAGGCCATCCGTGCCGGCGCGTCCGGCTTCCTGCTGAAGGACGCACCACCGGAGGACATGCTCGCCGCCATCCGCACCGTCCACCGGGGCGACGCGGTCATCGCGCCGTCGACGACCCGGCGGCTCATCGAGACCGTCGCCACGCTCCTCCCGCCCGAGGACCTCACCTCGCCCGACGTGCTCGACGCCCTCACGGACCGCGAGCGCGAGGTCCTCATGCTCATGGCGCGCGGGCGGACGAACACCGAGATCGGCGCGGAGCTGTTCGTCGCCGAGGCGACCGTGAAGACCCACGTGGGCCGCGTGCTCGCGAAGCTCGGTGCGCGCGACCGCGTGCAGGCGGTCGTCCTCGCCTACGAGACCGGGCTGGTCCAGCCCGGGCGGTAGGCCGCCGTCGGGCGTACGGGCGCCGGCCCGCGTACGACCACGGGATGACCCCGGATCGCGACGCACGGCCGACGACGACGCGGGGGCGGCCTTCGTAGCGTTCCCTCAGCGGTCGGGACAGCCCGGCCGGGTGACGACACCGAAGGAACCCCATGACTGCCGAACCGACCACCGAGCCGCTGCGGACGGACCGCCCGGACACCACTCCCGTCCTGCGTGCACGGGGGCTGACGAAGGTCCACGGCCGCGGCGACGCCTCCGTGACCGCGCTGGCGGGGGTCGACCTCGACATCGCCCCGGGCTCGTTCACGGCCGTCATGGGGCCGTCGGGATCGGGCAAGTCGACCCTGCTCCACCTGCTGGCCGGGCTGGACTCCGTCACCTCCGGCACCGTGCACCTCGGCGACGACGAGCTCACCGCGATCGGCGACAAGGAGCTCACGCTCCTGCGGCGCGACCGGATGGGCTTCGTGTTCCAGTCCTTCAACCTGCTGCCGATGTACACGGCCCGGCAGAACATCGTGTTGCCCCTCGACCTCGCCGGCCGCGAGGTGGACCCGGAGTGGTTCGCGCAGCTCGTCGACATCCTCGGCATCGCCGACCGCCTCACGCACCGGCCGGCGGAGCTCTCCGGCGGCCAGCAGCAGCGCGTCGCCATCGCCCGCGCCCTCATCACCCGCCCCGACGTGGTGCTCGCCGACGAGCCGACCGGCAACCTCGACCTGCGGTCCGGGGCCGAGGTGCTCTCCCTCCTGCGCACATCCGTGCGCGAGCTCGGCCGGACCGTCGTCATGGTCACGCACGACCCTGCGGCCGCGTCCCACGCCGAGCGCGTCGTGCTCATCGCCGACGGGCTCGTCCGCGGCACGATCGACCGGCCGACCCCCACCTCCGTCATCGCCGGCCTCGAGGCGCTGCGCCCCGACGACGAGGTGGCCTGATGCTGCGCCTCGCCGCCGGGCAGGCCCGGCACTCCGTCGGGCGCCTGGCGGCGGCCGGGCTCGCCGTCGCGCTGGCCGCAGGCTTCCTGCTCGCGGGTCTCATGACGGGCACGCTGGTCGAGTCGGGCGCACGCGAGGTCCTGCGCACGCGGCTCGGCGGGGCGGACGTCGTCGCGACCACGTTCGACGCCTCCTTCACCCGCGAGAACCTGGAGGCGGTGCGGGCGACCGACGGGGTCGCGGCCGCGGACCCGAGCACCTCGGTCGCCTACCGGGTCTCTACGGACGACGGCGAGGAGTACGTGTCCGTCGCCACGGTCCCCACGGACCCCGGGCTGCTGCCCCGTCCGGTGCGGTCCGGCTCGCTGCCCGCCGCCGACGACGAGGCGGCCGTCTCGGCGTCCACGGCGGAGTCCCTCGGGGTGTCGGTCGGCGACACGGTCACGCTCACGGTGCCCTCCTTCGGCGCCGACGACGTCGGGGTCTCCGTGACGGTCACCGGCGTGACGGCGGACCTGCCGGACGTCTACGGCTGGGGACGCTCCTCCGTCACCCTCACCGAGGACGCCTACTTCTCCCTCGGTCCGACGGCTGCCGGCGACGGCGGGATGTCGGACCTGTCGAGCGGCGCCGGGTCCGGCTGGCACGGCGGACCGGGGTCGATCCTCGTCCGCCTTGCCGACGGCGCCGACGCGGCCGGAGTCATCGACGACCTGCAGGCGAACGTCGGTCCGACCGCCGCCTACCTCACGTCGGACGAGTACATCGCGGAGAAGCTGACCGAGTTCACCGGCAACGAGGATGCACTGACCATCTTCGCGGTCGCGTTCGGCACCGTCGCCCTCGTGGTCGCCGGCCTGGTCATCGGCAACACGTTCCAGGTGCTCATCGCCCAGCGCACCCGCCACCTGGCGCTCCTGCGGTGCGTCGGCGCGACCACCGGGCAGATCAGGCGGTCCGTGCTGCTCGAGGCCGTCGTCCTCGGACTGGTGGCGAGCGCCGCCGGCGTCCTGCTCGGCTACGGGGTGCTCGCCGCGACCCTGGGGCTGTGGACCGACGCGGCGACCAGCATCGGGGTCGAGCTGCCGACCCGGATCTCGCCGTCGCCGCTCGCGGTCCTGGTGCCGATCGTGGCCGGGACGGCGGTCTGCACGGTCGCGGCGCTCGCGCCGGCGCACCTCGCGAGCCGGGTGCCGCCGTTGGCGGCGATGCGGCCGGTCACCCCGCCGTCGGGCAGGACGACGTCCCGCGGCCGGAAGGCCTGGGCGATCGCCCTCATGGTCGTCGGCCTCGCCCTCGTCGGCGGCGGCGTCCTCGCCGCCACCGCGCTCGGCTCGCGCGGCGATGCGGGCGGGGACGTCATGGTCGGGATCCTCGTCGTGCAGATCGTCGGCTCCGCCGTCCTCGCCGGCTCCCTCATGCTCGGCCTCGTCTTCGTCGTCCCTCGGGTCGCGCGGTGGATCGGCGCGGCCGTGCAGCTCGCGCTCCCGGGCCGGTTCCGGGCCACGGTCCGGCTCGGCACGGCGAACTCGGTGCGCAACCCGCACCGGACGAGCGCGACCGCGATGGCGCTCGTCATCGGCATCACGCTCGTGACGGTCGTGACGACGGCCGTCAGCACGGTGCGAGCGTCGCTGGACACCTTCCTCGGGACCACCTACGGCGCGGACGTCCAGGTCGAGAGCGCCGGGACCACCGACGACGGCCAGGCGACCGCGCTGGACCCGGCCGTGGCCGACGCCGTCCGGTCCGTCGACGGCGTCCTCGCGGTCGGCGGGGTCGTCCAGGTGTTCGTCGAGATCGACGACCGGGACGGGGTGGTCTACGGGACGTCGGTCGCGGCGCCGTCGCCCGAGGCCCTCGCGACCCTCGAGGACCGCGACCTCCCCGAGCTCCGCGACGACGAGATCGTCCTCCCCCCCTCGTTCGCCGGCAGCTCCCCCGGGTGGGACTCCGGCGGCACGGCCGTGGTCTCGCCCGCCGACCCGTTCGAGGAACCCGGGGAACCCGACCAGGTGGACGGCCGCGAGCTGTCGGTCGTCCTCGCACCGGTGGCCGCGCCGATGATCTCGACCGCGAGCGCGCGCGACCTGGTCCCGGGGGCCGGCGAGAGCTCCCTGTGGGTCGACATCGCGGACACCGCCGACCCGGCCGAGGTCACCGAGGCGATCGAGGACGCGATCGCGGCCGTCGTCGACGGCGACCAGCCCTACGTGCTCGGGAACGCCGTCGAGCGGGCGGGGGTCGACGAGGCCATCGACACGGTCATGTACGTCATCCTCGGGCTCATCACGATCTCGGTCGTCATCGCGCTGGTCGGAGTCACCAACACGCTGTCGCTGTCCGTCATCGAGCGCCGCCGGGAGATCGCGATGCTCCGCGCCGTGGGCATGACGCGGGCCGGGATCCGGGGCTCGCTCCTGCTGGAGGGCGTCCTCATCACCGTCGTCGGGGCGCTCATCGGCGCGGTCACCGGCGTCGGGCTCGGGTGGGCAGCCAGCTACACGCTCCTCGCGGTCGGCGACGCCGCCACCCTCGCCGTGCCCTGGGCGGGCCTCGGCATCACCCTCGCGGTCGCCGTGGTCGCGGGAGCGCTCGCGGCGGTGATCCCCACGAGGGCGGCGCTTCGGGTCCCCCCGGTGGCGGCCCTCGGCTCGGAGTAGGCCGGCGCCCGCGCCCCGGCGCCGCGGGGCGGCGTCCGGGACCTGTGGACGGTGGCGGCCGGCCCTGCCGTCCACAGGTCCCGGGCACCTGCGGGCACGCGGCGGCGAGCATCGGTCCATGCGGGAGGGCGGTCCGGAGGACCTGGCTGCGGTTCTGTCGGCCGATCGTGTGGCGGTCGTCGAGTCCGGGCCCGGCACCGGGCGCGTGATCGCGCTCGGCCGGTCGGAGACCCGGCTGGGGCGGGGGCCCGGCGTCGTCGACCTGGACGATCCCGAGTGGTCGCGCGAGCACGTCGGGCTCCGATCCCGGCCCGCCGGGGCACAGGCCCGGCTGCTGTCCGGCAGCGGGTCGGCCCGGCACGTCCCCGCGCGGCGGTCGGCGGCCCGCCGCCGGCTGCCGGCGTCGTGGCGACGGCTCGCGGACGGGGACCGCATCCGCAGCGGGTCGACGGTCCTTCGCCTGCGCGGCAGGGCGGAGGGGCTGCGGGCGCCGCGGCCGGTCGTCCGCCGGTCGGGGTCGAGGCGGGGCTGGCGGATCCTCGCCCGGTTCGCGCCGGCGCTCATCGCGCCGCTCATCATGCTTCCCCTCCTCCTCACCGGTGCGGGGGGCCGCTGGCGCCTGGCGATCCTCGCCCTTCCCCTCCTCGCGATCGCGTTCGTCCTCCTGGGTGACCGGGACCCGGGCAGCCGGGTCGGGCGTCGACCGGGGGCCGCGGAGCTGCTGCTCCTGGCCGGCGGCGGCGCGCGCCCGGCCGGCGGGCCGGGCGACCTGCTGCGGCTGCGCCGACGCTCCGACGCACGGGCGGCCCGGCGCCGGACCCGGGACGAGATCGATCTCGAGGACGGAGACGCGATCGGCGTGACCGGCCCGGGTGCCGAGCGGCTCGCCCGCTGGCTGCTCGCCCAGGTGCTCCTCCACGAGCCCACCGCGACGTGCGCGGCGCCCTCCTCGTGGCGGATCCCCCCGGGCCGGACCGCGGGCGCCGACGCCGCCGACCCGCACCCGGCGCGCGCGCCGTGGCACGTGACCGTCGTCGAGGCCACCGCCGCGACCCGCATGCCTCCGCCCGCGGTCGGGCGGCGGCACGTCGTCGTCGCCGTCTGTCCCGGCTCCGCCCCCGCCTGGTGCCACACCGTGCGTGCGGCCGAGGAGAACGACGGAGTCGGGGCGACCTGGCTCGACCGGTTCCTCCGCGCGGTCGACGACGGCGCACACACGGACGGCGACCTGCCGGACCGCGTCCTTCTCGACGACCTCGTCGGCCCCCTCACCCGGGCGACGGTGGCGCGCAGGTGGGCCTCGGCGTCGGGCCTTGCGGTGCCGATCGGACGCGACGTCCACGGCGTGGTCGAGATCGACCTCGTCCGCGACGGCCCGCACGCCCTGCTGGCGGGGGCGACCGGGTCCGGCAAGTCCGAGGCGCTCATGGCGTGGCTGACGGCGCTCGCGGCCAGCGCGCCGCCCGACCTGCTCGGGCTCGTGCTGGTCGACTACAAGGGCGGGTCCGCGTTCGCCCCGCTCGGCGAGCTGCCCCACGTCGCCGCCGTCCTCACGGACCTCGATCCCTCCGGCACCACGCGCGCGCTCGCCTCGCTCACCGCGGAGCTGCGGCGGCGCGAGGAGGTGCTGGCGGCCGCGGGGGCCAAGGACATCGCCGACCTCCACGCGCGCGGCGAGCGGATGGCGCGGCTCGTCATCGTCGTCGACGAGTTCCGGGCGCTCGCCGACGAGCACCCCGCCCTGCTGGCCGACCTCGTGCGGCTCGCCGCGCAGGGCCGCTCCCTCGGTCTGCACCTCGTGCTCGCGACGCAGCGCCCGGCCGGGATCGTCTCGGCCGACGTGCGCGCGAACGTCGCCCTCCGGCTCTGCCTGCGGGTGCTGGACCCGGCCGACTCGCGCGACGTCATCGGGGAGCCGACCGCCGCACACCTGCCCCCGGTCCCCGGCCGGGCGGTCCTCGGCGGCACCCCCGGCCGGACCCTCCAGGTGGCGTGGCTCGGCCCGGCGGCACACGGCACGCTCGACCGCGCGGTCGCGGCCGTCCGCGCGGCAGCGGCCGGACGGCCGCGACCCACCCGGCCGTGGGCGCCGCCGCTCCCGGACGTCGCGGGCGTCGACGATCCCGTCGCGGTGGTCGCCGGCGGGCGCGCGGCCGCGCTCGTCGACGAGCCGGCACTCCAGCGGATCGACCCGTGGATCTGGTCCGGGGAGACGCTGCTCGTGCTCGGCGGCGCGGGCACCGGCCGCACCTCGGCCCTGCGGGCCCTGGCCGCGGCGGCGGGCCGGCAGCGATGGGTGCACGTGGTGGGCGGCCCGGAGGCGGTCGGGCCGCCGGCGCAGACGGGGACGCTCGCGCCGCCTTCCGACCCGCGTCTCGTGCTCCGCCTCCTCGAGCTCCTCGCCGCGGCCGACTCGGCGCCGGGGCAGGTGCTGCTCGTCGACGACGTCGAGCTGCTCCTCGACCGGCTCGACTCCGCCCTCGGCACGGGGAGGGCGCTCGGGATGCTCCCGGGCGCCCTGCGCGGCGTCCTCGCCCGGGGGCACCACGTGGCCCTCGCGGGCGCGCCCGGCTCCGCGTCCGCGCGGTGGGCGGAGGTCGGCCGCTCCCGGCTCGTCCTCAGCCCGCGGGACGCGATGGAGGCGTCGCTCGCCGGTGTGGACCGCGCGCTGGTCACCGGGACCGCGACGCCGGGGAGGGCCGTGCTCATCCGACCCAGCGGGCAGCGGGTCGTCCAGGTCCTCCACGTCCCGCCCGGGCGGGCGGAAGGCGGCGGTGGCAACCCCGGCGGGATCGGCGGCGCGGGCGGCACACGCTCGATGCGCGACCCGGGCACGCGCGGCCGGGCGCCCGACGGCGTGCCCCTGCTCGCCCCGCTTCCGACGTCCCTCGCGGCCCCACCGACAGATCCCGCGGAGCGCGCGGGCCGCGGGCTGGTGGTCGGCGTCGGCGGGGACCGCGCCGAGCCGACCCTCGCGCCCCTGCCGCCCGGGGGCACCCTGCTCGTCGTCGGCCCGGCCGGCAGCGGCCGGAGCGGGGCCCTCGGCGTGCTCGCCGACCGGCTCTCCCGCGCCGGGCTGAGGGTTGAACGCCTCTCCCCCGGCGCCGGTCGGCCCGACCGGACGGCCGAGGTCGTGCTCGTCGACGATCTCGACCGGCGCCCGCCGGGCGACCTGGACGCCCTCGCCGCCCTCCCGGGCGCGGGCACCAGGGTGATCGCCGCCGTCGGGACGCAGTCCGCGATGGCCGCCCACCGACCGCCGCTGAGCGACTGGCTGGGCGGGCCGATGATCCTCCTGCGGCCGGACCTCCCGATGTCCGGCCGGGTCGTCGCCGGCGGCATCGGGCCGGCGGCGGACCCGCTCGCGGCCACGGTCCCGGGACGCGCCGTGCTCGTCGTCGACGGGAGGGCGCTCCCCGTGCAGCTGCCGGTGCCGGGAGCTCAGCCGCCCGCGGCGCCGAGGTAGTCGCGCGTGGCGGGCCAGAGCATCGCCACGAGACCGACGAGGCACGTGAGGGCTGCCGGGACCGAGACCGCCCAGGCGAGCTCGATCGACAGCACGGAGATCCCGCCGAGCAGCCACCACGTCATGAGGACGCCGCGCGGCCACGAGCGGCCGAGGCCGACGAGCCGCGCGCCGAGGACGAGGAGCGCCGCGATCGCCACGTAGACGACGAGCAGGAGGACGACCGTCGCGCTCGCAAGCGTGTGCCCCCCGATCAGCTCGACCGTGAGCCCGCCGGCGAGGTAGACGAGGGCCGCCGCGTGCAGGAGGCAGATCGCCTGCGCCACGCGGACGGAGGGGGGCGGGGCGGATACGGGGCGGCTCGGCACACGACCACCCTAGGACCGGATCCGGGCCCGGAAGCGCCCGCCTCTCACACGGCTCCCGGCCGACGGAAGTGGCACCTCTGAGGAACGCGCCACACAAATGCCCACCCTGTGAGCAAGGGCACCAGCCGGGTCGATTCCGTGCGATGAAAGACTCTTGTCGGCGACTGGGACGCGTGCGATTCTTGATGTTCGCAGCGACTACGTCGCGCGGCGGTCACCCCCGAATCAGCCGAGGTGGCAGGCGCGCGATCTTGGAGGAATCACGTGGACTGGCGTCACCGAGCCGCATGTCTGACTGAAGACCCGGAACTCTTCTTCCCCATCGGAAACACCGGTCCTGCGGTCGTACAGATCGATGCGGCGAAGGCTGTCTGCACGTCCTGCGAGGTCGTCGACACCTGCCTGAAGTGGGCGATGGAGAACAACCAGGACTCCGGCGTCTGGGGCGGCCTGTCCGAGGACGAGCGCCGCGCGCTCAAGCGTCGCACCGCCCGCGCCCGCCGCGCGAGCTGATCACGGCGGCGTCAGCCGCTCCCCCTCACCACCCCCGCGCGGCCGGGGCCGAGAACGGCCCCCGCGTCGACGGCCCGGTCAGTTCGCCGGCCGGGCCGATCGTTCGCCCAGGCGCGCCGAGCGCTGCGGGATCCGCACCGCCAGGCTCACCTCGGTGCCGCCCGTGGCGCCGGCGCCCCACTCGATGCTGCCGCCGAGCTCCCCGGCGACCAGCGTCTTGACGATCTGCGTGCCGAGCCCCGTGAGCACGCTGCCCTTGGCCATGCCCCGGCCGTCGTCCGTCACCCAGATCGCCAGGTCGACGCCGTCGCGCTCGACCCGCACCTGGACGGAGCCCGGCGAGCCCGCCAGCCCGTGCTCGACCGCGTTCGTCACGAGCTCGGTGAGCACGACGGCGAGCGCCGTCGCGACCTCCGCGGGCACCATCCCGAACGTGCCGACGACCTCGGTCGTCACCTTGGCGTCCGGGTGCGCCACGTCCGCCGCGAGCGGGAAGATCCGGCCGAACACCTCGTCGAAGTCCACGACCTCGTCGAGCCCCTGGGCGAGCGCGTCGTGCACAAGCGCGATGGTGGTGACGCGGCGCTCGGCCTGGCCGAGCGCGTCCCGGGTCTCCGCGTTGGAGCTGCGTCGCGACTGGAGCCGGAGCAGGGCGGACACCGTCTGCAGGTTGTTCTTCACCCGGTGGTGGATCTCCCGGATGGTCGCGTCCTTCGTGAGGAGCTGCTGCTCGCGGCGGCGCATCTCCGAGACGTCGCGGCACAGCAGCAGGGCGCCGGTGCGCTCGCCGTTGTCCGTGAGCGGGATGGCCCGCAGCGAGAGGATCACGCGACCCACCTGCACCTCGGTCCGCCAGGCCGCGCGGCCGAGGACGACCACGGCGAGGGTCTCCTCGATCGAGCCGGCCTCCTCGAGGAAGTCGGTGAGCACCTCGGCGAGGACCTCCCCCGCGAGGTCACCGATGATGCCGAGGCGGTGCACGTTGCTCAGCCCGTTCGGGCTCGCGAACGTGACCCGGCCGTCGACGTCGAGCCGGATGACGCCGTCGCCGACGCGGGGTGTGCCGTGCCGGTCCCCGGAGGGGGCGGCCTGGTGCGGGAACTCGCCGCGCGAGGCCATGGACGCGAGCGCGTCGCCCATCTCCATGTAGGCCACCTCGATGCGGGAGCGCATCATGGCGGGCGAGACGACCTGCTCGCGGCCGAGGACCGCGATGATCCTGCCCTCGTGCGGGATGGGCTGCAGGACCGTGCGCACCTGGCGTCCGTCGTCGCGGACGATCTCCCGCGTCTGCGGGACGCCGTCGGTCATCGCCCGCTCGATGAGGGCGGCGAGGTCGTCGTCGGGCCGGCTGCGCACGACGTCGTCGAAGTGGACGGTGGCACCGGTCTGGGGCCGGCAGTGCGCGGCCGCAGTGAACCCCTCGTCGTCCTTGACCCACAGCAGCAGGTCGGCGAACGTCAGGTCGGCGATGACCTGCCAGTCCCCGATCAGCTGCTGAAGCCACTCGACGTCGGCGGCGGGGCGGTTCTTCGTCTCGGCAAGGATGTTCGACAGGGTCGGCACGTGTGCAAGCGTAGGCGAGCGGCGGTGGCCGCCACACCTCGACCCGAACCACCGGTCGGACCCGCGGCGCCCTACCCTGGGGAGCCACGCCCCGAGGAAAGGTGGGACCCATGCGCTTCGACCACACGGTCGAGTTCGAGGCGGACATCGACACCGTCGCCGCCATGCTCGCGGACCGGGACTTCACGTCCCGCCGGGTGGAGGCGGCCGGGGCGACGAGCCACGACCTGACGATCTCGCCCACCGACGACGGCGGTTTCGACACCGAGGTGGAGGCGACGATCCCGACGACGATCATCCCCGCCTCGTACCGCGGCCTGGTCGGGGAGAGCTTCCGCGTGCGGATCGACGAGCGCTGGAGCGGCCCGGGTCCGGCCGGCGCGCGCGACGCGAACTTCACGCTGAACGTCGGCGGGCTGCCCGTCCGCGTGGTCGGCACGCAGTCGCTGCGCGCCGCCGGAGCGGTCACCGCGCTGAACTACTCCGGCGACGTCACCTGCTCGATCCCGCTCGTCGGCAAGAAGGTCGAGTCGGCGGTGACGGGCGCGGTCGACACCGTGCTGGAGGCCGAGCGGCGCGTGGGCATCGCCTACCTGGCCGAGCAGCGGGCCGGCGACGGCGCGGACGGGCCGCAGGCGGACTGACCGGCCCAGCTGACGGGCCGGACCCCGCCGGCCTCACTCCCCCTGCGGGAGGTGGCCGAGCCGGTGCCGGGTGATCGAGAGCGCCTGCTCCCGCAGGAGTCCGAGAAGCTCCCGGCGGCCGTTCGCGAGAACCGGCCGGAAGCTGACGTCGAAGCGCGGGTCTGCCAGCAGATCGCCCAGCTCGGCGTGCTCGGAGCCGAGCACGCGCACGCGTCCCCTGCCGCCCGCGAGCCGCTCGGCCATCTCCTGCGCGGTCTCCACCGCGGCCACCGCGGGCGCGAGGCGCCGCAGCGCGCGCCGCACGGGCTCCCCGTCCGCGGCCGCGGCCTTGAGCACGGCCGAGAGGTCGGGGTGCAGCGAGATCCGCACCAGCGTGCCGGTGACCTCGGCGGCCAGCAGCAGGCGCACGAGCTCCGCCGTGCTCGCGTCCGCCCCGGCCCGCACGTGGATCTCCGGCATGGGGCGGTAGCGCAGCACGTTGGCCTCCGACCTGAGACCGGTCGGGTCGTGTGCCCGGGACAGCTCCCGCTCCCAGACGCTCGCGTCCGACCCGACGGCGGCGCGCAGCCAGCGCCGCTCCGCCTGGGTGGGCACGAGGCCGGTGAGGTCGGCGAGCGCCTCCTTCACGCCGTCGTCGGGCGGAGCGAGGCGGGCGGGCAGCCCGTCGGCGACCCAGGTGCCGAGCTGGGAGACGTAGTTGGGTCCGCCGGCCTTCGCACCCGGCCCGACCGAGGAGGCCTTCCAGCCGCCGAAGGGCTGGCGGCGCACGATCGCGCCCGTCGAGTGCCGGTTGACGTAGAGGTTGCCGGCGTCCACGCGCGCGGCCCAGGTCTCGATCTCGCCCGCGTCGAGCGACTGCAGGCCGGAGGTCAGGCCGAAGTCGGTGGCGTTGACGAGGTCGATCGCCTCGTCGAGGGAGTGGGCGCGCAGGATCGCGAGGACCGGGCCGAAGAACTCGGCGAGGTGGGCGGCGGAGCCTGGGGCGACGCCGTCGAGGACCCCCGGCGTCCAGTACCGCCCGTCGCCGTCGAGCCTGCGCGGCCTGACCACCCAGGTCTCGCCCTCCGCGGGCTCGGTCAGCGCGGCCAGCAGGCGGCCGGACGCGGGTTCCGTGAGCGGCCCCATCGTGGAGGACAGGTCGGTGGGCGGGCCCACGCGCAGGGAGGTGACGGCGTCGGTCAGCTGCCGCATGAGCCGCTCGCTGGACCCCGCCTGCCCGACGAGGACGACGAACGAGGCAGCCGAGCACTTCTGCCCGGCGTGGCCGAACGCGGAACGGACGAGGTCGGCGACCGCGAGGTCGTAGTCCGCGGACGCGGTGATGACCATGGCGTTCTTGCCGGAGGTCTCCGCCAGGACGCCGTGCCCGTGGGGGCGGTCGGCGCGCCACGACGCGAACGTCTCGGCGGTGGCGGTGGCGCCGGTGAGGATGACCCGGTCGACGTCCGGGTGCGCGACCAGGTGGCGGCCGACCTCGTTCTCGCGGGCGCGGAGGATCGTGAGGACGTCCGGGTCCGCCCCGGCCTCCTCGATCGCGGCGCGGAGCACCCGCACGACGATTCCGGCGAGCCCCGGCGACTGCGGGGCGGGCTTGACGATCGCCGCCGCCCCGGCCGCGAGCGCCGCCGCCATGCCGCCGGTCGGGATCGCGACGGGAAAGTTCCACGGCGGGGTGATCAGCACGAGGCGGTCGGGGACGAAGCGGGCGCCGTCGATGTCGTCGCTGTCGGACAGCACGCCGAGGTCCGTGGCGCGTTCCGCGTAGTACCGGAGGAAGTCGACCGCCTCGGAGACCTCGGGGTCCGACTCGTCGATGAGCTTGCCGACCTCGGCGGCGGCCTGGCCGACGAGCTCGCCCCGGGCGTCCTCGAGGAGGTCGGCGGCGCGGCGGAGGATGCGGGCGCGCTCGCGGGCGTCCAGCGCGGCCCAGGCCGCCCCCGCGCCCAGCGCGCGGTCGACCGCGCGGTCCACGTCCTCGGTCGTGCTCGGCACGGGGCCGGTCGGGTCCTCGGCCTCGGCCGCGACGTGCTCGAGCGCCCAGACCCGCGCGGCGGCCAGTGAGGGGTCGGTGTCGACGGCCTGCACGAACTTCTCGGCCGGGGCCACGGGCAGCCCGGAGCGCCTGCTCGGGGGCGCGTCCCGCGCGGAGTCGCGGACCGAGGCGCGGTAGCGGCGCTCCTGCTCGGCGAACGCCGTCTCGTCGCCCCCGGCCGCGGCGTGCACGAAGTTCTCGCTCGAGCCGAGCTCCTCGAGCCGCCGCACGAGGTAGGCGATCGCGGAGTCCATGTCCGTCGGGGCGACGACCGGCGTGTACAACGTGAGCGCGCCGGCGTGCCGGGCGACGGCCCGCGCATGCCCGGGCGCCATGCCCTGCAGCATCTCCACGCCCATCATGTCGCTCACGCCGCGGCGCCTCGCGAGCAGGTGGGCGTGGGCGAGGTCGAAGAGGTTGTGGGAGGCGACACCGAGCCGCAGGGCGCCGGCGTTCTCCGGGCGCAGGGCACGATCGAGCAGGCGCAGGTAGCTCGCGTCGGTCTCCGCCTTCGAGCCGAACGGTGCCTGCGGCCAGCCGCGCAGCTCGGCCTGGACCCGCTCCATCGACAGGTTGGCGCCCTTGACGAGCCGCACGCCGATCTCGGCGCCGCCCGCCTCCCTCCTGCCGCGCGCGAAGGCGAGGATCCGGTCGAGGGCGGCGGCCGTGTCCGGCAGGTAGGCCTGCAGGGCGATGCCCGCGGACAGCCCGGAGAACTCCTCCTCGGCGAGGATCGAGGTGAAGACCTCGACCGTGACGTCGAGGTCCCGGTACTCCTCCATGTCGAGGTTGACGAAGACCGGCGGGTCGCCCGCGAGCGCCGCCCGGTAGATCGGGCGCAGCCGCTCGGCGACCCGGGCGACGGTTCCCTCGGTGTCCCAGGTCGAGATCTGCGAGACCAGGGCCGAGACCTTCACCGAGACGTGCTCGACGTCGGGCCGGGAGACGAGCTCGACGACCCGGCGCGCGCGGTCGGCGGCCTCCTTCTCGCCGAGCACGGCCTCGCCGAGCAGGTTGAGGTTGAGCCGTTCGCCGGCGTCGCGGGCCTGGTCCAGCCGATCGGTCAGGGCCTCGTCCGTGTCGTCGACGACGAGGTGCCCGACCAGCGCCCGCAGGCGCCTGCGGGCCAGGGGGACGACGATGCTCGGGGCGAGTCGTCCCACGCGGGCGCCCAGCGAGAGCAGGAGGCGGTCGAGACGTGCGAGGAAGCGCGCGTCCGCCCCGCCCATGTGGCTCAGCTCCCGGGCGGCGACGCTCAGGTCCTCCGGCCGCGCCACGCGGTCGACGAACCTCACGGCGAGGTCGAGCCCGGCCGGGTCGGCGAGCATGGCCGTCAGCCGGCGGGAGGCGGTCCGCTCGGCCGCGGTGAGGTCCGACTCGGACTCGGCCGCCCACTCGCGGGCCAGCTCGACCGCAGCATCCTCGAGCGGGGTGGTCCCCCCGCTCGTCCCCGCTCGGTCGGCAGCCGGCCCCGTGGTCATTGCCCCAGCATCCACCTGTACGGCTTGGCGAGCTCGGCGGCCGACTCCGGGCCCCACGAGCCGGGGGCGTAGGGCTGCGGCGTCGGCCGGTCCGGGCCCTGCAGCGGCGCGAAGGCCTCGAAGGCCGCGCGGAGCCCCGCCTCGGTGGTGAAGAGCGAGCGGTCCCCCATGAGGACATCATGCAGCAGCGACGCGTACGGGCTGAGCGCCTCGCCGCGGCGGACGTCCTTCAGCTCGAGCTTCGCGCGGCCGGAGGTCACGTCCAGCTCCGGCCCGGGCTCCTTGACCGTGATGTTGAGGGCGACGGACCCGGCGCCGGCGAAGCTCACCTCGATGGTGTTCGGCTCGAGGTCCTCGTCGAACATCGGGCCGTCCGGCTGGCGCAGGACGAGCGTCATGCGCTGCGCCTTGCGGGCCATCATCTTGCCGGTGCGCAGGATGAACGGCACGCCGCGCCAGCGGTCGGTGTCCACCCACACGCGGGCGGCGACGAACGTGTCCTGGACGGAGTCCGGGCTCACGCCCTCGAGCTCGCGGTACCCGTCGAACTGGCCGAGCACCACGTCGCCGACCTCGAGGCGCAGGCTGCGCAGGACCCGCTCGCGCTCGTAGAGGATCTCCTGCGGGTCCCGGATGTCGAAGGGCGGGTCCATCGCCACCTGGCCGAGGACCTGGAAGAGGTGGGTGACGAGCATGTCGAGCGCCGCGCCGGTGGACTCGTAGAAGTCGGCGCGCTCGCCGACGTCGAGGTCCTCGGGGACGTCGATCTGCACCTGGGCGACCGAGTTGCGGTCCCACTCCGTGCCGAACAGCCGGTTGGCGAAGCGCAGGACGTAGATCGTCTGCACGCCCTCCTTGCCGAGGAAGTGGTCGATGCGGAAGATCTGCTCCTCGGTGAGGACCCGCTTGACGCTCCTGTCGAGCCGCTCGAAGCTCTCGAGGTCGGTGCCGTACGGCTTCTCGAAGACCACGCGGGTGCGCTCGGTGACGAGGTCGTGCATCTCGAGGCCGCGGGTGATCGGCTCGAACCCGCTCGGCGGGACCGCGAGGAAGTGGACGACGAGCGGCTCCTCGTTCGCGTCCGCCCACAGCTGCTGGTAGAGGCCGTCGAGGACGCGCGGCAGCGCCGAGTCCTGGGTGGGCCCGAACCGGCCACCCGCGTAGTAGACGTGGGAGAGGATCTCGTCGGCGTCGTCGGGCAGGCCGCCCGGGCCGTTCTCGAGCGTGGTGCGGACCTGTGCACGGAAGTCCTCGTCGCTCATCCGCTTCGAGGCCGAGCCGATCACGGCCCAGTGCTCGGGCATGAGGCCGCGGGACTGGATCTCCACGATCGCCGGGACCACCATGCGGTGCGCAAGGTCCCCGGAGACTCCGTAGAGAACGATGATGACGCCCTTCGGGGCGACGAGCTCAGGGACTTCGGTGCGACGAGCATTCACGCGGACCAACCTATGGCACACCGCGCGCCCGGCGCGATGTCATCTTCTGCTCTGGGAACGCGGCGGGGTGTGACGTCGGCCGCCCCCGGGTGCCACGATCGAGTCGTGAACCCCGCCGAGCACGCCGCGCCCGACCTCGTCCTCCGCCGCACCGGGCCCTGGGCCGCGACCGCCTCCAACGGTCGGGGGCCGGACATCCCCGTCTCCCTCGCGGGCGCCGAGGGGTCCTACTCGCCGCTCGAGCTGCTGCAGCTCGCGCTCGCCGCGTGCGAGGCCCTGTCCGCCGACCACCGGATCGCGCACGCCCTCGGCCCGGACGCCGAGGTGACGACGACGGTCCGGTCCCGGACGGACGCCGCCGAGAACCGCCTGAGCGCGATCGAGATCGAGATGGCGATGGACACCCGGCCCCTCGCGCCCGAGAAGGCGGACCGGCTGGCCGAGCGGGTGCGGGCGGCCGTGGACCGGCAGTGCACGGTCGGCCGGACGCTGAAGGCGGGGGTCCGCACCGAGCTGTCGATCGTGCCGAGCGACTGAGGGCCGACGGCCCCCGGACCACCCCTCCCGTCAGCCTTGAGCGAACAACGCTCAACTTTGCTTTCGCGTCCGACTCATGCCGACGCAGAATGGACCCATGACGCCGGGGCACCCCGCATCCGGCCCGAGTCCTCCAGGAGTGACGACATGGCGACCTTCCGCACCGACCCCTTCCGCGAGTTCGAGCGCCTGCTCAACCGCCAGTCCCCCGCGACGCCCGGCATGCCGCTGGACCTCTACCGCCACGACGACGCGTACGTCGCCACGATCGACCTCCCCGGGGTCGACCCGGCCTCGATCGACGTCGACATCGAGGACCGCACCCTGACCGTGCGCGCGGAGCGCGCGGCGAGCGCCCCGCAGGGCGCCGAGTGGCTCACCCACGAGCGCCCGGCCGGCACCTTCGCCCGCCAGCTCACGCTCGGCTACGGCGTGGCCCTCGACCGCATCGAGGCCGCCTACACGGACGGCGTCCTCACGCTGACCATCCCGGTCGCCGAGGAGAACCGCGCCCGCAAGATCGCGGTCACGCACCAGGCCGCCCCGACGACGATCGCCGCCTCCACCCCGGAGCCCGCCTCGGTCTGACGAACCCCTCGCAGGCCGACGCCTGCACCGCACCGGTGGGTGCGTGCCCACCTGGGCACGCACCCACCGGCGCGTCCGGCGCGGGGTCGCCTCCGTCGTCGGGGCCCGCCTACGATGGCGACGTGACCGCCAGCGACCCCTCCGCCATCCACACCGGGTACGAGGACCTGCTTCGGCACGTGCTCGCCAACGGCACGCCGAAGGGCGACCGGACGGGCACCGGGACGCGGTCGATCTTCGGCCACCAGCTGCGCTACGACCTCAGCCGCGGCTTCCCCCTGGTCACGACCAAGCGCGTGCACCTGCGGTCCGTGGTGGGCGAGCTCATCTGGTTCCTCGCCGGCGACTCGAACGTCCGCTGGCTGCAGGACAACGGCATCCGCATCTGGAACGAGTGGGCGGACGACGACGGCGAGCTCGGCCCCGTCTACGGCGTCCAGTGGCGCTCGTGGCCGACCCCCGGCGGCGACCAGGTCGACCAGCTCTCGGCCGTGCTCGACCAGCTGCGCACGAACCCCGACAGCCGCCGGATGATCGTCTCGGCGTGGAACGTCGCGGACCTGGAGGACATGGCGCTGCAGCCGTGCCACGCCCTGTTCCAGTTCTACGTGGCGGACGGCAGGCTGTCCTGCCAGCTCTACCAGCGCAGCGCGGACCTGTTCCTCGGCGTGCCGTTCAACATCGCCTCCTACGCGCTGCTCACGCACATGGTCGCGGCGCAGGTGGGCCTCGACGTCGGCGACTTCGTGTGGACCGGCGGCGACTGCCACATCTACGACAACCACGTCGAGCAGGTCACCGAGCAGCTCTCCCGCGACCCGCACCCCTTCCCCACCCTGCGCCTCGCGGACCGGCCGAGCCTGTTCGACTACCGCATCGAGGACGTCGCGGTGGAGAACTACCTCCACCACCCGGCGATCAAGGCCCCGGTCGCGGTCTGAGCGTGGACCTCATCTCCTCGACCGGCCCCGGCGCGATCTGGGCGCAGTCGCTCGACCGCGTCATCGGCGACGGCGCGTCGATGCCCTGGCACATCCCGGAGGACCTCGCGCACTTCACACGAGTCACCTCGGGCAGCCCCGTGGTCATGGGCCGCCGCACGTGGCTCTCCCTGCCGGAGAGGTTCCGGCCCCTGCCGGGCCGCACGAACATCGTGCTCACCTCGGCCGACCCGGCCGGCTTCCCCGGCGCCCGCACGACGTCGTCTCTCACCGACGCCCTCCGCCTCGCCGGGGAGGGTGGCTGGGTCATGGGCGGCGGCCGCGTGTACGCCGACGCGCTGCCCCACCTCGCCCGGGTGGTCGTCACCGAGGTGGACGTCGAGCTCGCCGGGACGCCGGGGCCGAAGGTGTACGCGCCCGAGCTGCGCGCAGAAGAATGGCGCGAGGTCCAGGCCGAGCCCGCGGAGGGCTGGCTGGAGTCCGCCGGCGGGCCGCGGTACCGGTTCCGGGAGCTCGTCCGGGCGTAGCGGCGGGGCCGGTTCGGCGTGCGCGGCCGGCCGCGCCCCCACCGGCTGCGGCCCCCGGCGGGCCTACTCCGCGCCGAGGTCCTCGAGCAGGTCGACGGCCGCGTCCATGTACTCCGCGATCCAGCGGCGATAGATGCGCCGGATCGGCATCGGCGCGAGCGCGAGCCTGCGTTCCCGACCCACCTTCGTGCCGACGACGAGTCCCGCGCGCTCGAGGACCCGCAGGTGCTGGAGGACGGTGGTGCGGTCCAGCTCGCCGAACGCCTCGCACAGCCGACCGGTCGTCCTCTCCGACTCCTTCAGCACGTCGAGCATGCGCCTGCGCACGGGCGAGGCGAGCGCCTTGAAGACGCGGTCGTCGTCGGGGTCCTCGCTCCTGGCGGAGCCGGCACCACGATCCGCGTCGGACCCCTTGCGCACCGCACCAGACATGTGGCAATTTTACAACATGTCAGCCGACGACACCCTGACCGAGCTCTCGTTCTCCGTGGCCGCGCGCGTCTCGCGTCCGGTCGCCGAGGTCTACGAGGCGGTGGCGGACCCCGACCAGCTCTCGCGCTACTTCACCACCGGCGGCGCCCGCGGCCGGCTCGAACCCGGGGCGGAGGTCACCTGGGACTTCGCGGACTTCCCGGGCCGCTTCCCCGTCACCGTGGTCGAGGCCGACCCGCCCTCCCGCATCGTCATCGAGTGGGGCGCGGACGACGGCACGACGACGTCGGGCACCACCCGCACGGCGTTCACGTTCGAGGAGGTCGGGCCCGGGCGCACCCTCGTGACGGTGCGCGAGTCCTCGTGGCTGCCCACCGCCTCCGGGTCCGCCGCCGCGTTCGGCAACTGCGAGGGCTGGACCCAGATGGTCTCCGCGCTCAAGGCCTGGGTGGAGCACGGCATCAACCTGCGCGAGGGCTACTACCGCTGACCGCGCGTAGTCCTCGACGGCCGGCCTCCCCGGGCTATCGTGGACCCGGCGATGGATCCCGCCGGGGTACGGCTGCGACGCGGCCGGGCCCGAACCGCCGACGAGCTGATGGTTTCCTGCACCGTGACAACGGGGCAGTTCACCCTGCCCGGAAGGATCCGTCCATGCATGAGCCTCCCCAGCCGGCCGTCGACCGGATCACGCCCTTCGCGGGCCATCCCCTCGTCGTCGGCGTCGTCCCGGACCTGCCCGACCTCGTCCCGCTGACCGCGCTCTCCCTCGCCCGTGCGACGGGCGCGCCGCGACTCCTGTTCGCGTACTCCGATCCCGCCCGGATCGTCCGCGAGGAGCACCCGGACGGCTCGGTCTCGCACGAGGCCATCGCCCCGGACGGCCTGGACGAGGGGTGGCGCGAGACGTCGTCGCGGATCCTCGACCACCTGACCCGCGTACTCGCGGGTGTGGACGTGCCCTGGGAGTTCCGCTACCTGGCCGGGCGCCCGGACCGGGCGCTCACCCACCTGGCCCGCGCGGTCGACGCGGCGGCCTTCGTCGTCGGGACCCGCGGCCCCCTCGTGGGCGCAGGGCGCGGGCTGAAGGCCCTGCACGACCGGCTCGAGGGTTCGGTCGCGCTCCATCTGTCCCACCACCAGCACCGGCCGGTGCTCACCGTGCCGCTGACCGTCGTCGACTGGAAGGAGACCGCGAGCGCATGGGACCGCTGACCTCGAACCCCGCGCCCCGCTCCCCCAGGCCCGCGGCGTCCCGGTCGCGGACGATGATGCGCTTCGCCGCCCTGGTCGGCGCCGGTGCCGTGCTCGGCACCCTGGCGCGCGCGTCCGTCGGACGCGCCTTCCCCGCCGACGACGGCGTCTGGCCGGTCTCGACGTTCGCCATCAACCTCGTGGGCAGCCTCGTGCTCGGCGCGCTGCTCGAGACTCTCTCGGCCACCGGCCCGGACGACGGCTGGCGGAGGGGCGTGCGCCTCGGCGTCGGCACCGGCGTCATCGGAGGGTTCACCACGTACAGCACGTACGTCGTCGAGATCGACCAGCTCGTGCGGGACGGGCACGCCGTCCTCGGCGCGGGATACGCGATTCTGAGCGTCCTCGCCGGGCTGGCAGCGGCCGGCGCGGGCATGGCGCTCGCGGCCGCGGCGGTGCGGGCCCGTCGTCGGCGGTCGGGGGCAGGCGCATGATCGTCCTGCTCCTCACCGCGCTGGCGGGCGGGTTCGGCGGCGCCGCCCGGTTCACGGTGGACACCCTGCTCGCCGCACGCAACAGGTTCTCGATTCCCATCGGCACGCTCGTCGTCAACGCCACCGCGTGCCTCCTGCTCGGCATCGTCACCGGGATCGCGATCGGTCACGCCGGGGCCGACGACCTGCGCTCCGTCCTGGGGACGGGGCTGCTCGGCGGGTACTCGACGTTCAGCACCGCCTCGGTCGAGGGGGCGCGCCTGCTGCGTCAGGGGCGCATCGGGGCGGCGACCGTGCACGGCGGCGGGATGCTGCTGCTCAGCCTCGGCACCTCCACGCTCGGCCTCGTCATCGGCTCGGCGGTCTAGGTGCCGTCGGACGGCTGCTGGCGAGCAGCACGCCCCTCGGCAGTTCCTTCGCCGCCCGGCGGTCCATCAGAGCATCACGGCCTCACGGCGGATGTCGTCGTCGATGCGAGGCTTCAGTCCGCCCCAGCTGATGAGGTCGACCCGACGTCCGAGAACGCGCTCCACCTGTTCCTTGAACCTGAGGAACTCGAACATGCCGACACCGGACGGCGGGTCGACCAACAGATCGATGTCGGAGTCGGGCCCCGCCTCCTCGCGGGCGACAGAGCCGAAGACAGCCAGGCTGCGGTAGCCGTGCTCGTCCGCCAACGCCTTGAGGACGTGCGCGGCGCAGCCGCGCGACGTTCTCGGCTCGCCGCGCACCCTGGTACTCCGCCAGCAGCGCCATAAGCCAAGATTCTCGACTCACGTGACGCCACACCCCACCTCGTGGACGTACACGTTCGGTGGGGGACAGCGGCCGGGCATGCACAAGGCGGGACCGCAACTATTCGTTGCGATCCCGCCTCTTCTTGGTAGCGGGGACAGGATTCGAACCTGCGACCTCCGGGTTATGAGCCCGGCGAGCTACCGAACTGCTCCACCCCGCGTCGGTGATACCAGGTTACGTCACGGCGAACGGGGCTTCAACCGCGGGTGGGGTGCCGCGCCTCACGTCGACCCGGCCCCGGCCCGGAATCCCGCGGAACTCCGGCCCGATCGGCCCCGATGGTGATCGTCCACACGCTGCCGTGGAACGACGCCGCCCCCGGCCGCGCGCACGCGGCCGGGGGCGGGACGTCGTCGGGCCTACTCCCCCGCGTCGGAGGCGGACTCGCCCGGCGCCGGCGCGTCCGACGCGCTCTCGGACGCCGACTCCGTGCCGGCGGCCGCGGCGATCTCCGCCTCGGCCGAGAGCGCGTCCTCGAGCGCCGCGGTGAGCCGGTCCTGGGCCTCGCCGTAGGCCGCCCAGTCACCGTCCGCCATGGCCTGGCTGGATTCCTGGACCGCACGCTGCGCCGCGGCGAGCGCCTCGGTCAGCCGCTCCTGTGCGCCGGCCGGCACAGTGACGTCGCCCTCGGGCTCGTCACCCTCGGTGCCGTCGGACGGGGACTCCACCCCCGCGCCCTCCGACGTCTGCGCGCCGGAGTCGCCCTCGAAGACCTGGTCGAGCGCCTCGTCGAGCGTGGCCGCGAACCCGATCTCGTCGCCGAAGCCGACCAGCACGCGCTGGAGCGTCGGGTAGGCCGTGCCGCCGGAGGACTGGACATACACCGGCTGCACGTACAGCAGGCCTCCGCCGACCGGCAGGGTGAGCAGGTTGCCCGGGATGACCTCGGAGCCGCCGTCGCGGAGCAGGTTGAGCTCGGTCGACACCTCGGGGTTGGAGTCGAAGTTGTTCTGCACCTGACCCGGTCCGGGCACCGTCGAGTTGCGCGGCAGCTCGATGAGCCTGAGCGTCCCGTACCCGTCGCGAACCTCGCCCGGCGTGCTGCCGGTCTCCGAGTCGACGGCGAGGAAGCCCGTGAGCACGTTGCGCGGGTTCTCACCACCCGGGATGTAGGCGGTCGACAGGGAGAACGACGCTCCGTCCTGCTCGGGCATCTGCATCGTCAGGTAGAACGGCGGCTGCGGCGTCGAGCCGCCGGCGGCCGTCGGGTCCACCGGGACGTTCCAGAAGTCGGTGCCGGAGTAGAAGCTCGCCGGGTCCGTGACGTGGTACTCCGCGAGCAGCGAGCGCTGGACCTTGAAGAAGTCCTCCGGGTAGCGCATGTGCGACATGAGGTCGCCGCTCATCTCGGAGATGGGCTGGATGTTGCTCTCCGGGAACACCGACTGCCACGCCTCGAGCATCGGGTCCGCGGTCGCCTCGTCCTCCTGGCCCCACTCGTACAGGGTGACCGAGCCGTCGTAGGCGTCGACGACGGCCTTGACCGAGTTGCGGATGTAGTTGACCTGCTCCGGCACGAAGGCCGCGCCGGTCTGGCCCGCCTGGCCCTCGGACAGCGAGTCCTCCGTGGCCTCCTCGAGGGACTCGCGCGCCGAGTACGGGTAGTTGTTCGACGTCGTGTAGCCGTCGATGATCCAGACGAGCCGCGACGGGGTCGACGGGTCGTCGTCGTCGTCGACGACCGCCGGGTAGGCGCGGGAGTCGAGCGTGAGGTACGGGGCCACGCGGGCGACACGCTCGTGCGGGTCGCGGTGGAACAGGATCTGCGACTCGGACGTCACGCGGTCCGAGAACAGCAGCTGCAGGTCTCCGAAGCGCATGGCGAACATGGCGCGCTCGAAGACGTTGCCGACCGACGGGCCGCCGTCCCCGCTGAACGTCGTGTTGACCTGGCCGTTGGGCTCGGAGTCCGACGGGTAGTCGAGCTCCCAGCTCCCGCTGCCCTCGGGGGCGCCGACGATCGAGTAGAAGTCCGTCTGCTGGCCGAAGTACACGCGCGGCTCGTAGTCGCCGAGCGCACCCTCGGACGGGATGCCCTCCTGGAAGAAGGTCGGCCGCCCGTCGCGGTCGAGCGAGTTTCCGTAGGCGGCGACGACGCCGTAGCCGTGGGTGTAGACCGTGTGGTCGTTGACCCATGTCCGCTGCTCCGCGCCGAGGCCGTCGAGGTTGACCTCGCGGACGGCGATGACCGTGTCCTGGAGCTGCCCGTCCACCGAGTAGCGGTCGACGGCGAGCTGGTCCGCGAAGCCGTAGTACTGGCGGATCTGCTCGAGCTGGTCGAAGGTCGGCGAGACGAGGTTCGGGTCGAGCAGGCGCAGCTGCGCGGTCGACTCGCCGTCGGACCCGAGCTGGCCGCGCACGACGTCCGTGGTGGGCGAGTACGGCTGGGTCTCGACCGCGTCGAGCCCGTAGGCCGCTCTCGTCGCCTCGATGTTGCGTTGGATGTAGGGCGACTCGGCCTCGATCGCGTTCGGCTCCACCTGGAAGCGCTGGACGATCGCGGGGTACGCGGTCCCGACGACGATCGCGGCCACGATCATCATGGCCACGCCGGCCACGGGGATCCGCCAGGAGCCGCGGACCGCGGCCACGATGAACATGACGGCGACGATGATCGCGATCGCGGCCATCACGCCCCGGCCGGGCAGGTTCGCGTTGATGTCCGCGTACGAGGCGCCGGAGAAGCGGCGGTTGTCGCCGACGAGCAGCGAGTACCGGTCGAGCCAGTAGGACAGGCCGAGCAGCAGCGTGAACAGCGCGGCGACCACGCCGATCTGGATGCGGGCCGCCTTCGTGACCCGGTCGGTCTTCCGCGCGATCGAGACGCCGCCGTAGAGGTAGTGCGCGACGAGCGAGGCGATGAGCGCCAGCACGACGATCGTCAGCACGGTCGACAGCGCGATCCGGATGGCCGGCAGCGTGAACACGAAGAAGCCGATGTCGAGGCCGAACTGCGGGTCGGTCTCGCCGAAGGACTGGCCGTTGAGCCAGAGCAGCGCCTCGCGCCAGGACGACTGCAGCCGCAGGCCGATGAACAGCGCGGGGACGATCGCGACGAGGGCGAAGATCAGGCGACGCCGCGGCTGGATCATGCTCCGGTAGCCGTCGAGGTTGCGCTCCTCCGGCGTCGTCGGCGCATACACCTGACGCGTGCGGTAGGCGATCGTCAACGACGCGAAGACGGCGGCGGCGGTGAGCAGGAAGCCGATGGCGAAGAGGACGACGCGCGTGCCCCACTCGCGATAGACGATGCCCTCGTAGCCGACCTGGCGGTACCAGGCGATCTCGGTCCACACCTGGGCGAAGGCGTAGACGACGGCGGCGAGGACGGCGACCACGATGACGGTCAGCGCGAGCGACCCGATCGTCCGGTCACCGCCCGTCCGGGCGGCGCTCGCCCCGTTCGGTCGACCGGGACGGGGGGTGGGCGGGCTGGTCACGCGGAAGGCACCTCGTAGGCTGTCGGCAGGCCATCGGCCGCCGGCGGATGATGGTCGAGGTCAAGAGTATGTCGAGATGGCACCGTGCGGGAACGCGCGTTCACGGTTCAGCCGTCAGCGGAGCACCCGGGCGGTGGGTGAAGATGGGTCCATGCCCGACGACGACGCCGCACCCGCCCCCGCCCAGCCGACCGCGCGTCAGTCCGCCGTCCGGGCCGCCGTGCTCGACCTCGAGCGGCACTCCTCCCGCATCGGCTGGGACGGGCCCGTCGTCGTCGCGGCGCTCGTCCGCACGGCCGACGCCCTTGCCACGGACCCGACGATCGCCGAGGCGGTCGGGGTCGACGCCGTCCTCTCGGGCGGGCTCGACCCGGAGCACCTGTTCTCGGTGGAGCAGGAGGACCTGCCGCACCACGAGACCGTCGAGGAGCTGCTCGCACAGCTGGCCTGGCCGGAGCAGGTCGTCGGCGCGGCGATCACGGTGGAGCGCATCGTCGTGCCGCCGGAGGCGGAGGCGGACCTGCCGACCGACCCGGCCGAGGCGCTCGCCGCGCTCGCCGCCCACCCGGACCGCGAGGACGTCCGCATGGCCGTCGGCGTGCTGCGCACCGGTGAGTCGTGGTGCGCGCTGAGGTCCCGGTCGCACGATGACGACACCATGGTCGCCGGCTCCCCCGACGCCGTCCCCGGCCTGGTCAGCGCCCTCGCCGCGACGTTGGCGTAGGTCGTCGGACCGGGCACGGCCCGCCCCCAGGGGGCGGCCGCGCCATCGGCGCGTCGGCGGTCCGGACCGGGCTCAGCCCTCGGCCGGCTCGCAGGTGGGCAGGTTCCCGCCGCGGCCCGCGGCGATCTCCTCGACCGCGTGCCGCGCGTCGGCGAGGGTCTCGACGCGCACGACGCTCAGGCCGTCGGGGACGTTCCCGACGACGTCGGAGCAGTTGGCGGCCGGCGCGAGGAACCATTCGGCACCGTCGCGCCGGGCACCGATCATCTTGAACTGGATGCCGCCGATGATGCCGACCCGCCCGGCGAGGTCCATCGTGCCGGTGCCGGCGATGATCTCCCCGCCCGTCATGTCGCCCTCCGTGAGCATGTCGATGATGGCGAGCGCGAACATCGTGCCGGCGGACGGGCCGCCGATGTTGTCGATGTCGAACGAGATGTCGACCGGCAGCGTGAGGTCGGGCAGCAGGCCGACGCCGAGCAGCGACCCGGACTGGATGGGAGTGCCGTCGGCGAGCGTGGGCGGCGCCGTCGTCGTGACGTCGACGACCTGGGTCTCGCCGCCCCTCTCGACCTGGACCTGGACCGTCTCGCCCGGGTCCACCTCCTCGAGCGCGCGGGTGAGGACGCCGAAGTCGGCCACCTCCTCGACCTCGCCGCCGGGGACGCCGAGCCCCGTGATGACGTCGTCGACCTCGAGGGTGCCGGCCGCGCCGGAGCCCTCGGCGACCGTCGCGACGGTCAGCGTCATCGGGATGTCGTGACCGAGCTCGATGAGTGCGGCGGCGGAGGCGTTGGTCTGGGAGGAGAGCATCTGCGCCTGCCCGCGCTCGCTGACCTCCTCGCGGGTGTCGGTCGGCGCGTACATAACCTCGCGCGGCACCACCATCTCCGAGGCGAGGATCCAGCCACGGACGACCTCGCCCGCGGTCACGGGGTACCCGGGACCGCCGACGGTGGAGACCGTCGTCAGCCGCAGCTGGCCGTCGGAGGGGTAGGTCTCCTCGCCGTCGATCGTGATGAGCGGGTGGTCGCCGAGATCGCCGAGGGTGTCCACGGTCGCGCCCGGACGCTCGACGGCGTACGGCAGCGGGACGAGCATGAGGACGAGCACGATCGCGACCGAGACCACGCCGGAGATCGCGAGCGTGAGGGCGCGGGCGGTCAGGTTCGGGGCCCGGTCGTCGTCCGCGGGCGGCGGGGGGAACACCGGCGTCACCGCTTCGGTCGCCGCGGACGGTTCCGGCTGCGGGGGCTGCGGAGCGGGCGGGCCCTGGGTCGAAGACACCCGACCATCATGCCCCCGGACCGGCGGCGCGCGGGTGCGCGGCCCGTGCGTCCCGCTCAGCCGACGGCGAACCGATCGCTCCCGGCACCTCGCGCGGCACTACCGTGGGAGGCCACGGACCGACGCCGAGGAGAACCATGAGCCAGGACCCCGCCGAGCGCCCCGAGGACGCAGGCGACAACAGCAGCTGGGAACAGGTGCTCAGCTCCATGCTGGGTCCGGAGGCCGCCGCCCAGGCGATCGACGCCATGAAGCAGGCGGGCATGGACCCCGCCGCCATGGGCGCCGCGGCGGGGCTCCCGTCCGACGCGAACGCGCTCGCCCCCCTCATGCAGCAGATGCAGGCGCTCATGCGCCCGGACGGCTCCGGCCCCGTGAACTGGCGGCTGGCGCAGGACCTCGCGCGCCGCACGGCGTTCACCGGCGGGGACCCCTCGGTCTCGGCCTCCGAGGCGGAGGCGGTCCGCTCGGCCCTGCAGGCGGCCGACCTCTGGCTCGACGTCGCCACCTCCCTTCCGCCGGCCGGCGGTGCACGCGAGGCGCTGACCCGGGCGACGTGGGTGGAGCGCACGCTGCCGACGTTCCGCACCCTCGCCGAGCCGATCGCGGCCTCGATGTCGCGGGCGCTCAGCGAGGCGATCACCCGCCAGCTCTCCGACGCCCCCGAGGAGTTCCGCGCGTTCGGCGACCAGCTCGGCGGCGCGGACGGCATGCTCGGCCAGATCGGGCAGGCGGTGTACGGCATGCAGCTCGGGCAGGCCGTCGGCATGCTCGCCCGCGAGGCGCTCGGCACGACCGATGTGTCCGTCCCTCTGCTGTCCGGGGCCGGCGCGGCCCTCGTGCCGTCCAACGTCGCCGACTTCGCCGAGGGGCTCGACACCCCGCTGGACGAGGTCCGGCTGTACCTCGCCGTCCGCGAGCTCGCGCACGCCCGGCTGTTCGCGCACTCCCCCTGGCTCCGTGCGGGCATCGAGGACGCCGTGACGACGTACGCGCGCGCGATCTCCATCGACACCGGCGCGATCGAGCAGGCCGTCCAGTCGGTCGACCCGACCGATCCCGACGCCCTGCGGGAGGCGATGTCCGGCGGCGTCTTCGACCAGGACGACACCCCCGAGCAGGCGGCCGCGCTCGAGCGGCTGGCCACCCTCCTCGCCCTCGTCGAGGGATGGGTCGACGTCGTCACCACCCAGGCGACCGCCCCCCACCTCCCGCAGGCGGTGGCCCTCGGCGAGATGATCCGCAGGCGCCGCGCCACCGGCGGCCCGGCGGAGCGGACGTTCGCCACGCTCGTCGGGCTCGAGCTGCGGCCGCGCAGCCTGCGCGAGGCCAGCCGCCTGTGGTCGCTGTACGGCGCCGAGCGCGGCATCGAGGAGCGGGACGCCCTGTGGGCGCACCCGGACGTCCTGCCGACGACGGAGGACCTCGCCGACCCGGAGGGGTTCACGGCCCGCCGGGAGCAGGCGTCGACGGAGTCCTCGGACGTCGACACCTTCCTCAGCTCCCTGTTCGGCGACGACGACACCGGGTCTGGGTCGGCGGACACGGAGCGCACGGACACCGAGTAGCACGGACCACCGGGCAGCGGCCGCGGGTCCACAGGCGGGCCGCGGCCTGGGGACGACTTCGGCGGGGCGTCCGCCCGGAGGGGCAGCATGCGACCCGAGGAGGTGGTCGCATGAGACTGGTCGCCGGCATCGACATCCTGTGGCGCGCGCACGGCCAGAGCCAGGTGGGCGCGGACCCGCGCATCGGCGTCGTTCTCGAGGGCCTGAGCGCCCCGGAACAACGGGCGCTCGAGGCCGTCCCGAGGTCACGCACGGCCGAGGACTTCCGTCGCTTCGCGATGGTGAGCGGCGTGACCCGCCGTCGCGCGGACGAGCTGCTCTCGCTCCTCGGCGGATCCGGTGTGCTCACCGGGTCCGAGCCGGAAGACTCCGGCGTCACGGCCGGCACGCGGCCGGACGCGACGACCGGTGACGCGCAGTGGCGCGAGCGTCGCGCGCTCGTCGCGGACCCGGCCGGGCGCGGGGCGGATCGGGACGACGCCCTGCGGGAGGCGATCGTCGTCGTCGCGGGACTGGGGCGCACCGGCGCGCTGACGGCGGCCGGCCTGGCGGCCGCCGGTGTCGGGACGATCCAGCTGTCCGACCCGGCACCGGTCCGACCCGTCGACCTGCTGCCGTACGGCGCCGCGGACGTCGGGCACCCGCGCGCGGAGCGGATGGCGGCCCAGCTCCACCGGGCGGCGCCGGACGTGCGGCTCACGGCCCCCGCGCGGACGACCCCGGACCTCGTCGTGCACGTGACGCACCGGGTGGTCGATCCCCCCAGGCTCCGGCGCCTCATGCAGGACGACCTCCCGCACCTGCTCGTCGTGGTCGGGGAGCTGTCCACGGCCGTCGGCCCGCTCGTCACCCCCGGCCTCGGCCCGTGCAGCCGGTGCCTCGACATGTCGCGGGCCGACGCCGACCCGGCGTGGCCGGCGGTCGCGACCCAGCTCCGGGTGCTGCCGGAGGGGGCGGAGTCGCACATGCAGGCGTCGTGGGCGGCGAGTCACGCCGTGCGCGCGACGCTCGACCACCTGCGTGGCCGGCACGCGCCCGGCGCGCTCGCCCGTGCGTCCTACGAGCTCGATCCGGCCGGCAAGGAGGTGCGGCGGCGGTGGGCGGTCCACCCCCGGTGCGGCTGCGCGCAGGCCGCGGGCGCGACCCGGCGCCGGGACCACGGATGATCCCGGCGCCGGGTGAGTCGTCGATCAGGCGGCCTCGCACTTGCGCGGCCGGCCGCGGCCGCGCTTGACGGCGACGACCTCGCCTTCGACGAAGACCTGGCCGCCCCAGACGCCCCACGGCTCGGCGCGCTCGAGTGCGCCGGCGAGGCAGGCCTCGCGCAACGGGCACGGCCCGCACGCAGCCTTGGCTGCCTCCACGTCCGCGGTGCGCTCGGCGAACCACAGGTCCGGGTCGTCGCTCGTGCGGCAGGGGGTGTCGGCCCCGGCGGTGGGGAGGTCGACGAGTGGTGTAGTCGGGAACCCGACGATCTGCCCGGTCGCGGCGGGCGTCGTCGGCTGTGCTGGCGCGTACGCAGTGAGCTGCGCGGTCATGAGGTGCTCCGAATGAACGTCGTGTCCGATGGGGGGACGGCGACGGGGCCGCCGGGATGTCCCGACGGCGCACGCGGAGCGTGTCAGTCCGTGTCGGGACGGGAGTGCGTCAGCAGACGCTCGGTGCCTCGCAGGCGAGCGAGGACAGGGGTATCCCCTGCGCGCGGGATGCCGGCGCCCAGGAAGGACGCACTGCACACGTGCGAGCGACTATCGATGCGGTTCCACATATCTGGGCACCTCCTCCATCTCGACTGGGGGTTGCTCTGGCTGGCTGGGCCGAACCCCGATGAACACGGACGCCAGCGACACTACGCAGTGGCGTGTGCGGGCGGCAAGCGAATTAACGGAGCAATTTTCTCACGTCTCGTCGGCGCGGGCGAACCACGCCTCGACGTCGACCTCCTCGCCCCGCACGACGGCGAGGACCTGGCCACCGAACCGGTCCAGCTTGGTCGCGCCGACGCCCTTGACGAGGCCGAGCTGGCGCAGGTCCGCGGGCCGGGTGACGGCCACCTGCTGGAGGGTGGCGTCCGCGAACACCGTGTACGCCGGCAGTCCGCGCAGCCGCGCGACCTCGGCCCGCCAGGACCGCAGGCGCTCGAACGTCTCGACCGCCTCGGGGTGGTCGGTCGCGAAGCTCTCCGCCCGGGCCTTGGCCGCGGCCCGCCGCGAGGCGGTCGCGCCCGGGGTGGCGACGCGCCCGGAACGCTCCGCCTCCGGCCACAACCCGGTGAGGAACCGCGAGCGCTTGCGGCTCGCCCGGCCCCCGGCCTGCCGCGCCCGCGCGAAGCTGAGCTCGAGGTGCTCCCGCGCCCGGGTGACGCCGACGTAGAGCAGCCGGCGCTCCTCGGCGATCTCCGCGTAGTCCTCCGCGTGCGAGATCGGCATGAGCCCCTCGGAGACGCCGACGAGGAAGACCGCGTCCCACTCCAACCCTTTGGCGGCGTGCAGAGAGGCGAGGGTGACGCCCTCCACCGCGGGCGCGTGCTGGGCGGACGCGCGCTCGTCGAGCTCCGCGACGAGCTGACCGAGGTCCGCCCCCCGAGACCCGGCGAGGTCGTCGGCCAGCTGGACGAGCGAGTTCAGCGCGTCCCAGCGCTCGCGGGCGGCGCCCCTCTGCGCGGGCGGCTCCGGCGTCCAGCCGGCCCCGCCGAGGAGGTCCCGGACGGCCGGCCCGAGCTCCACGTCCGCCATCGTGCGCACGCCGCCGCGCAGGAGGACGATCGCCTCCCGCACCTCGCGGCGGGAGAAGAACCGCTCCCCGCCGCGCACGAGGTAGCCGATGCCGGCGTCGGCGAGCGCCTGCTCGAGCGCCTCGGACTGGGCGTTCGTCCGGTACAGCACGGCCATCTCGGACAGGGCCACGCCCTGCGCGCGCAGCTCCCCGATGCGACGGGCGACGCCGGCGGCCTCGGCCGCGTCGTCGTCGTACGTCTCGTACCTGACCGGCACGGAGCTCGGCCGCTGGGCCACGAGCTCGACGGCGGCCCGGTCCCGGTCCCGACCGGCGCGGGCGAGGATCTCGTTGGCGACGGAGACGACCTGGGGCGTGGAGCGGTAGTCGCGCACGAGGCGGACGACCGAGGCGTCGGAGTACCGGCGCGGGAAGTTGGTGAGGAACGCGGGGGTCGCCCCGGTGAACGAGTAGATCGTCTGGCTGACGTCGCCGACCACGCACAGCTCGCGGCTCTCCCCCAGCCACAGGTCGAGCAGCCGCTGCTGCAGCGGCGAGACGTCCTGGTACTCGTCCACGACGAAGCGGCGGTACTGCCCGCGCACCTCGTCCCGCACGTCGGACCGCTCGAGGAGGATGCCGACCATCGACAGCAGGACGTCCTCGAAGTCGATGACGCCGCGCTCGGTCTTCACGGACTCGTACAGCTCGAGCAGGCGGGCGATCGTGGCGCGGTCGTGGCCGCCGATGAGGTCACGGTCGGCCTTCGCGGCGCGGGTCGGGTAGTCCTCCGGCGTGATCATGCTGACCTTCGCCCACTCGACCTCCGCCGCGAGGTCCCGCACCTGCGTGCGGTCCGCGCCGAGGCCGAGCCGGCCGGCCGACTCGGCGACGAGCCCCGCCTTGTGCTCGGCGATCCGCGGCACCGGCCCGCCGACCACGCGCGGCCAGAAGTAGGACAGCTGGCGCAGCGCGGCCGCGTGGAAGGTGCGCGCCTGCACGGCGCCCGCGCCGAGGTCGCGGAGCCGCGAGCGCAGCTCGCCGGCGGCCCGCGCGGTGAACGTGACGGCGAGGAGGTGGCGAGGGTCGTAGACGCCCATCCCCACCCCGTACGCGATGCGGTAGGTGATCGCGCGGGTCTTGCCCGTGCCGGCCCCCGCCAGCACGCACAGCGGGCCGGTGAGGTTCTCGGCGACGGCCCTCTGGTCCGGGTCCAGGGCGGCGAGGAGCTCGCTCGGGTCGGACGGGGCGGCGGGGCGGGAATCGACGGCGTCGGACATCTGTTCCAGTCTGACAGGGTGCGCCGACACGTGCTGCCGGTCTGTCGACGCGAGGCACCGTCGGGCCGGGAACCATGGGCGCATCACGAGCAGGCGGCGCGCCGGGACCGGCGCGCCCACCGAGACGAGAGGACAGGCATGTCGATCGACACCCCCGCGGAGGGCACCGTCACGATGTTCACGACCACGTGGTGCGGGTACTGCAAGAACCTCAAGCGCCAGATGGACTCGACCGGCATCTCCTACACGGAGGTCGACATCGAGCAGACGCCGGACGCCGCGCAGTTCGTGGCCGACGCGAACGGCGGCAACCAGACCGTGCCGACGCTGCTCTTCCCGGACGGCTCCACCGCGACCAACCCGTCCCTCGGCGAGGTCAAGAAGCGCCTGGCCGCCTGATCGCCTGGCCGCCTGACCGCGCGGACGGCCCGGGCCGATCCCTCGGGGGCGGCCCGGGTCGATCCAGGCGATCGCCCCGGGGTCAGTCCCGCTCGGGCTCCTCGAGCACGCCGCCGTACCACTCCTCGATGAGCGAGCGGGCGATCGAGGACCGCCCGGGCAGGCGGATCCGCCCCGAGGCCGCCTCGTCGCGGATCTGCTCGCGGGTGAAGAGCCGGATCTCGGCGACCTCCTCGCCGTCGGCCTGGGCGGTCTGGACGTTCGTCACGCGCGCCCGGTAGCCGAGCATGAGCGAGCACGGGAAGGGCCACGGCTGCGAGCCGCGGTAGCTCATCTCCGTGACCTCCACCCGGGCCTCCTCGTAGATCTCCCGCCGCACCGCGGTCTCGGCGGACTCCCCGGACTCCACGAACCCGGCGAGGGTGGAGAACCGGGCCTCCTCCCAGTGGACCGAGCGGCCGAGCAGGAGCCGGTCCTCGTCGTCGACGAGCGCCACGATGACCGCGGGGTCGGTGCGCGGGAAGTGCTGCTCGTCGTCGGCCGGGCAGCGCCGCATCCACCCGGACTCCTCGACGACGGTGAGCGACCCGCAGCGCGGGCAGTGCGGGCTGCGACGGTGCCAGGCCGACAGCGCGACCGCGGTCGTCGCGAGCCCCGCGTCCCGGTCGCCGAGCCGGTGGCCGACCCGACGGATCGTCGCGAACTCCGTCCGCTCGACGAGCCGGGCGAGCTCCGCCTCCTCCGCGACGGGCGCGCCGTCGAGGTCCCGCGCCTCACCGATGCGGTCGGGCAGCACGGCGGACAGGTACGTGCCGTCGGCATCCCGGCCGAGGAGATGGACGCGCTCGGGGCCCCAGTCGAGGCCCGGCAGGTCCCCCGGCGCGACCAGAAGCAGGCGGTCGCCGTCGACGGCGACCTCGCCCCGCAGCACGAGAGCCACGCGGGTGGTCGGATCGGCGCGCAGCCGGTCGTACAGCCCCTCCTCGCCGCGCAGGTACGCGGCCTCGTCGACGACGGATCGGGCGAGCGGGAGCTGGAGCATGGGCCCACGGTAGGCCCGATCGGCCCCGGCCTGCGCCCGAGGGGCGCGGACGACCCCGACCCGACCGGTCGTCCCCGTCAGCCGCGCGAGGCGATCGTCGCCTGGCCGAGCACCCGGTCGCCGAGGTAGACCACCGCGCTCTGGCCGGCGGCCACGCCCCGCACCGGCTCGCGCAGCTCGATGTCGAGCCGTTCGCCGTCGGCGTCGGTCGTGCGCGTGACGACGCCCGGGTGTGCCTCGCCGTGCGCGCGGATCTGCACGGTCACCTCGGTGGGGATGGCCGCGTCCTCGTCCGACGCGAGCCAGATGACGTCCCGGGCGCCGATCCGCCGGGTGGACAGCAGCTCCGACGGCCCGACGACGACGCGACGCTTCTTCGTGTCGACGTCCAGCACGTAGCGGGGACGGCCGTCGGCGGCCGGCCGGTTCAGGCCGAGGCCCTTGCGCTGGCCCACCGTGTACGCGTACGCCCCCGCGTGCTCGCCGAGCACGCGGCCGTCGGTGTCGACGATCTCGCCGGGCTGCTCGCCGAGTCGCGAGCGGAGGAAGCCCGCGGTGTCGCCGTCGGCGACGAAGCAGATGTCGTAGGAGTCCGGCTTGGCCGCGACCGGCAGCCCGCGGGCCGCGGCCTCGGCGCGCACGTCCGCCTTCGCCGAGACGTCGCCGAGCGGGAACATCGCGCCGGCGAGCCCCTCGCGCCCGGCGACCGCGAGCACGTAGCTCTGGTCCTTGTCCGGCTCGGCCGCGCGGTACAGGCGCGGGCCGTCCGCCTCCTGCGCGAGCCTCGCGTAGTGGCCGGTGACGACCGCGTCGAAGCCGAGCGCGCGCCCGCGTGCGGCGAGTGCGGAGAACTTCACGTGCTCGTTGCAGCGCACGCAGGGGTTCGGCGTGCGGCCGGCGGAGTACTCGGCGAGGAAGTCGCTGACGACGAGGTCCTCGAACTCCTCGGACATGTCCCACACGTAGTACGGGATGCCGAGCCGGTCCGCCGCGCGGCGCGCGTCCGAGGCGTCCTCGATCGAGCAGCAGCCGCGCGACCCCGTGCGGTGCTCGGCCCGGTTCCTCGACAGCGCCATGTGCACGCCGACGACGTCGTGCCCCTGCTCGACCGCGCGCGCCGCGGCCACGGCGGAATCCACCCCGCCGGACAGCGCGGCGAGGACTCGCCTTGTTCCGGTACCGCTCACGCCCGCCATTGTCACCCGCGGCCGGGGCCGCCCGCGAGTGGTCGGGCCGCGAGAGGCGTCACGCCCGCCCGGCGATGGCGCCGACCTCCCGGGCGGCGCGGGCCGCCTCGGGCAGGGCGCGGACGACGGCCGCGACGTCCTCCTGCGTCGTCGTGCGGCCCATCGACAGCCGCAGGCCGGTGCGGGAGTCGGACTCGCTGAGACCCATGGCGAGCAGGACGTCGCTCGCGCCGAGCACGCCGGTCGTGCACGCGGAGCCCGGGGAGGCGTCGATGCCGGCCGCGTCGAGGGCGAGGAGCAGGGCGTCCGGGTCCGCGCCGGGGATCCGGACGTGGACGATCCCCGGGCTGACGGCCACGGACTCGGGCCGGTCGAGGTCCGGGCCCGTCACACGCAGTCCGGGGATCCGCCCGGCGATGCCCGAGACGAGCTCGGCGCGCAGGCGGCCGAGCCGCTCGGCGGTCCGCTCCCGGTCGGCGACCGCGAGCTCCACCGCGACCGCGAGCGCCACGGCGCCGGCCACGTCGAGGGTGCCGGAGCGGACCTGCCGCTGCTGGGCGCCTCCCCCGCCGACCGGGGCGAGCGCCAGGTCGCGGCGGGCGAGGAGTGCTCCGGTGCCGACCGGCGCGCCGATCTTCGGGCCGCCGATCGTCAGGGCGTCGAGGTCCTGGCCGCGCAGGCTGACGGGGTGGACGCCGAGCGCCTGGGAGGCGTCGGTGTGCACGGGCACCCCGCGGGGGCGCTCCCGGTCCGCCGCCTCGCGGGCGAGCCGCACGACCTCCTCGACCGGCTGGACGACCCCCGTCTCGTGGCACACGGCCGTCACGGAGACGAGCGCGGGGCGGCGCCCGATCGCCTCGGCGGCGGCCGGGAGAAGGAGCCGGCCGTCGGCCCCGACCGGGAGGATCTCGGCCCGCGCGAGCCCGTCCGCCTGCAGGTTCCGCACGGCCGTGATCACCGCCGGGTGCTCGACGGCGGAGCACGCGACCACCGGCGCGTCCGCGTCGGCCGCATCTCCCCCGCCCGCAGACACCCGCGCACCGCCGGGCTCCCCCGGCCGGCCCGCCCGCGCGGCCCGCGCCGCCCCGACGACGCACAGCGTGTCCGCCTCGGTCGCGCCGGACGTGAGGATCACCTCCGCGGAGTCGGCGCCGAGCGCGGCCGCGATGCGCTCACGGGCCTCCTCCCAGCGGGCCCGCGCCGCGCGCCCGGCCGCGTGGCCCGACGACGGGTTGCCGGCCCCCGCCACCTGCCGGGCGAGCTCCTCCGCGTGGGCGGCAGCCGCCTCCGGCCGCACGTCGGTCCCCGCGGCGTGATCGAGATAGTGGCGCACGCCCTCCAGGCTAGGCCCGCGCCGGGCGCCCCGACGCGCCGCCCACCCGCCCCGGCACCGCTCGGTCCGCCCATGCTGTTGGATGGACCGGTGCACGACGCCCGACCCACCACCACCGACCCGCGACGGAGCCCGGTCTACTCGGACCCCGGACCCCGGCCCGTCGCCTCCCCGGCCACGCGCCCGAGGCGCCGCGGCGTCCACCTCGCGGGCGACGGCGTCGACGTCGTGGTCTTCGCGGCCCACGCCACGCGCGTGGACCTCTGCCTCGTCGACGAGGCCCCCGACGGCACCCGGACCGAGCGGCGCTGGTCGCTCGCCGGCCCCGTGCTGGAGGCGTGGAGCGGGCACATCCCCGGCGTCCGCGCGGGCGAGAGGTACGGCATCCGCGTGCACGGGCCCTGGGACCCGGCCGCCGGCCACCGGCACAACCCCGCCAAGCTCCTCCTCGACCCGTACGCGCGGGCCGTCGACGGCTCGCCCCGTCTCACCCCCGCCCTGTACGGGCACCGGGTGGACGACACCCTCGCCGGCGACTCCGCCACCCCGGACGACCGGGACTCGCTCGCGGACGCGGCGCTCGGCGTCGTCGTCGACGACTCGTTCGACGGCGCGGTGGCGCCGCCGCGCACCCGGTGGCGCGACACGGTCATCTACGAGGCCCACGTGCGGGGGCTGACGATGCGGCTGCCGGGCGTGCCCGCGCACCTGCGGGGCACGTACGCGGGGCTCGCCCACCCGGCCACGATCGACCACCTCACCGAGCTCGGCGTCAGCGCGATCGAGCTGCTCCCCATCCACGCGAAGATGGACGAGCCGCACCTGACCGGGCTCGGCCTGACCAACTACTGGGGCTACAACACGCTCGGCTGGTTCGCGCCGGAGCCGTCGTACGCGACCGAGGCCGCCCGGCGGGCGGGGCCGGGCGCCGTGCTCGACGAGGTCAAGGGCATGGTCGCCCTCCTGCACGCGGCCGGCATCGAGGTCCTCCTCGACGTCGTCTACAACCACTCGTGCGAGGGCGGGAACGGCGGGCCGACGGTCTCGCTGCGCGGGATCGACTCCGCCAGCTACTACCTGAGCGACCCGGACGACCCTGGCCGGCTCGTCGACACCACCGGCTGCGGCAACACGCTCGACTTCGACCACACCGAGGTCGTCCGTCTCGCCCTGGACTCCCTGCGCTACTGGGTCGAGGAGGTCGGGGTGGACGGGTTCCGCTACGACCTGGCCGTCACCCTCGGCCGCGGGGGCGCGCACTTCTCGCCGAGCCACCCGTTCCTCGTCGCGCTCGCGACCGACCCGGTCCTGCGCGAGGTCAAGCACGTCGCCGAGCCGTGGGACCTCGGCCACGACGGCTGGCGGACCGGCCAGTTCCGGCCCCCGTTCACCGAGTGGAACGACCGCTTCCGGGACGCGGTGCGGACGTACTGGCTCGCCGACCCGGCCGCGGCGGCCGACGGCGAGCCGCGCAGCGACGTCCGCGACCTCGCGACCCGGCTGGCCGGCTCGGCCGACCTGTTCGGCCCCGGCGCGGGTGGCGGCGGCCGCGGGCCCAAGGCCTCGATCAACTACGTGACCGCCCACGACGGCTTCACGCTCGCGGACCTCGTGTCCTACCAGCACAAGCACAACGAGGCGAACCTCGAGGGCAACCGCGACGGCACGGACAACAACCTGTCCTGGAACCACGGGGCGGAGGGGCCGATCGACGCCGACTCCCCCGCGGCCGACATCATGCCGCTGCGCCGGCGCTCCCTGCGCAACCTCCTCGGCACCCTCGTCCTCGCCGCCGGCACCCCGATGATCACGGCCGGCGACGAGATCGGCCGCACGCAGCGCGGCAACAACAACTCCTACTGCCAGGACAACGACATCTCCTGGGTGGACTGGCGGATGACGCCGTGGCGGCGCGACCTGCTGGCGACCGCCCGGCACCTGGTCGCCCTGCGCCGCACGCACGAGACCCTCCGCCCCGACGCGGCGTACGCGGGCGCGGTCGCCGACGGTGACGTCGTCCCCGACCTCGTGTGGCTCGGCGCGGACGGCGAGGTCATGACCGAGGGCGCCTGGCACGACCCGGGCACACGCGTGCTGCAGATGTTCCGCTCGGGGGGCGGGAGGGCCGCGGACGTCCTCGTCGTCCTGTCGAGCTCGCTCGACTACGCGACGGTCACCCTGCCGACCGGGCGCGGGCGCGACCTCGAGCTCGCGTGGTCCTCGGAGTGGGAGTCGCCGTCGTTCGCGGACGCCGAGCTCATGACAGACCCGTGGGCACTCACCGCGGCGCCCGGGGAGACGGTCCAGCTCGACCCGCTGGCCATGCGCGTCTACCTCGCCGACCCGGCCGCCCCCGGCGGGGGCACCGGGGCGGCCTCGCTGCCCCGGGCCTGACCGCGTCCGCGCCCACCCGGGCCGACGACGACGGACGGGGCCTGGGCGTCGTCGTCGGGGCGACTACCCTGGGTCACCGTGACCGACGAGCACCCGCAGCCGCAGACCGACTCCGCCACGCTGGCCCGCAGCCAGGAACGCAGCGACGCGATCGAGGCCGACCTGGCCGTCCATCCCGAGCGCTACCGCATGCTCACGGGCGACCGCCCCACGGGCAACCTGCACATCGGCCACTACTTCGGCTCCCTGGCCAACCGCGTGCGCCTGCAGAACCTCGGCATCGAGTCCTTCATCCTCGTCGCCGACTACCAGGTGATCTACGACCGCGACGGCGTGGGCGACCTCAAGGCCAGCGTCGACTCGGTGCTCGCGGACTACCTCGCGATCGGCCTGGACCCGGCGCGGTCGACGATCTTCACGCACTCCTCGATCCCGGCGCTCAACCAGCTCATCCTGCCGTTCCTCGCGCTCGTGACGGACTCCGAGCTGCGGCGGAACCCGACCGTGAAGGACGAGCTCGCGAACCTGACCCGGCCGATGAGCGGGCTCATGCTCACGTTCCCGGTGCACCAGGCCGCGGACATCCTCTTCTGCCGCGCGAACCTCGTGCCGGTCGGCAAGGACCAGCTCCCGCACATCGAGGTCACGCGGACCATCGCCCGCCGCTTCGACGAGCGCTACGGCCGCGCGGTCCCGGACGCGCCGGTGTTCCCGCAGGCCGACGCCCTGCTGTCCGCCACGCCGCTGCTGCTCGGCATGGACGGACACAAGATGTCGAAGTCGCGCGGCAACACGATCGAGATCGGCATGGACGCCGACACGACCGCCCGCATCATCAAGCGCGCCGTCACCGACGCCGACCGCCACATCACGTTCGACCCCGCGAACCGGCCCGAGGTCTCGAACCTCGTGCAGCTCGCGGCCCTGTGCCAAGGCCGCGAGCCGACCGACGTGGCCGCGGAGCTCGGGGACGCCGGCGGCGGCGGCCTGAAGGCGCTCGTCACCGAGGCCGTCAACGAGTACCTCGCCCCGATCCGCGAGCGCCGCGCCACCTTCGCGGCCGACCCGGCCGAGCTGCGCCGCGTGCTCGCCGAGGGCAACGCCCGGGCGAACGAGATCGCCGAGTCCACCCTGGCGGACGTGCGCACCGCCATGCAGATGGACTACTGACGCCGCACAACCACCGCGAGGTCGTGGGCCTTACGCCGAGGCGGCCGCCAGACCGAGCTCCGTGACGCCGTCGAGCAGGCGGTGCTGCGGGACCACGCGGACGGCGTACCCGAACGCGCCGGAGGTCTCGAGCGCGATCTCGCCGCTGAAGCGGTGGTGGCCGCCCGAGGTGCCCTCGTGGGCGAGCGCGGTGACCGTGAGGTCGGTGAGCTCGTCGTCGTCGTCGACCCGGCCGGCGACGACCTGCACCTCGACGTCCGTCGCGTCCAGCTCGCCGAGGGAGGCCGTCACGGCCACCCGGATCGACTCGCCGACCTTGACGACGTCGGGGACGCCCGAGGCGTCGACGGACTCGACGCGGACGCCGTCCCAGGCGCCCCGGACCTTCGCCTTCCAGCCGGCCAGCTCGTTCGCGCCGCGGAAGGCGTCGGAGCCGTTCAGCGCGCGGCCCGCGACCGCGACCGGCGTGTAGAGCTGCTCGACGTAGTCGCGGACCATGCGCGTGGCCTGGACCTTCGGGCCGAGGGTGGACAGCGTGTGCCGCATCTGCTCGACCCAGTGGGAGGGCACGCCGCGCTCGTCGCGGTCGTAGAACCGCGGGACGACGACGTTCTCGAGCAGGTCGTACAGCGCCGCCGCCTCGAGGTTGTCGCGGTGCTCGACGTCCTCGACGCCGTCGGCGGTGGGGATCGCCCAGCCGTTGACGCCGTCGTACATCTCGTCCCACCAGCCGTCGAGGATGGACAGGTTGAGCGCGCCGTTGATCGCGCACTTCATGCCGGACGTGCCCGAGGCCTCGAGCGGGCGCAGCGGGTTGTTCAGCCACACGTCGCAGCCCGGCATGAGCGTCTGGGCCATCTCGATGTCGTAGTTCGGCAGGAACACGATGCGCTCGCGCACGCCCGCCTGGTCGGCGAACGAGACGAACTTCTGGATGAGCCCGACGCCGGGCTCGTCGTCGGGGTGCGACTTGCCTGCCACGACGATCTGGATGGGGCGCTCGGGGTCCGTGAGCAGGCGGGTCAGGCGCTCCGGGTCCTTGAGCATGAGGGTGAGGCGCTTGTATGTCGGCACGCGCCGCGCGAAGCCGATCGTGAGGATGTCCTTGCCGAGCGCGTCGGCGGTCCAGCCGAGCTCGGCCGGGGACGCGCCGCGGTCGAGCCAGGACTTCCGCACGCGCCGGCGGGCGGCGTCGACCAGGCGGCCGCGCAGCTGGCCGCGGAACTCCCACAGCTCGGCGTCGGAGAACCCGCCCTCGGCCTCGGTGCGGTCCCAGCCCTCGCCGAAGGTCAGCGCGCGCTCGCCGAGACGCTCGGTGGCCTTGGCCGCGAAGTCGGCGTCGACCCAGGTGGGCCCGTGCATGCCGTTCGTGACGGACGTGATCGGCACCTCGGAGGTGTCGAACCCGGGCCACAGGTCGGAGAACATGCCGCGGGAGACCTTCCCGTGCAGCTGGGCGACGCCGTTCGCCCTGCGCGCGACGCGCAGGCCCATGACCGCCATGTTGTAGACCTCGGGGTTGCCGCCGTCGAAGTCCTCGGCGCCGAGCGCGAGGACGTCCTCGAGCGAGACGCCCTCGATCGCGGAGTCGCCACCGAAGTAGCGGGCCACGAGCTCCTTGCTGAACCGGTCGATGCCGGCGGGAACGGGGGTGTGCGTGGTGAAGACGGTCGCGGCGCGGACGGACTCGAGCGCGGCGCCGAAGGACAGCCCCTCGCCCTGGACGAGCTCGCGGATACGCTCGACGGCGAGGAAGCCGGCGTGGCCCTCGTTGCAGTGGTAGACCTCCGGGGCCGGCCCGCCGGTGATGCGCGAGTACAGGCGCACCGCACGCACGCCGCCCATGCCGAGCAGGAGCTCCTGCTCGAGGCGGTGCTCGGCCGAGCCGCCGTACAGGCGGTCGGTGACCTTGCGCTGGCCCTCGTCGTTGTCCGGGATGTTCGAGTCCAGCAGGAGCAGCGGCACGCGGCCGACCTGGGCGATCCATACCTGGGCGCGCAGCACGCGGCCGCCGGGCAGGGAGAGCTCGACGCGCGCGGGGGTGCCGTCCGCCTCGCGCAGGAGCGACAGCGGCAGGTTGTCCGGGTCGATGAGCGGGTAGGTCTCGTGCTGCCAGCCCTCGCGGGTCAGCGACTGCTTGAAGTAGCCGGCGCCGTACAGGAGCCCGACGCCGATGATCGGCACGCCGAGGTCGGACGCGGACTTCAGGTGGTCCCCGGCGAGGATGCCAAGGCCGCCCGAGTACTGGGGCAGCACGTGGGTGATGCCGTACTCGGCGGAGAAGTAGGCGATCGCCGCCGGCTTGTCCTCGGGCCCCTCGTCCTGGAACCACTTCGGCTCCGCGAGGTAGGTGTCGAGGTCGGCGCCGAGGTCGGCCACGCGGGCGACGAGGTCCGCGTCGGCGGCCAGCTCCTCGAGCCGGGCGCGGCCGAGCGCGCCGAGCAGGGCGATCGGGTCACGGCGGACGGTCGCCCAGAGCTCCGGGTCGAGGGACTCGAACAGCGCGCGCGTCGGCTCGTGCCAGCACCACCTCAGGTTGGTGGCGAGCTCGTCGAGCGGGGCAAGCGCGTCGGGCAGGACGGTGCGGACCGTGAAACGGCGGATGGCTCTCACAGGGGGAGAGCCTAGCGGCACATTGACGTGTTTCTGTCCGATTGCAAGCGGGCGTGCGCGCCGTCTCCCGATCCGGCCCGGCCACCCCGTCGTGGACACCGGGCGTCCATCGACTGCGTCGCACCTCACAGCGGACGCGAAACGGTTAGGTTGAGTGCGTGAGCCCGAAGAAGCCGCGTACGCCGACACACGTACCCGCCTCCCGCGAGGCCGGAGCGCCCGCAGACGCCCGCGCCCGGCAGGACCGGGGCCCGGAACCGACACGGGACCGGGCCCCCGAGCCGGCCGCGCGGCCGAGCCTGACGCCCTGGCCGGCATCCGCCCGCCCGCCTGCCCCGGCGCCCTTCGCGCCGGTCGGCCGCATCCCGGTCGTCGAGGTCTACCCCGTGATCGAGGACGGGCGGTGGCCCGCCAAGGCGACCGTCGGCGAGGCGCAGCCGGTCCGCGCGACCGTCTTCCGCGAGGGGCACGACCTCCTCGGCGCGAGCGCCGTGCTCGTCCGCCCCGACGGCTCGGTCCACTCGACCACCCGGATGACGGACATCGCGCCGGGGCTCGACCGCCTCGAGGCGTGGGTGACGCCCGACGCCCCGGGCGACTGGACGTTCCGCGTCGAGGGCTGGTCGGACGCCGTCGGCACGTGGGTCCACGACGCGACCGTGAAGATCGAGGCGGGGGTCGACGTCGACCTCATGCGCGCCGAGGGCGCGCTCGTCCTCGCCCGGGCGGCCGAGGCCATGCCCGACGACGACGCGGCCGCCCTGCGGTCGGCGATCGACGCGCTCGGCGACCCGTCGCTCGGCGCTGCCGAGGCCATGGCCCGCGCCACCTCCGACGCCGTCACGGCGGCGCTTGCCCGTACCCCGCTGCGGGACATGCTCTCGCCGTCGGCGGACTACCCGCTGCAGGTGGACCGCGAGCGGGCGCTGGTGGGCGCCTGGTACGAGATCTTCCCGCGGTCGATCGGCGCCTACCGCGACCCGGTCGGCGGCGCGATGGTGTCCGGCACCCTGCGGACGGCCGAGGCCGACCTGGACCGGATCGCGGACCTGGGTTTCGACGTCGTGTACCTGACCCCGATCCACCCGATCGGCCTGACCAACCGCAAGGGCCGCAACAACACGCTGACCGCGCTCGAGGGCGACCCGGGCTCCCCGTACGGCATCGGCTCGCCCGACGGCGGCCACGACGCGATCCACCCCGACCTCGGCAGCTTCGACGACCTCGACCACTTCGTGGCCCGGGCGCGCGAGCTCGGCATGGAGGTCGCGCTCGACGTCGCTCTCCAGGCCTCCCCGGACCACCCGTGGGTGAGGTCCCACCCGGAGTGGTTCACGACCCGCGCGGACGGCACGATCGCGTTCGCCGAGAACCCGCCGAAGAAGTACCAGGACATCTACCCGCTGAACTTCGACAACGACCCGGACGGGATCTACGCCGCCGTGCGGGACGTCCTGCAGGTCTGGATCGACCACGGGGTCACGCTCTTCCGCGTCGACAACCCGCACACGAAGCCGCTGGACTTCTGGCAGCGGATCATCGCCGACGTCCGCGCGGACCACCCGGACGTCGTCTTCCTGTCCGAGGCGTTCACGCGCCCGGCGATGATGCGTACCCTCGGCGCGGTCGGCTTCCACCAGAGCTACACGTACTTCACCTGGCGCACCACGAAGGAGGAGCTCCAGGAGTACCTGCTCGAGACGGCGTACGAGACGTCGACGCACATGCGGCCCGCGTTCTGGCCGACCACGCACGACATCCTCACCCCCTACATGCAGCAGGGCGGGGCCGCGGCCTTCGCCGTGCGCGCCGTGCTCGCGGCGACCGGCGCGCCCACGTGGGGCATCTACAGCGGGTACGAGCTCGTCGAGAACGTGCCGCGCCCCGGCGCCGAGGAGCAGGTCGACAACGAGAAGTACGAGTACAAGCCGCGCGACCACAGCCAGGACGAGGTCCGGGGCATCGCGCCGCTGCTGCGGAGCCTGAACGCCGCCCGCAACGCCCACCCGGCCCTGCGCCGCCTGCGCAACGTGGCCGTCCACGGCACCTCGAGCGACACGCTCCTCGCGTTCTCGCGTCACCTGCCGGCCGAGCAGTCGCCGACGGGCGAGGCCGACACGGTCATCGTCGTCGCGAACCTCGACCCGTACACGACCCGCGACGGCATCGTGGACCTCGACCTCGCCGCCCTCGGCCTCGACATCGACGAGGCGGCCGGCGAGACGATCACGGTGCGCGACGAGCTCGACGGCGCCGTGTACACGTGGGGGGCGCATCCGTACGTGCGGCTGTCGCCGTCGGAGCGCATGGCGCACGTCCTGGCGGTGGTCCGATGAGCATCCCGACCTGGCCCACGCTGCCGGAGGACTCGACGCACATGGGGCGTCCCGGCCTGAGCGACGACCCGGAGTGGTACCACACCGCGGTCTTCTACGAGGTGCTCCTGCGGGCGTTCGGCGACACGACCGGCAGCGGAACCGGGGACATCGCGGGGCTCATCGAGCGCCTCGACTACCTCCAGTGGCTCGGCATCGACTGCCTGTGGATCCCCCCGTTCTACCCGTCCCCGCTGCGGGACGGCGGGTACGACGTCGCCGACTACACGGCCGTCGACCCGCAGTTCGGCAGCATGGACGACTTCGACCGCCTGATCACCGAGGCGCACGCGCGCGGCATCAGGATCCTCATCGACGTCGTCGTCAACCACACCTCCGACGCCCACCCGTGGTTCCAGGCCTCGCGGAACAACCCGGACGGACCGTACGGCGACTTCTACGTGTGGAGCGACACGAACGAGAAGTACACCGACGCCCGCATCATCTTCGTGGACACCGAGGAGTCGAACTGGACGTTCGACCCGGTCCGCCGACAGTACTTCTGGCACCGCTTCTTCTCCCACCAGCCGGACCTCAACTACGAGAACCCGGCCGTGCAGGAGGCGATCCTCGACGTCGTGCGCTTCTGGGCGCGGCGGGGCGTGGACGGCTTCCGGCTGGACGCCGTGCCGTACCTGTTCGAGGAGGAGGGCACGAACTGCGAGAACCTGCCCGCCACGCACGCCTATCTCGCCCGCCTGCGGGCGATGGTCGACACGGAGTTCCCCGGCACGCTCCTGCTGGCCGAGGCGAACCAGTGGCCCGAGGACGTCGTCGAGTACTACGGCACCGAGTCCGACCCCGAGTGCCACATGTGCTTCCACTTCCCCGTGATGCCGCGGATCTACTACGCGCTGCGCGACCAGCGCGCCACGGCGATCCGGGAGATCCTCGCCAGCACGCCCGAGGTGCCGCGCGGCGCCCAGTGGGGCACGTTCCTCCGCAACCACGACGAGCTCACCCTCGAGATGGTCTCCACCGAGGAGCGCGCCGCCATGTACGGCTGGTACGCCGAGGAGTCGCGCATGCGCGCGAACGTCGGCATCCGTCGTCGGCTCGCGCCCCTGCTCGGGAACTCCCGCGCGGAGATCGAGCTCGCGCACGCCCTGCTGCTGTCCCTGCCCGGCTCCCCCTGCCTGTACTACGGGGACGAGATCGGCATGGGCGACAACATCTGGCTCCCGGATCGCGACGGCGTGCGGACCCCCATGCAGTGGACGCCCGACCGCAACGCGGGCTTCTCGACGGCGCAGGACCCGGGCCGGCTCTACCTCCCGGTCGTGCAGTCGCTCGTCAACCACTACGCGGCGGTCAACGTCGAGGCCCAGCTCTCCCAGCCGACCTCCCTGCTGCACTGGGTGCGCGGCATGCTCGAGGTGCGCGGCCGGTACCCGGTCTTCGGCGACGGCGAGTTCGTCCCGCGGGACGTCGACAACGACGCCGTCCTCGCCTTCACCCGCTCGAACCTCGAGACCACCGTCCTGTGCATCGCGAACCTCGCGAACACGCCACGGACGGCGCAGATCGAGGTCCCCGAGCACGCGGGCTTCCAGGCGACGGACGTGTTCGGCGGCGCCCGCTTCCCCCGGATCGACGACGACGGCACGATCACCCTCACGCTCGGCTCGCGCGACTTCTTCTGGCTCGAGCTCACCCGCCCGGGGACCGGCGCCCCGGCCCCGCTCGAGGGCCGCACGGACGCCGACTCCGCGTTCACGGCCCCGCCCGGCGTCGCCCCGGGGCCGTCCTACCCGGCCTCGGCCGAGGAGCCGCCCCGGGCCGCCCGCACGGGACCACCCGACGCGGGAGCGACCCCGCTGCCGTCGAGACGACCCACCACCGGGGTGTTCCCGGGGCTCGACGGCGAGATCGCGGCCGGCCCCACGCCGCCGCTGCCGTAACACCACCCCCGCCCCGGCAGTCGAAAGGGAGAGCAGATGCCCACGCTCACGTCGGAGTTCTCCAGCCGCCTCGCCGCCTGGATCGGCGCGGCCAGGTGGTTCCGAGGGACCACCACGCCGACGATCGCCGTGCAGTCCCTGGCCGCGGACGCGGTCGGGGCCGTCGAGATCGTCTGGTACGCGGTGACCGACACGGCCCGGTCGATCACCTACCTCGTGCCGCTCACCTTCCGTGACGACCCGGTCGCGGACGACTCCGGTCTCGTCGCGACGATCGAGGTCGACCGCGTCGGCCGCCGGTGGATCTACGACGCGGCCCAGGACCCGTCCTTCGGCGCGGCCGCCCTCGACCTGATCGCGGGCAGGCGTCGCGTCGACGGCATCGACGCCGCCCCCGGGCAGATCGCCGAGCTGCCGACCGGTCCGAGCCGCATGCTCGGCGGCGAGCAGTCGAACTCCTCGATCCTCGTGCGGCCCGAGCCGGGCGAGGACGCGCCCGGGATCATCATCAAGCTCTTCCGGGTGCTCAGCGCGGGCATCAACCCCGACGTCGAGCTCACCTCCGCGCTGTCCGCCCGCGGCTCGCACGCGGTGCCGCGCTCGGCCGGGGCCCTCGCGGGCGAGTGGGGCGACGGCGGCGACGAGCCCGCCCGCGGCCACCTCGCGCTGGCGGCGGAGTTCCTCTCCGACTCCGTGGACGGCTTCGACCTGGCCGTCGAGGCCGCGACCGAGGGCCGGGACTTCACGACCGAGGCGCGGGAGCTGGGCGAGCGCGTCGCCCACCTGCACTCGGACCTCTTCCCGCTCGGCACCTCGGTGCCCGGCCGCGAGGCCCGCGCGCAGCTGCGCCGCGAGATCGAGGAGCGCTTCGCCCGGGCGAGCGGCGCGCACGCGACGCTCGCGGGCCGGTACGACCCGGTGCGCCGCACGCTGGAGTCCGCGGTCGCGGCCGACTGGCCGGTCCTCCAGCGGATCCACGGCGACCTGCACCTGGGGCAGGTGCTGCGCTCGGCGAGCGCCGGCTGGGTGGTCCTCGACCTCGAGGGCGAGCCGCTGCGCCCGCTCGACGAGCGCCGCCTGCCCGACGTCCCCGAGCGGGACGTGGCGGGCATGCTGCGCTCCTTCGACTACGCGGCCGGCAGCGCGATCGCGGCCGGCGTCGAGGTCGACGCCGCCGACGCCTGGTCCCGCGCCTCTCGCGACGCGTTCCTGGCCGGCTGGGAGTCGGTCGCGATGCGGCAGATCCGCGGCCCGCTCCTACGCTCCCACGAGCTCGGCAAGGCGCTGTACGAGGTGGACTACGAGTCCACCTACCGGCCCACGTGGGTCGACGTGCCGCTCCGGGGCCTGACCCGCCTGCTCGACGCGGCGCCCACCAGCATGCCGACGGCCCACTGGATGGGCGGATCCGAGGGCGACTCGCCGCTCCGCCCGCTCGGGGAGCCGCGGGGGAAGGGTGATCTGGGGAACAATGACGACATGTCAGCCGCCACGCCCATCGCCGTCCACCCGGGAGTTCTCGCCGCGGTCGCCGACGGCGAGTACCACGACCCGCACTCCGTCCTCGGTGCCCACCCGGGCGACGGCGGCGTCACGATCCGCGCGCTCGCCCACCTCGCGGAGGACGTCGCGATCGTGACGGCGGACGGCCGGTTCCCGGCCCGCCACGAGCAGGGCGGCATCTGGGTCGCGCTGCTGCCCGGTACGACGGTGCCGGACTACCGCCTCGAGGTCGTCTACGACGGCGAGAGGACCACGGTCGACGACCCGTACCGGTTCCTCCCGACCATCGGCGAGCTCGACCTCCACCTCATCGGCGAGGGCCGGCACGAGACGCTGTGGACGGCGCTCGGCTCGCACGTGCGTGAGTTCGACTCCATCCTCGGGCCGGTCGCCGGGGTGTCCTTCGCCGTGTGGGCGCCGAACGCCCGCGCCGTGCGCGTCGTCGGGGACCACAACGGGTGGGACGGCCGGCGGAGCTCCATGCGCTCCCTCGGCGGGTCCGGCGTCTGGGAGCTGTTCGTCCCGGGGGCCGAGGCCGGCGGCCGGTACAAGTTCCAGATCCGGACGTCCGAAGGCGGCTGGGTCGACAAGGCCGACCCGATGGCCCGCCTCGCGGAGGTCCCGCCCGCGACCGCCTCGGTGATCGAGGAGTCGAACTACGAGTGGGGCGACGAGAAGTGGCTCGCCGAGCGCTCGTCGGGCGACCCGCACTCCGGGCCGATCTCGATCTACGAGGTCCACCTGGCCTCCTGGCGGCCGGGGCTGACCTACCGGCAGCTGGCCGACGAGCTGGTCAAGCACGTCCTCTACCTGGGGTTCACGCACGTGGAGTTCATGCCCGTCGCCGAGCACCCGTTCGGCGGCTCGTGGGGCTACCAGGTCACGGGCTACTACGCCCCGACGTCGAGGCTCGGCTCCCCCGACGATCTCCGGTACCTCATCGACACGCTGCACCAGGCCGGCATCGGCGTCATCGTGGACTGGGTGCCCGCCCACTTCCCGAAGGACGCGTTCGCGCTCGCCCGCTTCGACGGCACCCCGCTGTACGAGGACCCGGACCCGCTGCGCGGCGAGCAGCCGGACTGGGGCACGTACGTGTTCAACTACGGCCGCCGCGAGGTCCGCAACTTCCTCGTCGCGAACGCCTCCTACTGGCTGGAGGAGTTCCACGTCGACGGCCTGCGCGTGGACGCCGTCGCCTCCATGCTCTACCTCGACTACTCGCGCGAGCCCGGCCGCTGGCGGCCGAACGAGCGTGGGGGTCGGGAGAACCTCGAGGCGATCAGCTTCCTGCAGGAGACGAACGCGACGGCCTACCGCCGCTCCCCCGGCACGATGATGATCGCCGAGGAGTCCACGGCCTGGCCGGGCATCACGGCCATGACCTCGGCCGGCGGCATCGGCTTCGGCCTGAAGTGGAACATGGGCTGGATGAACGACACGCTCCGCTACCTCGCGGAGGAGCCGATCAACCGTCGGTACCACCACGGCGAGCTCACGTTCTCGATGGTCTACGCCTACTCCGAGCAGTTCGTCCTGCCGATCAGCCACGACGAGGTCGTCCACGGCAAGGGCTCGCTGCTGGGCAAGATGCCGGGCGACGACTGGCAGAAGCTGGCGGGCGTGCGCTCGCTGCTCGGCTACCAGTGGGCCCACCCGGGCAAGCAGCTGCTCTTCATGGGGCAGGAGTTCGCCCAGTCCTCGGAGTGGAACGAGGGCGCCGGGCTGGACTGGGGCCAGGCCCAGCAGCCCGAGCACGACGCCGTCGTCCAGCTCGTCCACGAGCTCAACCGCGTCTACCGCGAGCGGCCGGCCATGTGGTCGCAGGACTTCCGTCCCGACGGCTTCGAGTGGATCGAGGCCGGCGACGGCGACCACAACGTCATCACGTTCCTGCGCCGCTCCGCGGACCGCAGCGACGCCGTCATGGTGGTCGTCAACTTCTCCGGCAGCGCGTACGAGGGCTACCGCGTGGGCGTGCCCGAGGGCGTCGAGGGCTCGGGCTCCTGGCGGGAGATCCTCACCACCGACGACGAGCGGTTCGGCGGCTCGGGCATCGTCAACGTCGGCGACCAGGTGGCCGAGGACGTGCCGTGGAACGGCCGCGCCCGCTCGATCTCGCTGCGGGTGCCCGCCCTGTCCGCGGTCTGGCTCGCGCCGTCGGGCGACTGACCGACGCTCCCCCGCGCATCCCCCTCCCTCACGGGAAGGGGTGGGGATCAGGGCGGCGTCAGTACAGGGCGCTGGCGAGTAAGCGGCGCGCGGCGACGACCTCGGGGTCGGCCGCGCCGCGGATCTCAAACAGCTCGACGAGCCGCACCCGGGCGGCCTCCTTGTCGTCGCCCGCGCTCACGCGGATGACGCGCAGGATGCGGTCGAACGCCTCCTTCGCCCGCCCCGCGGCGAACTCGACATCCGCCGCCAGCAGGACGTCCGCGAGGGACGCGCCCTCGGCGTCGCCGGCGGCGATCGTCGCGGCCGGATCGGTGACGGGCGCGACGCGGCGGGCGAGCTCGACCTGGGCGAGCGCGGCCGTGGCCTCGGCGTCGGCGGGGTTCTGGGCGAGGGCCTTGCGGTAGGCCTCCGCCGCGGCGTCGAAGTCTCCGCGCTCGATGGCCGCGACACCCTCGGCGTGCAGGGGCGGCAGCTCCGGCTCCGGGGGCTCCGCGCCGGCCTCGTCGTCCTCGGCCGGCAGCTGCCCGGTGAGGCCGCTCTGCTCGGCCATCCGCATCAGCTCGGCGATGACCGGCCTCAGCTGCTCCGCGCCGACCATGCCCGCGAACAACGGCATGGGCTGGCCGCCGAGCACGGCGACGACGGTCGGGACCTGCTCGACCTGCAGTGCCTGCGCGATCCGCGGCTGGGTGTCGCCGTCCACGAGGCCGAGCTGCAGACGGCCGGCCTGCTCGCGGACCACGACCTCCAGCTCGCGCCGCAGGTTCGCAGAGTCGGGCGTCCGGTCGGACAGCACGGCGAGCAGCACCGGCAGCTCCTGGGAGCGCGCGACCACGTCCCCGAAGGTCTCCTCGGTGACGTCCACGACGATGCCGGTCGACCCACCCGCACCGCCCGGTCCCCCCGCCGCGCCACCGGGCGCGGAGTGGGGCGGCTGGGCCGGCCGCGCGAGGGAGGACAGGTCGACGGCGCCGTACAGGGAAGGCTGAGACATGCCCCTATTGTCCCCCGGTTCGGCGGCGCGTGCGCAACCGCGCGCGCCGCCGGACCGGGGACGGGCTCAGGAGGCGGACTCGCCGTCCGTGGCGGCCTCGCCGTCGGAGGAGGACTCGCCGTCCGTGGCCGACTCGCCCGAGGGCAGGACGACCGACTCGCCGTTCGCGAGGGCCTCGGACAGGACCGAGGTGGCGCCGAGGACCTCGATGGAGGCGTCCTCCGCGTCGGCCGGCGGCACGTAGAACGCGACGGACACCTCGGCGACGGCCTGGACCTCGTTCTCGACGGTCCCGTCGTTGCCGAGCAGGTCGGCGAAGATGCCGCCCACGTTGAGCGTGCCGTCCTCGTCGGTCTTGGTGACGGTCGTCGTCGTCTCGATGACGCCGACGACGATCGCGCCGCCGTCGACGGTCTGCAGGGCGAGCGGGCCGTCGTCGATCGCCTCCGCGCTCAGCGTCGCGGTGCCCGCCGCGGAGACGGCCGAGTTGAGCTCCGCCGTCTGCGAGAACATCTCGTAGCGGAAGTCGTCCCGCAGGAAGATGAGGTCGTGGTCGGCCTCGGGGTCCGCGATGAGCTCGGCATAGGCGGCGACGACCTCGTCGGGGGTCGCGACGAGCGAGTCGTCGTCGGACGAGATGGTCTCGGCCCCGATCTCGGGCGACAGCGTCTCGGGCACGGTCACGCCCGGGAAGAGCTGGACCCACGACCACAGACGGAAGTTGTCCCGGACGTCGGAGGTGGCGAGCGTGAGCAGCAGCGGGAGGTTCTCGCCGTCCGGGATCTCGCTCACCGCCATGGCCACGCGCGGGTAGGTCGGGCTGCTGCCGACGATCGACACCTGGGTGTCGAGCGAGAGCGGGTCGGGCTGGATCGCGCCGTCGGTCGCGTCGGCGATCCGGTACTCGGCGGAGCGCAGGCGGGCGGCGGGGCCCATCACGCGGTCCGAGAGCAGGCTCGGGTCCTGGGCGGCGTCCGCCTCGTCGACCGTCGCGGCGATGTCCTCGAGGACCGCCTGCATCGTGTCGTCGTCGAGGATCGGTCCGCCGCGGTCGGTGGCCTCCTCGGCCTCCGGCGTGGGCAGGTCCTCCGGCTCGTCCGAGCAGGCCGAAAGGGCGCCGATCGCGAGCAGCGCGGCAAGGACTGAGTTCGTTCGGCGGCTCATCGGCCCACCTCCGTATCGTTCTGGCGACCCGAGCCGAACCCCCACAGGTCGCGCCATTCGTCGTCCGGGCCGGCGGCGGATCCGCTCGGTGCGCCCGTGGACCCGTCGGACGTACCGTTCCGGGCCTCCTTCTCCATGAGTGCCCGGCGCTCCGCAGCACGCCGCTCGCGGCGCGTGAGGGGCCGGCCCTCGATCTCCGTGACGGCCCAGGCGTCCGGGGCGGCGACCGCCGCCTCGCCGCTCTCGGCCGGGGTCTCGGCCGGGGTCTCGGTCGGGGTCTCGATCGACGCCTGCTCGGCGCTCTCGGCCCGCAGCTCGTCGGCGCGGGGCGAGTACGGCAGGAGGCCCGCGCCGCGGGTCGGCCCCGCGTCGCGCAGGATCTGCCGGAGCTCGGTGTCGACGCCGGCGCGGAGGTCCTCACGCGCCTCCTGACGGGCCTCGGCGAGCACGCGACGCTCGTAGCGACGCAGCGGCTCCCCGGCGCGGTCCTTCGCGGCGAGGGCCGCCATGTCGCGGTCCAGCGCGGCGTCGACGTCCTCGTCGCTGAGGTCGTCGGCGTCGTCGTCCGTGAACGCGGGCAGCGTCTCCGTGTCCGTCAGCGCGGCGGGCGCGGCGACGCCGGCCTGCTCGTCGTCGTGCGCATCGTCGTCGGAGCCCGCCCCGGCACCCACCGGGTCGTGGATCGTGCTCACCGTCGGCGCGTACGGGTCGACGCCGGAACGGCCCGCGGTGGGCGCGCTGGCGTAGTCCCCCGCGACGACGGACTCCGCGGCCGCCTCGTCGTCGATCGTCCCGGCCGGGGCCTGGGGCACGTCGATCGGGGCGGTCTCCTCGTCGTCGATCGCGTCCTCCTCGTCCCGGCGCGTGGGCCAGACGAACAGCAAGACCGCGAGGAGGACCAGGACGCCACCGGCGATGAGGCCGGGGACCAGGTAGGGCGTGGAGACGGAGTTCGGCCAGGTCAGGCTGAGCGTGGGGGCCGGCTCGGTGCCGTCGGTGACGGCGAAGAGGGTCCAGCGGCCCGGCTCGTCCGTCCACTCGATCTCGAGCTCGCCGGTCCCGGTCTCGCCCCCGGAGAAGAGGTCGGAGCTCGACGGCGGCGGGACGCTCTCCTCGGAGCCCGCGGTCGCCGACGCCAGCTCGGTCGAACCGGCGAGGCCGGTGACCGCCGTGCGCGAGGCGTCGCCGAGCCACTCCATGACGCGCTCGGTCGGCGCGATCATCGCCCAGATCTCGGCGTCGTCCTCAGCCTCGAGCGTGATCGTCACTTGGTCGCCCGCCATCTCGAGGACACCCGGGTCGGTGAGGAGGACGGGGGTCTCGGGCGTCTGCGGAAGGGTCGCGGTGAGCGTGTCGTCGTCGCGCCACGTCGTCGCCGACATGATCGCGAGCACGATGGCAACGGCGCCGATCACGCCGAGCACCAGGGCGAGGATGCGTCGGATCACAGCTTCGCTCATCCTTCCGGGTCGTTGAGCCGCGCGGTGCGACACTGGTCAAACCCTGAGCGTACGGGTTTCTGGCCCCTCGCGGCTGGCGCCGTTCCGAACGCCACGGGCGGGCTGTCGCGCAGGACACGTATTCTGGCGGCGAACCCGCCCGCGCGCACCGCACCTGAAGGTGCCGACGGGATGTCGAACGTGAGGACCCCGATGGACGAGCAGGCCACCTTCCCCGTCGTGATGCGCGGATACGACCGCGCCCAGGTCGACCAGAAGATCAGCGACCTGACCTCCCGCCTGGCCGCGGCACGCGAGCACGTCGAGGGGCTCGACGCGCGCGTGCTGCGGCTCAGCGCGGAGCTCGAGGAGGTCCGCGGACAGCTCGCCGAGTCGGGCACCCCGACCTACGCGGGGCTCGGCTCCCGCACCGCCCACCTGCTCAGCTCCGCGGAGGCCGAGGCCACCGAGATCCTCGAGCAGGCCGAGAACGACGCGCGGCGGACGTACGAGCGGTCCCAGACCGCCGCAGAACGGCTCGCCGAGCGCTCCGAGCGCGAGGCGGCCGCCGTGGTCGCCGACGCCCGCCGGGAGGCGGAGCTGCTCACGTCCCGGTCGCAGGCCGAGGCGTCCGCGCGCACGCAGGACGCCGAGGTCCGGGCGGAGGAGCTGCTGGTCGCGGCCGAGCGCCGCGCCGCCGCGATCCGCCGCGAGGTCGAGGCCGAGGAGATCACGCGCCGCACCGAGCTCGACCGGGAGATCGAGCTGGCGCGCGCGACGTCGGCCGAGCAGATCGCGATCGCCCGCGCCGACGCCGAGCGAGAGCTCGCCGCGGCCATCGAGACGGCCACCACCGCGCGCGAGAAGGCCATGGACGACGCGGAGGAGAAGGCCACGGCCGCCGACAGGCGCGCGGCCGAGGCGCTCCGCGCGTCCGAGGAGGTCACCCAGGAGGCCAACGAGGAGGCTCGGTTCCGCGTCTCCGAGGCCACGACCGAGGCGACCCGGCTCCTGACCGAGGCCCGCGAGGAGGCGGAGCGCACCCGGTCGGACGGGATCGAGGCCGCCGAGCGGCGGACCTCCGCGGCGAACGCCGAGGTCACCCGGCTCGAGAAGCGCGCGGGCGTGCTGCGCGAGTACCTCGCCCAGATCCGCACCGCCCTCCACGAGGTCGTGGCGGCCGGCGAGGACGACGGCGTCGCCGGCGCCGAGATCGCGGACGAGACGCTCGCCGCCCCCGCACCGCTGACGGACGGGGAGACGGACGGTTCCGGCACGGGCTCCGGGTCCGGAACCTCGAAGTAGCCCACGACGACGGCCGGCCGGGTTCTCCCGGCCGGCCGTCGTCGTCCGCGGGGGCCTGCCCCGCACGGTGCCCGACCAGCCGCTACCGCACCATCCTGATGGTGCCGATCGGGCCGAAGGACCCCTTCTCGCCGTCGGCGGCGAAGCCGTGCCTGCGGTAGAAGGCGATCGCCCGATCGTTCGCATCCCAGACGTGCAGGAACGCGGGGGCGTCGCCGATCGACATGAGCATGAGGTTGTCGGCCGTGCCGCGCCCCTGCTCCGCCACGTCGAGGTAGATCGACGTCAGCTCGAGGGGACGCACCTCGCCCGCACCGACCGCGATCGCGTGCGCGAAGCCCACGGCCACGCCGTCGCGGTGCGCGAGCCACGTCGGCGCCCCCATCGGTTCGGCGAGGACGTCGGTCCACATCTGCACGCGGCGCGCGGCGGCCCGGTCGATGAACTCCTGCGGGACGCTGCCCCCGTAGGTCGCCTGCCAGACGCGGGAGTGCAGCTCGGCGATCGCCTCGACGTCGAGCGGGGTGGCGGGTCGGATCTTCGCGGTGGTCACCCGCCCCACCCTAACGATTCCGCGGGGGCCGCTCACCCGCCGTCGGGCCCGCCCGCCCCGGCGTTCCCCGAGGCCTACGAGGCCTGCGCGGCCGGGACAAGGGCGGCGAGGTGGGCGGCGACGTCGGCGGGCGCCTCGATCGGGGCGAGGTGGCCCACCCCGGGCAGCTCGACCAGCTCGGTGCGCAGCGCGCGGGCCATGTCCTCGCCCTCCGGGCCGGTCGACCTCGCGTCCTCGTCCCCGCGCAGGACGAGCGCCGGGACACCGGCCTCGCCGAGCGCGGCGAGCGCGGCGACCGAGTCCGGGCGGGCCGCCATCGCGCGCAGGGCGTAGGCGATGCCCTCGACCGACGCGCCGGCGGCGATCGCCGCGACCCGGTCGGGCAGGCCGGGCTCGGCCGCGACGCTGCCGGAGCCGAGCAGCCCGTCGAGGATCGGCGCCACGGCGTCGGTCCCGGCCGGGCCCTCGGCCGCCCGCGCCGTCTCCTCCCGGTCGGCCCTCCCCTCGGAGGAGTCCGCGCGGGCCTTGGTGTCGATCAGCCCGATGCCGGCGATCCGCTCCGGCACGCCCTCCGCCAGCCGCATGGCGACGTACCCGCCGATGGACGTTCCCGCGACCACGAAGCGTCCGACGCCCGCCTCGTCGAGCGCGGCAAGCAGGGCGGTGGCCACCATCTGAAGGCTCGGCCCGCCGGTCCACCCGACGGCGTCGCTCACCTCAGCAGGCAGCGGCGAGTCCCCGAAGCCCGGCAGGTCGACGACGATCACGTCGAGGTCGTCGAGCTCCTCGATCACGCGGTCGTAGAGCCGGTGATCGAGCGGGAAGGCAGGGACGAGGACGAGCGGGAGCGGGCCGGGCGTGCCGTGCCGGTGCAGCGCGAGGGAGGTCATGCCCCATCTCACCACCCCGCACCGGCACCGTGCGAGGGGCACGGCCGGCGGGGGCCGGCCGGCTACCGCCTGCGCGTGGGCGCACGGTTCCCGCGCTGCCGCCAGCACGAGGTGTGCCAGTGGCGGCGGGACTCGGCGGAGGCGTCGGCACCCCAGATGTGCTCCGTCGGCCAGGCGACGACGTGCTGGGTGCCCGGCAGGATCTCCTGGTCACAGCCCGGGCAGCGGTAGGTCTTGGACGAGCCACGGACGGTGCGGACGTGGAAGTCTTCCCCGTCGGGCCCGGACTCCTGCCGCGGCAGCGAGCCGAGGCGCTCCATGTCGAGCGGGACGTGCTCGCCGCCCCACGGTCGCTTGTTCGACCGCCGGCCCCGGCCCACTACGTCCCCTCCCCCGGCGCCCGCTCCCCCAGCACGGCGAGCCCGCGCACGTCCGCGCCGTCCTCCCGCGCCCGCCGGGCGGCGGCCTCGTGGACGGCGAGCCCGCCCGCGTGCCCGACCTCGCCCTCGCCGGTCGGGACGACGCCGATCAGCGGCACGCCGAGGTAGGCGTTGTCCATGGCGCACAGGATCTCGTACAGGCCGTCGGGCTCGGCCGCGCGGGATCCCGGGGTGGTCGCCGCGTGGACGAACCGGTCTCCGTCCGCGCCGCGGGAGACGGTCCGCGTGCCGGAGTGGGTGACCGCGAGGACGTCGAGCCGGCGTCGGATCGCCACGAGGTCCCCGGGCCGGACGTGGTCCCAGTCCGCCAGCCCCGACGCCGCGCGCGCGGCCACCGGGTAGCTGCCGTCGAGCAGGGGACCGAGCACGACGTGGTTGGTCAGCAGGTCCGCGTCCAGCGCCGCATCGAGGTCCTGGGTGCGCGCCGGGTCCGCAGGCCTCGTGACCTCCAGGTGGACGCCCGCCCCGACGATCTCCGCACCCGCCTCCCGCAGCGCGTCCGCGGCCCGGCCGTGGCCGAGCAGGACGTCGTGCAGCTCGACCAGCACGTGCCGCCCGCCCGCGGCGGACAGCGCGCGCGCCTCCGCCAGCGGGTCGAGCCCGGTCAGCCACGCGTCGGCCCCGTCGGGGCCGATCGCGTCGACCGCGCGCCGGGCGAGCGCGGGCCGGTCGCCCGGGCCGGCGGACGGGGAACCGAGCGCCACGACGACGACGTGCCCGGCCTCGTGGTGGCGACCGACCACGCGGTGGAGGTCGTCCTCGAAGGAGGCCCCGCCGTCGGGGGCGAGGACGAGCGCGACCCTCTCGGGCGGGAGGAAGTCGTCTGCTGCGAGCGGCACGGTCACCCTCCTTCTCAGAACAGCCGGGAGTCGACGTCGTCGACCCCGCGCATGGCGTCGTAGTCGAGGACGAGGCAGCGGATGCCGCGGTCCTCCGCGAGTGTGCGGGCCTGCGGCTTGATCTGCTGGGCCGCGAAGACGCCGGTCACCGGCGTCAGGAGCGGGTCGCGGTCGAGGAGCTCGAGGTAGCGGGTGAGCTGCTCGACGCCGTCGATCCCGCCGACGCGCTTGATCTCCACGGCGATCGCCGCGCCGGAGGAGTCCCGCACGAGGAGGTCGACCGGACCGATCGGCGTGGGGTGCTCGCGCCGGACGAGCCGGTGCCCGGGACCGAGCAGGTCGACCTGGTCCGCGAGCAGCGCCTGCAGGTGCGCCTCGACGCCGTCCTTCGTCAGGCCCGGGTCCACGCCGAGGTCGATCTCCGTCTCGGAGAGGATCTCGTGGATCCTCAGCACGAGCCGGTCGTCGGTCTTCGCGGCCGAGACCTCCCAGACGGCCGTCGCGCCGGCGGTCGCCTCCGCCTCGTCCGGCTCCCGCTCCTTGAGCGTGGCGGGCGCGGACATCCAGTTCAGCGGCTTGTAGCTGCCGCCGTCGGAGTGCACGAGCACCGAGCCGTCGGCCTTGACCATGACGAGCCGGGCTGCGAGGGGCAGGTGGGCGGTGAGTCGACCCGAGTAGTCGACGGAGCATCGGGCGAAGACAGTGCGCACGGCCGACCACGTTACCCGCCCGGGCGTCGGGCGCGCCCGGGGTGGGCCCTGACGTCCGTCAGCTGATCCCGCGCACCCGCGGCGGTGCGCCCTCGGACCAGCCGATGAGCCCCTGCAGGGCGGAGGGGGCCAGGCGAAGCTCCGCGGTGGTCTCGCCGTCGGAGAACCGGGCCTCGACGACCGGCCGACCGGACGCGTCGGCCTCGAGCCGCTCGTGGGCGAGCAGCTCGAGGCCGGAGCGATGCAGCCACAGAGTGGGCCGCAGCGACATGGAGAGGAACGTGTACCAGGCGAAACCGTCGGGCCGCAGCTGGGCGAGCCCGCGGCGCCAGGTGCCGCCCACGCGCACGCGGCACTCCACCGTCCCCCAGCGACGGTAGAGGTGCAGCGCGCGCCACATGAGCAGCGAGCACACGGCCGCGACGAGCGCGAGAAGGACGAGGGCGACGATCAGCCCCAGCCATCCCGCGCGCGGCATGCGGACCTACGCCTCCTCGGTCGCCGCAGCCTGGTCGGCGGCGAACTCGGCGAGCGTGGTCGGGTCGGAGGTCACCACCGTGACGACGTCGTCGTCCACGGACACGAAACCGCCGGAGATCGGCAGGTCCTGCGACCCGCCGCCCGCGAACACCCGCACGTCGCCCTCCTTGAGGACCGCGAGCACGGGCTCGCGTCCGGGGAGGACGCCGAGCGACCCGGCCTCGGACGGCACGGTCACCTGGGACGCCTCCCCCGACCAGACAACTCCGGTCGGGGAGACGACGTCCACCCTGAGCGTCTTGCCCGCCATGTCAGCGCTCGTCGGCCTGGAGCTTGGCGTACGCGCGCTCGAGGTCCTCGATGCCACCGATGTTGAAGAACGCCTGTTCCGGCACGTGGTCGTAGTGGCCGTCCGCGATGCGCTTGAACGCCTCGACGGTCTCGGCGACCGGGACGGTCGAGCCCTCGACGCCCGTGAACTTCACGGCCGTGTAGGTGTTCTGCGACAGGTACTGCTCGATGCGGCGCGCACGCGAGACCGTGACCCTGTCCTCCTCGGAGAGCTCGTCGACACCGAGGATGGCGATGATGTCCTGCAGCTCCTTGTTCTTCTGCAGGATCGCCTTCACGCGGGTGGCGACCTCGTAGTGCTCCTGCCCGACGACGGCCGGCTCGAGGATGCGGGAGGTCGAGCTCAGCGGGTCCACGGCCGGGTACAGACCGCGCGAGGCGATGTCACGGGAGAGCTCCGTGGTGGCATCGAGGTGCGCGAATGTCGTGGCCGGGGCCGGGTCGGTGTAGTCGTCCGCGGGGACGTAGATCGCCTGCAGCGAGGTGATCGAGTGTCCGCGCGTGGAGGTGATGCGCTCCTGGAGCTGGCCCATCTCGTCCGCGAGGTTCGGCTGGTAGCCCACGGCGGACGGCACGCGGCCGAGCAGCGTCGAGACCTCGGAACCGGCCTGCGTGAAGCGGAAGATGTTGTCGATGAACAGCAGCACCTCCTGCTGCTGGACGTCACGGAAGTACTCCGCCATCGTCAGCGCCGACAGGGCGACGCGCAGACGCGTGCCCGGGGGCTCGTCCATCTGGCCGAAGACCAGGGCGGTCTTGTCGAAGACGCCCGCCTCCTCCATCTCGACGATGAGGTCGTTGCCCTCACGCGTGCGCTCGCCGACGCCGGCGAACACGGACACGCCGCCGTGGTCCTGCGCGACTCGCTGGATCATCTCCTGGATGAGGACGGTCTTGCCGACGCCGGCGCCGCCGAACAGGCCGATCTTTCCACCCTGGACGTACGGGGTCAGCAGGTCGATGACCTTGATGCCCGTCTCGAACATCGTGGTCGAGCCCTCGAGCTCGTCGAACTTCGGGGGGTTGCGGTGGATCGGCCAGCGCTCGGTGACCTCGAGCTGCTCGCCCTCGGCGAGGTTCAGCGGCTCACCGGTCACGTTGAAGACGTGGCCCTTGGTGACGTCGCCGACGGGCACGGAGATCGGGGCACCGGTGTCGCGCACCTCGGCGCCGCGGACGAGGCCGTCCGTCGGCTTGAGCGCGATCGCGCGCACGATGTTGTCCCCGAGGTGCTGCGCCGTCTCGAGCGTCATCTCGGTCACGCCCTCACCCTCGAGCGTGAGGGTCGTCTTCAGGGCGTTGTAGAGCGCGGGGATCGCGCCGGCCGGGAACTCGATGTCGACGACGGGGCCGATCACTCGGGCAATGCGGCCAACGCCGGCGGCGGTGGCCTCGGTCGACTCGGACTGTGTGGCGGTCATGAGTTGCGTCCTCGGTTCGTAACTGCTGGGGAGCGGGCGGTCGGATCAGTCCGCGCTGAGCGCGTCGGCACCCGAGACGATCTCGGAGATCTCCTGGGTGATTTCACCCTGACGGGCCTGGTTGGCCAGTCGGGTGTAGTCGCGGATGATGTCCTCCGCGTTCTCGGTTGCGGTGTGCATGGCACGCTGCCGGGAGGCCAGCTCGGAGGCCGCGGCCATGAGCAGGTTGTTCCGGAGCCGGTTCATGACGTACATCGGCAGCAGGGCGTCGAGGACGTCCTCCGGGGACGGCTCGAAGTCGTAGAGCGCTCGCGCGCCCTCGCTCGGCTCGGCCACGCCGTCGACGACCTCGAGGGGAAGGACCCGGCGACGCTGGACGACCTGCGTGACCATGGACTCGAAGCGCGTGAACACGATGTGCAGCTCGCTGACGCCGCCGGAGCCCACGGGCGCCTGGTAGGCGGACAGCAGCGCGCGGGCGATGTCCTGCGTGATCTCGATCGACGGGCGCTCGGACTCGCCGGTCCAGGACTGGACGATCTCCCGGCCACGGAACTTGAAGTAGTTCTCGCCCCGACGGCCGAAGACGTAGACGCGCGGCGTCTTGCCCTCGGCCTCGAGGTCGGTGAGGAGCCGCTCCGCCTCGCGCAGCACGGTCGCCGAGTAGGCGCCCGCCATGCCGCGGTCGGACGTGACCACGAGAACGGCGACGTCGTTCGTGTCGTCGCGCCCCGTGATCAGCGGGTGGTCGAGATCGGCGTGCGACGCGACGGCGGACACCGCGCGGATGAGGGCCCGCGTGTACGGGTCGGCCTCCAGAGCCGTGTCGCGTGCCTTGCTGATCCGCGAGGCCGCGATGAGCTCCATCGCGCGGAAGACCTTCTTGAGCGTCTGCGTCGCTCGGATCTTCTGCTTGTAGACGCGCTGCTGTCCCGCCATCGATCAGGCCTTGGTCCGGACGATCTGCTCCTGCGCGACCTCGGCCTCGGACTCCTCGTCCTCCCCGCCGCCGAGCAGGTCGCCCGCGCCGGAGGTGAACACGTTGCGGAACTCCTCGATGCCGGCGCGCAGCGCGTCTGCCGTCTCGTCCTCGAGTTTGCCGGTCTCGGCGATCGTGCCGAGCACCGACGTCGTCGAGCGCAGATGCTCGATGAGCTCGCCCTCGAAGCGCTTGACGTCCGAGACCTCGACGTCGTCGAGGTAGCCGTTCGTGCCGGCCCAGATCGAGACGACCTGGTCCTCCACCGGGTATGGGTTCGCCTGGTTCTGCTTGAGCAGCTCCATGAGGCGCTCACCCCGGGTCAGCTGCTGGCGCGTGGTCGCGTCGAGGTCGGACGCGAACATCGCGAACGAGGCCATCGACCGGTACTGCGCGAGCGTGATCTTCAGCGTTCCGGCGACCTTCTTCATCGCCTTGACCTGCGCGTCACCACCGACCCGGGAGACGGAGATACCGACGTCGACCGCCGGGCGCTGGTTCGCGTTGAAGAGGTCCGACTGGAGGAAGATCTGGCCGTCGGTGATCGAGATGACGTTGGTCGGGATGTACGCCGAGACGTCGTTCGCCTTCGTCTCGATGATCGGCAGGCCGGTCATCGAGCCTGCACCCAGCTCGTCCGAGAGCTTCGCGCAGCGCTCGAGAAGGCGGGAGTGCAGGTAGAAGACGTCACCCGGGTAGGCCTCGCGGCCCGGCGGGCGGCGCAGCAGGAGAGACACCGCGCGGTACGCCTCGGCCTGCTTGGAGAGGTCGTCGAAGACGATGAGGACGTGCTTGCCGTCGTACATCCAGTGCTGGCCGATGGCCGAGCCGGTGTACGGGGCGATGTACTTGAAGCCGGCCGGGTCCGAGGCGGGCGAGGCCACGATGGTCGTGTACTCCAGCGCGCCGGCGTCCTCGAGCGTCTTGCGGACCGACGCGATGGTCGAGCCCTTCTGGCCGATCGCGACGTAGACGCAGCGCACCTGCTTCGACGGGTCGCCGGACTCCCAGTTGGCCTTCTGGTTGAGGATCGTGTCGAGCGCGATCGCGGTCTTGCCGGTCTTGCGGTCGCCGATGATGAGCTGACGCTGACCGCGGCCGATCGGGATCATGGCGTCGATCGCCTTCAGGCCGGTCTGCATCGGCTCGTGCACCGACTTGCGGGCCATGACGCCCGGGGCCTGCAGCTCGAGCGCGCGGCGGCCGACGACGTCGGCGATCTCGCCGAGCCCGTCCATCGGCTTGCCGAGCGGGTCGACGACGCGACCGAGGTAGCCGTCACCGACCGGGACCGAGAGGACCTCGCCCGTGCGGTGGACCTCCTGACCCTCCTCGATGCCGTCGAACTCGCCGAGGACGACCACACCGATGTGCCGCTCCTCGAGGTTCATGGCCAGCCCGAGCGTGCCGTCCTCGAAGCTGAGCAGCTCGTTGGCCATCGCCCCGGGCAGGCCCTCGACGGTGGCGATGCCGTCCGCCGCGGAAATCACGTGCCCGATCTCGTCCGTGCCCGCGGCTCCGGGCTCGTACGAGCTCACGAAGCTGTCCAGGGCAGCCCGAATCTCGTCGGGGCGGATCGTCAGCTCTGCCATCTTCTGGTTCCTCACCTCGTCCGGGCGTCAGCCGCCCGGAGTTCGTCAATCTACGTGTGCGTCAATCAGCCGGCGATGTGCCGGCTCGCCTCGTCGAGGCGGGTGCGAATCGTGCCGTCCATGACCGAGTCGCCGATCTCGACCCTCAGTCCCCCGATGATCGCGGGGTCGATGTCGACGTGCAAGGCGACGTCGCGGCCGTGCTCGGCCTTCAGCGCGGCCTGCAGCCGGTCCCGCTGCTCGGTCGTGAGCGGGATGGCGGCGGTGACCCGCGCGATCGTCCGCTCGCGACGGGCCGCCGCGCGGGAGGCCGTGTCGCCGAGTGCGTGGATCAGGGTGCGGGTCCTCGGCGTGCCGATACCGCGCTGCGCGAGGAGGAGGGCGATCGGCGAGACCTGCGAACCGATGACTCGTCCGAGGAGCTCCCGGCGTGCGGGTGCCTCCTGGCCCGTGTCGGCGAGCGCGACCTCGAGATCGGGGTTCCCGCGGACGACCGAGCGGATGCTCAGCAGCTCCTCGCCGAGGGGCTCCAGCTCGCCCTGGCGCTCCGCCGTGGCGAGGAGCGTGTCCTCGCCCAGGATCTCCAGGGCCTCGACGACGTCCCGGTCCTCCGACCAGCGGTCGCGGGCGAGCCCGGACACGAGGTCGGTCACGCGGCCGTCGGTGGACGAACCCAGGAGGTTCGACACCAGGGCCGCGCGGTCCTCCCCGCTGCGCGAGGGATCGGTGACCGCGCGCCGTACCGCCGCGTTCGCCGCGAACAGGTCCGCGACGGCGTAGACGGTGCCGGCGAGCTCGAGGCCGTCTGTGGCGTCCCGGGCGACCGGGTCCCACCGCTCCTGGGCCCCGGCGAGGGCCAGCGAACTGGATGCGCGCACGCTGCTCAGGCCTCCGACGTCGTGGTGGACTGCGTGGTCTGACGCGCCTCGAGCTCGTCGAGGAAGCGGTCGACCACGCGGGACTGTGCGGCGGAGTCGGCGAGCGACTCCCCGACGATCCGCGAGGCCAGCTCGACGGCCAGGCTGCCGACGTCGCCGCGCAGGGACTGCGCGGCCTGACGGCGCTCGGCCTCGATCTGACGCTCGGCGGCCGCGGTGGTCCGCTCCGCCTCCTCGCCGGCGCGCCGGCGTGCGTCGTCGACGAGCTCCTTGCCCTGCGCGTTCGCGCGCTCGCGGATGCCCGCGGCCTCGCGACGCGCCTCGGCAAGCTCGGCGCCGGTGCGCTCCTCGGCCTCGGCGAGCATCGCCTCGGCGTTCTCCGCCTGCTTGAGGCCGTCGGAGATCTTCTCGGCGCGTTCGTCGAGGATGCCGGTCAGTCGGGGCACGCCCCACTTGACGACAGCGAAGGCGATGATGGCGACGACGACCAGCGACCAGATGATGTCGTACACGGCCGGCAGGAGCAGCTCATACCCCTGCGGCACGTTCTCCGCGACAACGGAGCCGCTGGCCACCATCAGAGAATGAAGCCGGCGACCAGGCCGAGCAGACCGAGGGCCTCGGCGAGCGCCGCGCCGATGAACATGTTGGTCGTCAGACGACCGGCGACCTCGGGCTGACGGGCGATGGACTCGTTGGTCTTGCCGACGAGGATACCGATACCGATACCGGGGCCGATGGTGCTGAGGCCGTAACCGATCGCGGAGAGCGAGCCTTCCATGTGGAGGTTCCTAACTGTGTGAGTGGTGTCGGTCGTATGTGGTTGTGGGTGGCCGACGGTGCGCCGGCCCGGCGAACGTCAGGCTCAGTGCGCGGACGTCGACAGCTGGATGTACACCGCGGACAGCAGCGCGAAGATGTAGGCCTGGAGGAAGGCGATGAAGAGCTCGAACACGGTGAACAGCAGCCCGCCGACCAGGGTGAGGGCCCCGATGCCCGCCATCGCGCCGCTGGCCTGGAAGAACAGGTAGTGCGTGGCCGAGAAGCACAGCACGAGCAGGATGTGCCCCGACATGACGTTCGCGAGGAGTCGGATCGTCAGCGTGGCCGGCCGCAGGATGAAGGTCGAGATGAACTCGATCGGCGTGAGGATGACGTACAGGACCTTCGGCACGCCCGCGGGGAAGAGCTGGCTGTGGAAGAACTTGCCGGTCCCCTGCTCCTTGATGCCCGCCCCGATGAACGCGATGTACGCGATGATCGCGAAGACGAGCGGCAGCCCGACCACCGAGGTTCCCGCGATGTTGAGGAACGGGATCACGCCGGTGAGGTTGAGGAACAGGATGCCGATGAAGATGACCGCCAGCATCGGCGTGTACTTCTTGCCGAGCCGCTCGCCGAGCGTGTCGACCGCGATGTTCTTGCGGATGAAGTCCATGAGGAGCTCGAGCATCGACTGACCGCGGCCGGGAACCAGCTTGAGCTTGCGCGTGCCGAGCCACATGACGAGGAAGACCGCGACCGCGGCGACGAGCCGGACGATCGTGATGCGGTTGATCTCGAAGGGCGTGCCCTCGAACAGGATCGCGGGCGGGAAGAACTCGCCGAGCCCAGGGGCGTGCCAGCCCTCGGAGTCCGCGGTGACGATGCGGATCGTCGCACCGGTCGCAGCGGTCGTCAGCGCATTCAGCACAGGTCGTCTCCCTGGGTGTTCGTGGGCGGCGGGTCTGCGGGTAAGCCGAGCGCTTCCTCGGTTCCTGCCGACTCGCACAGACTAACGCACCCACAGGCCCCGTCCGTCACGTCTCAGCGGCCGGACGTGCGAGGCGCCTCACACGAAACCCGTGCGATCCCGTCAGGGACGGACGTTCGGGATCCGCGCGGTGGCGACCGTCTGCAGGTCGATGAGGACGGAGCCGACGACGGCGACCGCCGTCGCGCCGAACATGACGCCCCGGTGGTAGAAGTCCGCGTCCTTGATCGCCACGATGACGAGCAGGACGAGGACCATCTTCAGCAGCCAGGAGCCCATCACCGCGATGACCATGAGGTCCATGGGGCGCTTGGCGGCCGTGCGCACGGCGACGACGGTCGTCACCGCGAACAGCGCGGCCAGGCCCGTGCCGATGAGGGCGCCCCACAGGCCCCGCATGCCGTCCACGGCGAGCCCGATGCCGATGGATCCCGCCGCCACGGCGACGAGGAAGACCGCCAGGCGGACGAGGATCCTCGTGAAGAGCTCGGACGGCAGCGCGGGGGCGTTCGGGTCGGCCGGCTTCGGGCTGGGGTCCTGCGGGGATGTCGTCACGGCACTACTCCGGGCTTGAGGTTCTGCGCTGCGTGGGGAGCAGCCGGGCGGTGAGCACCAGGGAGACGAGGGCGGCGAGGCCGAACCCGATCGCCACCCTGGTGGGCGGGAAGAAGGCGAGGGAGACGGCCGTCAGGGAGAGCACGGCCGTCCACAGATGGAGGATGCCCACCGCGGCCCGGTGACTGTGCCCGAGCCGGAGGAGGCGGTGGTGCAGGTGCTTGGCGTCGGCGTCGAAGGGCGAGCGGCCGTCGGCGACCCGTCTGACGACGGACGTCACGATCTCCACGAGAGGCACGGCGAGCACGGCGACCGGGATGAGGATCGGGACGAACGCGGGCAGCGCCCGCGAGGTCGACAGCGCGGCCGGGTCGATCTGGCCGGTGACGATGACGGCCGCGCCCGCGAGGGTGAGGCCGAGGAACATCGCGCCGGAGTCCCCCATGAAGATGCGCGCCGGGTGCAGGTTGTGCGGCAGGAACCCGAGGCACGCGCCGGCGAGTGCGGCCAGCACGGCGGAGGCGACGTTCGCGTAGTTCCCGGGCGAGGCGTCGCGCGTGAGGAGGTAGGTGAACAGGAAGAACGAGCCGCCGCCGATGAGGATCATCCCGGCGGCCAGGCCGTCGAGCCCGTCGACGAAGTTCACCGCGTTCACGACGACGACGACCGCCAGCACCGTGACGACGAGCGAGAAGCCCGACGACCCGATCGTCAGCCCGAAGACCGGGAAGGTGATGAGCTGGACGCCCTGCCAGGCCATGAGCCCCGCGGCGAGGAACTGGCCGGCGAGCTTCGTCATCCAGTCGAGGTCCCAGACGTCGTCCGCCGCGCCGATGAGCGCGATGACGACCCCGCCGAGCAGCACCCCCCACGCCTGGGAGGACTGGGAGAACACGGCGTCGAGGAAGGGGATCTGCGACGCCAGCAGCATGGCCGCGGCGAATCCTGCCACCATCGCGAGCCCGCCCAGCCTCGGGGTCGGCACGGCGTGCACGTCCCGGGTCCGCACGGCGGTGAGCGCACCGACCGAGATCGCCACCCGCCGGACGACCGGCGTCAGGAGATAGGTGACGACCGCGGCGATCACCGCGACGAGCAGGTACGTCCTCATGGCGTGGCGGCGTGCCCCTCGCCGAGCTCCGGCACGATCGTCGCCAGCTCCTCGCGCGAGATCGCCCCCTCGCGCAGGACGCGCACGGTCGGACCGGTGACGTCGAGGACGGTGGAGGCCACTCCCCCGCCGACCTCACCGGCGTCGAGGTAGACGGCGACGGATCCTCCGAGCTGCTCGCGGGCGCCGTCGCAGGTCGACGGCGCGGGCTCGCCCGTGCGGTTCGCGGACGTGACCGCGGTCGGGCCGAAGCGCCGCAGGACGTCGAGCGCGACCGGGTGGTCCGGCATCCGGAGCCCGACGGTGCCCCGGGTCTCCCCGAGGTCCCAGCTGAGCGCGGGCTGGGCGCGGGCCACCAGGGTGAGCCCCCCGGGCCAGAACGCCTCCGCCAGCGCCCGGGCCGCGTCGGACAGGTCGGTCGCGAGGGCGTCGAGCACGTGAAGGCTGCCGACGAGGACGGGCGGCGGCTTGTCGCGGCCACGCCCCTTGGCAGCCTGGAGGACCTCGACCGCCGCGGCGTCGAAGGCGTTGGCCGCCACGCCGTAGACGGTGTCGGTCGGGAGGACGACGAGCGCGCCGCGGCCGAGGGCGGCGACCGCCGCCTCGACGCCCTCGGCGCTCTCGCCCTCGCGGGTCGGATACACGGTCACGTCCCGCAGTGTTCCACGCCCCGGCCGCGGACCGCGGGCGCCGCCGCCGCGAGGTACCGCTCCCGACCGGTCAGGTCCCGGTGCGTGGCGGGCGCAAGCAGCCCGACGGCGGTCGCGTGCTCGCGCAGCGCGGCCCCCTGGGTCTCGGCGTGCTCCATGATCACCAGGCCGCCCGGGGCCGCCAGGGCGGCCGCGCGGGCGAGGATCCGGCGCGGGACGTCCAGGCCGTCGTCTCCCCCGCCGTAGAGCGCGAGGTCGGGGTCGTGCTCGCGCACCTCGACGTCCCTCGGCACGGCGTCGGTCGGGACGTACGGCGGGTTCGTCACGACGACGTCGCAGCGGCCGACGAGGTCGGGCAGCGCGATGGTCGCGTCCCCGAGGACGAGGCGCACGCCCGGCGCGACCGCGGCCACGTTCGCCGCGGCGATCGCGTGGGCGCGGGGCGAGAGCTCGACGGCGTGCACGCGCGCGGCCGGCACCTCCGTGGCGACGGCCAGCGCGATCGCGCCGGACCCGGTGCACAGGTCGACCACGACCGGCGCCCGCCCGCCGGCGGCCACGGCCCGCGCGGCGTCGATGGCGGCGCCGGCCACGAGCTCGGTCTCCGGGCGGACGACGAACGCGCCGGGGCCGGCGGCGAGGGCGAGGTGCCGGAAGTGCATGACGCCGGTGATGTGCTGGAGCGGCTCCCGGGAGCAGCGGCGCTCGACCAGGTGCGCGAGCTCGCCGAGCTGGTCCGCGCTCGGTTCCGGCGCGAGGAGCAGCGGCGAGACGCCCGCGACATGCTCGGCGAGGAGCCGGGCGTCGACGTCGGGACTCGGCACGCCCGCCGAGGCGAGGAGGGAGGACGCGCCGGCCACCGCCGCGCGCCAGCTGGGCGGCGCGGCCGCCCCGGGCTGTGTCACTGCTCGCCGGCCGCGGCCAGCCGGGCGGCCTCGTCCTTCTCGACGGCGGACGCGATGACGGGGCCGAGGTCGCCGTCGAGGACGGCGTCGAGGTTGTAGGCCTTGAACCCGGTGCGGTGGTCAGCGATGCGGTTCTCGGGGAAGTTGTAGGTGCGGATCCGCTCGGAGCGGTCGACCGTGCGCACCTGGGAGTGCCGGGCGTCCGCCGCCTCGGCCTCGAGCTTGGCCTGGCGGTCGGCGAGCAGCCGCGCCCGCAGCACGCGCATCGCGGCCTCGCGGTTCTGCAGCTGGCTCTTCTCGTCCTGCATGGACACGACGATGCCGGTCGGCTCGTGCGTGATCCGCACGGCCGAGTCGGTCGTGTTGACGGACTGGCCGCCGGGGCCGGAGGACCGGTAGACGTCGATGCGCAGGTCGTTCGGATCGATCTCGAGCTCGCCCGGGTCGTCGACCTCCGGCAGCACGAGGACGCCTGCGGCGGAGGTGTGGATCCGGCCGGCGGACTCAGTGACGGGCACGCGCTGGACGCGGTGGACGCCGCCCTCGTACTTCAGCGACGCCCACGCGCCGTCCTCGGGGGCGACGTCGCCCTTCGTGCGCACGGACAGGGCGACGTCCTTGATGCCGCCGAGGCCGGTCTCGGTCGTCGACAGGACCTGCGTCTGCCAGCCGCGGCGCTCGGCGTAGCGCGTGTACATGCGCAGCAGGTCGCCGGCGAACAGCGCGGACTCGTCGCCGCCCTCGCCGGCCTTGATCTCGAGGATGACGTCGCGGGAGTCGTCCGGGTCCCGCGGGAGCAGCACGTCGCGCAGGCGCTCGGTGGCGGCGGCGAGCTCGCCGTCCAGCCGCTCGATCTCCTCGCGCATCTGGTCGGCCTCCTCGCCCTCGGAGATCTCGAGCAGCTCGCCCGCCGCCTCGATCTCCCCCAGCACCGTGCTGTGCGCGGCGGCGGCCTGCGCGACCCGGCCGAGCTCGGCGTAGCGCCGGCCGAGCGAGCGGGCCCTCCCGGCGTCGGCGTGGATCGCCGGGTCGGCGAGCTTGCCCTCGATCTCGGCGTGCTCCGCGAGCAGGGGGGCGAGGGCGTCGGAGAACTCAGAGGTGGTCATCGTGGCCTTCGGCTGGGAGGGACCCGCGCGGGCGCGGAGGGGGATACGACAAGACGCCGGTGACGGCGCCGCGGGTGCGGCGCCGTCACCGGCGTCGTGAGGAAGCTAGTTGCCGGCCTTGCGCTTGCCGTAGCGGGCCTCGAAGCGGGCCACGCGGCCACCGGTGTCGAGGATCTTCTGCTTGCCCGTGTAGAACGGGTGGCACGCGGAGCACACCTCGACGCTGATCTGGCCGCTCGTGGCCGTCGACCGCGTGGTGAAGGTGTTGCCGCACGTGCACGTCACCTGCGTGGTGACGTACTCGGGGTGAATGCCCTGCTTCATGGAACTCTCCTGGGGATAGAAGGCGGACCGGGTCGCCGCGACTGGTGCCGGGCGTGAACCGGAGGCCGAGGGAAGATTCTGCCAGGTCGCGGGCGGGCCGAACAGCCCGCCCGCGGTGACGTGCGTCGCGGGAGCGCTACTGGATCGCGAACTCCGGCTCGGCGTTCGACGAGGTGGTCGGGGTGTTCTTCTGGACCGACATGAGGAACTCCGCGTTGGACTCCGTCTCGCGCAGCTTGCCGAGCAGGACGTCCGAGGCCTGGTTGAGGTCCAGGGCGCCGAGGACCCGGCGGAGCTTCCACATGATCTTCAGCTCCTCGGGGCTCATGAGGAGCTCCTCGCGGCGCGTGCCGGACGCGTTGACGTCGACCGCCGGGAAGATCCGCTTGTCCGCGAGCTGGCGGGAGAGCCGCAGCTCCATGTTTCCGGTGCCCTTGAACTCCTCGAAGATGACCTCGTCCATCTTCGAGCCGGTCTCCACCAGCGCCGAGGCGAGGATCGTGAGCGATCCGCCGTGCTCGATGTTGCGCGCGGCTCCGAAGAACTTCTTCGGCGGGTAGAGCGCCGCGGCGTCGACACCACCGGAGAGGATGCGGCCGGACGCCGGCGCGGCGAGGTTGTACGCGCGGGAGAGCCGCGTGAGCGAGTCGAGCAGCACGACGACGTCCTGGCCGAGCTCGACCAGGCGCTTGGCGCGCTCGATCGCGAGCTCCGCGACGACCGTGTGGTCGGAGGCGGGCCGGTCGAAGGTCGAGGCGATGACCTCGCCCTTGACCAGACGCTCCATGTCGGTGACCTCCTCGGGACGCTCGTCCACGAGGACGACCATGAGGTGCGCCTCCGGGTTGTTCACCGCGATCGCGTTGGCGATCTGCTGCATGATGACGGTCTTGCCGGCCTTGGGCGGCGAGACGATGAGTCCGCGCTGGCCCTTGCCGACGGGCGACACGAGGTCGATGACGCGGGGCGTGATGGCCTTCGGGGAGGTCTCCAGCCGGAGCTGGTCCTGGGGGTACAGCGGCGTGAGCTTGCCGAACTCCTTGCGCTGCCGCGCCTTCTCGACCGTCATGCCGTTGATGGTCTCGAGGTGGACCAGCGGGTTGAACTTCTGGCGGCGCCCGCCCTTGCCGACGGTCGCGGTGCCCTGGCCGTCCTCGCCGGGCTGGCGGATCGAGCCGGTGACGGCGTCGCCGCGGCGCAGGCCGAACTTCTTGACCTGGTTGAGCGTCACGTAGACGTCGCTCGGGCCGGGCAGGTAGCCGGAGGTCCGCACGAACGCGTACTGGTCGAGGATGTCGACGATGCCGGCGACCGGGAGCAGGACGTCGTCCTCGGAGACCTCGATCTCCTCGGCGCCGTCGCCCGGGCCCTGGCCGCCCCGGTTACCGCGACGGCGGTCCCGGTTGCGGTTCCGGTCGCGGCCCCGACGACGGCGTCCGCCGGCCTGGCCGTCGTCGTCGCCCTGGCCGCCGCCCTGGTGGGCGTTGCCCTGGCCGCCGTCCCGGCGGCGCGAGGCGGCCTCGCCGAGGTCGTCGAGCGTGAGGTCGGCGGAGCCGGACTGCCGGGCGCTGCCGCCCTGGTTGCCCCCACCCTGCTGGGAGCTGTTGCCCTGGCGGGCGTTGTCCTGGTTGTTCCCGCCCTGGCGGCGCGCGCCGTCGGCGCGGCCCTGGTTCTGGCGGGCGGACTGCTCGGGCCGGCCGGCGTCGTCGGACCGCGACGGCAGCTGGATGCCGAGGTCCGGCAGCTGGTCGCCGCCGGTCGGCGCGTCGGAGGTGCTCGGCGCGCTGGCCGAGGAGGTGGCGCGGCGGGAGCGGCGCGGAGGCTGCCCCTGGTCCGCTGCTGCGTCGGAGGCGGGGGCCTCGGCCGCGGGGGCCGGCTCGTCCTGCGACGCGGCGGGGGCCGCGGAGGTCGAGGCGGAGGTCGGTGCGGGCGCGGACGTCGTCGCCGACGTCGGCGCGGAGGCGGAGCCGGAACGGCCGGCACGGATCGCCTCGATGAGGTCACCCTTGCGCATGCGGCCGACGCCCTTGAGCCCCATCTGGGACGCAATGGCCTGCAGCTCAGGCAGCTTGAGGGTGGTGAGCGCGCCCTGTCGGGCGGCGTCGATGGTGTCTGTCACGAGGTGCCTTTCCTCGGTTGGCGTCCGGACGTGCCGGGACGCTGCAAGACCGGCTCGGTGCCGGGAGGGGGACTGCGCTCCTGGTGCATGTCTCGCCCGGAGGGCGGCAGGAGGAGGCTGACCGGAGAAGGTCCACGTCGAAGCGATGAGATGGAACGAAGAGATCGTCCACGACCACTCCGGTAGCCCACATGTTACCAGCAATCACGGGCGAGGAGGTGTGAGGTACGCCTGCGCGTCGGGGAGTTCTGCCCGCCGCGGCCACCCGTCCTGGCTCCGCCCGCGCGGCCGGGGCCGGCGCGCGAGGCGAGGAGCGGCGGTTCAGACGAGCGCGCGCGCCGTCGCGCCGGTCAGGTCGATCGCCGGGGTGCGCACGTCCCAGCCGTCGGCCGCGATCGCTGCGGCCTCCGTCTCGCCGAGGGTGGCGAAGGCGAGGACCGTCGGTCCGGCCCCGGAGACGACGGCGGGGACGCCCCGTTCCCGGAGCGCGTCGACGAGTGCCAGCGTCTGCGGCATCTGGTCCCGCCGGGCCTCCTGGTGCAGGGCGTCGACCGTGCCGGGCAGGAAGAGCTCCGGCGCGCCGCCGAGCGCGTGGACGAGCAGCGCGGCGCGGCCCGCGTTGCGGGCCGCCACGGCGTGCGGGACGGTCGCGGGGAGCGCGCCGCGCGCGAGGCGGGTGGACAGCGTGGTCGCCGGGACGAACACGGTCACGCGCAGGGACTCGTCGAGCCGGAGGCGTGCGGCGCGCGGGCCGAGCTCGTCGTCCGTCCAGGCCACCGTGGCGCCGCCGAGCAGCGCGGGCGCCGCGTTGTCCGGGTGCCCCTCGAGCTCGGTGGCCAGGGCGAGGACCGCGTCGTCGTCGAGCGGGCCGCCGGGCTGCGCCACGGCGGGCGGGACGAGGGCCCGTGCGGCGAGCAGGCCGGCCACGGAGGCGGCCGCGGACGAGCCGAGGCCCCGGCCGTGCGGGATCCGGTTGACGCAGCTGAGGGAGAGCCCGACCTGCGGGGCGCCCACGGCCTCCAGGCCCATGCGGATCGCCCGGACGACGAGGTGGTCCTCCCCCGTCGGCAGCGTGCCGGCACCCTCGCCCGTGACCTCGACGCTCGCGCCGGGGCTCGTCCCCGCGCGCACCGTCACGTCGTCGTGGATGCCGAGGGCGAGGCCGAGGGAGTCGAAGCCCGGGCCGAGGTTGGCGGAGGTGGCGGGGACGCGGACCTTCGCCGCGTCCGCCACGACGCGGCTCACGAGCTCAGGCCGAGGGCATCCACCGCGGCCTCGACCGTGCCGTCCACCTCGGTCAGCGTCAGCCCGGTGTGGCCGAGCGCGGTCTCGGTGTCCTTGAGCCCGTTGCCCGTCACCGTGCAGACGATCGTCGCCCCGGCCGGGACCTCGCCCCGGTCGGCGGCGGCCAGCAGACCCGCCACCGACGCGGCCGACGCCGGCTCGCAGAACACGCCGACCTCGCTCGCGAGCAGCGCCTGGGCGGACAGGATCTCGGCGTCCGAGGCCGCGGTGATCTGGCCGCCGGAGTCGTCCCGCGCCGCCACCGCGTAGTCCCAGGAGGCCGGGTTGCCGATGCGGATCGCGGTCGCGACCGTCTCGGGGTGCTCGACGACGGCGCCCTTGACGAAGGGCGCGGCACCCTCGGCCTGCACGCCCCACATGGCGGGGACCTTCGTGGCGACCGGGGCGAGCGCCACCGCGGAGTCGTCCATCGACGCGGCGGTCGTGCGGCCCGCGTACTCGTTGTACCCCATCCAGTAGGCCGAGATGTTGCCGGCGTTGCCGACCGGGAGGACGTGGATGTCGGGGGCGTCGCCGAGCGCGTCGACGATCTCGAACGCGGCGGTCTTCTGCCCCTGCAGCCGGTAGGGGTTGACGGAGTTGACGAGGGCGACGGGGTGCGTGTCGGCCATCTCCCGCACGATGCGCAGGCAGTCGTCGAACGAGCCGTCGACGGCGAGCAGCGTGGCGCCGTGGACGGCGGCCTGCGCGAGCTTGCCGGCGGCGATCTTCCCGGCGGGCAGGACGACCGCGCAGGTCAGCCCCGCGACCGCGGCGTAGGCGGCGGCCGACGCCGAGGTGTTGCCGGTGGACGCGCAGACGACGACCTTGGCGTCGGTCGTCGCGACGTGCGACATCGCCGCCGTCATCCCGCGGTCCTTGAACGAGCCGGTCGGGTTCGCGCCCTCGACCTTGACGTAGACGGTCGCGCCCACCCTGCTCGACAGGGCCGGGGCGGCCACGAGCGGCGTGCCGCCCTCCCCCAGCGTGACCGCGCGGGACGGGTCGAGCGGCAGTCGGTCGGCGTACTCGGTGATGATTCCGCGCCAGGGCTTGGCCACGTCAGACTCCTTCGATGCGCCGGGCGGTGAGCACGGCGCGCACGCCCGCGACGTCCGCGAGCCTGGTCAGGCACGTGGCGAGGGCGTCCTCCCACGTGCGATGGGTGGTGATGGTCAGGTGGGCGGTCCGCGGCCCGTCGGTGCCCTCGGCGGGCTCGACGTGGGGCGCCTGACGGACCGAGTCGATCGAGATGCCTTCCTCGGCGAGCACCCCGGCGACGGTGGCGAGCATGCCGGGCCGGTCCTCGATCTCGATGGTGAACCGGGCGGTGACCGCCTGGTTCGCGGGCGGCAGGATGGGGAGCGCCGCGTACGCCGACTCGCGCGGGGCGCGGCCGCCGAGGACCACGTGGGAGGCGGCCGCGACGACGTCGGACAGGACCGCGGAGGCGGTCGGGGCGCCGCCGGCGCCCTGCCCGTAGAACATGAGCCGGCCGGCGGCCTCGGACTCCACGACGACGGCGTTGAACGCGCCGCGCACGGACGCCAGCGGGTGGTCCTCGGGCACGAGGGTGGGGCCGACGCGGACGGAGATCCCGCCCGGGGCCTGGCTGCGCCGCGCCACGGCGAGGAGCTTGAGCGCGAACCCGGCCTCCTTCGCGGCGGCGATCTCCTCGACCGTGACGTCGCGGATGCCCTCGACGGGCACCATGTCGAGCGGGACGCGGGTGTGGAACGCGAGGGAGGCCAGCAGCGCGGCCTTCGCGGCGGCGTCGTGGCCGTCGACGTCGGCGCTCGGGTCGGCCTCGGCGAAGCCGAGCGCCTGCGCGTCCGCGACCGCCTGGTCGAAGGTCAGCCCCTTGGTGACCATCTCGTCGAGCACGTAGTTGGTCGTGCCGTTGACGATGCCGAGCACCTCGGTGACGGTGTCGCCGGCGAGCGACTCGCGCAGCGCGTAGACGACCGGGATCGCCCCGGCGACCGCGGCCTCGTAGTAGAGGTTCGCGTCCGCGGCGGCCGCCGCGTCGAACAGCTCGGGCCCGTGGGCGGCGAGCAGCGCCTTGTTGCCGGTGACGACCGTGGCCCCCGACGCGAGGGCCGCGTGCACGAGGCGGCGCGGGGGGTCGATCCCGCCGATGAGCTCGACGACGATGTCCGCGCGCGTGACGAGCTCGTCGGCGTCCGTCGTCAGCAGGTCGCGCGGGATCCATGGCTCGCGCTCGCGGTCGATGTCGCTGACCGCGATCCCGACGAGCTTCAGGGGGGCTCCGGCCCGGGCCGCGAGATCGTCCGTGCGCTCGGTCAGGAGGCGGACGACCTGGGCTCCGACGGTCCCGGCACCGAGCAGGGCGACGGAGACGTGGTCGGGTGCTGCCACTTCGACTCTCTTTCAGGCGTGGGGATCGGGGGCCGTGCGGCCAGTCGCAAGCATAGGGGCGGGGCCGCTGCGGCATCCGTGCGTCCGTCCCACGGATACGTCACCGCCCCGGGCGCCCGCCGGTCAGGCGTCGAGGTCGAGGCCGAGCAGGTCGTCGACGGTCTCGCGCCGCACGAGGACGCGCGCCCCGCCGCCCTCGACGCCCACGACGGGCGGGCGGGGCACGAGGTTGTACTGGCTGGACATCGACCGCCCGTACGCCCCGGTCGCCGGGACGGCGAGCAGGTCGCCGCGGGCGACGTCGTCGGGCAGGGCGACGTGGTCGACCACGATGTCGCCGGACTCGCAGTGCTTGCCGACCACCCGCGCGGGCACGGCGCCGGCGGGCGCCGCGCGGTTCGCGAGCGCGGCGGTGTACTGCGCCCCGTACAGGGCGGTGCGGATGTGGTCCGACATGCCGCCGTCGACCGAGACGTAGCGCCGCGAGCGGCCCTCGCCCAGGGCGACGTCCTTGATCGTGCCGACCCGGTAGAGCGTGAGGCCCGCGGGCCCGACGACGGACCGGCCCGGTTCGATCGAGATCCGCGGCACGGGCGTACCGACCTCCGTGCAGACGCGGGAGACGACGTCGGCGAGGGTCGAGGCGATGAGGGCCGGTGACGGCGGGACCGTCTCGGTGCCGGTGTAGCGGATGCCGTAGCCGCCGCCGAGGTCGACCTCGGGCACGAGCGTGCCGTGCTCGCGGTGGACGTCGGCGCGCAGGGTGAGGACGGCGCGGGCGGCGGCCTCGAAGCCGGCGAGGTCGAGGATCTGGCTGCCGATGTGGCTGTGGATGCCGACGAGCTCGAGGGCCGGTCGGGCGAGGATGCGGCGGATCGCCTCCGCGGCGGCGCCCGAGGCCAGCGACAGGCCGAACTTCTGGTCCTCGTGGGCGGTGGCGATGAACTCGTGGCCGCCGGCGTGCACGCCCGTGGTCACGCGGACCATGACGGGCACGGAGGTGCCGCGCTCGGCGGCGAGCATCTCGACCCGGTCGATCTCGGCGAGCGAGTCGACGACGATGCGGCCCACCCCGGCGTCGATCGCGGCGGAGATCTCCGCGTCCGACTTGTTGTTGCCGTGCAGGCCGATGTGCGCGCCGGGCACGCCGGCCCGCAGCGCGACGGCCAGCTCGCCACCGGTGGAGGTGTCGACCCGCAGGCCGCACTCGGCGACCGCGCGGGCGATCCCGACCGTGAGCAGGGCCTTGCCGGCGTAGTAGACGTCGGCGCCGGCCAGCCCGTTCTCGGCGCTGAAGGCGTCCTCGAACGCGGCCGCGTAGGCACGCGAGCGGGCCCTGAGGTCGTCCAGGTCGACGACGTAGGCCGGGGTCCCGAACTCCTCCGCGATCGCGGCGAGCGGGACCGACCCGACGCTCAGGGCGCCGGCGCCGTCCCGACGGACGGTCGACGACCAGGGGCCGTCCATGTCCCCCGCCGGCTCGGGCGCCGGGCGCGCGGCCGGCTCGCCGGCCCGCTCCGCGGCGCTCACATGCGCTCCGGGGCGCTCACGCCGAGCAGGTCGAGCCCGCTGGCGATGACCTGGGCGCACGCGTCGTTCAGCCACAGGCGCGTGTGGTGGCGGTCCTCGACCGGGTCGTCGCCGCGCGGGGTGACGCGCACCTTGCCGTACCACTGGTGGTAGGCGGTCGCGAGGTCCTCGAGGTAGCGGGCCACCCGGTGGGGCTCGCGCAGCTCGCCCGCCATGGCGACGATCTGCGGGAACTGGCCGAGCACGCCGAGCAGGGCGGCGTCCGCCTCCTCACCCAGCTCGCCGGGCGCGAAGGCGGCCTCGCGGCTCACCCCGTGCTCGGCGGCGTTGCGCGCGACCGCCCGGGTGCGGGCGTACGCGTACTGCACGTAGTACACGGGGTTGTCGTTCGTCTGGGCCGCGAGCAGGTCGAGGTCGAGGTCGATCGACGAGTCGGTCGAGGACCGGGCGAGCGAGTAGCGGGCCGCGTCGACCCCGACGGCGTCGACGAGGTCCTCGAGCGTGACGACCGTGCCCGCGCGCTTGGACATGCGCATCGGCCTCCCGTCGCGCACGAGATTGACCATCTGACCGATGAGCAGCTGGAGGCTCTCCCCCGGGGTGTCCCCGAAGGCCGCGCAGACGGCCATCATGCGGCCGACGTACCCGTGGTGGTCGGCGCCGAGCATGATGACGACCTCGTCGAAGCCGCGCTCGCGCTTGTCCAGGTAGTAGGCGATGTCGCCGGCGATGTAGGCGGCGTCGCCGTCGGACTTGATGACGACCCGGTCCTTGTCGTCGCCGAAGGCGGTCGTGCGCAGCCAGGTCGCGCCGTCGGCCTCGAAGATGTGGCCGGCCTCGCGCAGGCGGGTGATCGCGCGGTCGACCGCGCCGGACTCGTGGAGGGAGTCCTCGTGGAAGTAGACGTCGAAGTCGACCCCGAAGTCGTGCAGCGAGGTCTTGATCTCGCCGAACATGCGCTCCACCCCGCGGCGGCGGAAGGCCTCCTGGGCCTCGCCGTCGGGCAGGGTGGCCGGCGCGGGCTCGCCGTCGGCGAGCGCGTCGGTGGTCACGGCGTCGGCGATGTCCTGGATGTACTGACCGCCGTAGCCGTCCTCGGGGGCCTCCTCGCCGCGCGCCCGGGCGAGCAGCGAGCGGGCGAAGCGGTCGATCTGGGCGCCGTGGTCGTTGAAGTAGTACTCGCGGGTGACGTCGGCGCCGGAGGCGGTGAGGATGCGGCCGAGCGAGTCGCCGACGGCGGCCCAGCGCACGCCGCCGATGTGGATCGGGCCGGTGGGGTTCGCGGAGACGAACTCGAGGTTGATGCTCCGGCCGGCCATCGTCTCGTTGCGGCCGTAGGCGCCCGCGGCGTCGACGATTGTGCGCGCCAGCTCGCCGGCGGCGCCGGCCTCGAGGCGGATGTTGATAAAGCCCGGCCCGGCGACCTCGGCGGAGGCGATGCCCGGGGACTTGGCGAGGGCTCCCGCGAGCGTGGTCGCGAGCTCGCGCGGGTTGGTGCCCGCCTTCTTGGCGAGCTGCATCGCGACGTTCGTCGCCCAGTCGCCGTGCTCGCGCTGGCGGGGTCGCTCGACCTTCACCGTCTCCGGCACGTCGTCGGCGGCCAGCGCGATGCGCCCGTCCGCGGCGAGCGCGGCGAGCTGGGTGGCGATGAGGGCGGCGAGAGCTTCGGGTGTCACGACTCCCAGCGTAGTTGCGACGACCGGCCGGTCCCGGTCGCCCTGGCGTGATTGAGACCGCTCATCGGGGCCGGGTGCCGGTCGGTTCCCGGCCGGGGGCTCGTGGCTACAGGTCGTGCCCGGCGTACATGCGGTACACGGACCACTCGTCGCCGGTCATGGTGAGGCTGAGTCCGCGGCCGTCGTCCCAGACGTAGCTGACGGGGGTGTCGGCGTCGCCCGTGTCGACGACCCACAGCGTGCCGGTGCCGTCCGTGTTGGTGTCCGAGCTGGAGCGGACGGTGCCGCCGTCGGCCTCGGCCTGGGTGACGAGCGACTGCGCGTAGGACCCGGCCGCGTCAATCGTGTCGAACCGCGCGACCTCGTAGACGACCTGGTCCTCGCCGGAGGCGTAGGTGCCGACCCAGCCCTCGGCGGCGCCGGCGTCGGCGGCCTCGGTCCACTGCTCCCAGCTGCCCTGCAGCGAGTACGTGAACGTCTCGCCGGAGTCCGCGTCGGAGTAGACGATGGTGTTCTGCACGCGCGTCTCGAGGTTCCGGTCGTCGGCCTCGGGTGCACGCAGCCGCTCGAGCAGGAGGGTGCCCCCGATGACGACGACGAGCACCAGCACCGTCGACGCGATCATCGCGACGATGAGCCGGGTGTCGGACCGTCCGCCCGCCCGTGCCGCCATACGCTTCCCCTCGCCAGTCGTGCCGCAGCGGTGCGCTGCGGTGTCGCGGTCGCGACGCCGGGGCCCAGACTACGTGGTCCAGCGCACGCGACAGGGACGAGAAGCACCGCTGGGCGTGGGATAAACTTGCCCGAGGCGCCCGAGCAGGGCGCGCGCCTCCGTAGCTCAGTGGATAGAGCGTCTGCCTCCGGAGCAGAAGGTCGCTGGTTCGAATCCAGTCGGGGGTACTTTTTCTGCCCTTTTTCGCCCCGACGAGGTCGACGGGGCGCCGCTGCCGGGCAGGTCGTGGCGGGTCAGTGCCAGGGGCCGCGCGCGGCGAGGACCTCGATGAGCGCCGTCGGGCGGTCGGTGACGATGCCGTCCACTCCGAGGTCGAGCAGGCGCTCCATGTCCTCGGTCTCGTTGATGGTCCACGCGTGGACCTGGAGCCCGCGGTCGTGGGCGACGGCCAGGACCCGCGGCGTGAGGATCGGCAGCCCCCGGTAGAGCTCCGGGATCTGGACGGCGACCGCGCCGTCGTCGGGTCCGGGAACCTTGGCGGCGAGCGACCGGCGCAGCGGCCCGGGCACGGCCGACGCGAGACGCAGCCTCCCGATCTCCGACGGCGACAGGGAGGTCGCGACCGGCAGCGCCTCGCGCACGCGCGCCAGGCGGTCGCCCGAGAACGAGGCCACGCACACGCGCGCCGACGCCCCGGAGTCCGACAGGACGCCGATGAGCGGCTCGACCACCTCGTCCGTCTTCGCGTCCACGTTCAGCCGCAGGTGCGAGTGGGAGGCGAGGACGTCGACCAGCCGCGCGGGCGAGCCGCCGCCGTCGACCTCGAGCCCGCTGATCTGCTCCCAGGTCAGCTCCTCGACGGCTCCGTCGGCGCCGGTCGTGCGGCCCAGGTCGGCGTCGTGGAAGAGGACGACCTCCCCGTCGGCGGTCAGCCGGACGTCGGTCTCCATGACCACGCCGAGCGCGGCTGCGTGGGCGGCGGCCGCGGTGGTGTTCTCCGCGACCTCGGCGGCGCCCCCTCGGTGGGCGAGGACGACGGGCCCGACGCCGGTGAAGACGTGCTGCATCGTCAACAGGCCTCGGCCGGGTCCCCGGCCCCGATGGACTCGAGGAAGGCGAGCGGCTCGACCGTCTCGTCGGCCACGTGCACCTCGAGGTGCAGGTGCGGGCCGGTGGAGTTGCCGTGGCTGCCGACCTCGGCGATCAGCTGCCCCGCCTGCACCGTGTCCCCCTCGGAGACGAACACGCCCGACGGCGACATGTGGGTCGACCAGGTCTCGAACGTCTGGCCCTGGTACTCGTGCTCGATGATGACGAGGGTGCCGGAGCGCCCGTCGATGCCCGGACCCGCGTGGGTGACGACGCCGTCGGCCACCGCGTAGATCGGCGTGCCGTAGGAGGCCGCCATGTCGGTGCCGGTGTGGAAGCTGGCCTGACCCGTGATCGGGTGGATGCGCTGGCCGTAGGGCGAGGTCAGGCGGTAGGCGCCGGAGGCCATCGGCATGACGGCCGCGTTCTCGACGTCGAACGCCGCCCGCGCGCCGGAGGCCGCGACGCTCGGCGAGCAGCTCAGCGCGGAGCGGGCGTCGCCGCGCGCGGCCGCCGAGTAGTCGGCGCGGGACGCGGCCCCGGGCGTGGCGAGCAGCTCCGGGGCGACCTCTCCGGCGGCCGAGGACGCGTCGGCCAGGGTGGAGAAGGTCGGCACGGCGGCGGTCGGCACGACCGAGGTGGTGCCGAGGTTCGCGTCCGCGACGGCGTCGCCCTGGCCGACGAGCTGCATCGTCGCGCCGAGGACGACCACGGCGGCCGCGGCAGCGGCGGCGGCGGAGGTCTGCAGGGTGGGGCGGTACCGGGCGTGCAGGGCGCGTCCGCGGCGGGAACGGGTCGAGACCCGCCGGGAGGCGAGGTGCTCGCGCTGCTCGCGCCGGGTGCGGCGCGGGAGGTCCGTCGGGTCCGACGACGACGGCACGGCCGGTGCCGTCACCGGGACGGGCGCGGTCGGCACGTCGGTCTCGACCGAGGCATCGGTGGAGGCCGGGACGTCGCCGACGGTCGGGGCCTCGGCCGTGGGATCCAGGCTCTCGGCGACGACGGGCTCGTCGATGCCCACCGGCTCCTCGGCGGGGGTGGGCCGCTCGGCCCGCTCCACGGCGAGGCGCAGCTCGCGGCGGGTCGTCCGCCGCGCGGGCGACCCGGTCTTCTCCGGCGTCCCGAGTGCCTCGGGCTCCTCGACAGACACGTGTCCATCCGGAACGACCGCGGCCGGAACAAAGGCGTCGGGAACGGCCGCGACGGGCTCGTCGCCGGCCGGAACCTCGGTCACGACCCGCTCGATCTCGACGTCCGCGTCGGACTGCTCGGCCGTGGTGGCCGCCGCCCACATCTCACACAGCCGGCGACGCGTCAGGCGGCGCTCGCCACCCTCGCCGCGGTCGGCACCGCTCGCGATGGCCTGCGATCCCGCCGATTCCTCCGCCGTCCGAAGGTCCCGTCGCCGAAGCCGCACCGGGCTCGTCGAAGCGGGTTCGGGCATGCGTGTGGCCTCTCGTGGCTGGCGAAAGCGGGGGCAATCGACCGGGGTTGCAAAGTCACAATAAGGTAACAGCCCGCCGCCGACAGGGTCCAGGCGCCCAGAGGCCCGGTGACCAAGCCCACACGGTGGGTTCCCGCTCCGACGACGTCGCGACCAGCCGTCGTCGAGCGCCGCCCACCCTACGCGAGCGCCCCCGACGACCCGACGAGGCGTCCACAGCCCGGGCCCCGTCGTCGGGCTCGGGCGCGTCCCGTCTCCTCGACCATTGCGAAGGACCTATTCGGCCGTACTCAGGCCCCTTCTTGACCGCTCCTTTATCGAGAAGGATTCCGGCCGCCCTCGACCGGCGCATTTCCGCCCGAACGGCCCGGTGGGCTAGGTCGCGCCGTGCCGGGAGACCTAGGCTTGAGGACGGTGCGTAGCGCGCTTCCCATCTCAACAGGAACAAGGCGGTTTCCCACAGTGACCACCCAGGATCACGACAGCTTCGGCCCCAACGCATGGCTCATCGACGAGCTGTACGAGAAGTACCGGCAGGATCCGACCTCTGTCGACGACACGTGGCGGACGTTCTTCGCGTCCAGGGAAGACGCGGCGACCGACGCACCCCCGCCCGCCGCAGCGGCTCCCGTCCCGACCGCGGAGGAGTCGTCCGCCCCGACCGCGCCCCGCGCCGAGGCCGGGGCGGCCTCGGCGC
>FUHX01000023.1 GCA_900163555.1 Actinomycetales bacterium JB111 | reverse complement strand
TCTGCTCGAAGCCGGCGGTTTCAGACCTCGACTACACCCTCGTTCGTGAAGAGCCCGGAATCCTTCCGGCAGCGACCTCCGCATGCAGGCCGAATAGATCCTCCATCGTCTCGGCACCGACGTTGTATTTCAGCGCGTGGTTGATATTCGGATTGAATTCGGCACCGACATAGCTCGGCGCATCCTTGAGGGCGAGGTGCACCCCGAACAAGGTCCATGCCGTCTGTTTGAAGTTCTCGACCTTGGTCCGGTACTCCGCAGGGAGCTGCTCCTCCCCGACGAGATCCTTGAAGGTCTGCGGCACATCGATCGTGCTCGCCACGAACTGCCGCGCCGTGAACTCACGCCCGTCGGACAGTTCGACGCCGGTCGCCCGTCCTCCATCGACCACGATCCGGGAGACCTCGGCGTGGTTGATGAACTCGCCGCCGGCCTGGATGAACCGCTCGTGCAGCCCACGGGCAAGGTTCCAGCTTCCGCCGACGCAGACCTGGTACCCCGCGGAGAGGTCGAAGCCCCGAACTGCGGAGCCCATCGGACTCTTCTGCGTGACCGAGTCGTACAGCACCGTGCCGAACAACGACAGCTTGAAGAGCATGAGGAGCTGCACTCGCTCGTTCTCGAACAGCTCCTTGATGAGATCGAGCGGCTGGTGCTCAATGATCTCGAGGAAGTCACGGCCGACCGAGGTGCGGGACAACAGTTCGTTGCGAAGGTCCCCAGCCAAGGGTTCGGAGTAACGCTCAGCAAGGAACACCATGTTGCTGATCGCGTCGGCTCGCCTGTTCCAGTCTCGGAACGTCTCCGCGTCCTTCCTGCTCACCTGGCCGATCGACGCGATCGTCTCCTCAGCGTCCCGGGAGATGACGAGCGACGTGCCGTCGAGGTGCGGCTGAGCGAACTCGTACCGGGGCGTCACATATCGAACGGTCTTCCCCAGGTTCAGGTCCTTGAACCATGGCGACTCGGTGATGTTGAAGTGATTGATCGAGTGCGGGTTCTGGTAGAAGCCCGGCGGGCCAGGTTCAATGGTTGACAGTCCCCCGCCGAACATGTTGCGACGCTCAAGGACGGCGACCTTGAGCCCGAGCCGGGCCATATAGGTTCCGACGATCAGACCATGCTGTCCCGAGCCGATGATGATGCCGTCGTACGTCTCCGCCATTGCTGTCAGTCCTCCATCTTGATGAACACGTTCTTGGGTTGGGCGTAGGAATAGATCTCTGAGAGGTCCTCCTCGCGCCCCACGCCCGAGCTCTTCGTGCCGCCGAACGGAGCGCCCGGGATGTGCGCAGAGCTGTGGTTGATCCACACGTAGCCCGCGTCTATGTCGCGAACCGCTCGGGTCGCTGTCTTGAGCGACGTGGTCCACACGCTTGCGGTCAGGCCGAGCGGAAGTCGATTCGCGATCGCAACCGCCTCGTCGTAAGTGTCGAAAGGAACGACAGCGAGGACCGGGCCGAAGATCTCCGAGTCGAGGACAGGGGACTCGTGGTCAGCGTGGGGGAAGGACAGCACCGTGGGGCGAACGAACAAGCCTTTGTCCGGCACCGGGCCGTCTCCGACGACGATCCGCGCGGCGCCGTCACTCCGTCCTTGGGCGATGAAGCGCGCAACCCGTTCGAAGTGCGGTCGACTGACGAGCGCGCCCATGTCGGTCTCGGGATCGAAAGGGTCTCCCACGACGAAGCCGTCGAACGCCGCCCGGATGCCGTCCTTGAAGTCGTCGAGGAGTGAACGATGGACAAGCGCACGGGTCGTTGAACCGCACGACTGTCCCTGCCAGGTCACGTTCATCCCACGCACGGCGCCCGCCACCGCCGCCCGCACATCGGCATCCGGGAACACGACGAGCGGATTCTTACCTCCGAGCTCGAGGCTGACGACCTTGACGACCTCGTTGGCCGCTTGCTTCTGGATGAGCCTCCCCGTCTCCACGCTGCCGGTGAACGCAACTCGCGGCACGTCTGGATGCTCGGTCAAGCGGGTGCCGACCTCGGCGCCGAGTCCGGTCACGACATTGACGACGCCGGCAGGAAGCACACGTGCCGCTATCTCACCGATACGCAATGCCGACAGCGACGTGTGCTCAGACGGCTTGAGCACAACGGTGTTGCCCGCGACCAACGGCGCTCCGAGGCTGCTCGCGGCGAACATCAGTGGGTGATTGAACGGAACGATCCTCCCAACGACCCCGAAGGGCTCCATGCGCGTGAAGTCGATACCGCCGTCGACGGGGATCGACTCGCCTCGGAGCTCGAGTGCCAGGCCCGCGTAGTAGTGCAAGCGCTGGACGGCGAGATCCACATCCCCGCGCATAAGGGTCAACGGACTGCCGTTGTCGATCGCGTCGATCGCCGCGAGTTCCTCGCGTTCCTCGGCGACCGCATCCGCGAGAACGCGTACGAGGCGCGCGCGTTCGGTCGGGGCGGTCCGGCGCCAACCCACTGCAGCGGTGCCCGCCGAGGCGACCGCGGCGTCCACATCGGCGGCGCACCCCTCGGGGATCCTGGCAATGACTTCTTCGGTCCCGGGTGCCCATACGTCGAGCTCACGACCTGAAGCAGACGGGATCACCTCTCCGCCCACCACCATTCCCCACGGCCGGGCAACAAGTCTGCGTGCCTCCGCAAGGGTCGTCATCGACCCACCTCCAACACGGTGAACAAGATTGTTCGTTTCAGTCGAACACTGTCCTTCTGATTAGAATGTGCTGTACGGTACGCACCATCGACATCGCCGTCAAGCAGCGGTGGAGCACGAACCGAGATCGACGACCAGGAGCACATCGATGAACAGTTCCGGCCCGAGCACACGCCCGGCATCCGACGTACCCGTCCGGCTCGCAGGCGAGCCTCTCGCTGGGACCATTGCCGTTGTGACGGGCGGCGGGCAGGGAATCGGCCGCGCCTTCGCCCACGCGCTGGCAGCAGCTGGAGGGACCGTCGTCGTCACCGATGTCGTGGCGTCACGCGCGCTGTCAGTCGCCGACGAGATCGCGTCGTCAGGTCATAGGTCCGACAGCATCAATATGGACGTCTCGAGCGAGAGCTCGGTGTCATCCGCGGTCGCGGAGATCATTGAGCGGCACGGCCGCATCGACACGCTGCTCAACAACGCGGCACTGTTCTCCACCCTCGACATGCACGCCTTCGAAGAGATCCCCCTCGACGAGTGGAATAGGGTGCTTGACGTCAACCTCACCGGAACGTTCCTGACCTGCAAGGCGGTCTCCCCACACATGCGCTCGCGACGATGCGGCTCCATCATCAACATCTCGTCCGGAACCGTGCTCGTCGGCCGGCCGAACTACCTGCACTACGTCGCCTCGAAGGCCGCCGTGGTCGGGATGACGAGGGCGATGGCTCGGGAGATCGGCGTCGCGGGTGTCCGCGTGAACGCGATCCTTCCGGGCTCGGTCGACACGGGCATCGAGCGAGCCTCGGCTCCTTCCGGATCGGACGAGGGCATCCTTGCTCCGCAGTCGTTGAAGTGGCGGCTCACCCCTCACGACATCACGGGGGCCGCCGTCTTCCTAGCCTCCGACGCAAGCCGGTCGATGACCGGTCAGAGCGTCGTCATCGACGCAGGAGCGAGCTTCGTATGACCATCTCCCCTCCCGTCGAGCTGACCCTCGCGATCAACGACTCGGACCAGGTGCGCGACCTGGCGACCGGCCGCGTCGCCGTCGAGGGCGTGGCCCTGCGCACGACCCACCACCCGGTCGAGGAGATCTTCTTCCGTCACACGAAGTACCGAGAGTGGGACGTCTCCGAACTGTCACTGGGCAAGTTCTTCGCGCTGAAGTCCCGCGATGACTCTTCGATCGTCGGCCTGCCGGTCTTCCCGTCGAGGGCATTTCGTCATTCGGAGATCTTCGTCCGCGCGGACGGGCCGGTTGACCGCCCCGGCGACCTCGCGGGCACCCGTATCGGCTTCCCGGAGTGGACCGTGACGGCGACCGTCTACCAGCGCGCGCTGCTGCAGCACGAGTACGGCATCGACCTCACGGGCGTGTGGTGGGTCCAAGGCGGGATCAACGAACCCGGACGGATCGAGACGCTTCCGGTGGGCTTGCCGGCCGGCGTCACCGTCCACCAAGAGACCGAACGATCTCTCAACGACATGCTCGTCGACGGCGATCTGGACGCGATCATCGTGCCTCACCCGCCCGCGGGCGCGACCGACGGCAGCGGGCGACTGGTCCAGCTGTTCAGCGACAGCCAGGCGGTCGAGCAGGAATACTACGCAAGAACCGGCATCTTCCCGATCATGCACATCGCCGTGCTCGACGGTGAGGTCCACGAGCGCTACCCCTGGATCGCCGGCAACCTCGTCACCGCGTTCACCCGGGCGAAGGACAACAGCCTCGCCCGCCTGCAGGACCCGACCGCCCCCCAGTTCCCGCTCCCCTGGGGAGCGCAGCGCGCACGGTACGCCGCGGCGACGATCGGCCCTGACTTCTGGCCCTACGGTGTCGAGGCCAACAGAACCACGCTCGAGGCGTTCGCCCAGTACGCGCACGAGCAGGCGCTCACGGATCGCGAGCTCGGGCTCGAGGACCTGTTCCCAGCGCCCCTCCTGGAGAACTTCCGGATCTGACAGCGCACCCTGCCTCTCCACCCGGGTGAGAGCGCGCTGAGGATCAGCGGACGGAGGGCAGGACTTCGGAGATCCTTCGGGCACCCGCTGTCAGGGCCGCCGCGGTGTCGTGGATCGTGCCCGGGGGGAGTCTGGACGGAGGCGCGGACAGTGCCAACGCGGCGAGGACGTGCCCGTCCGAATCTAGGACTGGCACGGCGACAGACGCCACATCTTCTTCAGTCTCCCCATAACTCGTCGACCACCCGTCCCTTCGTGCCTCAGCGAGCAGATCCTCGATCCGGTCAGGATCGGTCTCCGTCGCGTTCGTGACGGCCGCCCATCCGGCCCCAGGGGGTCGGCGGCGATCGTCCTCGTCGGGTAGGTGCGCAAGGAGAACCCGGCCGGCCGCCGTTGCGTGCGCCGGCAGCGATGAACCTGTACGGACGCCGACGCGAAGTCCACGCGTGGTCTCCACGGAGTGCACGAAGACGATGCGCCGCTCGTGCAGGACGGAGAGGTGAACCGTCTCCCCCAGATCCGCCACGAGCTCACCCATGATGGGAGCGGCGACTGTGCGAAGGTCGAGATCGTCGGCCAGGGAGACAGCCAGCCCGAGCAGAGCCGGACCAGCCCTGTAGGCACGCGACTCGCTCTGAACGGCATAGCCGTGCATCGTGAGGATCTGCAGAAAACGATGCGCCGTCGAGCGGGCGACGCCAAGTTCCTTCGCCGCATCGGTCACCCGCACCTCTCGACGTGCCCGAAACATCTGCAGCAGCCTCAGCGCATTCCCGATCGAGCTCGGCCCAGCGGACTCAGCTCCGACCCGAGCGTCGACCGGCCGGGCGGGGGACCTCAGGTCCTCGCTCACCATCCGCCTTCACCCCATCCCCACGAGTCAGTCGAAGGCCGCACAGACGTCTCTCCGTCCACCCTCTGCTGTGCCCCGTCAGCGCCCCCGGGAGCGGGAGACGACCTGCGTGCCGGACCAGGAGTCCCCGGCGGACACGGCGGAGGTCGCGTTCATGCCGGCCACCCGGGCGGCCTCGGCCACCTCGCCGGTCGGCACGTGCTCGTTGGTGTTGGGCTTCGGCGTGAGCACCCAGATGACGCCGCCGTCGTCGAGGTTGGCCTGGGCGTCGACGAGAAGGTCGGTGAGGTCCCCGTCCTCGGCGTCGGACTTGCGCCACCAGATGATGGCGCCGTCACACACGTCGTGGTGGTCCTCGTCGACCAGCTGCTCGCCCGTATGCTCCTCGATCCCCTTGCGAAGATCGTCGTCGGCGTCCTCGTCCCACCAGAATTCCTGAACGACCTGGCCGGGGTTGAACGCCCCGACCACCGCCTCGTACTCGCTCGCGGGCACTGTCCGCCAACTCCTCCCCGGGCTCCCGCCCGCACTCGTCGCGGCCCGGTCTCGGGCGCGCTCACTAACCCCACAGTACCGGGGTGACCTGTGCAACTTCCCCACGCGGCATCGAGCATGTCGTCGCCCACACCTCACCGCCGGGTCATAGCCCCGTTCTGCCCAGAAATCCGCGCGGATCCGCAGGTCCTGGCCCCTTGGGCGCGCGTCCCGTCCCGCCCGCCCACGCCCGACGCTTTCGTCCCACAGAATGTGGCGCCCACGAGTTTGGGGCGCGGGCGCTCCGCACGCATACGATGGCTGTACGCACACCTTTCAGCGCCGGTTACCCCTGGCGCGCACTCTCGGGAAGTGAGTTGACGTGACTGCTTCAGATCACGGACGTCCACTGATCGACGGCCTGCTCAGCCAGGTACCGGACATCGACAAGGATGAGACGGCGGAATGGCTGGAATCCCTTGACGGGCTGATCGACGACCGCGGCGGACCCCGTGCGCGGTACATCCTCCTCAACCTGCTCAGGCACGCGCGTCGCCGGGACGTTGCGGTTCCCGGCAACCTCACCACCCCGTTCGTCAACACGATCGGCGTGGAGGACGAGCCCTACTTCCCGGGCGACGAGGCCGTGGAGCGCACGTACCGCGGCTGGATCCGCTGGAACGCGGCCGTCATGGTGACGCGCGCGCAGAAGCCGGACATCGCCGTCGGCGGACACCTCTCGTCCTACGCCTCGGTCGCCACCCTGTACGAGGTGGGCATGAACCACTTCTTCCGGGGCAAGGACCACCCGGGCGGCGGCGACCAGATCTTCTTCCAGGGGCACGCCTCCCCAGGCAACTACGCACGCGCCTACGTCGAGGGTCGCCTCACGGAGGCGGACCTGGACGGCTTCCGTCAGGAGTACTCCCACCCCGACGACGGACGCGGCCTCCCCTCCTACCCGCACCCGCGGCAGATGGAGGACTTCTGGGAGTTCCCCACCGTCTCGATGGGACTCGGCCCGGCCGAGGCGATCTACCAGGCGTGGTTCAACCGCTACCTCCACGGCCGCGGCATCAAGGACACGTCCGACCAGCGCGTGTGGGCGTTCCTCGGCGACGGCGAGATGGACGAGCCGGAGTCGCGCGGCATGCTGCAGCAGGCCGCGCACCAGCGCCTCGACAACCTCACCTTCGTCGTCAACTGCAACCTGCAGCGCCTCGACGGCCCGGTCCGCGGCAACGGCAAGATCGTCCAGGAGCTCGAGGCCTTTTTCCGCGGCGCCGGCTGGAACGTCATCAAGGTCGTGTGGGGCCGCGAGTGGGACGCCCTGCTCCAGGCCGACAAGGACCGCGCCCTGGTCAACCTGATGGACCAGACGACGGACGGCGACTACCAGACCTTCAAGGCGAACGACGGCGCCTACGTCCGTGAGAACTTCTTCGGCCGCGACCCCCGCACGAAGGCGCTCGTCAAGGACATGACCGACGACCAGATCTGGGCGCTCAAGCGCGGCGGCCACGACTACCGCAAGCTGTTCGCCGCCTACACGGCAGCGACCAAGCACACCGGCCAGCCGACCGTCATCCTCGCCCACACGGTCAAGGGTTACGGGCTCGGCCCGCACTTCGCGGGCCGCAACTCCACGCACCAGATGAAGAAGATGCAGGTCGAGGACCTCAAGCTCCTTCGCGACGCGATGAAGATCCCGGTCTCCGACGAACAGCTCGCGGACCCGTACAACGCGCCGTACTACCGCCCGTCCGAGGACGACCCGACCCTGCAGTACATGCTCGACCGGCGCCGGGCGCTCGGCGGCTTCCTGCCGGAGCGTCGCGAGTCCAAGAAGCTCCTCCCGCTCCCCGACGAGAAGCCCTACGAGGTCCTCGCGAAGGGCTCCGGCAAGCAGGAGGTCGCCACCACGATGGCGCTCGTCCGGCTCCTGAAGGAGCTCATCAAGGACAAGGAGTTCGGCAAGTACGTCGTGCCGATCATCCCGGACGAGGCCCGCACCTTCGGCCTGGACTCGATCTTCCCGTCCGCGAAGATCTTCAACACGAACGGCCAGAACTACACGTCGGTCGACGCCGAGCTCATGCTCTCCTACAAGGAGTCCGAGCAGGGGCAGATCCTCCACACCGGCATCAACGAGGCCGGCTCGGCCGCGGCGATGCAGGTCGTCGGCACCTCGTACGCCACGCAGGACCAGCCGATGGTGCCGTTCTACATCTTCTACTCGATGTTCGGCTTCCAGCGGACCGGCGACCAGTTCTGGGCGGCGGGCGACCAGCTCGCCCGCGGATTCGTCGTCGGGGCGACGGCCGGGCGCACCACGCTGGCCGGCGAGGGCACGCAGCACATGGACGGCCACTCGCCGATCCTCGCGGCCACGAACCACGCCTTCGTCCACTACGACCCGGCCTACGGCTACGAGATCCGGCACATCGTCAAGGACGGTCTGCAGCGGATGTACGGCGAGGACCCGCGGGACCCGAACGTCATGTACTACCTGACGGTCTACAACGAGCCGATGGTGCAGCCGGCTGAACCGGAGGACGTCGACGTCGAAGGGATCATCAAGGGCATCCACCAGATCTCGCCTGCCGAAGGCGACGGACCCTGGGTCCAGCTCCTCGCCTCGGGCGTCGGCGTGCCGTGGGCCGAGCACGCGAAGGAGATCCTCGCCGAGGACTGGGGCGTACGCGCAGGCGTCTGGTCCGTCACCAGCTGGAACGAGCTGCGCCGCGAGGCCCTCGAGGTCGAGAAGCACAACTTCCTCAACCCCGAGGACCAGAAGGTCCCCTACCTCACGAGCAAGCTCGACGGCGCTGGTGGCCCGTTCATCGCGACGTCGGACTACGACCACCTGGTCCAGGACCAGATCCGGCCGTGGATCCCGGGTGAGTACCACACGCTCGGCGCCGACGGCTTCGGCTACTCCGACACGCGGCGCGCGGCCCGCAGGCAGTTCCTCATCGACTCCCACTCCCTCGTGGTCAAGGCCCTGCAGGCGCTCGTCAAGCAGGGGTCGATCGACGCCTCCGTCGTGCGCGAGGCCATCGAGAAGTACGACCTGACGAACCCGAAGGCCGGCGAATCCGGCTCCGCGGGCGGCGACGCCTGATCGCCTCTCGCGGGTACTTCGAAACGACGGGCGCCCCGGCCGCTGGAGTCCCAGCGGCCGGGGCGCCCGTCTGTTCGCTCCCGGTCGGGCGAGCTACGTGAGGAGCGGCTTGACGGCATCCCAGAGCTGGTAGATCCCGAGCACGACGAACAGCACGGTGGTGATACCGAGCGCGACGTTCAGGTACCACTTGTTCCGGAACTCGGCGGGCACCCGGTCGGTGTTGAGGATCGGCAGCAGCGTAAGCGCCAGGAACGGCATGAACAGCGCGCCGAGCGCCCCGTACAGCAGCACGAGGAAGATGGGCCTGTCGAGGAACAGCATGAGCATCGGCGGGAAGGTCAGCCACAGGACGTAGACCTTGAACCACTTGCCGTGCGACCGCGAGTCCGGGTGGTCGGAGCCCTTCCCCGTCACGTTGCCCATGAAGTCGGCGAACATGAGCGACACGCCGTTCCACACGCCGAGCACGGACGAGAAGCCGGCGGCCCAGAACCCGATGAGGAACCAGACGCCGACGAAGTCGCCGTAGCGCTCGCGCAGGACCCCGTCGAGGCCGAGCAGCCCCTTGTGGGTGACGTAGACGGCGGTCATCTCGGCCTTCTGCTGCAGCTCCCGGATCGCGAACCGCAGGGTCGTCGTCGAGCACGACGAGGACCGACGCGGGGTCGGCCGCGCGGCGGACGACGACCGCCGGGAGGTCGACGGGATCGGGCAGTGGGGACAGCAGCGCCTCGGTGCGCACGCGAGCCCCTTCGATCCGGGCAGGACGGCTCCGACGCTAGTCGGACCGCGCACCAAGGTGAAGCACGTCTCCGAGACGGACCCGGCCCGGCCGACCCGGGTGGCCGTCAGCCGCCCAGCAGGACGTCCAGGTCAGCGGCGATCTCCTCGTACACGCGGCTCGCGTCCTCGACCACCCCGATGGAGCTGAGGAACGCGTGCTCCATCTCGGGGTACGCACGCACGGAGACCGGGGTCCCGGCCTCGGCCAGTGCCCTCGCATATGCGAGCACCTCGTCCCGCAGCGGGTCGTGCCCCGCGACGACGACGATCGCCGGGGCCAGCCCGCCCAGGTCCCGGGCGCGCAGGGGCGCCACGCGGGGCTCGGTCCGACGGGCGACATCGGGGACGTACCGGTCCCAGAACCAGGCCATCGCCGCTGCGGTGAGCCGGTAGGTGCCTTTGGCGAACTGCAGGTGGCTCGCGCGCGAGGGGTCGTGATCGGTCACGGGGTAGGCGAGGACCTGGCCCGCGAGCGGCTCGCCGGCGTCCCGCGCTTCGAGCGCGAGGTAGGCCGCGAGGTTCCCACCCGCGGAGTCTCCCGCGACGACGATCGGCAGGTCCGCGCAGGTCGTCCGGACCCAGTCGAGGGCGGCCTGCGCGTCGTCGTGCGCGGCCGGGTAGACGTGCTCCGGGGCGCGCCGGTAGTCGACGCTGACGACCCGCGCGCGGGCGACCCGGGCGAGCCGGCGGGCGACCCGGTCGAACTCGTCGAGGCCGCCGATGACCCATCCGCCGCCGTGGAGGTAAAGAATCGTCGCCCGCGGGTCGTCGGGCGAGTAGACCCGCACCGGGATGTCTCCTTCGGGCCCCGGGGCCGCCAGGTCCTCGACGCGTGGGAGATCGTCGCCGGCGGGTGCCGCGAGGGCGGTGGCGAGCATCCCGGCCCGCGCCGCCTCGTGCCCGATCGCCTGCGGCGGCCGCTTCCCCGCCGCCCACTGGTCCGCCTGGAGCTGGGCCAGCGCAGGGTGGAGCGGCGCGTCGGAAAGTTCAGGTACGGCGTCGGCACCGGTTACGAACGGCATGCGGGCATCTCCTCGTCGGTGAGTCGCGCGGGTCGCTTCGGCCCGGTCGGCGGCGTCCTTCCGCGACCGGCGGGCGGCGCGTGCCCACGGTATCGGGCGAGGTCGGACCCGACGACGGAGCTCCCGAACGATGGGAGGGCTCGTCGTCGGGAACCGGCGTACGAGGCGCAAGGCGGCGGTGACCAGCGCTCGCTAGAGGACGCTGATCCTGAACTCCTCGATCTGCCAGCCGTCGCCGGTCCACGACACGTCGTACAGGAACTCCACGGCAGCCTCGGGGAGCTCCTCGACGAACCCACCCTGGCTGTCGACGATCGTGCGGGCGGGCTCGACGCCGGTCGCCACGAACGTCCAGTTCGGCTCGTCGCCCTCCTGGACGATCTCGCGCGCCTGCTCGTTGAAGAGGTAGTTCTCGTCGTACGTCCCCTCGATCGCCCAGCCCTCGCGCTCCTCGGCGAGCGAGGCGCACGACGAACAGGTGTCGGCCGAGATGGCCCGCCAGGCGTCGAGATCGAGCGTGTTGTAGGTGTATACCTCGACCGCGAGGATGTGGTCGAGCGCGGCCGACGCGCCGGACTCGTCGTGCGCGTAGAACGCGTCGGTGGGCACCGGCGCCTCGGCGTTCCTGCGCAGCAGCTCCCAGTCGGTCCACTGGACGTCGTCGACCGAGGTGGTCGCCGGGTCGTCGGTGCGCACCCCACCCGACGCTGGGGACGCGTCGTCCGCGGGAGCCAGCCCGGTCGCGTCCGACCCCGGGGTCGACTCGGCCGCCTCTTCGGTGGGCTGCGCAGCGGGGGGGAACCGGGTCGTCCACGCAGGCGGACAGGAGTACCGCAGCGAACGCTGCGGACGGGAGAAGGACGTGGGGGCGGAATCTCCGTTGCATCGTGATCATGCGAGGGACATTAGCGGTGCGCGCCGTTTCCCGAAATGCCTGTGAGAAAGTCACGGAAACACCGAGCGGAAACAGTGTCCGCAATCTCCGGACGTACGACTTTCTGCTCGGAGATCGTCCGTTCGACCAACCCAATGTCTCGTGCGGGCGAGGCATGCCGCTGGCCGCGACATCCCTGGTCACACGCCCGCGCGTGCCGGAAAGGCGCCGCCGTCCGGCCGGCGTACCCCCACCGGAACGTGGGGCTACACCGACCGATAGTCATGTTCTCGGCCGAGACGCGGTCGAGATCCCGACTGTTTCCTTCCGCCCGGAATGATCGGACAGATACAAAACTGGAGAGTTCTGCCCACGACACCTACGCGGCCCGGCGACGGTTTCAGGCTCTTCCCGGTTCGTGGTGATGGGGAGCGTCGCGTCGTTGACGTAGAACGGCT
>FUHX01000012.1 GCA_900163555.1 Actinomycetales bacterium JB111 | reverse complement strand
CGTTCCCGCCCGCCCTACGCTTGAACCCATGACGACCCGCAGCGCCTGGGCCCACGGTCTGGCCACCCGCACCCCCTCCGGCGAGACGCTCGAGGTCTGGTACCCGTCGCCGTCGCTCGGCGCGCCGCCCGCGGGCACCGACGCCGAGGCGCTCACGCACCTGGCGACCGCCGCGCGTCACGACGCCGTGCGCGGCGTCGACATCGAGGTCGTCACCACCGCGATCGACCTGGACACGGCCCCGGTCGACGTCGCCGACGCCTATCTCCGCCTGCACCTGCTCAGCCACCGCCTGGTCGCCCCGCGGACGATCAACCTCGACGGCCTGTTCGGCATCCTCCCCATCGTCGCCTGGACGACCCTCGGCGCGGTCTCCCCCGCCGAGCTCGCGCACGTCCGCATCCGTGCCGCGGCGCACGGCCAGCACCTGGTGGTCCACCTGCTCGACAAGTTCCCGCGCATGATCGACTACGTGACGCCGTCGGGCGTGCGCATCGGGGACGCGGACCGCGTCCGCCTCGGCGCCCACCTCGCCGAGGGCACGACCGTCATGCACGAGGGCTTCGTCAACTTCAACGCCGGGACGCTCGGCCGCTCGATGGTGGAGGGCCGCATCTCCCAGGGCGTCGTCGTGGGCGACGGCACCGACGTCGGCGGCGGCGCCTCGATCATGGGCACCCTCTCCGGCGGCGGGACCGAGCAGGTGACGATCGGCGAACGCGCGCTGCTCGGCGCGAACGCCGGCATCGGCATCTCGCTCGGCGACGACTGCGTCGTCGAGGCGGGGCTCTACGTCACCGCCGGCACCAAGGTCACCGTGCAGCCCGAGGGGACCGTCGTGTCCGCCCGCGAGCTGTCCGGCAGGCCCGGGCTGCTCTTTCGCCGCCACTCGGTCAGCGGCGCCGTCGAGGTCCTCGCGCGCGAGGGGCACGGCATCCAGCTGAACGCCGACCTGCACGCGTGATGGCCGCCGCCCGCACCCGCGCCTCCTTATCGCCGGGACGGCCGTGACGAGGCGCCGCGGCGCCTCGTTCCTCGGGAGCGTGGTCGCCGTCCTCGCGGTGGTCGCGATCGCCGTCACCGGCGTCGTCGTCGTCCTCAACTACGTGGTGCGCTCCCCCGCGTCCGGCACCTGCCGCGCCGACGCCGGCGGCGACCTGACCGCAACACTCGACGCCGACCAGGCCGCGAACGCGGCGCTCATCGTGGGCCTCGCCCAGCAGCGCGACCTGCCGATCCGGGCGACGACCGTCGCCCTGTCCACGGCCCGCCAGGAGTCCAAGCTCCGCAACATCGATTATGGCGACCGCGACTCGGTCGGCCTGTTCCAGCAGCGCCCGTCCCAGGGGTGGGGAACGGTCGAGGAGATCATGGACCCGGTCTACTCGACCGGCCAGTTCTACGACGCCCTCGTCGCGATCGACGGCTGGGAGGACCTCGAGATCACCGAGGCGGCGCAGGCCGTCCAGCGCTCCGGCTTCCCCACCGCCTACGCCCAGCACGAGACGATGGCGCGCGCCTTCGCGGCGAACCTCGTCGGCCAGGTCGACGCCGGCCTCACCTGCCGCCTCGGCATGCCCGACGACGCCGAGGACGCCACCACGTCCCTCGCCACCGCGCGGGTCACCGACCTCGCCCGCCGCGACCTCGGCCTCGAGGCCGACGGGCGGGACTCCGGCGCCGTCGTCCTCGACGCGTCCGCCATGCCCGACGGCGCCGCGGATCCGACCGCGGCCGGCTGGGGCGTGGCGCACTGGGCCGTCGCGACCGCGTCGGAGACCGAGGCGATCGCGGTCGCCACCGCCGGCCAGGTCTGGCTCCGCTCCGACGGCGACGACTCGGCCTGGATCTCCGCCGACGCCCTCGACCGCGACCTGCTCCCCCTCGAGCAGGTCGTCGTGGACCTGGCCGCGGACCTCGGCGACGGGCACGTCGCGATCGGATGATCCGGCCGACCGCCGGTAGTCTCGAGGGAGCCGAGGCACTCCTGCTTCTCTCACCCAACGTGGAGGTTGCCCGACATGACCGTCGACGCACCGACGTCCCCACCGCCCACGACGACCGACGACGGACGCGCCCGACCGCGCGACCGGCACGTCAGCTCCTTCAAGGACCTGACCGCCCAGGTGAAGAGCTCGGGCCTCCTCGAGCGCGCGTACGGCTACTACTGGACCAAGTTCGGCGTCCTCCTGGCGATCGGCGCGGCCCTCATGGTGGCGTTCGTCCTCATCGGTGACTCGTGGTGGCAGCTCGGCATCGCGACCGCACTCGCGCTGCTCATGGCCCAGACCGCGTTCCTCGGTCACGACGCGGCCCACCGGCAGGTCTTCGTCTCCGGGCGGAAGAACCGGTGGGCGTCGCTCGTGGTCATCAACCTCATCACCGGCATGGGGTCGGGGTGGTGGAACAAGAAGCACTCCAAGCACCACGCGGCGCCGAACAAGGTCGAGGCCGACCCGGACATCGCGCCGGGCGCCGTCGCCTGGACCGGCGAGGACGCTCGGGGCCGGTCCCGCGTCGGGCGTTTCTTCGCGCGGATCCAGGCCTGGACGTTCTACCCGCTGCTCACGCTGGAGGGGGTCAACCTCCACGCCCAGGGCGTGGCACGGCTCTTCTCCCGTGGGAAGGTCGAGCACAGGTGGGTCGAGGCCCTCTTCATCGCGCTCCGGCTCGGCAGCTACGTCGCGCTTGTCTTCCTCGTGCTCTCCCCGGGAAAGGCGGCGGCCTTCATCGGCCTGCAGCTGGCCGTGTTCGGCGTCTACATGGGGCTGTCGTTCGCGCCCAACCACGTGGGCATGCCCCTCGCGCCGAGGGGCATGAAGCTGGACTTCCTCTCCCGCCAGGTCCTCATGAGCCGCAACATCTCCGGCGGCCGCTGGCTCGACACCTTCATGGGCGGGCTGAACTTCCAGGTGGAGCATCACCTCTTCCCCTCGATGGCCCGGCCCAACCTGCGGCGCGTGGCTCCGCTCGTGCGCGAGTACTGCGCGAAGCTCGGCGTGAAGTACACCGAGACGTCCCTCGCGTCGGCCTACCGGGCGGTCACCGAGCACCTCCACCGCACCGGCCGCGGGGACGTCGACATCTGGGCCTGCCCCCTCGCCGGGCAGCTGCGCCGGGCCTGACGGCGCCGGGCCGGTCCACCTTCTGTCCGCGGCGGTGGGCGCCCGACGGGCGACGTAGCCTGTATAGACAAGTGCCATCTCCAACGAGGGAGCCCACCCCATGAACGACAGCCGATACGTGCTCGGAATCGACAACGGAGGAACGGTCACCAAGGCGTGCCTGTACTCCGCCGATGGCGAGCTCGTGGCCCACTACGGCGCCAAGGTCGAGACGCTTACTCCCCACCCGCAGTGGACCGAGCGCAACGTCGACGACCTGTGGCAGGCGAACATCGACGCCATCCGCGGCTGCCTCGAGGCCGCGGCCATCGACCCGACGCAGATCGCCTCGGTCTCCATCACCGGCCACGGCAACGGCCTGTACCTCTCGAAGGCGGACGGCCGCCCCGCCCGCAACGGCATCATCTCGACCGACTCCCGCGCGCAGTCGGTCGTGGACGAGTGGCTCGCCCGCGACGACTTCGACGAGCGTGCGCGTGCGAAGACCCTCTCCACCACGTGGGCCGGCCAGCCGAACGCCCTCCTGCGGTGGCTGGACCTCAACGAGCCGGAGGCCTTCGAGGCCACCGACTGGATCCTCATGGTCAAGGACTACATCCGCTTCCGCCTGACCGGTGAGATCACGATGGAGCTGACCGACGCCTCGTTCATCTCCCTCATGGACGTGCCCAACCGTTCTTACGACCGCGAGCTCATGGCCTACTGGGGCATCGAGCGCTGGTTCGACAAGCTGCCCCCGATCGTGGAGTCCACCGGAATCGGCGGCCGCATCACGGCCGAGGTCGCCTCGCTCACCGGCCTCGCCGAGGGCACCCCGGTGGCCGGCGGCTGCGCCGACGTCGCGGCCGCGGCCCTCGCCGCGGGCGTCGTCGACGCGAACAAGGCGGCCGCCGTCACGGGCACGTGGAGCATCAACGAGTTCGTCTCCACCGAGCCGATCACGGACACCGACGCGTGGCTGACCGCCGTCTACCCGGTGCCGGGCACCTTCATCGTCCTCGACTCCAGCCCGAACGGCGTGGCCAACCTCGAGTGGTACCTCCGCGAGGTCGTCGGCGGCATCCTGCGGGAGTTCGGCGGGGTGGAGCCGGACAGCGCGAAGATCTTCGCCACCTGCGAGCGGATGATCCAGGAGATCACGCCCAGCGACGACGACCCGTTCTTCATCCCGTTCATCAACGGCTCCGACGTGGTCCCCCACGGCCGCGCCGGTTTCATCGGCCTGAACGCGTACCACGAGATCCGCCACATGGTGCGGGCCGTGTACGAGGGCGTCATCCTCATGCACCTGCACCACATCACGCGCCTGCGCGACTACGCGCCGCTGAAGGACGAGATCACCTTCACCGGCGGGGCCTCGAACTCCGAGCTGTGGACGCAGATGTTCGCGGACGCGCTCGGCAGCCCGCTGGAGGTCGTCGACGCGCCGGAGGCCGGCACGCTCGGCGTGGCGGCCGTGGGCGCCGTCGCCGGCGGTATCTGGCCGGACGTGCGGACCGCGGTGGAGAAGATGACGCGCGACCCGCGCGCCGTCGTCGAGCCGGATCCCGCCTTCACCGAGCTGTGGGCGAAGCGGTTCGCGCGCTTCACCGCCTACCTCGACACCCAGCGGTGACGGCCATGGACCTGGGACTCGCAGGCAAGCGCGCCCTCGTCACGGGCGGGGCGTCGGGGCTCGGCCGGGCGCTCGTGGAGGTCCTGCACGCCGAGGGCGCGCAGGTGGCCTTCAACTACCGCAGCCGCAAGGACGAGGCGGAGCAGATGGTGACCGACCTCGGCGGCGAAGGGATCGTGGCGCTGCCCGGCGACCTCGCCGACCGGGAGCAGGTCGCCACCCTCGTGCCGACCGCGATCGAGGCGCTCGGCGGGCTCGACATCCTCGTCAACAACGCGGGGATCTGGCTCTCGGGCTACGTCGGCGAGATCGACGACGACCACTGGGACCGGACCATGGACGTCAACCTGCGCGCGCCGGTCATGCTCTGCCAGCAGTTCGTCACCTACGCGCGAGAGACTGACCTGCCCTGGGGCAGCATCCTCAACATCTCCTCGCAGGCGGGCTTCCACGGCTCGACGACGGGACACTCCCCGTACGCCGCGTCGAAGGCCGGGCTGTCGAACTTCACCGTGTCGCTCGCCCGCGAGCTCGGCAGCGCCCCGATCAACGCGAACAGCTTCCTCATCGGGATGATGCACTCGCCGATGTCCGCCGACGCCCTCGCGGCCCGGCCGGACTACTACGCGAACCGGATCCCGCGCGGCCGGCCGTCGCAGCCGGAGGAGCTCGCGAAGATCGCGGCGTTCCTCGTCTCGCCCGTCGCCTCCTACATGACGGGCACTGCCGTGGACGTCACCGGCGGCATGCTCATGCGCTGAGCGCGGACGTCCCCCAGGCGATCGCAGCGCGGCGGCCGGCCTGTCGGAGCGATCCGACGGGCCGGCCGTTGCCTGTTGGCGACGAATGGGCGGTGTGTGGTCGGCCTGGGCGACAGAACGCGCCACTCACCGCCCCGACGTCGCACCCCGCCCACATCGGCTCGCCCCCTCACCCACCGTCCTGCGCCGGACTCTGTGCCCAACGCTGTTCGAAGTCGTCCAGCCATGCCAGGAGGTCCTCAGCCCAGGAGATCTCTCCCTCGGCGCGACGAATGTCCCCCTCGTACGCTGCGCGCCTGAGCTCGAGGATGAGCTCACGCTGCTTGTCGTCGACGCCCCGCGCGATCCGGCTCTCGATTCGGGCATGGCGACGCGACACGAGGACCTCTGCGAACTCCTTCAAGGTGTCCCGCCGCTCCGTGTAGTGCGTGCGATGGTCCTGCAGGTGCCGGCGGATGTCCTCGGTACTGCCGTGGTCGCCGAAGATCAGCTTCAGGCGTTCGACGTCACGGTTCGGCGGGTAGCGTACGGCCTCCGCCGCCCATGCCTCCACCTTGTCGACCCCGGCCGGGGTCACGGAGTAGATCCGCTTTTCGAGTCGCTCTCCGACGATCTCGGAGTGCGAGGTGACCAGCCCCGCCTCCTCCATCTTGCGCAGGAGCGGATAGATCTGGCTGTGCGGTGCCGACCAGAACCAGGCCAGCCCCTGGTCGAGCTGCCGAACGAGGTCGTACCCCGATCCGGGGCCGGTGCGCAGCCAGCCGAGAATGACATGTTCGAGGGACATGCCCCGGACGGTACCCGGCGGCAGCCCCGCCCGTCCGGAGTGGTCGGCCGTATGACGCGGGCGCCGTCGTTCTCTCGCGGCACGCACCGAATCATGTCCTCGCCATCATGTATGTCTTGACATGCTTCCACAGACATAGCAAACTCCTGTCTGCCGCACAGGAGCGGCGAACTGTCCCGAAACCCACACCGCAGTGGAGGTCACCTACTCGTGGATGCTGACTCTCGCGCCCCCCGCGCCGCACTGGTTGTCGGCGGCACGTCCGGCATCGGCCGGGCGGTCGCCCACTCGCTCTCCGGTCGAGGCTGGCGCGTGGCGATCTCAGGCTCACGCCCCGCCGAGCTGGGCGAGGCGATCGCGCAGGAAATGCCGGGAGCCCGCTACATCCGAGCCGATCTCGGCTCCCCGAGCGCCGCGCACGATGTCGTCGGCACCGCGGCCGACGTCCTCGGTCGTCTCGACACGGTCGTCTACACGGCGGGCGCGACCCAGCGCATCCCCCACGGGGACATCGACGCCGTCACCGACGACGTGTGGGAGCGGATCCTCGGGATGAACGTCATCGCACCCTGGCGGCTCGTGCAGGCCGCGGCACCGCACCTGCGTCAGTCGCCAGCCGGATCGATCACCCTCACCGGAGCCCTCGCAGGCGTCGACGTCGGCGGCAGCAGCATTCCCTACGCCGTGAGCAAGGCGGCCATGCACCACATGGTCAAGCTCCTCGGTGCGGTTCTCGGACCGGAGATCCGGATCAACGCGGTCGCACCTGGACTCATCGAGACCAGCTGGACGAGCGGCGACGGCTGGGAGGACCTCATCGCGGCGTGGCGGGAGCGAGCACCTCTTCGCAGGACGGGTCGCCCCGAGGACGTCGCCGACCTGATCACCGGCCTCATCGGGGCCGAATACACGACCGGTCAGACCGTCGTCGTCGACGGCGGATTCTCGCTGGTCCCGTGAGCAGCACCGAAGGAGCCACACCCATGTCCAACCCGACCGAACACCACGTCACGCTGTCGGCCGCCACCGTCCCGGCGCCGAGCACCCGGCGCTTCCGCCGGCTCGTCACCGGTGTGGACGACGCAGGTCGCGCACGCTTTGTCGCCGACAGCGAAAGTCCTTCGGTCCAGGTCGTCGCCGACACTCCCACCTTCGTTGTGACGAACTTCTGGCAGCACTCCTCCGTGCCCGTCGACAACAACGGCCCGGCCGAGGACGGCGTCTCCGGACCCGTCGCCCTGGAGCCCCCGCCTTGTGGATCGGTCTTCCGCACTGTCGAGTTCCCGCCGGACAGCGACTGGCGGGACCGCGAGGGCGGGCCGAGCGATCAGGTCCACGCCACCGCCTCACTCGACTACGCGATCGTGATCGCGGGCGAGATCTGGGCCGTCCTCGACGACGGCGAGGAGAGGCTCATGGGACCGGGCGACGTCCTCGTCCAGCGCGGTACCCGACACGCGTGGTCCAACCGCTCGTCCGCACCCGCGCTCGTCGCCTTCGTCCTCATCGGCGGCACCATCCCCCTCGGCCACTGAGGCCGGGCCTCCTCGACACCAGTACATCCATCCCCACCCCACAACCACGAACAGGACAGACCATGGCCCAGGTAGTCGGCACCATCAGCCTCTCCCACTCACCCCTGTGGAACCTCGCGCCCGACCCGGACGCCGGCAGTCCGGGCGCGGAGTTCGTCGAGTCCGTCTCCCGCGCCCGAGCGATCCTCGCGGACCTCCGGCCGGACGTCGTCGTCGTCTTCGGTCCCGACCACGCGCGCGGCGTCTTCTACGACCTGCTCCCGCCGTTCACCATCGGGATCGAGCGGATCGAGGGCGTCGGCGACTACTTCTCGCCCAAGGGCGAGCTCCCCACCGCACCATCCTTCGCGCGGGCAATCTTCGACGGCGTCACCGAGCGCGGCTTCGACCCCGCCATCTCCCTCGACATGCGGATCGATCACGGCCTCACGCAGGTCTATGCGCGGCTCGTCCCCGACCTCGACATCCCCATCGTTCCCGTCATCATCAACTCGGGCTGCCCTCCGCTGCCCACGTTCGAGCGGAGCTACGACTTCGGTGCGGCGGTCGGCGCGGCGATCGCGCAGAGCGCCGGGGACGAGCGGGTCGTCGTCATCGGCTCGGGCGGGATGTCCCACTGGCCCGCATCCATCGACGCGTTCGACGAGAACATCACCCCGGAGTGGCGAGAGTTCCTCATCCACGGTCGACCCCAGGTCGACGAGATGGAGGAGGTCCGCCAGGGCAAGGCCCTCGCTCTCGCCGCCGGCACGGCCACCGGGCGCGTGGCCGAGGACTGGGACCGTCGCCTGCTCGAGCAGATCGCAGCCGACCCCGCCATCCTGCGCACGCTCGACGCGGACGAGGTCGACGAGTCCGGAGGGCCCGGCGCGGGCGAGCTTCGCACCTGGGCCGCAGCCGTCGGCGCATGGGGCGGGTCCGTCACGTGGACCGCGTACGAGCCGGTCCCGTCGTGGATCACCGGAATGGGCCTGGTCGCGAGCAACGCGCTGGCCACCGCCGAAGCCTGAGCGATCGCGGCGACCTCTCCGCGCCATCCCCGCAGGGAGCCGGATCGACCAGCGACTCGCTTGATCAGACAGAGACGAAAGGCCCCCACGATGCTCAACACAACCGACTACCGGACGCCGGAGTTCTTCGACCTGACCGACAAGTGGATATCGACGGGTGATGTCGAGGTCACGCACTACCACGAACAGGGCACGGGCACTCCCGTCGTGTTCCTCCACGGCTCGGGCACGGGCGTCTCCGCCGCCGCCAACTGGTGGCTGACGCTTCCTGCGGTGAGCCCGTCGATGCGAGCGATCGCACCCGACCTCGTGGGGTTCGGCGCGACCGTGGTACCCGACGACGCCGAGTTCGGCATCCGGGAGTGGGGCAGGCACGTCCTGCGGTTCCTGGACGCGCTCGGGATCGAGCAGGCCTGGCTCGTCGGGAACTCCCTCGGCGGCTGGGTCGCGCTGCAGCTGGCGATCGACCACCCCGATCGTGTCCTCGGCGTCGTCTCGATGGGTACCGGCGGAGCCGCTGCCTCCGCGGCCATCCGTTCGCACGCGGACCCCGCGACGGACCTCCCGTCGCTCCGCCGTGCCTTCGAGGGCTTCGTCACCGAACGCTCTCTGGTCGCGGACGAGATGGTGCAGGCCCGGCAGGAGGTCGCCTGGTACGAGGTCGACTCCGGACGCCTGTCCCGGGTCATCGCGGCACGCGAGCGCGATCGCTCGGAACTGCCCCTGGACGAGGAGAAGCTTGCCCGGGTCGACCTCCCGGTGCTCCTCGTGCACGGCAAGGACGACCACGTCATCCCCCCGAGACGCACCTGGCGCCTCGCCGAGACCATTCCCGGTGCCGATGCGGTCATCCTCAGCCGTTGCGGCCACTGGTCACAGATCGAGCGCGCCGACGCGTTCGCCCCGCTCGTCGTCAACTACATCGCCGGAACCTGGCGTGATCGTGAAGGAGAATCCTGATGACCATCCCGTCCTCGCAGCGGCAGGCGGCCGCCGACATCCTTCTCGAGGCCGCACGAACCGGTGTCCCCGTCGAGCCCCTGACCGCCCAGTTCCCGGGGCTGGACCCGGACGACGCCTATGCCGTGCAGCAGCTCCAGGTCGACGCCTGGCGGGCGCAGGGTCGCGACACCGTCGGATTCAAGGTCGGGCTGACCTCGCGCGCCATGCAGGAACAGCTCGGGATCGACGAGCCCGACTTCGGGGTGCTCCTCGAGGGAACTCAGGTCGAGGAGGGCTCGAGGGTCGCCGCCACCTCCTTCATCTCGCCCAGGATCGAGCCCGAGATCGCCTTCGTCCTCGGCTCCGACCTCGCCGGCCCCGGACTGAGCGACGAGGAGGTCGCCGGGTGCGTCGACCGCGTCGTCGGGTCCCTGGAGATCATCGACTCCCGTGTCGCGGACTGGCGCATCACCCTCCCGGACACGATCGCGGACAACGCCAGCTTCGGCGGTTTCGTGCTCGGCCGGACCGAGCGTCGTCTCGCGGACGTCGACATCGTCGGCCTCGACGTCACCCTCACCCGCAACGGCGAGACGGTCGGCACAGGACGGGGGGCCGACGTCCTCGGCTCGCCGCTGAGCGCGCTGACCTGGCTCGCCAACCGCCTCGGCACGTACGGTGCCGTGCTGCCCGCAGGCTCCGTGGTGCTGCCCGGGAGCGTGTGTCCTGCCGCCGACGCGACACCCGGCAGCACGTTCACGGCAGACTTCGGCCCCCTCGGGTCCGTGTCCGTGAGCTTCGAGGACGGGAACGAGGAGTCCCGATGACGCGGGCGAAGGCGGCGGTCATCGGATCGGGCAACATCGGGACCGACCTCATGATGAAGATCATGCGGCTCTCGGACACCCTCGAGATGGCCACCCTCGTCGGTATCGATCCTGCCTCCGACGGGCTCGCCCGGGCAGCACGCCTCGGGGTGGCGACCACCGACAAGGGAGTGGACGGTCTCGTCGCGATGGACGACTTCCCCGAGATCGAGGTGGTCTTCGACGCGACCAGCGCCGGCGCGCACCACGCCAACGAGGCCCGGCTGCGACCGCACGGGAAGCTCGTCGTCGACCTCACCCCCGCAGCGATCGGTCCGTTCGTGGTTCCCTCGGTCAACATCGGGGAGCATGAGGGAACGTCCAACGTCAACATGGTGACGTGCGGAGGACAGGCGACGATTCCGATCGTCGCCGCGGTGGGCTCCGTGCTGCCTGTCCACTACGCCGAGATCGTCGCGTCGATCGCGTCACTCTCCGCCGGTCCCGGCACGCGAGCGAACATCGACGAGTTCACCGAGACGACGTCGAAGGCGATCGAGGTCGTCGGCGGCGCCGCCCGAGGAAAGGCCATCATCATCCTCAACCCGGCAGAGCCACCGATGATCATGCGCGACACCGTCCAGGTCGTCACCGACCAGCTCGACCGTGACCGGCAGGCGGACGTGGTCGCGGCGATCGAGCGGCAGGTCGCCGCCGTCGCCGAGTTCGTCCCCGGCTACCGGCTGAAGCAGGACGTGCAGTTCGCAGACGAGAGCAGCGACATCGACCTTCTCGTTCCCGAGCCACGTCGGCGCACGGGCTACACCCGGGTCAGCGTGTTTCTCGAGGTCGAGGGAGCGGCCATGTACCTCCCGTCCTACGCGGGCAACCTCGACATCATGACGTCCGCAGCGCTGCGGACCGCGGAACACCTCGTCGGCGCACGAAAGGCGGCTCGTTCATGACCACGTCCATCTACCTCCAGGACGTCACGCTGCGGGACGGTATGCACGCGCTGCGCCACCGCCTCGACCCCGCCGCGGCCGCGCGGATCGCGAAGGCGCTCGATGACGCGGGTGTCGACGCCATCGAGGTCGCACACGGGGACGGACTCGCCGGCGGCTCGCTGACGTACGGCCCCGGGTCCCACTCCAACCGGGAGTGGATCGAGGCCGTCGCCGCCGTCGTCGAGCGGGCGACGCTCACGACGTTGCTGCTGCCCGGGATCGGCACGATCGACGACCTTCGTCTCGCGCGGGACATGGGGGTCAGGTCCGTCAGGGTCGCCACCCACTGCACCGAGGCCGACGTCTCTCGCCAGCACATCGATACGGCCCGGAGCTGGGGCATGGACGTCTCGGGCTTCCTGATGATGGCGCACCTCAACGACCCGGCATCCCTTGCGCAGCAGGCGAAGCTCATGGAGTCCTACGGAGCGCACTGCGTGTACGTGACGGACTCCGCCGGCGCGATGACCATGGACGACGTCCGGGCGCGCATCCGTGCCTACCGGGAGGTTCTCTCCCCCGACACCCAGATCGGGATCCACGCACACCAGAACCTCTCGCTCGCCGTCGCGAACTCCGTGGCGGCGGTCGAGGAGGGAGCGTACCGGGTGGATGCCTCGCTCGCCGGCCACGGGGCCGGCGCCGGGAACACGCCCATCGAGCCGTTCGTCGCCGTCGCACGGCGCCACGGTTGGGAGCTCGGGGCAGACGTGTTCGCCCTCGAGGACGCGGCCGACGACCTCGTCCGGCCGCTTCAGGACCGGCCCGTCCAGGTGGATCGCGAGACCCTGACGCTCGGCTACGCGGGCGTCTACTCCAGCTTTCTCCGTCACGCCGAGCGGGCGGCCGAGACCTACGGCGTGGACGCGCGTTCCATCCTCATGGAGGTCGGCCGACGGCGGCTCGTCGGGGGCCAGGAGGACATGATCGCCGACGTCGCACTCGGGCTCACGAAGTCGGACGCCCGCCCCTGACCCGACCGGGCCGTGCCACCCCATCGGCTCGGGCCCGCACCAACAACCCCCACGGACGCGACGGCGCGTCCCCTCCTTCCCTGAAGAAGCTTGGAGATACTTGTGAATAACACCAGGATCCGCGGCCTGCTCGTCGCCTCTGCCGCAGCACTCGTCCTCGCCGGGTGCGGCGGCGGTGACGACGAGTCGTCGCCCGTTTCGGACGGCGGGCTCACGCCTGTCTCTACCCACGTCATGCCGATCGTCGACAGCGCGCTGTTCTACGTCGCCCTCGAGGAGGGGTACTTCGAGGACCACGGTCTCGACGTCTCCTTCGAGGAGACCCTGCAGGGCGGTGCGGTGACGATCCCCGCGGTGACCAGCGGGGAGTCCGACTTCGGATTCTCCAACTCGCCCGCGCTGATCACCGCGTACACGAACGGTCTCGACCTTCCGATCATCGCCGACGCCTCGGCGTCGAACGGCAACCCCGACCGCGACACTGCGGGCGTCGTCGTCGCCGCAGACAGCGACATCGAGTCGATCGCCGACCTTGCCGGACGGCAGGTGGCGGTGAACACGCTGAACTCGATCCAGGACACGTCGATCCGCGCGGCGGTCACTGAGGAGGGCGCGGATCCCGACACGATCGAGTTCGCCGAGGTCCCGTTCCCGGACCAGATCGGGGCAATTACGAACGGCGACGTCGAGGCGGGATACATGGCCGAGCCCTTCGTCACTCTCGCGGAGGACGCCGGGCTGCGGTACCTGGGCTCGCCGCACGCAGTCATCTCGCCGGCCCAGAACATCTCCGTGTTCTTCACATCCCGCACCTTCGCGGAGGAGAACCCGCAGATCGTGGAGGCATTCGCGGCCGCCATCTCCGACGCCGCGTCCCTCAGCCAAGAGGACCCTGACGCGGTGCGCGAGGTGCTGTCGACCTACATGGACATCACGCCCGAGGTCCAGGCAGCCCTCGTCCTGCCGGCCTTCCCGGAATCCCTCACTGAGGACGAGATCCAGTTCCAGATCGACCTTCTTGCAGGCGAGAGCATCATCCCGGAGTCCTTCCCGGCCGCAGACATCATCGTCGTGCCCTGAGCCCGGACTGCTGCGGCGACGGACAGCTGCCACCCCCACGGCTCACCCAGGTAGGGCCCGGCCCTACCTGGCGAAGGCGCTGAGCCCGGTGATCGCCCGGCCGACGACGAGGGCGTTGATGTCGTCGGTGCCCTCATAGGTATAGAGGGCCTCGGCGTCGGCGTGGAACCGCGCGACGTCGGTCTCGAGCGTGATGCCGTTGCCCCCGCACACCTCGCGGGCGAGCGCCACCGTCTCCCGCATGTGGCGGCACGCCTCGCGCTTGGCGAGCGCCGACTCGGCCTCCTCGAAGACTCCCGCGTCCTGCCGCTGGGCGAGCCGCACGCACAGCCCGAGGGTCGAGGCGACGTTGCCGAGCATGCGCGAGAGTTTCTCCTGCACCAGCTGGAACCCGCCCAGCGGCCGGCCGAACTGCTGCCGGGAGAGCACGTACTTCCGGGCGGCCTCGAAGGCCCCGGCCTGCAGCCCGGCGGCCTGCCAGGCGACGGTGGCGCGCATCTGCCGGAGCATCGCGGCGACGTCGGCGAACGTGTCCACCCCGTGCAGGCGGTCCGCCTCCGACACGACGACGGACTCCAGCGTGATGTGCCCGTTGTTGACCATGCGCAGCGCGGCCTTGTGCGGGATCTTCTCCACGGTGACACCCTCGGCGGTCCGCGGGACGAGAAACGCCCGGACCGTCGGGCGGCCCGTCGGCCGACTCGCCGCATCCCCGTCGCCCGCCCGCCCGCGGGCGGCGGCCCCGCCTGCCGTCCCTCCGCCGTCGTCGGACCCGGTGACGTGGTCGATCCCGGTGACGTCACGGGCGATGACGCAGATGCGATCCGCGTAGGCGGCCGAGCCGATCCAGCGCTTGGCCCCGTCGATCACCCACGTCTCGCCCTCGCGGCGGGCGACGGTGGCGAGCCCCCCGGCGATGTCGGAGCCGTGGTCGGGCTCGGTGAGCGCGAAGACTCCACGCAGCGAGAAGTCGACGACGCGCGGCCCCCACTCGGCGACCTGCTCCGGCGAGCCCCCGACCTCCACGTTCGACCGGAACAGCGACGCCTGGCCGTTGTACCAGGTGGCGACCGAGGCGTCGTGCCGGGCGAGCTCGAAGGACCGGAAGCCCTGGAAGAGCCAGCTCGCGCCGGACTCGCCGAGCGCGGCCGGCTCCATGAAGTCGCCCTGGGCGAGCGGCTCGAGCGCGTCGACCGGGCACTCGCCGCGCTCCCAGCCCTCGGCGAGGAACTCGGGCGGCAGGTGCGTCTGCAGCACCGTTCGTAGGCGCAGGATCTCGGCGCGCTCGGCCTCGGTCATGAGGTCGGCGAACTGGTACAGGTCGCTGTCCGGGTACAGGGCGCCGTCCGGCGCACTGCCGTCCGGCACCACACCACCCTGCGCCTCACCGCGCGCCTCGCCACCCCCGACGTCGTTCGTCACGAGATCCTCCTCGTCGCTCGCACCGCGCCCCACCGCGCCCAACCCCTACTTGTAGAACCGGTACAGGCCGGTGAACACGACGGCGGGCTTGGTGCCGCCGTCGACCTCGATGGCGCCGTCGACCGTGACCTGCAGGCCGTTGCCGCCCACCTCGGTCACCTCCGCGACCGTGCCCGTCATGCGGATCCGCGAGCCGACCGGCACGGGCGCGGGGAAGCGCACCTTGTTCAGCCCGTAGTTCACCTTCATCCCGACGCCGGTGACGTCGAGCAGCTCGTCCCACATCGGGATGACGAGCGAGAGGGTGAGGTAGCCGTGGGCGATCGGGCCGCCGAACGGGCTCTCCTTCGCGGCGCGCTCGGGGTCGGTGTGGATCCACTGGTGGTCGTCGGTCGCGTCGGCGAACAGGTTGACCTGCTCCTGGGTGACCTCGCGCCACGAGGACGCCCCGAGGTCGGTGCCGGCGAGGCCCTTGGCGTCCTCGAACGAGACGGTGGTGGTCATCTGGTCTCCTCATGGGTCTGCTTGATGATGTGCTTCTGGAGCTTTCCGGTCGCGTTGCGCGGCAGCGAGTCCACGACCGCGATGTGCTTCGGCACCTTGTACCGCGCGAGCTTCCGGCCGAGCTCCTCGGTCATGGACTCCGGCGTGGGGGGCTCCGCGGCCCCCTGCGCGGCAGCTCCAGGCGCCGCGACACCCGCCGCAGCCCCGTCCCCGGCCTCGTCACCCACCTCGTCGACGACGACGTACGCGTGCCCGACCTCGCCCCACCTCGGGTCCGGCACGCCGATGACGGCCGCGTCCCGCACCCCGGGGATCTCGAGCAGCGCGTTCTCCACCTCGGCCGGGTAGATGTTCTCCCCGCCGGAGATGTACATGTCCTTCAGCCGGTCGCGCACGGTGAGGAAGCGGTCCTCGTCGAAGGACCCGAGGTCGCCGGTGTGGTACCAGCCGTCGACGATGACGCGCGCCGTCTCCTCCGGACGGTTCCAGTACCCCAGCATGACGTTGCGGCCCTGGGCGATGATCTCGCCGGTCTCCCCCACGGGCACATCGTTGCCCAGCGGGTCCACGATCCGCGCCTCGGTGAAGAAGTGCTCGGTGCCTGCGGTGCCGGACTTCGCGAGCGCGTCGGCCGCCCGCAGGAGGTAGATCCCGGGCGCGGTCTCGGTCATCCCGAAGCCCTGCTGCACCTCGACGCCGCGGTCCGCCCACGTCCGCAGCATCCGGTCCGGCAGGGGCGACCCGCCGCAGCACACGTTCGTCAGCGTGGAGAGGTCCGTCGCGGCGAACTGCGGCAGGGAGGCGAGCCGGTCCATCATGGCGGGCACCGCGAACATCGAGGTCACGCCGCGCTCCGCGATCGTGGCAAGGACCCGGTCGGCGTCGAAGCCCGGCTGGATGATGATCGTGCCGCCCTTGAGGAAGGTCGGCATCGTCGTCATGTTGAGCCCGGCCACGTGGAACAGCGGCGACATCGACAGCGTGACGTCCGTGGACAGCACGTCCATGTCGATGAGCACGTTGACGTACTGGGTCATGAGCGAGCCGTGCGTGTGCGTGGCCCCCTTAGGCCGGCCCGTGGTCCCGGAGGTGTACATGATCATCGCGGCGTCGTCCGCACCGATCTCCTCGTCGACGACGTCCGTCCCTGCCCCGGCGATGCTCGCCTCGTACCCCCGCACGACGCCGGAGCTCACCTCCACCAGGTCGCTCACCCGCGCGGGGGGCGCGCCGGCTGCGCCGGCGCCGTCGTCGGGCAGGTCCGTGTCGGGCACGCCGTCGTCGGGCACGTCGTCGTCGGGCAGGCCCTCGTCCACCTGCAGCCAGGTCTCGACCGTGTCGATGTGGCCGATCACGCGGACGTGCTCGTGGTGGTCGGTACCGAAGACGACGGCGCGGGCGCCGGAGTCGGTGAGGATGTACTCGACCTCGGGGGCTGCGAGGCGGGCGTTGATGATGACCCAGATGGCGCCGAGCTGCGCGGTCGCGAAGAACGTCTCGAGCAGCGTGTGGTGGTTGAAGCCGACGTAGGCGACCCGGTCGCCCCGGCCGATCCCCGCCTCGCGCAGCGCGTTGGCGAGGCGGCGGGAGCGCTCCTCGACGTCCGCGTACGTGAAGGTCCGGCCCTCATACTCGACGGCCACCTTCGCCGCTGCCGACTTGATCCGTCGGCGCGGCAGCGACCCGATCCCCTGGTCACGCATCGCCCGCCCCCTCCCCCTCACCGATCAGCCCGAGGAGGCGCGCCGCGTTGCCGCGCATGATCTTCTCGCGCACGGGGTCCGACCAGTCCAGCGCGGCGGCGTCCGTGACCCAGCGGTCGGGGCTCAGCAGGGGGAAGTCCGAGCCGAACAGGACCTTGTCCTGCAGCAGACGGCCGGCCTGGCGGACGAGCTGCTCAGGGAAGTACTTCGGGGACCAGCCGGACAGGTCGATGTAGGCGTTGCCCTTGTGGGTGGCGACCGAGATCGCCTCGTCCTGCCAGGGCACGGACGGGTGCGCCATGATCAGGGCGAGGTCCGGGTGGGCGGCCGCGACGTCGTCGAGCAGCATGGGGTTCGAGTACCGCAGGCGCAGGCCGAAGCCGCCGGGCATGTGGGCGCCGATGCCGGTCTGGCCGGTGTGCACGAGGGCGACGAGCCGCGCCTCCTCGATGGCGCGGAAGACCGGGAAGTACGCCTCGTTCGACGGGTCGAAGCCCTGCAGGGTGGGGTGGAACTTGAAGCCCCGCACGCCGAGGTCGATCTGCCGGTGGAGCTCGTCGAGGGCGTCCGCGCGGCGGGGGTCGACCGAGCCGAACGGGATGAGGACGTCGGCGTTGTCCGCCGCGCCGGCCACGAGGTCGTCGACCGAGTTCGGGGCGTGCCCGAGCTGGGTGGTGGCGTCCACCGTGAACACGACCGCGGCCATGTTCCACTCCCGGTAGTGCGCGGCGGTCTGCTCGACGACCTCGCGCTCGGTCGGCGCGCGGAAGTAGGTCGCCGCCGCCTCGAGCACCTCCGTCGGGAGGGACATGTGCCCGGAGTGGTCCTTCTCGATGTGGACGTGGACGTCGATCGCCGTCACGGCGGCGGCGTCGACCGCGCACGAGTAGCGGACGCTCACGGCTTCTGGCTCGCGCCCTCCCCGTCGGCCGGCTTGGCCGCGGGGTCCGCCGGGGGCTTCGGCATCGGCTGGCCGACGCTTTGCCAGGCGCCGCCGAACAGGCTCTCCGCGCTCGCCGAGATCGTCTCGGTGCTCCAGCCGTCCTCGGCGATCGCGACGACCTGCTCGGTCGGGTGCGACCACAGCGCCAGGCGGTCGCCGCCGATGCCGATGGCCTGGCCGGTGACCTCGGCCGCGGCGTCGGAGGCGAGGTAGCCGACCACGCTGGCCGCGTCCTCGGGCGTGCCGAAGCCGAGGACCTTGCGGGCGAACGGAGGCAGCGGCTCGCCGGCCGCTGCGGCGTCGACGAAGTCCTTGAAGAACGGCACCGTCTCGGTCATCGCGGTGGCCGCGACGGGGACGACCGCGTTGACCGTGATGCCGGCCCGCTGCAGCTCCATCGCCCAGGTGCGGACCATGCCGACGATGCCGGCCTTCGCGGCCGCGTAGTTCGTCTGCCCGAAGTTGCCGCGCTGGCCCGTGGGCGAGCCGATCGCGATGATGCGGCCGCCCTCCCCCGCCGCGCGCATGTGCGTGGCGGCGGCCCGGACGCACGTGAAGGTGCCGCGGAGGTGGACGTTCAGGACCGTGTCGAAGTCGTCGTCGGACATCTTCCACAGCACGGTGTCGCGCAGGACGCCGGCGTTGGTGACCAGGATGTCGAGGCGGCCGAACTCGCTCACGGCGGTCTCGACGAGCCGGTCCGCGGTCTCGGTAGGTCCGACGGGGGCGACGACCGCGGTGGCCCGTCCGCCGTCGGCGGTGATCGTGTCGACGGCGGCCTTGGCGACCTCCGTATCGACGTCGTTGACGACGACCGCGGCGCCCAGTCGGGCGAGCTCCCGGGCGTAGGCGAGACCGAGGCCCCTGCCGGATCCGGTGACGATGGCGACCTTGCCGTGCAGGCTCATGTGTTTCTCCCAAGACGTCGGTGTCCCACGGTGGGGCCGTGGCGGCGCATGCCTCCGGCCCGTAGGGCCAGCATGCACAATTTAGTGGATAGTGTCAATGATTGCTGGATTCAATTCTTGCGGCTAGCGTTCTCTCATGCATCGATGCGAAGGAGCACGCGCGTGACGACTCCCCGGCCGAACCTCGGGCTGCTCATCTCCCTGGCGAACGTGCGCACCTTCAGCGCGGCGACCACCGCCCTGTCCGAGCACGGCATGACGCCGCGCGGGTACTCCGTCCTCGAGCTGCTGCAGTCCGGCCCGCGGTCCCAGCGGGACCTGGCGCACCTGCTGCAGCTGGACCCGAGCCGGATCGTCGCCCTGGTCGACCAGCTGGAGAACGCCGACCTGGTCGAGCGGCGACCGCATCCCGACGACCGCCGGATCCGGCAGGTCGAGACCACGCCGGCCGGCGAGGCCGCGTACACGGTGGCCCGAGAGGCGACCGAGTCCACGCTGGACGCCGCCCTGCACGCCCTGTCGCCGCGCGAGCGCGAGACGCTGGCCGGCCTGCTCGAGCGAATCGTCCGTCCGGTCGAGCAGGCCTGACCCGGCGCCCCTGCGCGGCCCGCGCCGGCCGGCGTCCCCTTCAGGTCGCCCCCCGACTGGTGGGACGCAATCGGCGGGTTCTGCGACAGAAACCTGCCGGTTGGGTCCCACCAGTCGGACCGGGCACACCGGGCCGACCGGCTCGCTACTCGGCGGGCATGAGGCCGGCGACGTCCGGCTCGACGTCGATCATGCCGAGGTCGTAGATAGTGTCGGCGATCGCCTGGACCTCCTCCCTGCGCAGGTCGGTGCCGAAGTGCTCGAGGGCCGCTCGCTCCGCCAGGTCCGGGTCCATGTCGAGCAGCTCGACGGCAGCGTCCCGCACCTCGTCCTGGTTCGCCTCGGCGTACTCGAGCGTCTCGTCGATCGCGGCGGTGATCGCCTCGGCGAGCTCGGGCTCGTTCTCGATGAGGTCCGCGCCCATGAAGAACATCTGGGTGGGGATGCCGGGCGCGACGTCGAGGTTCGGGTAGCTGACGACCACGCCGCCGCTGTCCTGGATGAGCGTCATGAAGGGCTCCGGGGAGTACGTGGCGTCCACGTTGCCCGCGTCGAGCGCGGCGGGCATGTCCGGGAAGCCCATCTCGACGAACTCCACCTGCGCGTCGTCGCCGTCGTCGGCCCGGATGGAGGACCGGATCGCCATTTCCGCGATGTTGTTCAGCGTGTTGACGGCGATCGTGCGGCCCTCGAGGTCCGCCGGGGTCTCGATGCCGGAGTCCGGCTGCGTCATGATCGCGACGACATCGGGCTCCTCTGTGGCGCCGGATGACCAGTGGTTCGTCACGCGGACGTCGAGGCCCTGGGCGCGCGCCTGGAGGAGCGAGATGACGTTGGAGGTGCCGGCCGTGGTCTCGCCCGAGACGACCGACGGGATGATCGCGGCCCCGCCCTGCCCCATCTCGATCGTGACGTCGAGGCCGTGGTCCTCGAAGAAGCCCTGGTCCAGCCCGACCTGGAGCGCCGCCGTCGGCATGATCGGCAGCGCGCCGATCGTGACCTCGGTCAGTCCGCCGTCGGAGCCCGACTCGTCGCCGGACGCGTCGCCGTCCCCGCCTCCGCATGAGGCGAGGGTCAAGGCCGTGGCCGCAGCGAGCGCGGCGAGGGTGAAGGAACGTCGCTGACGCATGTGAGTGCCCTTTCGTCCGACCGGGCACCGTTGCCCGGGGATATCAAAGTATCTGATATCAGGCTCTCTGCCAATACCCCGGGCGCGCCTACCCCGCGCACCCCCACACCCAGCCCCACACCCAGCCCCGCGAGGTAGGAACGGAACCCGCGACGTCGGAACTCGCAGTTCCTACCTCGGGCGCTCCGTTCCTACCTCGCGGAAGTGGGGGGAGCAGCGGAACTGGGGAGGAGGAAGTGGCGGGGATGGCGGAAGAGCCGGACATGACGACGGGGGCCGTGGCCCACCGGCCACGGCCCCCGTCAGGAGCTCAGCGAGGCGCCGCTCAGCGCTCCTCGAGCGACACGTAGTCGCGTGCCGTCTCGCCGGTGTACACCTGGCGCGGGCGGCCGATCTTCGTGTTCTTGTCGGTGAGCATCTCGCGGTACTGGGCCAGCCAGCCGGGCAGGCGGCCGAGCGCGAACAGCGGCGTGAACATCTCGGTCGGGAAGCCCATCGCCTTGTAGATGAGGCCCGTGTAGAAGTCGACGTTCGGGTAGAGCTTGCGCTCGACGAAGTACTCGTCGCTCAGCGCGATCTCCTCGAGGTTCATGGCGATCTCGAGCAGCTCGTCGTTCTTGCCGAGCTTCTCCAGCACGTCGTGCGCGATGTTCTTGACGATCGCGGCGCGCGGGTCGTAGTTCTTGTAGACGCGGTGCCCGAAGCCCATGAGCCGGACGCCGTCCTCCTTGTTCTTCACCTTCTTCATGAAGGAGTCGACCGTGAGGTCCGAGCCCTGGATGCGGCCGAGCATGTCGAGGACAGCCTCGTTGGCGCCGCCGTGCTTCGGGCCGGACAGCGCGCCGACGCCCGCCGAGATCGACGCGTAGACGCTGGCGTCCGAGGACCCGACCATGCGCACGGTCGAGGTCGAGCAGTTCTGCTCGTGGTCGGCGTGGAGGATGAGCAGGACGTCGAGCGCGCGCTCGACGGCCGGGTCGATCTCCTTGTGCTGGTAGGGCAGGTCGAACGTCATGCGCAGGAAGTCGGAGACGTAGCTGCGCGAGGAGTCCGGGTACAGCAACGGCAGGCCGGAGGCGCGCTTGGCGATGTACGAGATCATCGTCGGCACCTTGGCCATGAGCAGGACCGTCGACAGCTCACGCTGGTACTCGTCGAACGGGTCCTGCGTGTGGGGGTAGTACGTGCCGAGCCCGGCGATGCCGGCCTGCAGCATCGACATCGGGTGGCCGTTCGGGGGGAACGCGGTGAAGAAGTTCTTGAAGTCCTCGTGCAGCACGCGGTGCCGGGTGATGCGGCGCGTGACGGCCTCGAGGGTGTCGGCGTCCGGCAGCTCGCCGTAGATGAGCAGGTAGGCGGTCTCGAGGAAGGTCGACCTCTCGGCCAGCTGCTCGATCGGATAGCCCCGATAGCGCAGGATCCCCGCATCGCCGTCGATGTAGGTGATCGCCGACTCCGTGGACGCGGTGTTGGTGAACCCGTAGTCCAGCGTCACCGTGCCCGTCTGGCTCAGCAGCTTGCCGATCGTCAGGCCGTCGGCACCTTCGGTCGCCCGTACTCGGTCGAGCGCGAGCGACTGGCCGCCGACGGAGAGCGTGGCGTCATCGGTCATGAATTCAATCCCCTTGGAACTAGTTGACATCGCCATTGAGGCACACATGAGGGCGGCATTCCGCCGCCCGGGTATCCGGTATTCACCGTACCCCCACCGAGTAGGCGTCGCGCACGCCGCCCGGGGCGCGGAACGAACGCGGAGCGGAACGAACGGGGCACGGAACGGGGGCTCAGGCGGTCAGCCGCTCCACCGCGGCGTCCACCCGCTCGTCGCTCGCGGTCAGCGCCATGCGCACGCGGCCCTCGCCGGCCGGGCCGTAAAAGTCGCCCGGCGCCACGAGGATGCCCCGCTCGGCCAGGTGATCGACGAGCTCCCGCCCCTTGGCGCCGGGCCGGGTCAGCCAGAGGTACAGGCCGGCGACCGACTCCGGGTCGGGCTCGAGGCCCGCCGCGCGGACAGCGGCCAGGAGCTTCTCCCGACGGCGCCCGTACCGCTCCCGCTGGGCGGCGACGTGTTCGTCGTCCCCGAGGGCGACGGCCATCGCGTCCTGGATCGGGCCGGGCAGCATCATCCCGGCGTGCTTGCGGATCTCCCGCACGCGGTCGACGAGCGCCTCGTCGCCGCCGATGAGCGCGGCCCGGTAGCCGGCCATCGAGGACTGCTTCGACAGCGAGTAGGCCACGAGGACGCCGGTAGTGTCCCCGCCGGTCACGCGCGGGTCCAGCACGCTCGGCACGCCCTCGCTCGCGTACGGCTCGTCCCACGCGAGCTCTGCATAGCACTCGTCGGAGACGACGATCGTCCCGCGCTCGCGGGCCCGGTCGACGGCCGCGCGCAGCTGCTCGACCGACATCACGTGCCCGTGCGGGTTCGACGGGGAGTTCAGCCACACGAGGCGGACCGACCCGGTCGGCCAGTCCTCCGGGCGGGTGGGGTCGACGGCGACGGGACGCGCCCCCGTGAGGCGCGCGCCGACGTCGTAGGTGGGGTACGCGACGTCGGGGTGGAGGACCACGTCCGACGACCCGACGCCGAGCATGGCCGGCAGGAGCGCGACCGCCTCCTTCGAGCCGATCGTCGGCAGCACGCCCGCGGTGGACAGGGTCACGCCCCGACGGCGGGCGAACCACGCGACCATCGCCTCGCGGAGGTCGGGGGTCCCGATCGTCACGGGGTAACCGGGCCGGTCGGTCGCGGCGGCGAGGGCGTCCTGGACGATCGCCGGGGTCGGGTCGACCGGGGTGCCGACCGACATGTCGACGATCCCGCCGGGGTGCGCGGTGGCGCGCTCACGCGCCGGGCCGAGCGAGTCCCACGGGAAGTCGGGCAGCGCGTCCCCGTGCAGCGCCACGTCAGGCCTGCGGGGGGAGCGCCGCGACCAGGGGGTGGTCGAAGGGCAGCACGCCGGTGCGGGCGGCGCCGCCGGGCGAGCCGAGCGGCTCCGACTGGCCCGGCATGACCTCGGCGAAGAAGTTGACGTTCGCGTCGTAGTACTGCGACCAGGCCTCGGGGGTGTCGTCCTCGTAGTAGATCGCCTCGACCGGGCACACCGGTTCGCAGGCGCCGCAGTCCACGCACTCGTCGGGCTGGATGTACAACATCCGTTCGCCCTCGTAGATGCAGTCCACCGGGCACTCGTCGACGCAGGCGCGGTCCAGGATGTCCACGCAGGGCTGAGCAATCACGTACGTCACGCCTCCATGATCCCATGTCCGACCCCCTTCCAGCACACCCGCTGCCCGGCGTGTGAGACGCTTGAGATTCATGACCTCCGACCCCCTCGACCAGTACCCGGGCCCCGACGCCGTCGCCTGGGAGTCCTGGTCGATCGGCACCCGCGTCTCGGTCAGGTTCCGGCACGAGGGTCGGGCGCGGGACGCCCTCGGCGACCTGGTCGCCTCGGGCGACGGGGTGCTCGTCATCGAGACCCGACGAGGGCCGGTGCGCGTCCCGGTGGTCGACATCCTGGTCGGCAGGCGCGTCCCTCCCCCGCCTCCCCAGCGCGACGCCGGATCGCGGTATCAGACGCCCTGATAACCTCGGCGCATGACCGCGACCGATGAGGCCACCCGCACCGACGCGCCGCCGCGGATCGCCTACCTGCTCAAGCACGTGGAGTCGTTCGTGCGCCGCGGCCTGGACGAGCGCATGACCGACATCGGGATCACGACGATGCAGTACACGTCGCTCAGCCTCGTGGCCCGCTATCCCGACCAGTCCTCGGCGCAGCTCGCCCGGCGCACGTTCGTCACGCCGCAGTCCGCGCAGACGATGGTGCAGGCGCTCGAGAAGCGCGGCCTCGTGGAGCGCACGCCCGACCCGGAGAACCAGCGGATCCTCCGGATCCGCCTCACCGACCGCGGGCAGGAGGTCATGGCGATCGCCGACCGCACGGTCGACGAGATGGAGGCGCAGATGCTCACCGGCGTCGACCCGCAGACCGTCGAGGTCCTGCGCTCCGCCCTGCAGCACGTGGCCCGCAACCTCCGTACCGCGCCCGGCGGCCGGTGATGGCGCCGAGCGCCGTCGTCGTCGGCGGCGGCATCGCCGGCCTGGCGTCGGCGCTCGCGCTCGCCGGCACGGGATGGGACGTGACCGTCCTGGAACGCTCGGCCGAGCTCGGGGAGGTGGGCGCCGGGGTCGCCCTGTCCCGCAACGCCGTGGCCGCCCTGGGCGGCCTCGGGTTCTCCGACGACGACGTCGCCGCCCTCGGTGCACCCACTCGGGCCGAGGGCACCCGCCGCAGCGACGGGTCGCCCATCCTCACGATCCCCGACACTGCTGCCTCGAGCGTCGCCGTGGCCCTCGTCGGCGTGCACCGCGGCCGGCTGCACGGGGCCCTGCTCGCGCGGGCGCGCGCGGCCGGGGTGACCATCGAGACCGGCACCCGGGTCGACGACGTGGCGCCGGGAGGGCCGGACGGCCGACCGGCGGTCGCGGCCGGGCACGAGGCCGATCTGATCGTCGGCGCCGACGGAGTCCGCAGCGCCACCCGGTCCGCCCTGTTCGGCCTGTCCCCCACGTACAGCAGGTACTCGAGCTGGCGCGCGATCGTCCCCCGGGAACCTCAGGTCGACACCCTGCGCCAGTACTGGGGGCCGCACGCCGAGTTCGGCGTCATGCCCGTCTCGGCGGACGAGGCCTACTGGTACGGCTACGTGCGGATGCCGGAGGGCCGCCGGTTCGCGGACGAGGCTGCGGCCGCCAGAGGCCGCTTCGCGGGATGGGCCGACGACGTCGCTCGCACGATCGACCTGACGGCGCCCGGCGCCCTCCTGCGCCACGACGTCTACTCGCTGCCGGGTGGCGCGCCGAGCTACGTCCGGGGGCGGGTGGCCCTGGTCGGGGACGCCGCGCACGCCTTCCTGCCGACCATGGGGCAGGGCGCGGCCACCGCGCTGGAGGACGGTCTGTGCGTCGGGCTGCTGATCGGGCACCCCGTCGCTCGCGGCGGGTCGCTCGCGGCAGCCCTTGCGGGCTACGACGCCGCGCGGCGCCCGCGGTGCCGGGCCCTCGGCAGGGCGGCACGCATGTCGGCGGTGATCGGCTCCCACCTCGGCGGCGGGGTCCGCCAGCGCCTGCGGAACGGCCTCATGCGCCTCACGCCCGCCTCGCTGGTCGGCGCGGGCGCCGACGCGGCCATGGGCTGGCGTCCCCCGGCGCCGACCGAGCCGGCCTGACCGGCCACCAGGTCACCCAGGAGAGGTGGACGGACGGTCCCGGCGCGGCCGGCCGCGAACGACAGTCACGCCCCCGCCGGGACGACCCGGGTCAGCCGCAGGTCACCCGGTTGTGCGGGGAGTACGTCCAGTCCAGGGTCTCGGTCGGCAGGACCTCGTCGCCGTGGCTGCGGTCGCGCGTCACGGTGATCGAGAATCCGTTGACCCCGCCGTACTCGGGCACGCAGCCCGGGGAGGTGTTGACGACGTCCTGCGGGGACGTGATGTTGTAGTGATCGCTGGAGACGATGTCGACGTCCCAGTACTCGGTCGACCACAGGCGCGTGTGCACGTAGCCGTCGGCCACCCAGGCCTCGACCAGGCCGGCGTAGGGGGTGTTGTTCTCCCAGATCATGTCGATCGAGTTCTCGGGGTTGTCCGTGTCGATCCAGATGGTCGACTCGCGGCCGGCCGGGTAGCGGTCGAACCACTTCGAGTGCGGCCGGTGCGCGATGTCGTCGTACCCGGCCAGGAAGCCGATGTTGAACGTGTTCGTCGACATCTGCGAGATGCCGCCGCCGAGGGCCTCGGCGTTGAAGCCGTTCTCCACCACGCCGGAGGACACGTAGCCGTTCTCCTCCGTGATCGGTCCGAGCACGTCGGCCAGGTTGAACTGCTCGCCCGGCAGGACGAGCGTGCCGTTGACGAGGCGCGCCGCGTTGACGAGGTTCTCGGTGCGGACGTCGTCGTTCGTCAGCGGGGTCTCGATCTCGGCCACGACCTCGTCGACCCCGAGCTCCTGCGCCTCCTCGGTCGTCAGGTCCGGCTCGACCTCCTCGGCCTCGACCGTCGCGACCCGGTCGTCCGAGGAGACCGCGGCCTGCCCGACGGCGGCCGCCACGTTCTCGGGGTTCAGCTCGGCGCCGTTCTCGCCGCCCACGATGTACGGGGCGCCGTCGCGCAGCGTGATCCGCGCGTCGACGGGCTCGTCCGCGATGCCGTCGCCGGACGAGAGGACCGACTCGACGAGCGCGTCGCCGTCGAGGCTGAGCGCGAGCCCGCCGTTCACCGGGTCGATCGTGGCGGCGGAGGTGAGGGTGTCGACGTCGAGCTCGATCTCGTTGTCCCCCACCTGCACGGTGACGGGCCCCGAGGTCAGCGGGTCGACGATCTCGGACTGCGCGAGGGCGATGTCGTCGGCGTCGATGTCGGGCGCCTGGGCGACCATGACGGCGTCGATGGGCGCGGTGTCGACCAGCCAGTCCTCGGTGACGAGCTCGGCGGTGGCCTCGACGTCGATGCTCTCGCCGTCGACCGGGTCGGTGACGACCGCGGCGCCGTCCTCGAACTCGATGGCGCCGTCGACGGGCTCCGACCCGAGGTCGGCGCTCGCGGCCTCGATCGCGGAGAACAGCGCGGGCTCGTCGACCGTGCGGACGGGCTCGGCCGAGCCGTAGCCGGTGAAGTGGCCGAGGAGCACGCGCGGGTCGATCGCGAACCCGGTGAGGCGCTCGACCGTGGACTGCTCGTCGAAGGTGAGGCCCGCCTCGGCGGAGCTGACCTGCACCTCGTCCTCGCCGTGGCGGATGACGACCGGGGCGTCGATCTCGTCCGCCAGCTCGGTCCGGAGCGTCTCGATCGCCTCGTCCTGGGTCATGCCGCCGATCTGCACGCCGGCGACGACCGTGCCGGTCGGCACCTTGTCACCCACGAACCACGCGACGCCGAAGTAGGCGGCGGCAAGGACCGCGACCGTGGCCCCGAGGCCGATGGCGACCTTCTTGCCCCGACGGCCCTTCCGGGTCCCGCCCGAGGAGCCGTCGGCGCCAGCGGCGGCCGATTCGGCGTCGAACTCGGACGCGGCGTCGGACGCCTCGGCGTCTCGCGCGTGGCGACTCATGAACTCCCCGTTTCCTGCGGTCCGGCCATCCCCGTGACGGCCCGACCCATGGTAGGAAACATTGCCCGCTCCGTGGCCGACTCGCCCAGGACAATCGTGGGGACGTCAGCCCGCCCCATCGCTCCGCCACGGGCGGATCCGGCCGAGGGCGTGGACGTGCGCGCCGCTGCGCGGCGTGGCGACGGCGTCGAGGACCCGCCCGGCGACGACGAGGTGCTCGCCCGCGGGCATCGTCCACTCGGTCGCGCACGCGATCGTCGCGGACGCGGCGTCGAGCAGGACGGCCCCCGAGTCGTGCTCGTGGACGCCGATGCCGACCGCCTGGCCGATGAGCGGCCGGCCCGGCTCGCGGATCCGGGACAGGGCCGCGGCCGCCTCGGCGGAGGAGTCCAGCACGGACAGCCCCCACGCGGCCCCGGACTCGATCGCCTCACCCGCGCGCGAGTCGGCGTAGACGGAGATGGACACCATGGGCGGGTGCAGGGACGCCGACGCGACGTCGGTGAGCGCCACGAGCAGCACGTGCCCGCCGGCCCTCATCCCGAGCACGCAGACCCCGGCGGGCCGCCGCCCCATGGCGGCCCGGTAGTCGTCCTCGGTGACCACGGCTCAGGCGCCCGTGCCCGGGCGGGCCGTGTCGACGTCGTCGGCGGCCGTACCGTCGACCACCCGCCGACGGCGGAAGGAGACCTCGCGGTCGCTGAACCAGGACCGCGGGGCGGCCCAGGCGACGGCCGCGGCAAGCGGCATCGTGAGGATCCAGAGCATGGCCCGCGGGGAGGACGTGACGAGCACGTCGCCGCCCGGCCCCCAGTAGGTCATGAGCAGCACGACCGCGAGTCCGCCGACGCCGTAGCCGACGAGCGCCCGCACGGACGTGAGCGCGCGGACGAGGATGCCGCCGCTGACCGCCAGCACGATGCCGAGCAGGATGCCGAGCGGCACGGGGCCGGACTCGAGGCGGTGCGCCACGGTCCCCAGGCCCGCCACGAGCACGGTGACGAGCACGACGACCGCCACCTCGAGGATGCGCTCGCCGCGGCCGCGACGGACCGGCGGCGCATCCCCCGCGGGGGCGTGCGCGCGGGATCCGTCGCGGCCGGGCGAGCGCTCCATCAGGAGTCCTGACGCTTCGCGCGGGCGGCCGCCCGCCCGCGCTCGGTGGAGTCGAGGATGACCTTGCGGATGCGGACGATCTCGGGCGTGACCTCGACGCACTCGTCGTCGGCCGCGAACTCGAGCGACTCCTCGAGGGTGAGCCTGCGCGGCGGCACCAGGGACTCGAACGAGTCGGCCGTGGCCGACCGCATGTTCGTCAGCTTCTTCTCCTTGGTGATGTTGACGTCCATGTCCTCGTTGCGCGAGTTCTCGCCGACGACCTGGCCCTCGTACACGTCCGCGGTCGGCTCCACGAAGAACGAGCCGCGCTCCTGGAGGTTGATCATCGCGAACGGGGTGACGGCGCCCGCGCGGTCCGCGACGAGCGAGCCGGTGGCGCGGTGCTCGATCGCGCCGTGCCACGGCTCGTAGCCCTCGGCGATCGAGTAGGCGATGCCGGTGCCGCGGGTCTCGGTGAGGAAGCGCGTGCGGAAGCCGATGAGGCCGCGCGCGGGCACGACGAACTCCATGCGCACCCAGCCGGTGCCGTGGTTCGTCATCGAGTCCATCCGGCCCTTGCGGGCGGCGAGCAGCTGCGTGACCGAGCCGAGGTACTCCTCCGGCACGTCGATCGTCATGCGCTCCATCGGCTCGTGGCGCTTGCCGTCGATCTCGCGGGTGACGACCTGCGGCTTGCCGACCGTGAGCTCGAAGCCCTCGCGGCGCATCTGCTCGACGAGGATCGCCAGGGCGAGCTCGCCGCGCCCCTGGACCTCCCAGGCGTCCGGGCGCTCGGTCGGCAGCACGCGCAGCGACACGTTGCCGATGAGCTCGCGGTCGAGCCGGTCCTTCACGAGGCGAGCGGTGAGCTTGTGGCCCTTGACGCGGCCGACGAGCGGGGAGGTGTTGATACCGATCGTCATCGAGATCGCGGGGTCGTCGACCGTGATGAGCGGCAGCGGCCGCGGGTCGTTCGGGTCCACGAGGGACTCGCCGATCATGATGTCCGGGAACCCTGCGACGGCGACGATCTCGCCGGCCGACGCGCTGTCCGCGGGCACGCGGGCGAGCGCCTCCGTCTTCAGCAGCTCGGAGATGCGCACGTTGGACACGGTGCCGTCCGTGCGGGCCCAGCCGACCGTCTGGCCCTTCTTGATCTCGCCGTTGCGGATGCGCAGCAGGGCGAGGCGGCCGAGGAACGGCGAGGCGTCGAGGTTCGTGACCTGCGCCTGCAGCGGGGCGTCCTCCTCGTAGGAGGGGCCCGGGATCGTCGACAGGATCGTGGAGAACAGCGGCTCGAGGTCCTCGCTGTCCGGCATGTCGCCGTCGTCGGGACGGTTGAGGGAGGCGCGGCGGGCGCGCGCGGAGGCGTAGACGACCGGCACGTCGAGGATCTGGTCGAGGTCGAGGTCGTCGACCTCCTCGGCCAGGTCGGACGCGAGCCCGAGCAGCAGGTCGGTCGCCTCCTCGACGACCTCGGCGATGCGGGCGTCGCCGCGGTCGACCTTGTTGACCACGAGGATGACGGGGAGCTTCGCGGCGAGCGCCTTGCGGAGCACGAACCGGGTCTGCGGGAGCGGGCCCTCGGAGGAGTCCACGAGCAGCACGACGCCGTCGACCATCGACAGCCCGCGCTCGACCTCGCCGCCGAAGTCGGCGTGGCCCGGGGTGTCGATGACGTTGATGAGCACGCCGTCGGGCGCGCCGGCCTCGGCGGCCGCCGGGCCCTTGTACATCACGGTCGTGTTCTTCGCGAGGATCGTGATGCCCTTCTCGCGTTCCAGGTCACCGGAGTCCATCGCGCGTTCGTCGACGTGGTCGTGCTCGCCGAAGGCGCCGGACTGCCAGAGCATGGCGTCCACGAGGGTGGTCTTGCCGTGATCGACGTGGGCGACGATCGCGACGTTGCGCAGGTCCTTGCGCTGGGGCATGTGTGTGGGTCCTCTTGAGGGTGACGGCGTACGGCGGCGAGCTCTCGCCACGATGCACGGACCATGCGCGGTGCGGCACGGGTTCCGAACCGAAATCCTACGCGCGGCGCGGTTCCGCGTCAGGGTCGGGGGGACGTGATACCGCCGACGCCCGTCTCCCCCTCGCTTTCCCGTCCCCCACACCGCCTACCTCGCCGAGTTCGTGCCGAGGACCCTGAGTGCGGGCCGTGGGAGGCCCGAAGTCGGTGTCGTCGGCACGAACTCGGCGGAGGTGAGGGGCTAGCCGATCGCGGTGGTGCCGGTCGAGCTGTCGATGGTGCCGGCCTCCTCCTCGGCCTGCTTCCGCAGGTACTCCGCGAGGATCTTGTCGCGCTCCGCGCGGCGCGCGGCCTGCTCCTCGGGGTGCGGGACCGGCACGGCGGCGATGAGGCGCTGCGTGTACGGGTCCTGCGGGTCGTTGATGATCTGGCCGGCCATGCCGACCTCGACCAGCTCGCCCTTGCTCATCACCGCGATCCGGTCGGAGAGCATCTCGACGACCGCGAGGTCGTGCGAGATGAACAGCGACGCGAACCCGGCCTCGGCCTGGAGCTCCTTGAACAGCTCCAGCACGCGGGCCTGCACGGAGACGTCCAGCGCGGAGGTCGGCTCGTCGGCCACGAGGACCTTCGGCTCGAGCGCGAGCGCGCGGGCGATCCCGACGCGCTGGCGCTGACCGCCGGAGAGCTCGTGCGGGTAGCGGTTGCGCATGGCACGCGGGAGCTCCACGCGGTCGAGCAGGTCCTCGACCCGTGTGTTGCGCTCCGACCTGCTCAGCTCCGTGTGCAGCAGGAGCGGTTCGCCGATCGACTCGCCGATCGGCAGGCGCGGGTTGAGCGAGCTGCCCGGGTCCTGGAAGACGATGCCGACCTTGCTGCGCAGCGGGCGCAGGTCCTTGCGGGTCGAGCCCTTCATCTCGATGCCGTCGATCGTCAGCGAGCCCGACTTCACCGGGAGCAGGCCGACGATCGCGCGGCCGATGGTCGTCTTGCCCGAGCCGGACTCACCGACCAGCCCGACGACCTCGCCCGGCTTGATGTCGAGCGTGATGTCCTTCGCCGCGGTGAACGCCGGCTGGCGGCCGCGCTTGGGGTACTCGAGCACCATGTCCGTCGCCCTGACGACCGACGTGGCCGTCGACGGCTCCGTGCCTCCCGGGGCCGGCGCCGCCTCGCGGTCGCTGACGCTGAGTGCGGGGCCGTTGACCGCCGCGGAGCCGTCCGCCTGCTCGCCGGAGAATGCCTCCTCGGGCGCGGAGTGCACCCCGAGGTGGGGCACCGACGCGAGAAGCTGCATCGTGTACGGGTGCTGGGGGCGGTGGAAGATGTCCGTGACCGTCCCGCGCTCGACCACGTTGCCGTCGCGCATGACGATGATCGAGTCCGCCATGTCGGCGACCACGCCCATGTCGTGCGTGATGAGGATGATGCCGGAGTCGATGTCCTCGCGCAGGTCCCGCATGAGCTTGAGGATCTCGGCCTGGACCGTGACGTCGAGGGCGGTCGTCGGCTCGTCCGCGATGAGCAGCCGGGGGCTGCACGCGAGGGCCTGGGCGATCATCGCGCGCTGGCGCTGACCGCCGGAGAGCTGGTGCGGGTAGGAGCTGAACCGGCGCGCGGGCTCCGGCATGTCCACCATCTCGAGCAGCTCGATCGCCCGCCTCTTGGCGGCCTTCGGCAGCATCTTCTGGTGGGTGCGCAGGGCCTCGACGATCTGGAAGCCGACCGTGTAGACCGGGTTCAGCGCGGTCATCGGCTCCTGGAAGATCATCGCGATCCTGTCGCCGCGCACGTTGCGCAGCCGCTGGCCCCTCAGCCCCACCAGCTGGGTGCCCTCGAGGAGGGCGGACCCGCTGGTGCGGCCGTTCGGGGGCAGCAGGCCGACGAGCGACATCGAGGACTGGGACTTGCCCGATCCCGACTCGCCGACGATCGCGAGGATCTCTCCCGGACGCACCTGGTAGTTCAGCTTGTCCGCGGCGACGACCCACTCGCCGTCGACGAAGAACTCCACCGACAGGTCCTCGACCGTGAGGATCGGGTCCTTGTCCTCGAACGCGCGCGTGGGCGGCGCGACAACAGACTCGGTCACGTGGTGGTCCTTCCGGTGGTGCTGGCCAGCCGCTCCGGGTTCCGGACGGCGGATGACAGGATGGTCAGATGCGCCCCACGTACGTCATTCGCACCCGGTGGGCACGCACGATCGCCGTGGTCGGCTGGGCGGCCTGCCTCGCCTACGCGGTGGGCGTGGTGGCGGACCGCGGGACAATCGCGACCGGGCACCTGGCCTGGCCCGCGCTCGCCGCGCTGCTCGTGCACGCCCTGTGGTGGCGACCCACCGTCGAGGTGTCCGACGGCGGCATCACCGTTCGCGACCTGCTGCGCACCACGCACGTGCCGTGGCCCGCGGTCCGCGAGATCGGCGAGCGCTGGTCGCTGTCGATCGTGACGACGTCGGGGCAGGTCGGCAGCTGGGCGCTGCCCGCGTCCTCCCCCGCCCGCCGGGCGCAGCGCGAGGCGCGCGCCCGCCGTCGGGGCGAGGAGGTGGAGGACCCGGCCTTCACGCCCGGGGACGTGGAGGCGACGGTCGACCCCACCCCCGACGGCGGCACGCCGGTCGAGCGCGTGCACGGCACCGCCGAGGACGCCGCCCAGATCGCCCGCGACCGCATGGCGAGCCTGCGCAGCGCCGGTCACCTCGGCGCCGACGGTCCGGTTCCCGAGGTCACGCACGCCTGGCACGGACTGACGGGCCTGGCCGTGATCGGTCTCCTCGTGGTGGCCGCCCTCGGCTGAGCGCCGCACGGGGTTCAGGAGCGACATCACTCGTCCTCCGGCCCCTCGGGCCTGGTGGTCGGGCCGCCCGCCTGGACACCGCCGGCGTTCGCGACGGGTGAGTCCATGTTGAGCTTCGCGTCCGCGCGGCGCATGGCGCGGGCGCTCGGCACGCGCTTCTGCCGCGGGTCGAACGCGTCGCGCAGGCCGTCGCCGATGAAGTTGACGCTCAGCGCGATGAGGACGATGAGGATGCCGGGGATCCAGAAGGTCCACGGTCGGGTGGCGAACGCGCCCTGGTAGTTGTTGATGATGTAGCCCAGGGAGTAGTTCGGCGGGAACAGGCCGAAACCGAGGTAGGCGAGGGCCGTCTCCAGCAGCACGGCCGAGGCCATGAGCAGGGTCGCGTTCACGATGACGACGCCGACCGCGTTCGGCAGGATGTGCTTGAAGATGATCCGGGAGTTCGACGCGCCGGCCACGCGGGCCGCGTCGACGAACTCGCGCTCGCGCAGGGCGAGGAAGTCACCGCGCACGAGCCGCGCCATACCGGTCCACAGCGTGAGGCCGAGGACGACCGACAGCATGACCGGCATGGACATCCAGCCCACGATCGTGCCGAGGACGGGGATCGCGTAGACGTCCTCCATCGTGTTCGGGTTCGAGATCAGCTTGCCGAGGACGGCACCGAGCACGATCGCGGGGATCGTGATGACGAGGTCGGTCAGGCGCATGAGCAGACCGTCGAGCCAGCCGCGGAAGAAACCCGCGAGCGCCCCGACGACGACGCCGACCACGCCGGAGATCACGCCGACGAGCACCATGACGATGAGCGAGGTCTGGGTGCCGAGCATGACCTGCGCGAACAGGTCCTGGCCGATCTGGTTCTGCCCGAACGGGTGGGAGCCCAGCGCGAACAGTCCGCCTCCCTCGGGGAACAGCTCGAAGGTCGGCGCTCCCATCGCGTTGATCTGGCCGGCGGGGTCGCGGTCACGCGGGCCCCAGTCCCACCACCCGGGGATCGGGCCGAAGCCCACGGAGCTGAACGCGAGGATCGCGACGAGGACGAGGACGACCATGGAGACCATGGCGCCCTTGTGGCGGAAGAACCTGCGGCGGACGAGCTGGCCCTGGGTCAGGCCGGCGACCTCGCGGAGCTCGAGCTCGTTCTCGCCGCGCGAGGAGCGCGACTCGTCGACCGAGCCGAGGTCCTCCGGGGCGGTCTCGTCCGGGTTCGGAAGGTTGGATGACGTCATCAGCTCAGCCTGATCCTGGGGTCGAGTGCCGCGTAGATGAGGTCGGCAACAAGGTTGGCGAAGACGGCGAGCGCGGCGATCAGCAGCACGTAGGCCATGACCGGCTCGATCTCGGCGTCGTTGAGGGACGTGAGGAACAGCTGCCCCATCCCGGGGCGGCCGAAGACGTTCTCCGTGATGATCGCGCCGGCGACGAGCGTGATGACGTCGACCGGGACGATCGTGGCGAGCGGGATCAGGGTGTTGCGGAAGCCGTGGCGCGTGATGACCGTGCGTTCCGTGAGGCCCTTGGCCCGGGCGGTGCGGATGTAGTCCTGGCTCAGCACCTCGAGCATCGAGCCGCGCGCGTAGCGGGTGTACGTCGCGAACGAGATGAGCATGAGGACCAGGGTCGGCAGCAGGAGGTGCGTGTAGAGGTCGATCGCACCGATCCAGAAGTTGCCGCCGAGGTTCGGCGTCGTCGAACCCGTGGTCGCCATGGGGCGCCCGTCGATCGCCGTGGCCTGGAAGTAGGCGGGCCAGGCGCGCATCACGCGGTCGACGATGATGAGCACCATCATGACGCCGCCCACGACGGCGCCCACGCGCATCGCCTGCGTGAAGTCCGGCCCGGCGAACGCGAGGCCGATGAGCGCGCCGACCGCGATGCCGGCGAGGATGAACAGGGCGATCTTGCCCCAGGTCATCGTGTCGGTCATGTCGACCAGCAGGCCGTGCCCGATCCACCGGTACAGGATCATGAACAGCGCGACGGTGACGAGGCCGGTCGCCAGCGCGCGCCAGCCCTGACGGTTGATGCCGGTGACGAGCAGGGTCATGCCGAGCGCCGTGGCCACGCCGAGCAGGAGCAGCAGGAAGCCGGACACGTGCGGGGTGGTCCACCACCCCGTCTCCTGCAGGTACGCGAACGTGAGGAACGCGGCGGCGAACCCGGCGACGAGGACGATCACTCGACGCTTCCACTCGCCCCCGACCGCCATCATCCACAGGATCCCGGAGATGGCGCTGATGACCGCGATGGTCACGTAGGAGAGGTGTGGATCGCCGAGGAAGGTGTTGAACCAGATGGCGCCGCCCTGCTTGAGGAGCACCGCCACCCAGAAGGACGGGAGCGAGAAGAGGACGAACGAGACGAAGGTGATGAGGTAGTCGAAGTTCGTGTACTGGCGCAGGGCCGAGACGATGCCGACCGCGACGCCGAAGACGATCGCGAGGACGGTCGCGGCGGAGACCAGCTGGAGCGTGTCGACGAGGGCGTGTCCCATGACCTCGGGAACGGTGCGTCCGGAGCGCCAGGCGACGCCGAAGTCGCCGTGGAACAGGACGTTCCCCAGCCAGTCCCAGTACCGCTCGTACCACGGCAGGTCGAGCCGCAGGAGGTCGATCCGCTGCTGGTACAGGAGCTCCAGCTGCTCCTGGGGGATGGTCATGCCGCGGAGATCCGCGAACGGATCGATCGACAGGCTGACCATGCCGTACATGATGAAGCTCGAGACGAGGAGCACGGCGATTGCCGTGACCACACGTCTGAGGACGAAGCGAATCATCGCGCCTACCCTTGAGGATGTAGTGAGGGGCGGATCACGTTACCCGCCCGTCGCATGTGACACGCCGAGGCGCCGGGACCGGTTGGTCCCGGCGCCTCGTCGCGTGCCCGGGCGGGTATCGCTACCCGGTCGGTCAGGTCAGGCCGAGGCCTGCGCCGAGCCCGGTGCCCACTCCCAGAAGTTCCAGAAGATGGTCGGGGCGATGGTGATCGGGGAGACCTCCTCGATCGCCTCGGTGTTCCACGCCGTCACACCGGGGTGCTGGTACAGCGTGACGCCGAACGCGTCCTCGACCAGGTGAGCCTCGACCTCGCCGAGGATCTCGATCTGGCGAGCCTCGTCCGTGGTGGTCGAGAGCTCGTCGTACAGGGCCGCAACCTCTTCGTTGTCGTACTCACCGAAGTTGTTGATGCCACCGAGGACGAAGTTCGCCTGCGACTCCGACACGGCGGTCGAGGTCGACTGCCAGCCGAAGAGGCTCGCGTCGTAGATCGTCGGGTCGGACAGCTGGGTGCCCCAGTCGACCGAACCGGCGTCCACGAGGTTGAACAGACCGGACTCCGCCATCTCCGAGGAGAGGATCTCGTAGGTCTGCAGACGACGCTCGTTCGAGTTGTCGTACAGGAAGCGCACGTCGATCGGCGTCTCGACGCCGGCCTCGTCGAGGAGCTGCTGGGCAGCGTCGACGTCGGGCTCGAGGTACTGGTCGCCGAGACCGTTGGCCTCGACCACCTGGTCGTAGCCCGGGCTGCCCGGGACCTGGGTGAACGAGTTGCGGACCTCCGCGTCGGGGTTCAGCGGGACGACCAGCGAGTCCAGGATCTCCTGGCGCGGGATCAGGCTGAGGAACGCCTGGCGCACCGAGCGCGCCGTGTCCTCGTCGCCGCCGTACGTCGCCGGGTCGAACGGGCCCTCGTTGCCCATCATGAAGTCGATGTGCTCGTAGGTGGCCGTGTCGTCCTGCGTGAACTGGTACGGGTCGCCGAGGCCCTCGATCTGCGTGAGGATGTCGGCCGTCGCCTGGGGCGCCATGACCGCGATCTCCTCGTTCTGCATCGCGGTGACCTGGTCACCCGGGTTGCCCTGGATGCGGACGGTCAGCAGGTCGAACGGAGCGTCGCGCGAGCCGGTGTAGGCCTCGTTGCGCTCGAGCGTGGTGTACTCCTCGCCGTTGACCTCGGTGAGGACGTAGGGACCGTTGGACAGGTACAGCGACGGGTCGTCCTCGAGCTGGTCCTCGATCGCGAAGCCGGTGTTCCAGAACTCCGACATCGCGGCGAGCGCCTCGGTGTCACCGTCCTGGATGGCGGCCACGACGGCGTCGAGGGCCTCCTGCGGGTCGTCGATGTCGAGGGCGTGCATCGCCACGACGTGGGCGGGGACGCCGGGGCTGAGGTTCGTCTGCCAGTCGGAGAACGGACGGTCGTAGGTGACCGTGAGCGTCATGAGGTCGTCGGAGATCTCCGGGACCTCGGAGATGTAGGCGACGGTCGGGACCGTGCCCGAGAAGGCGACCTGGCCCTCGAGCTCCTCCTCGTTGGCGATGCCGTCCTCGTCGAGCTCGACCTCAGCGGTGTTGAAGTGGCCGGAGGTCGCCGCCCACTCGAGCAGCGTGTCGACCGCGGTGACGGGCGTGCCGTCGGACCAGGTCTGTCCGTCGGCGACCGTGTACTCGATCGTCAGGGGGTCCTCGGACGTGACGGTCGCGGTGCCGTACTCCTCGTCCGGGACGAGCTCGAGGTCGGCGTTGTAGTAGAAGTAGCCGCCCGTCGTCATGTACAGGATGTTGTTGTTCGCGGTTGCGTTACCGGTCGCAGAGCTCGAGTTGTACTCGTAGAAGTTCTGGTTCCAGCCGACGTTGATCTGGGTCGACGTCACGAGGCCCTCGGCGTCGCCGCCGCCCCCGTCACCGCCGTCCTCCGACGTCGACTCACCATCGGTGTCGCCGTCGTTGTCGTCGTCCGACCCTCCGCCGCACGCAGCAAGGACCAGGGCGGTGGCCGCGGAAGCCGCGACAAGCCCGGTGATGCGCCGAATCTTCATGTTCCTCCTCAGGGTGGTGGCCCTACTTCAGCGTGCGGACCAACCAGTCGAATCCATGCAGGGCACGTGTCGCCCCACACAGGTTGACGCGAACTGTAACCCTGGGCGTCCGGGTCCGTGTCAACTTCCGTCAGAGTAACGGACCATTCGTTACCGGTTTGTAACAGCGGTTACGTTATCGATCCGGCGGCAAATGCCCAGGTCGGACGCGGTGTCGGCGAGAATGCTGCCGCGGCAGGAACTACCCTCGCCCCATCCGGTTCTCCGGATGCGCACCCCTTGTCACCGCGTCCGGCGCGGTCCTCGCGGGGCACGGCGCCACGACCGCTGCAAGATCGGAAGGAACCACGTGCCCGACGGCGTCCTGTTCGCCTTCGCCCTGACGCTCGCCGCCGGCCTGTCGACCGTGCTGGGCGCCGGGTTCGCGCTCGGCCGGCGGCCGATCTCGAACGCCTACCTCTCCGGCGCCCTCGGCTTCTCGGCCGGCGTGATGATCTACGTGTCGTTCGTCGAGCTGGTGCCGAGCGGCCTCGACCTCATCGGCCGCACGCACGACGAGCGCGGCGCCGCGTGGCTGGCGACGGGCGCGTTCTTCCTCGGGGTCGCGATCATCGCCGTCATCGACCGGATGGTGCCGGGGCACGCCAACCCGCACGAGGTGCCGGCGACCGAGCACGAGGCGGCTGCCCACGAGGCCCGGGCCCTCATGCGGATGGGCACGCTCATGGCGCTCGCCATCGGCATCCACAACGTCCCCGAGGGGTTCGCCACCTTCGTCGCCGCCCTGCAGGAGCCGGAGATCGGCATCCCGGTGGCGGCGGCCATCGCCATCCACAACATCCCGGAGGGCATCGCCGTCGCGATCCCGATCCGCCGGGCCACGGGCTCGCGGGCGACGGCGCTGAGGTGGGCCGTGCTCGCGGCGATGGCCGAGCCGGCCGGGGCCGTCGTCGGCTATCTGCTGCTCGCGCCGTTCCTCACCCCGCTGATCATGGGGATCGTCCTCGCCGCCGTCGCGGGGATCATGGTGTTCATCTCGCTCGACGAGCTCCTGCCCACGGCGGAGGCGTACGGGCACCACCACTTCGCGATCTACGGCCTCCTCGCCGGCATGGCGGTGATGGCCCTGAGCCTGCTGCTGTTCGTCTGACAGGCGACCAGCAGCAGGCCCCCGTTCAGCCGCGCAGCGCGTCCAGGTCGACGCTCGCCGCCGCGGTTCCCGCGGCGTCCGCCGCGACCCACGGCGCGATCGCGTGGTCGAGGACGGTCACGAGGTCGAAGCCCTCCGGCCGCCGCGAGTCGAGCTGGCGGTTGACCTCGATGAAGCCCAGGAGCGCGGCCCAGACGTAGGTCGCGACGAGCACCCGGTCCGCCGCGTCCAGCACGCCGGCCTCGATGAGGCGGCCCACCGTCAGCACGAGGGTCGACTGCTCGTCGAACGTGCGGCGGGAGGAGTCCGGCGCCCATGGCGGGAGGGAGTTCTTGCGGATCACGCCGTCGCTCGCGGCCAGCACCTCGAAGAGTGTGGGGTTCTCGACCGCCCACTGGTTGAAGGCGAGTCCGTAGCGGTAGAGGTCGGTAAGCCGGTCCCCTGCGCCGACGGCGTCGGCGTGCGCGGCGGCGAACGACTCGTCCGCCTTGGCGACCACCTCCGCGATCAGCGAGCCGCGGCTGCCGAAGAAGGTGTAGATCGCGTTCGTCGTCGTGCCGGCCCGCAGCGCGACGTCGCGGACGGAGAGGGTGTCCACTCCCGTGTCGACGATGACCAGCGCCGCCTCGTCGATGAGCCGGTCCCGCAGGGTGTCGTCGTAGCTGCGCTGCCTAGGCATTCGGCCCTCCGCCGCTCCCGCGGACGCCCGACGACGTTCCTCCCGCCCCACCGGACGGCGGAGCACCCCGGTTCCTCATCGCGTCTCCCAGCATCATTGCTCCTTGAACTATGCGACGTCACGGCATCTGACGACCGGCCCGTCGTCCGGAATACCACCCTGACATATCAACTCATTCCGCGGAAGGTTCCGCGGGATACGGTCCCACTGATCGGAATCCTCGGGCCCCGTCGATCGACGTTGGCGGTACGAGTCCTTGTAAGTTTATGCGGTCGGTCAAGGTAACTTCCAGTTTCGGAATAATCGTTCCCGGCGCCTGCCGTCAGCCCTCGGCGGCCTCCCGCAGCCGCTCGATCGACGCCGCCAGACGGTCCGGGGTCGTCGCCCTGGCGCGCTCGATCCGCTTCTGGGGCCCGTGCAGGTTCGTCCAGTCGTAGGTCTGCGTCACGCGCGTGCGACCGGGACCGACCTCCTCGAGCTCCCACCGCCAGAGCTGGCCGAGCGGTCCGCCACCGGGCTCGCACGGCTGCCAGGCGATGAGGCGGTCCTGCTCGAACTCCACCACACGGTTCTCGCGGACGCCCCCGGAGGTGAGGGTCATCGTGAAGACCTCCCCAACCCCGCGGACCTGCTCGTGGTCCTCGGAGGCGGAGAGGTTGTCGTTGCCGTCCCAGGACGGCTGGTTCGCCGGCACCGCGATGAGCCGGAAGATGTCCGCCGCGCCGGCGGCGATCTCGGCCGACGCCGACGTGACGCGGCTCGACGTGATGCGGTCCGTGGCGTTCTCCTCGTTCATCTCCCCATCGAAGCACCACCCCGGCGCAGCCACCATTCGGCGGTGCACGCTCGCGCCACCGTGCGTGGCGGCTGCACACTTGTCCCCATGCGCCGGAACCTCATCTGGGACATGGGCGGAACCCTCGTCGACACCTACCCGGCCCTCGACGCCACTCTCGGCGCGGTGGTCGAGCGGCACGGCGGCGCGGTCGAGCCCACGTCGGTCGCCGCGCTCACCCGCCGTTCGACGGGCCATGCGATCGAGGAGCTCGCCGGGCGGTTCGGCATCGCCACCTCGGAGTTCCGGAACGCCGAGGCGGCGCTCAAGGAGCGCTGGCGGACGGCGCCGCCGCCCGTGGTCGACGGGGCTCGGGAGGCGATGGCAACGGCGCGGGACCTCGGCGGCCTCAACGTCATCGTCACCCACCGCGACGCGGCCTCCGCCCGCGACCTCGTCGCCGGGCTCGGGCTCGAGGTCGACGACCTGCTGTGCGCTCCGGACGGCTACCCCCGCAAGCCCGCCCCGGACATGTACCTCGAGGTTCTCGCGCGCCACGGCCTGACCGCCGACAGCTGCCTGGCGGTCGGCGACCGCCCGATCGACGCCGAGGCGGCCGCCGGGGCGGGCGTCGACAGCGCCATGCTCGTTACCGAGGGGCTTGACCTCGATGCCGGGCCGGCCCGGTGGACGGTCACGTCGCTCAGGCAGATCCCCGACCTGCTCGGTTGAGGCCGGGGCCGGCTCGGCCTATGCCTAGGCCGGCTCGGCCCACTCGACCGAGACGCAGGCCGGCTCGGTCGGTGCGCGTCGGCTGGAGCGCGGCCAGGGCCGCGTCACCCGGGCCGGTCGGACCTAGGCGCTCTCGGCGTCGGACGTCGACAGCGCCCACATCACGTCGAAGCGGTCGAAGACGTTGCCGTACCAGGCGCCCCACGGCGCCCGCTCCAGGGGCATCCCGACCTCGCCGCCGCCGGCCACGAGGGCGTCGACGATCCGCTGCGCCTCCTCGACGGTCTCCACCTCGTACAGGAACGAGTAGCCGGTGTCCCGCAGCGGCTTGTCCCGCTCGGAGGGCATCGCGTCCGCGCCGGCGATGACGCCGCCGGGGAGGGTGAGAACGGCGTGCGCGACGTCGTCGGGCCCGGGTTCGAACGGCATGTCCGGCATCGGCACGTCGCCGTAGCCGGTGATCTGGAGATCGCCGCCGAAGACGTCCCGGTAGTGGGTGAACGCCTCGCGGGCGTTGCCCGGGAAGGCGATGTAGGTCGCGAGCGATGTGGCCATGGCGAGCTCCTTCGATCGACTGGGTGCCGCTCGGCACCCGGTCAGCGTGGCAGCGGCCACCGACACCCGCAACAGGAACGCCCCCCGGTCGATGACCGGGAGGCGCCCACGTGGTTGGCCGTCCGCCTTACGGCGTGGCGCTCAGGTTCTCGATCATCTCCAGCAGGCCGCCGCGGTCGGCGCCCAGCTCGAGCGGGTCCGCCCCGAGATCCCAGGTGGCCGTCTCGCGCGTGGTCGCGCCGCCGCTCTCGCCGTCGGGGTGGGTGTAAAGAACCATGTCGATGTTCCCGATCGTCGCGAGCAGGAGCACGCCGATGTCGTGGCCCGTCTCCATCCACTCCCACTCCTCGATCTCGGGGTTGATCGAGGAGTAACGGATGTCGATGCTGTACGGCTCCGTGTCGGTCTGGAGGGCCACCTCGTACTCGCCGAGCTCGCCCGCGCCGGCCGCGTCCACGAGCGCGATGACCGCCGAGTTGTCGCCGACCGTGTCCGTGCGGTTCGCGTCCAGCGCATCGGCGTCGGCGATCTCCCGGATCGGGAGCGTGAGCTCCAGGGGCTCGTCCGGCGCGTAGTCGCAGTCCGATCCCGGCGGGGCGTCGCACTCCTCCGGGTCGGTCGGCGCGCCGTCCTCACCACCGTCCCCATCCTCCGGCGGCGCCTCCGGCTCGTCCGTCGGTGCGGCCTCGTCCTCCGACGTCGGGGCATCGGCCCCGTCGTCGGTCGGGGCATCGTCCGTGGGCGCCTCGTCGGACGTCTCGTCCGTGGGCTCGATCGGCGGGCTGGTGGTGGTCCCGTCGTCGGACTCCACCGGGTCGTCTCCCCCGCAGGCAGCGATCCCTCCCGCCGCGATGCCGAGAACGGCAAGTGCCCCCATCGTCCGGGAGGCGCGCGATCGCGCGGTGGCCCGGTGCGTCGTCGTCATCATCGCCCCACGATGGCAGCGGGAGTGCTCCACGTCACGCCCATAGCGGGTGGAGAACTCCCCTCCCGCCGGACGCGGCGCCTCGTTCACCCCCGTGCGAACGCCGGGTGGTGCTCGCGGCACCGCGCCGCGTACATCCGGGTCCCACCCACATGTCCCGGCCCGAGATCGTCCGGGGAGTCCGCCGCCGAACGCTCGATCCGCTCGTGGAACGAGGCGTCGCGCCCGCAGGTCACGCACACCGCCGTCAGCTTCACGGTCTCCTCGGCCAGAGCCATGAGGTCGGGAAGGGGCGCGAACGGCTCGGCGTCGAAGGTGACGCACAGGCCGGCGACCAGCACGTCGATGCCTGCGCCGAGGAGCCTCTCGACGCAGGGCCGGAGGTCGGCGCCGAAGAACTGCGCCTCGTCGATCGCCACGAGGTCGAGCCCGCCGTCGGCGAGCGCCTCGGCGACGGCGGCATCGATGTCCTCGACCGACGAGGCGCCGCGGGCCGGGATGGTGCCGCCGTCGTGCGTGGCGATCACGCCGTCACCCTGCCGGGTGTCCCAGGCGTGGCTGACGACCGCGACCCTGGCGCCGGCGATGCCGCGGCGGCGGACCCGGGTGAGCAGCTCGCCGGACTTGCCCGCGAACATGGGGCCACCGATGACGGTGAGGCGACCGGGCGTCGTCGTCGGGTCGGTCATGTCCACTCCCCTGCTCTGAAGGCCAGGACTTTCCCGGCCCGCCACCATCATGGCGGCGGGCCGGGCAGAAGTCGCGCGGGGTCAGGCGAGCGTGGCGGCCTGCCGGTCGGCGCCCTCGGCGAGGGTGCGGATGAGGTCGGCCATGATCGGGCCGTTCCAGAAGTAGCCGCAGTAGTGGGCCACGCCGAAGTCCGCACGGGCCGTGCGGGCGGCCGCCATGCGACGGTCCATCTCGTCGATGCCGTCGTTGCACTCGAGGCCGATGTACAGCGTGGCCTCGCCGATCTCGAGGTCCTTCAGCGGCGCGAAGTACGCCTCGTCCGACTCCGGCAGCGCCGGCAGGTGGTAGTAGTCGGGGCGGCCGCCGGTGGCCGCGTGGATGGCGTTCGACAGGCGCACGGGCAGCGCGATGTCGTCCAGCGGCTGCACCGGGAACGACGGCGAGGTGCCGCAACAGACGTGGATGCCGACGCGCACCTCGTCCGGCAGCCCACGCAGGTGGCCGGCGACGTAGTCGGGGCTCGTGTACAGGTCGAACAGCTCCTGGCTGTCGATGTCCGGCACCCAGCTGAACAGCTTCTGCCACGTGCCCCCGATGTGGATCATCTCGGTGCAGTAGTCGAGCTGCACGCACAGTTCCTCGGCCGGGATGACCTCGAGGATGCGGCGGTACTCCTCGGTGAGCGCGTCCTGCCACGCCTTCGTCACGGGCGCCCACTCGTCGTGGTTCGGGAAGGTGATCGAGATGACGTCGTGCGCGCCCGCGAACGCGACCTGGAAGCGCGTGCCCTCCGGGATCTTCCCCTCGGCCTGCAGGCGCTTGAACGTCCCGTAGGACTCGATCGCGTCCTCGGCGTAGGGCAGCTTCCCCCGCAGGTCGAGCTCGACACCCTTCTTGATCTTCAGGCTCTTGAACGCCTGGTAGGCGTGGTCGTCGTCCTGCCCGAGCTCGGCGTCGGCGGGCTCGAAGCAGTCCGCCGTGGCGAGCACCTGGTTGTTGATCGCGCCGATCCAGCTGGAGCGCCTGGGCGACGTCTCGCCGTCGGGCCACGCGATCGCGCGGTCGCCGATGTTCTCGGCGAGCAGGGTGAACACGTCCTCGGCGCTTCCCGCGGGGATTCCGCCGGAGAACATCACGTTCTTAGCCATGTGGGGGGTTGTCCTCTCCTCGTGGTGTCGTCGCGCCGCCCGCGTCGGCCGCGCGTCGATCGGGCCGGGACTGGCTCGCCGCCGGCGCCTGGGGCTCACGCCCCGGCGGAACGTAACAAGCCCCCGACGACGGCGCCCGGCCGAAGGCCCGTCGCCCACCTGTCGAGATGGCAGGCAGGCCCGGGGGTCCGCGTGCGGGGCGGGCTCACCGGTCCCGACGCAGCGTGAGCTCGGCGGCGCAGACGTCGCCGGCCTCGATGTTCTCCGCGTCGCGGACGGCCGCCTTCACGGGAAGCAGGTAGCGGCCGTCCCTCGGGAACAGGGCGGTGGTGAACTCGGTGGCGCCGATGCGCGCGACCACCGCGACCTGCCCCCAGTACTCCAGCCCGCGCGCGGCCTCCTTGACGTCGTCGGAGGTCTCCTCGTCGATCGCCAGGAAGTAGAAGGGCGCGGGGCCGCGCCAGACGACGATCTCGCCGGTGATCGACCAGTGCATGCGCCCACGCTACGCGCGCCCTCGTCGGCGACTTCTGTCGGGCCCGGTGGCCCGGTGGCCCGGTGCCGGGGTGCCGGGGTGCCGGGGTGCCGGGGTGCCGGGGTGCCGGGGTGCCGGGCGTAGCGTGGCTCCATGACGGGGCGGAGGGACGCGCTGCGCGCGTCGTGGGCCGGCGTCGCGGCGGCCACCCTCGGCGTGGGCGCCGGCGAGCTGCTGGCGGCGCTGCTGTCCCCGACCTCGAGCCCCGTCGCCTCGGTCGGCTCCGCGGTCATCGACCGCGTGCCCGGGTGGCTGAAGGACTGGGCCATCTCGGTCTTCGGCACGGCCGACAAGCTCGCGCTCGTCGTCTTGATCGGGCTCGTGCTCGCCGCGCTGGCCGCCGTCGCCGGTCTCACCGAGAGCCGCCGGCCACCGCTCGGCTCGGTCGTCCTGGGACTGCTCGGGGCGCTCGGCGCGCTCGCCGCCCTCACGAGGGCCGACGCGGGAAGCCTGTCCGTGCTTCCTGCCGCGGTCGCGGGCCTCGTGGCCGTCGTCGCCCTGCGTTACCTGGCCCGTCTCCTGGCGCCGTCCCCGGTCGCGGTGCTGACGGCACGGCGGGAGGCGGGATCCGCCGTCGGACCGAGGGAGGCGAGCTCCGACGTCGGGCCGAATGAGACGGAATCCGACGTCGGGCCGACGGTGGCGGTCACCGAGTACTCCCGCCGGAGGTTCCTGCTCGCGAGCCTCTCGATGGCGGCGGTCGGCGCGGTGGCGGCCACGGTCGCGACCCTCTCGTCGGCGGCGACCCGCTCTGTGGAGGCCATCCGCGCGGCGCTGCGCCTGCCGCGGGCGGCGACGCCCGCGACCGTCCCGGCGCAGGCCGAGCTCGGCATCGACGGGCTCGCCCCCGTCCTCACGCCGAACGAGGACTTCTACCGGATCGACACCGCGATCGTCGTCCCGCACATCGACCCGGCGGACTGGTCGCTGCGCATCCACGGGCTCGTCGAGCGCGAGGTGACGCTCACCTGGGACGAGCTCCTCGCCCTCGAGCTGGAGGAGTCGGTGACCACGCTGTCCTGCGTGTCGAACCAGGTGGGCGGCGACCTCGTCTCGACGGCCACCTGGCTCGGCTACCCGATCCGCGAGCTGCTCGCGCGGGCCGGACCGCTCGAGGGCGCGGACATGGTGCTCTCGACCTCGCAGGACGGCTTCACCGCCGGCACCCCGCTCGAGGCGCTGACGGACGAGCGGGAGGCGATCCTCGCCGTCGGCATGAACGGCGAACCGCTGCCGTTCGAGCACGGCTTCCCCGTGCGGATGGTGGTGCCCGGGCTGTACGGGTACGTGTCGGCGACCAAGTGGGTCGTCGACCTCGAGGTCACGCGCTTCGAACAGGCACGCGCCTACTGGACGGACCGTGGGTGGGACGAACTCGGGCCGATCAAGCTGCAGTCGCGGATCGACGTGCCGCGCTCCGGCGACGTCGCGGCCGGGCGGTCGGTCGTGGCCGGCGTCGCCTGGCAGCCGCACACCGGGATCGACGGGGTCGAGGTGCGGGTCGACACCGGCGAGTGGCTGGCGGCCGACCTGGCCCGGGCGATCAACGCGGACACGTGGGTGCAGTGGTCTCTCCCGGTCGACCTGCCGGCCGGCGAGCACACGATCCAGTGCCGCGCGACGAGCGCGGGCGGTGAGGTGCAGACGGCGGAGCTCGCGCCGCCGGCGCCGAACGGCGCGAGCGGGTGGCACGTCGTCCGCGTGCGGGCGGGCTGACCGGGGCGGCCGTCCCCTATCCGGCGCGGTCGGAGGGCTGCGGCTCGGACGGCACCGGCTCGGACCGCCCCGGCTCGACGAGCCCCCGCAACCGGTCAAGGTCCGCGGCGACGGCGGCGCAGTCGGCGTCGAACTGCTCCTCGGTCATCGCGAGCCGGCGCACCGTGAAGATCACCTCGCAGCCGTCGGGGTGCGCGACGACGCGCAGCGGGTTGAGCACGGCCTCGCCCGTGGGGAGCGTGACGACGTGGTCGAGGACGCCGAGGTCGTTGCGGGGGACGAAGCGGACCGTCACCTCCCCCATCGGCGAGGCGACGACGAGATCCTCCCCGCGCCGCGTCACCTCCGCGCTCGCGAGCCCGGCGGCCCAGGCCGGGAGGTTGTCGGGCTCCGCGGCGAACGCGTAGACGCGCTCCGCGGGAGCGGCGATGACCCTGCTGATGTGGCGGGAGCTCATGCGGTCGAGCCTAGGGGCGCGCCGCCCTCGCGGCGGCGTTCCTGCCTCGAGCGAGGTCGACCACGAGGCTCGCTGCGACGAGCAGCCACGCGGCCACGGCGAGCCAGAGGAAGCCGCGCCCGACCCCCTCGACGAGCGGCACCGACTCGACCCGCCCCAGCCTGATCGAGGCGTGCGCGAACATGCCGAGCGGGAAGACGATCGACCAGAGCATCGGCGTGTAGATGAGCGGGACCCGGTGCACGACGTGCCGCCACAGCCCGGCCCCGACCAGCATGGGGATGATCCAGGCGGCGCAGCACCAGAAGATGACGACCGTGCCCGCGACGAGGCCGCGGGCGGCGTCGACCATCGGAGTCGGGGGCATGTCCACGATCCCGGCGCCGGCGACCACCGATATCGCCAGCGCGCCCATCGCCACCCAGTACGGCGGTTCGAACTGCTCCGGCCGCATGCCGAAGTGGACCAGCCGCAGGATGACGAGGACCGCGATCCCGGCATACAGCAGCGCGCCGACCGACCAGGTGAGGACGGCGAGGAAGCCGACGACGGCGCCCCAGGCGGAGGGCACGTCGCGCAGGGACGACAGCCCGACCGCGACCGACTGCGACGCCACGCACCAGATGAACCAGGTGCCGTTCACCCGCGGGAGGATCGACTCCCCCTCGCGTGCCATGACGACCTGCCAGGGAAGGACGTACCCGAGGACGAGCCAGACGACGGCGGCCACCACCAGCAGCGCGACCGCCACGGGTCCCGCGCCCTGCCCGAGGGCCCCGACCGCGAGAACGCCGGTCCCGGCCACAATCGTGAAGTATCCGAACGCGACCGAGGGGTCGCGCATGTCTGCCCGCACGGCGTCCCTGTGGCGCACCCACCTCGCGGTGTACAGGACGGCCAGCACCACGTAGGCGCCCGCGCCGAGGACGAGCAGGACGAGGCTCGGGAGGGCGAGCCCGACGTCGGACAGGCCGAGGGACACGATCCCGGTCGCCATGACGAGGGCGAAGGAGGACGGCGAGAGGGTGCGCAGCCGGGAGTCCTGCGGGCTGTCGCTCGAGCTCGTCGCCATGACCGTGACCCTACGACCGGAACGGCGCATGCACCGGGACTCGACCAGCCCGGAGCCGATGTCGCGCAGCGCGGTGACGACGTCGCGGAGGTCGAGCAGCTGTGCGCGCCGGCGCGCCGATACCGGACGCCCAGCCACTGTGCGGCGCGCGGCCCTCTTCCCGGTGACGCCCGCCCCCGGCGCCGCCCGGCTCAGTCGGTCTCGTCGGCGCGGTACGCCGTGCAGACGCACGCGCGGTTGCCCTCGGCGTCCTCGAGGACCCAGTACGACGGCGCGGCCGCGTCCGAGACGAGCGTGCCGCCTGCGGCGATGACGTCGCGCACCCGCTGCTCGGCCTCCTCGAGCGGGATCGCGACGTCGATGTGCCACCGCTGGGCCGGGTCGGGCTCCGGGATCCCGGGCCCGCCGGACTCGGCGGCCTGGAACCAGATGCTCGGCGACTGGCCGGACGGGTCGGTGACCTCGTCGCCCGAGGCGCGCGCCCCGAGAAGTGCCGCGTAGAACGGGGCGAGGGCTCCGCCGTCGGGGGCGTCGAGCGCGAGCTCGATCTGGGCGACGGAGCCCGGGTTCGATCCCACGCCCATCTCCCGCGCGACCGCGCTGATCTCGCGCGCGAGGTCGAGGTCGCGGGAGGTGACGGCCCCGGCGTCGTGGCTCGTGAGCAGGACGCGCACGGAGCCGTAGGTGAGCGTGACGTCGGGGTGGTGGTTCGCGGCCTCGGCGAGCGCGCCGATGCGGCTCACGAGGTCGAGTCCGACGGCGAAGGAGCCGGTCTCGAAGGTCGCGCGGATGGTCTCGAAGATGGGTCGGAAGTCGTCGAGGTCGGCCTCGGCGATCTGTCGGTACGTCAGTCGGTCGGTGCTCATCGGGGGTCTCCGTCCCTCGTGCGGCAAGCCGGACACCTCGACGCTACCCACCCCCACCATCCGTGAGGGAAGAACGGGGCGCGTCAGGTAGGAACTTGTTCTTCCGACCTCGGGCGTTCCGTTCCTCCCTCGCGGGAAAGGGTGGAGCGGGGTGGGGCGGGAGAGGGAGACGGAGGGCGGGGCGTCACGAGACAGGAGTGTGCCCGGAGAACCGCGTGGGTGGGGCGCCGAAGGCGCGGGTGAAGGCGGCCGTGAACCCGGCGGGGGTCGCGTACCCGAGGCGGCCCGCGACGTCGGTGACCGAGGAGCCGGGCAGCATGCGCAGTCCGGCGAGGAGGCGGGCGCGACCGCGCCAGGCCGCCGGGCTCACGCCGGTCTCGCCGCGGAAGACCCGGTCGAACGTGCGGGGGCTCCGCCCGACCGCCCTCGCCCACCTCTCGTTGGTGACCGCCAGGTCGGGCGAGGCGAGGTAGGCGCGGCACAGCTCCCGCAGGTCGGCGCTCCTGGGCAGCGCGACGGACAGGGGAACCGGCGACAGTCGGCGGAGCTCGTGCAGGACGAGGTCGACGACGGCGCGGTCCCGGCCGCTGGCCGGGTAGTCGATCGCGAAGCCGTTCGCCGTCTCGAGCAGCTCACGCAGCAGGGGCTCGACGTCGGCCACGACGCAGGTGGTCGGCCACCACGGGACGGCGTCCGGCTCGATGTACAGGCTCCAGGTCGTCACGCCGTCCATGAGGACCTCGTGGGTGACGCGCGGCGGGATGAGCACGGCGCGGTCCGGCGGGACGGTCCACGAGCCCTCGTCGGTCGCGACCTCCATGACGCCCCTGGTCCCGTACAGCAGCTGCGCGCGGCGGTGCGAGTGCGCCGGCATCCGGTGGCCGGGCGGGTAGTCCGTGCCGATCGGGAGGACGTCGATCGGAAGGTGATCGACGTCGTCGAGGGCGATGTTGTGCACGGGGCCACGATAGTGGCGAGAACGGACAAGAAGTCGCCCGACAATCGATTGTTGCCCGCCGTGGTTCCGAGGTCCGATGGTCCCGTGACTCTCGCGATCCTTCTCGGCATCGGCCTCCTGGTCGGCATCACCACCGTCCTGTTCGGTTTCGGCGGCGGGTTCGTCGCGGTCCCGGTGATCCTCGTCGCCGACGCGGACCTCGGCGCCGACGCGCTCCGGGTCTCGATCGCGACGTCGGCGCTGGTCATGGTCGTCAACGCCGCCGTGGCCACCGCTGCCACCGACCGGGCTGTCCTCGGGCGGCTCGGCGGCCGGCGGGCACTCTTCGCTCTCCTCGCGGCGGGCGGCGCGTGCGGGGCCGTCGGCGCCCTGTTCGTCCCGGACGCCGTCCCGCGGTGGGGCTTCGTCGCCTACATCGCGCTGACGATCGTCGACCTGCTCCTGCGCCCGGGATTCCTGCCGTCCCGGCAGGCCGCCCCCGCGGGGCGGGGGCCCGGCGCGCGGCCGTCGTCTCCCCCACCGTCCGCCTCCCGGGCCTCGCAGGGGTCGTCGAGCGAGCCGTCCCGCCCGCTCCCCGACGGGTGGGGACTGCCGATCGGCGCCGTCGCCGCGTTCCTCGGCGTGGGCGGCAGCGTCATGACCGTGCCCATGATGAGGCGGGCGGGCATGCCGATGGCCGTCGCCACCTCGCTCGCCAACCCGCTCACGCTCGCGATCGCCACGCCGGCCCTGGTCATCGCGCTCGCACTCGGGGGCGGTGCCGTCGACGCGGGTGGGCTGGTCGGCACGGTCGACGTGGCCTCGGCGTTGGCGCTGCTCGCCGGCGCGATCCCCGTGATCGTCGTCCTTCGGCGTCGACCGCCCAGGATCCCGGAGGCGGTGCACAGCTGGTCGTACATCGGGCTGCTCGTGGTCGCCGCGGGCACGGTGGCGCTCACGCGGTAGCCGGCGGCGGGGACAGTTCCCCGTCGGCGTGCGTGTCGGGCCCTGACCCGCGACGGCTAGGGTTCCGGCCATGCTCGGTATCCTGTTCGGCCGACGACTGCGGGAGCGCGCCCGCAGCGTGCGACTCACCGGTCCGCTCGTCCCCGCGAAGGTCGTGGCCGTCTCCCGATCGAGGGGCAGCAACGTCCACGACTACTACGTCGTCACGCTGCGGTTCACCGACTCCAACGGCGTGGAGCGCGAGCACAGGACGGGAACCCGCACCAATCGACCGCTCGTGGGCAGCAAACACTGGATCCGGTACGACCCGGCCCACCCCGGGCGTCGGTCGACGCGCTTCGTCGAGTGGCGCCGCCGCCGCTGATCGCCCGGCGACGCCGGTCCCCCTCCGGCCGGACCCCCGCGCGGGGCGCGCGGATCATTGCCGCGTCGCAGCCCCGATCAGCTCGCCGTCCCAGGCGTCGGTGACGGCGACCTCACCGGCCCTCCCCGGTCATCACAAGCGGCTCGAACGCCGGCTCGGGATCCGACGTCAGCCGCCCGTAGGTGCGGACGTCGATGCGCCGTCCGTCGACGAGGAACTTCGCCCGCTCGACCCCCTCGTGGACGAAGCCGGCGTGGCGGGCGACCGCGCCGGACGCGGGGTTGTTCACGCGGTGGCCGAGCTCGAGCCGTTCCAGGCCCCGGTCCGTCAGCGCCCAGTGCGCGACGGTCGCGGCGGCCCTGCTCGTCCAGCCGCGGCCCCGTGCCGCGTCCGTCGTCCAGTACCAGAACCAGCCGCTGCGGTTCGCGTCGTCGACGCTCACGCAGACGAGGCCGACGAGCACGCCGGCGTCGTCCACGACCCATGCCTCGTGCGGCGAATCCTCCGCCACGAGGCGGCCGACGTAGCGTTCGGCGTCCGCCAGGCTCGACACGTCGCCCTGGCGGGCCATGTCCGCGTTCGACCGGAAGGCCGCGAGGACGGCGTCGGCGTCGTCGGCGCGCGGTCGTCGCAGCCTCGGCCCGGTCTCACCGCTCATCCGACGCCCCTCCCGGGGTCCGCGCGGCGAGGCCGTCCGCAGGGGTCCCCGCCCGCCGACGGTCCCGCGGGAGCGCCCACCACGACAGCGTCGCGGCCACGCCGAGGACTCCGAGCGCGACGAGCACGAGAGAGACCCGCGCGAGGCCGATCACGGCCCCCATCGCCCCGGCGAGCGGGTAGGTGAGCAGGTAGCACGCGTGGGACAGGGAGAACTGGGCGGCGAACACGGCCGGACGGTCGGCCTCCGTGCTGTTCCGCCGCAGGAGACGAGCCGACGGCGTGAGCACGGCGGACGTCGCGGCGCCCAGCAGCGCCCACAGCACGAGCAGCGCGGCCCACCGCGCCGTCCCGTCCAGCCACTCGAGAACTCCCGCCGAGACGAGCAGCAACGCAGGAAGCGCGGCGCCGCCGACGAGCATCGCCCGGCGGTCGGGGACCCGGTCGAGCAGTCCCGGCATCGCGAGGGCGACGATCATCGAGCCGCCGCCGTAGGCGGCGAGCAGCAGGGCGACGTCGGTCTGGGTCCTGCCCAGGTCTCCCTGCACGAGGACGACCGTGTTGACGATGACCATGGCCGTCGTCGTCGCGACCGCGAGGTTGAGGCCGATCATCCCGCGCAGCTCACGCCGGGCCCAGAACGCCCGCACGCCGCGGGTGACCCGGTCGACGAACGGCGCCGGCGTCGGCGCCTCGATGCGCGGGAGCGTCGAGGCGAGTACGAGGGCCGCCGAGGCGAGGAAGCCGACGACGGTGCCGACGAACAGGTCGCGGTACCCGATGACGCTCAGCAGCGCCGCGGCGAGCACCGGGCTGACGAGGGACTCGGTGTCGTAGGCCAGCCGCGAGAGGGACAGGGCGCGCGTGTACTCACGCTCGTCGGGCAGCACGGACGGGATGACGGCCTGGAACGCGGGGGTGAAGGTCGCCGAGGCCGACTGCAGCACGAAGATGAGGACGTAGATCTGCCAGACGTCGGTGACGAACGGCAGGGACACCGCGACCCCGGCGCGGACGAGGTCCGCCCCGATGAGCACGGGCCGGCGCGGCAGGTGGGCGACGAGCGCGGCGGTGACCGGCGAGACGCCGACGTAGGCGACCATCTTGATGGCCATGGCCGTCCCCATGACGACGCCGGCGTCGCCGCCCGCGAGGTCGAAGGCGAGCAGGCCTAGCGCGACCGTGAGCAGGCCGGTGCCGATCAGCGCGATGACCTGCGCGCCGAAGAGCCTGGCGTAGGTCGGGTTCCTCAGGACCGAGAGCATGCGCGGCGTCAGGTCCCGGGCGTGGCTGTGCGCCCGCCGACGGCCACCGACCCGTCGGCGGCGCGGTGGTGCTCGGGCGCGTCGGAGACGACGTGCTGCGCCTGGAAGACGGCGTGCGCGACGAGCTCGCGGGCGTGCTCGTCGATGAGGCTGTAGATGGCGCGGTTGCCCTCCCGGCGCGGGGCGACGATCCTGCCCCAGCGCAGCTTCGCCAGGTGCTGGGAGATGACGGTGGGCGACTTGCCGATCTGCTCGGCCAGCTCGCTCACCGACTTCTCGGCGTCGCGCAGGGCGAGGACGATCCGCACCCGCGTGGCGTCCGACAGCAGCGTGAACACCTCGGCCGCCAGGTCGGCGTACTGGCTGTCGACGCCGAGCGCGCATGCCTTCGTATCTTCACTCATGCTTAGACACTAAGGCACGCGGGCTCGCTGCCGAAGCGGGCAGCCGGTCCGCTACGCGGCCGGCTCGGGGCTCACGCGCACGGCTGCCGCGGTCGGCAGCCCCAGCTGCACGGACACTCCCCCGACGACGACGCTCACGGCTCCCGCCTCGAGGCTCACGCCCGCGACGGTCAGGATCGTGCCGATCCCGATGCCGACGCCCTGCAGGTGACGCAGGATCTCGGGCGACCGGTCGGACACGCGGGTGACCCGCACGTCCGTGCCTGCCGCGACGTCCGCGAGGGCCTGGCTCGTGTCGGGGGCGACCCGGCCGACGGCGTCGGGGATCGGGTCCCCGTGCGGGTCGTGCTCAGGGTGACCGAGCACCTCGTCCATGCGCGCGAGCAGGGCGTCGGAGACGGCGTGCTCCAGGCTGTCGGCCTCCACGTGCACCTCGTCCCACGACATCCCGAGCTCGCGGTGCAGGTAGGTCTCGACGATCCGGTGGCGCCGGATGATCTCCACCGCCAGGTCGTGACCGGCGGGCGTCAGCTCGATCGCGCCGTAGGGCTCGTAGGCAATGAAGCCGTCGCGCTCGAGCTTCTTCAGCGTGGACGAGACGGTGGAGGGCGTCACCGCCAGCTGGGCGGCGAGGTCGGTGGTCGACGGGGCGCCGCCGGGCCACTCGTAGGCCTTCCAGATCAGCGTGACGTAGTCCTCGACCACACGGGTGATCCGGGCGTTGCGCATCGTCGTCACCCTAGCGCCCCGTCCTCGCCGGACGCGGGGCGTCCAGCGCGGCGGACGCAGCCTCGGCCGACTCCCGCGCGGGGTCCTCGCCGGCCCCCTGCGCGGACGTCTCGCCGGCCCTCTCGGCGGACGCACCGGCAGCCACCGCCTCCTCGCTGCCGTCGGTCCCACGACCGGACGCGCGCGCGAACGGCGCCGCGAGCGCCGGGAGGATGTCGCGCCGGTGCGCGACGAGGAACGCGACGGCGAGCGCGGCCTGGACGGCGCTGAGGACGTACCTCCCGCCGGTGTCGGTGACGGCGAACTGCACGGCGAACAGGGCCGCGAGGCCGAGCGCCGACCACCAGTGGAAGCGCAGGCCGATGATGATCGCGACGCCGAGCAGGGTCTGGGTCGCCGTGAGGACGAACTCCTCGACCTGACGGCCGTCGAGCGGGAGGGCCGCGTCACCGCCGCCGGCCCAGTAGGCCACCGGCAGCGAGCCGACGAGCAGGCTCCACTGGTTGACCTTCGAGGCGATGAGCGTGCCGATGGCGGCCGCGCCCTTGCCCCGCAGGGCGAACATGACGGCGATGATGAACTCCGGCGCCTCGGAGGCGAGCGGCGCGAGCCACTGCACGAGGAAGTAGCTGTCGATGCCGAGGGCGGAGCCGGACGCCACGAGCGACTCGGCGAAGGGCTCGGCGGAGAGCAGGATGACGGCCGCGGAGACGACGAACAGCGCGACGACGGTCGTCCTGCGCGAACGCGTCGGCAGGTCGGCGATGAGGGCCGCCGCCCCGACGAACTCCTCCTCCTCGTCGCTCTGGACCTGGCCCGCGCGCCACAGGTACAGGGCGAAGACGGCGATGAGGCCGATCCCGAACCAGATCGGGATGCTCCCCATGAGCGGGATCGCGAAGGCGACGAGCGCGAGGATCGCGAGGAACCCGATGTCGAGCCGGCTCTCGCCCGGCAGGCGGAGCGCCACCACCTTCCGCCCCGTGCCCCTGTGGAGCCGGCGGGCGACCAGGTAGGCGACGATCACGACCAGGGGCCAGCCGAATCCGAGCAGGAGGCGGTTCGACCCGGTCATGTTGGCGGCCGCGAAGTGGGTGTAGGCGGGGTCGGACCCGGCCGTGTACGCGTAGTACAGGTCCACGGCGTACTCGGGCAGGACCGCGATGAGGGCGAGAAGCGCGATCGCGAGCGCACCGGAGATGTCCTTGTGCGCCGCCTCGGCCGCCCAGGCGAGGAGGAAGGCCGCGGCGACCACGGCCGCGCCGAAGATGATCAGATCGACGACGGGGAGGAACCGCACACCCGTGAGCCGGAGCGCCACCGCGGGAGCGGCGATCAGCAGACAGAGCAGGATCCGTCGGATCAAGGCGTTGGGCACAAGCACTCCTCGTCAACACGCCGCGATCGAGATCTTCGGCCACGGCAAGGGCCGAAGGTCTCGCCCGCCCCGCTGCTGCGAGGTGCTGCGCCGGGCCACCCACCTCGGCGACCAGCATGTCGACGCAGCGCAACCGGACCGGGGTCCGGAGGAGCTACTCCCCTTCGAGGAACGATGGTTTCCCGGGCGTCCCGGGTGTGTCTACGGACAACACTTTGTGAGGGCCCTCGAACAGTGACCGGCGTCCCAGAAAGCCCTCGACCGGGCCCTCCCACACCCCTAGGCTCCGGGGATGGGACGCCTGACGTTCAGCATCAACCTCACCCTCGACGGCTGCCTCGCGCACGACGTGGGCATCGCCGACGACGAGACGCTCGCGCTGTTCACGGGGATGCTCCGGGACTGCGGGGCCATGCTCTGGGGCCGCGACACCTACGAGATGATGGAGTCCGCCTGGCCACCGATCGCGGCCGGAGAGCAGGAGGCGGCGGCGTCGGAGCGGGAGTGGGCGACCGTCCTCGAGACCAAGCCGAAGTACGTGGTCTCGTCGACCCGTAGGGACTTCACCTGGACCAACACCCACCTGCTCACGGGCGAGCTGGGAACGGCCGTCCGGCGCCTGAAGGAGGCCACGCCCGCGGGCGTTCTCGTCGGGAGCGGCCGCCTCGCGGTCGCGCTGGACCGACTGGACCTGGTCGACGAGTACCGCTTCCTCGTCCACCCGCGCATCGCCGGCCACGGTCCCACGCTGTTCAGCGACGGACTGCGGCAGACCCGGCGGCTCGAGCTCATCTCCACCCGACCCCTGTCCAACGGGGTCGTCGACGTGCATTATCGACGCGCAGACTGACCGACGCCCACGAAGGGGGAACGATGTCGTTCCAGGCCTACCTCGACGCCGTCGAGAAGAAGACCCGACTCACGCCGCGACAGCTCATCGAGATCGCCCGCGAGAAGGGGCTCGACGCCGAGGGCGTGAAGGCCGGAGAGATCCTCGCGTGGCTCAAGGACGACTACGGGCTCGGCCGCGGGCACGGCATGGCGATGGTCCATGTCATCACCAAGGGGCCGACGATCAGCGGGAAGCACGTCGGCACCGACGGCAGCCACTCCGACGAGTCCGACACGCTCTGGCTCGACGGCGTCGCAACGAAGCCGGCGGGCTGACGACGCGGCCGCCTCCCCACGCGCGCGGGTGCCGGGGCCCGTCCGCCCTGCCCGGTGTCAGACTGGGGCCATGACCGGTCACGAGGACGCGCCCCCGGCCCATCGCTACGAGTCGCCCGCGGCCTGGCGGGAGGTCGACGACTACTTCACCGGCGCCCTGATCAGCGAGGACGACGCCCTCGTCGAGGCCCGCCGTTCGTGCGCCGACACGACCATGCCGAACGCCGAGGTGGCCGCCAACCAGGGCGCGCTGCTGGCGCTGCTGGCCCAGGTAAGTGGCGCGCGGCGGGTCCTGGAGTTCGGCACGCTCGCCGGCTACTCGACCATCTGGTTCGCCCACGCGGTGGGCGAGACGGGCCGCGTCGTCACCCTCGAGCTCGAGGAGTCCAACGCCGCGATCGCGCGGGAGAACCTCCGGCGCGCCGGCGTGTCCGACCGGGTGGAGGTGCGCGTGGGCGCCGCGGCCGACTCCGCGGCAGCCCTCATCGACGACCGGACCGAGCCGTTCGACCTCGTCTTCATCGACGCCGACAAGCCCAACAATCCCCGGTACCTGGCCGCCGCCATGGAGCTCACCCGCCCGGGGTCGCTCATCGTGATCGACAACGTCGTGCGGAACGGCGCGGTGACCGACGCCGCGAGCGCCGACCCGAGGGTGCAGGGCGTCCGGGCGGTCACGCGGGGACATCGCCGAGCATCCGGGGCTCGAGGCGACGGCCGTCCAGACGGTCGGCGTCAAGGGCTGGGACGGGCTGATCATCGCCCGCCGCACCGGGGACGTCCCCGACGGCGACAACTAGGTTGCACCCATGACCCGCCGTGCCGACGACTCCCGGACGCCCGACGGTGCGACGACGACCGGTGAGGCCCTCACGTCCATCAACTACCGGCTCGACCGCGAGGTCGGTCGTGACGACCTCGTCGACCTCTACGGGTCGGTCGGATGGTCGGCGTACACGAGGGATCCCGCGCGGCTCGAGGCGGCGGTCGCCGCCTCACTGCGGGTGGTGACCGCCTGGGACGGGGATCGACTGGCCGGCCTCGCGCGCGTCGTCGGGGACGGGTGGACGATCGTCTACCTGCAGGACATCCTCGTGGCGCCCACCCGCCGTCGGACCGGCATCGGGGCGGAGCTGTTCAGGCGAGCCCTCGAGCCGTTCGACGACGTCCGGCAGCAGGTTCTCCTCACCGACGACGAGCCCGCGCAGCGGGCGTTCTACGAGGCGATGGGGTTCACGGAGATCCGGGACCTGGAGCATCCGCTCCGGTCGTTCGTACGGCTCGGCTGAGGCCCCCGCGGTGGGGGCCGGAGCCCCGGCACTACGCTGAACCCCGACAGGTCGGGTGGGCTCACGGGATCGGAATCGGCATGCGGGCAGTGTTCACGGAGATCATCGACGGAGACGTCGAGGCGGTTCGTCGGCGCCTCGAGGGCAAGCCGGCGGAGGCGACGGCGCTCGCGGCGAAGACCCCGAAGAAGTACGCGGGTCAGTCGACGCTGCAGGTCGCCTACCGGCACGGCCAGTTCGAGATCGCCGCCCTGCTGCTGGAGGCGGGGGCGGACCCGAACTTCATCGAGCACTCCGAGCGCGAGCCGTGGGCGATGCCCGTGCTCCACCACGCGATCATGGCCGCCGTCCAGCGCTCCCGCTGGCTCGCGCCGACCTGGCGCGAGGAGGACCCCTGGCGGTTCCGCAACACCGCCGAGCGGGCCGACGACGCCTTCGCCGCCCTGGAGCACCTCCTCGACTCCGGCGCCGACGTCGGCGTCACCGACTCGTACGGCAACACCTCGCTCGCCCGCGCGACCCTGGACGCCCGGCAGATCCTGCCGTCCTACCACCACAACGACCCCGACTGGGTGGACCCCAAGCCGCTCAACCCGGAGCTGGTCGAGGACCTGAGGCGCATCTTCGACACCCTCGTTTCGCACGGCGCGGACCTGGACCACGTCGACCCCAGGTCGGGCGACAAGACGCTCGCTGACTTCTACGGCCCGGAGCCGGTCACCCAGTTCCTCCGCGCCTGACTCGCAGCCCGGGACTCACGAACGGGACGGAACGACGGCGGAGGCCGTCTCCCGCGATCACTCCGGGGCGAGCGCCGCGCGCAGGTGGTCGAACGCGTCGTCGTCGAGGCGGTAGTACGCCCACCTGCCGCGCTGCTCCCGGGTGACCAGTCCGGCGTCGGCGAGGGTCTTCATGTGGTGGGAGACCGTGGGCTGACTCAGACCGACCGGGCCCGTCAGGTCGCAGATGCAGGCCTCGCTGCCGTCCGAGGCGGCGATGAGCGAGACGAGCCGGAGCCGCGTGGGGTCCCCGAGCGCCTTGAAGGAGCGCGCGAGGCGGTTCGCGCTCGAGTCGTCCATCGGCGCCCCGGCCATCGGTGAGCAGCACGCACCGTCCCCCACCTGGGTGATCGTCAGGTCGGCCGCGGTCGTCATGCCGCCACCCTACCCGTCGCATTGACGTGCATCGATATGTCCTGCAGGGTGTTCCCATCGATACACGTCGATGGAAGGACGTCGCATGACCGACCAGGCGAACGAGACCCGCGAGCGCGTCCGCGCCGCCTACGCGGCGGCCGCCGTCGCGGCCACCCAGGACGTTCGCTTCCCGCTCGCGATCGCCGGGAGCACAAGCTGCACGTCGAGTGCGGGCGACCCGACAACGTCGTGCTGCGAGGTGACGCCGCGCGGCGCGCCCACGATCGGCACCGGGTTCGGCGCCTCGCTCTACTTCGCCGACCAGCAGGGCGAGCTCCCCGCCGAGGCGGTGGCGGCGTCGCTCGGCTGCGGCAACCCGACGGCGGTCGCCGACCTGCACGAGGGAGAGACCGTGCTCGATCTCGGCTCAGGCGGCGGGATCGACGTCCTGCTGTCCGCGCGCCGGGTCGGCCCGACGGGCTTCGCCTACGGGGTCGACATGACGGACGAGATGCTCGCGCTCGCCGAGACGAACCGGGCGCGGGCGGGGGCGACGAACGTGCGCTTCCTCAAGGGAACGATCGAGGGCGTGCCGCTGGCCGACGCCTCGGTCGACGTCGTGATCTCCAACTGCGTCATCAACCTCGCGGCCGACAAGCCGGCCGTTCTCGCGGAGATGGCCCGCGTCCTCGTCCCCGGCGGACGCATCGGGGTGACCGACGTCGTCGCCGACGACGACCTCTCGCCGACCGCGCGGGCCGAGCGGGGCTCGTTCGTCGGCTGCATCGCGGGCGCGCTGTCCCGGTCCGAGTACCTGGACGGGCTGGCGGCCGCGGGGTTCGTCGACGCCGAGGTCGCGTTCACGCATGAGGTTGCCCAGGGCATGCACTCGGCACTCGTGAGAGCCGTCAAGCCCGCCGCACACTGAGACGCGCGGCAATACGGACGAGTCCCGTTCAGGGCGAGACGACCAGCAGCGGGCCCTCGTCCGGCGTCGGGGGCTCGAAGTGGTCGACGTACGACTCGGCGACGTCGGGATCGAGCGCGAAATCGTCGGCGTGGGCCCGGGCGCGCGCGGCCACGCGCGCCAGGCACGTGGCGCGGTCCGTCGCGAGATAGATCGTCTCCGGCAGCACGCCCGACGGCGCGAGCAGGCACCGCCAGTCGTCGCGCATGGCCCGGGACCAGAACGAGAGGTCGAGGACGACGTCGCGCCCCTCGGCGAGCAGGTCGACGAGCCGGCGCCTGAGGTCGGACTCGATCGCGCGGTGGTCCCGCGGATCCAACGGCATGCGCCGGATGCCCCGGTCCCACGCCTCCTGGTCGAAGGACAGGCGGACGAACCCGTCGGCCTCGAGGCTGCGGGCGTGCGTCGTCTTGCCCGCCCCCGCAGGCCCGCACATGAAGATCACCCTCGGCACGCGACCACACTACGGGCGGCCGAACCGCGGCCCCGCCGGGTCGGCGGGCGAACGGTCCCACGTAGACGAGGGCGAGTTCGCGGCGGCGATCAGGCCGAAGGCCACCGCCCAGGCCGTCCCGGCGATCGTGCCGAGCGCAAGGACCCCGCACCCCAGGATCACCACCCTGAGGACGAGCTCGAGCGCGGGGACGGTGAAGACGGACTGCGGCGAGACGAACAACGCCCACAACGCGACCGCGACGGCGAGGACGGCCAGCATGCCGAGCCACTTCCCCGCGGTGGAGTCGCCGAAGCCGTGCCGCCACCCCCAGATCCCCAGGCTCACGAAGGCGACGACCTCGACGACGAAGGCCACCAGGTCATTGGCGTTGACGTCGTCTACGGGGCTCCTCGATAGGCAGCGACACGACAGTGACCTCAGACTAGGGGTCCTGGTGGCGGGAGTGGTCGCCGGAGGCTGGTCAGCCGTCGCGGAGGGCGAGGCCCCGGTCGGCGAGCGCCGCCCGCAGGATCCTGATCGACTTCGGTCCGACCCCGTGGATCGTGAGGAGCTCCTTCTCCGAGTGCTCGCTCACCTTGGCGAGGGAGTCGATCCCGGCCCGCTGCAGCTCCCGTGGGGCGGTCTTGCCCATCTCGTTCGGCAGGTCTCCGACCGGCCGCACGTCCGGCGTCGCCATGGCCACTCCCCTCGCCCGTGTGCGTCGAGTGTGGCACGGGTCGGGGGCCGGCGTCGGGCCCGCCGTGTACCTACTCGTCGTGTGCGCGGGGCTCGGCGTCGCCGCCCGCACCATCCCGCCGGGATGTCGCCCTCAGCGCGCCCGTCGCGTCCTGAGGCCAGTCCCAGTCGAGGTCGGCGGCCGCCACCGTGCGTTCCACGGTGCGGCAGTGCGAGAGCGCCCGATTGGTTCTCGGCGTCAGGTGCCCGGCGAAGACCCAGTCCCGGGGAACGACGTGCAGGGCGCAGCGGGCCGTCGCGCGATCGGCGTACGGAGCGGTCACGAGCACGACGACGTGGCTCCCGATGTCCCACCACCTCGGGTCCCTGCGCCACTCGCCGTGGGCCTGCAGCTTGTCCCTGAGGACCTTCCGCCCCCACTCGTCGACATCGTAGAAATACCCCACCCGGTAGCCGTGTCCCCCGTACATGTAGCCCCAGTGCCACCACAGGCGATCGGCGACATCGATGAAGTCCCGTTCCGCGGCGGAGTCCCCACCGGGCGTCATCGGCGCCACGAGGAGGGGGAAGACGGCGTGAACCTGACGGTCGATCACGGGGAACCCGATGTCCTGCCACGGAGGATTCCCACGGGGCCGCTCCGCCCTGAGTGCGGCGTCGAGCGTCTCCATGAGGCTGTTGCATTCCTCGTAGGCGCGCCTCCGGCCCTCGTCGTCCATGCCGCCGGGGCCGAACTCGGGCCGGCGTGCGTCAGTGTCGATCGCGTCCTCCACGCCGGTGACGTTATCGCCCGGGTCCCCGGATACCCTCGAACGATGCATCCAGCGGACTTCTACACAGGAATCGTCCCCGAGATCTACAACGTCCTGCGCGGCACGCATTTCGACGTCGAGCGCTACCGCGCCTTCATCGAGGAGCACGGCACCCCCGCGCTGGAGCTGGGGTGCGGGGACAGCGGACCGTTCTACCGGCTGGCGGCGCTCGGGCTGGATCTCGAGGGCGTCGACTCGTCGGAGGACATGGTGCGGCGCGGGCGCGAGCGGCTGGCCGCCGACGGGCTCGACACCCCGATCCACCATCAGCGGATGGAGGACCTTGCGCTGGGGCGGACCTTCCCGAGTGTCTACCTGGCGGGCCCGACCTTCAACCTGCTGCCCGACGACGCCACAGCCCTGGCCGCCCTGCGGGCCATCGCCCGCCACCTGTCACCCGACGGTGCGGCCCTGGTGCCGCTGTGGGTCCCCGGGCCGACGCCGGCCGAACAGATCGGCGTGCCCCGGGAGGCGCGCGCGGGCGACTCCGACGCGCGGTACACGGTGACCGGCGAGGACTACGACCCGGACAACCGCACCCGGACCACGACGGTTCGCTACGAGCTCGTCACCGGGGCGCAGTCCGTGGTCGACGACCGGGACTGGATCATCCACTGGTTCACCCCGGAGGTCTTCCGCGGTCTCGCCGAGCAGGCGGGGCTCGAGGCCGAGCTCACCGACGTCGAGGAGAACGAGACCGAGGCGATCCTGCGCCCGCGATCCGCCCCGACCAGCGCGAACGCCGGCCGGTAGGCCGCGGTGCCAGACTGACGGGATGGCGCTCTTCCGGACCCCGCAGGTCGTCCTGTTCACGCGCGACATCGACCGGGCGTCCGCCTTCTACCGGGCCCTCGGCTTCGACGAGGTGTTCCGCACCCCGACGACGGGAACTCCGATCCACGTCGACCTCGCCCTCGACGGGCACCGACTCGGGCTGGCCACCGAGACCAGCACCCGCGAGGACCACGGGCTCGACCCCGTCGCGGACGGGCAGCGGGCCGCCGTCGTGCTCTGGACGGACGACGTCGCGGCCGCCTACGCGAGGCTCGTCGAGAACGGCGCGACGGCGGTCGCGGAGCCGTCGCCCTGGCTGGGCCGCCTGGTCATCGCGTGGGCCGAGGACCCCGACGGGCACCTCGTCCAGGTCGTGCAGGACGCCGGCGACCAGTAGCGGGCCCGACCGGCGAGATCGCCTCACACCGCACGACACGCGCAGTCACACGTGGTCTCGCTGCGCCCCCGGACAGACGTCGAACCGGCACACCCGAGCGACGCGCGCTCTTACGCACACCCCAGGACACGCGCAATACTTCGCTTCGTGGCGAACTATCAGGACGGGCTCGACGCGGTGACGTCCGCGCTCGCTCAATCGACGCGTCGGCAGATCCTCGACCGGTTGTGCACGGGAACGGCCACCAGCTCGGACCTCTCGGAGCTGACCGGCGTCGGCCTACCGACGATCGCCAAGCACATCGCGACCCTCACCGCGGCCGGCCTCATCTCGGCACGGAAGTCGGGGCGGGTGGTCACCCACCGCATCCGCCTTGCGGGCTTCGACGAGCTGCAGGCGTGGATCGCGACCCGACGGTCGTTCTGGGACAACCAGCTCGACGCACTCGAACGACACCTGGAGGACCGATGACTGCACGAACCGACCGACTCGAGCTCGACCGCACCGTCCTTGGCACCCCGGAGGAACTTTGGTCCGCATGGACCACCGAGGCCGGACTGGCCGGCTGGTGGTGGCACACATGGCCGGACACGCGCTATCGGGTCGACGGCAGACTCGGCGGGACGTACCACATCGAGGCCGCCGCCAACGGAATCGCCGTCCGCGGCGAGTACCTGACGTGGAACCCGTTCACCGCGCTCGAGTTCAGCTGGATCTGGACAGAGGACGGTGCAGACGACCCGCCGGAGCGGGTGAGCGTGACATTCTCGCCCGACGGCGAACGCACGCGGGTGCATCTCGTCCACACGGGCCCGTGGACGACCTCCGAGTCCGCGGAGAACTATCGCCAGGGCTGGACGTTCGTCCTCGACGCCCTGGAGGCGTCCAGGTCCTGAGCCGGAGCGGAACCTCGGGCAGGCCCCACCCAACGTCAGGGAGACCCATGCAGATGACGGTGACCACGGAGTCCGGCGCCGAGTTCCTGGTCCGGCGCGCGGTGCGCGGCGACCTCGCGGACATCGTCGCGCTGCTGACCGACGATCCGCTCGGGCGGACGCGGGAGTCGGCCGACCTGGCGCCGTACGCACGCGCCTTCGCGCTCGTCGACGAGGACGCGAACCAGTTCCTCTCCGCCGTCGAGGACGACGAGCACACGCTCGTCGGGACCTTCCAGCTCACGACGATCCCGGGGCTGTCCCGCGGCGGCACGACCCGGCTCCAGGTCGAGGGTGTGCGCATCGCACGAGCGGCCCGCGGAGCGGGACTCGGGCACGCCCTCTTCGGGTGGATCGAGCAGTTCGCGCGCTCCCGGGGCGCCTCGCTCCTCCAGCTCACCTCGGACAGGTCACGCGCGGACGCGCTGCGGTTCTACTCCGACCTCGGCTACACACCCTCGCACGAGGGCTTCAAGAGGTCGGTCCCGATCGACGCACCGGGGGATTAGCCCGACGGCGGCGACCTGGCCGTCGACGGCGACCGCTCCTGTCGATCAGGAGGCCGCCTCGGCGAGTGACGCCAGCTGTGCGGTCACCATCCCCCACCCCTCGGCCAGGCCGAGCTCGTCGTGGCGCGCACGCGCCTGCGGATCACCGTGCCGCGCGACGACCCGGTAGAGCGTGCCGTCGCGGTGGTCCGCGAGCGTGACCTCGCCGGTCACCGCGACCGGGGCGGGGTTCGCGGGCCGGAGCGTGCTGTCCACCGCGTTGGTGAAGACGAGGCGCTTGTGGTCCTCGACGACGAGGAAGGCCGCGTCCATGTGCGGACCGAACGTGACGCCGTCGTCGCTCATCGACGTGACGAACCCGCCGCCGGCGTGCGGCGCGAACGATTCCACTCGACACGAGTACGGCTCCGGGATCCACCATCGGGCGAAGAGCTCCTGCGTGGTCCATGCCTTCCAGATCGCCGCGCGAGGCGCGCGGATCACTCGTTCGATCACAAGGTCGAGATCGGGGTTCATGACGACTCCTTGTCCATGTCGGTGACCAGTCGTTCGAGCTGATCGGTGCGCTGCTTCCAGATCCGACGCTGTTCGGCGAGCCAGTCGTCGACGACCGCCAGCCGGTCCCGCTGCAGGGAGCACGTCCGCACGCGGCCGACCTTCGAGGTGCGGACGATGCCGCTGTTCTCGAGGACGCGCACGTGCTTGAGGAACGACGGCAGCGCCATGCGAAACCCACCGGCGAGCTCGCTCACGGTGGCGTCGCCGGCACCGAGGCGGCGCACCACGGCGCGCCTCGTGGGATCCGACAGCGCGGAGAACACGCCGTCGAGCACCGCCGCATACTTATCCATACGGCTAAGTATGGCCGTCCTGCTGTCGCATGCGCAAGAGGAAAGCAACACCCCCGTTCGCCGTCGACCGCCATGAGATCGTGGGCGCCATGCCCGAGTACCGGATCGACGGCGCACGGATCGACGGGATCGCCGATCTCTACGACCAGTTCAACCGCGAGTTCATGCGGGACGAGGACTGGCGCATGGGCACGAGCCTGGACGCGCTCAACGACGTGCTCTACGGGCTCGACACGAAGACGCGCGACGGCGATCCCGCCGTCGTGACCTGGCACGACCACGCCCGCAGCCGCGAGGCCCTCGGTCTCGAGACCACCGAACGATGGATCCTGGACAAGCTCGCGCAGCCCGGCACGTTCAACGAGGCCAAGTTCCGGGACGACCTGGCGGCCCTCAGGGCCGGCACGGGTCCGACCTACTTCGACATCGTGCTCGAGGTCTTCGCGGACCACCCGCTCGTCGACCTGCGGCTCGCGTAGGGGCGGGCGTCGTCGTCGGGCGAGGTCGCCACCACCACGGACAGACGGACGATCCCCATGGAGAACGAACCATGCCCCGCACGCTCGTCATCACCGAGAACATCTCCCTGGACGGAGCGGTCGAGAACGACGGCTTGTGGTTCGACCCGACGGAGGACTCCGAGCAGGGTCGACAGCTCGCGGCGATCACGCGTGAGCACGCGGCCATGTCCGACGGGTTCCTGGTCGGACGCGTGACCTTCGAGGAGATGCGGGGATTCTGGCCGACGCGGGTCGACGACGACACCGGCGTTACGGATCACCTCAACCGGGTGGAGAAGTACGTCGTGTCGCGGAGCATGACCGACCCCGGCTGGGACGGGACGACGGTTCTGCACGGAGGGGCCGACCTCGAGCCCGAAGTCCGCTAGCCTGATCGCGATGATGACCAGTCAGGCCGCTGTCGGCCGCTCCCGGATCGGCGACCTGGTCGTTCCCTGATCCGTGCGCCTCCTTGCGTGGATGAACCCGCCCTCATCCACGAGACACCAAGGAGATGCATGACAGCCCACTTCAACCACACGATCATCGCCTCGATCGATGCGGCCGGGATGGCCGCGTTCTACCGCGACCTGCTCGAGGCGGACGACGCCCCGGACTGGGGGCCGTTCGTCAACATCCAGATCGGCGGCGGCATCCTGCTCCAGTTTGCGACGCCCCCGATCGAGTTCCCGCCGCAGCACTACGCCTACCTCCTCGACGACGAGCACTTCGATCGCGCCTACGCGCGAATCACGTCGGACGAGCGCCCGCACTGGGCGGATCCTCAGCGCCTACGGGCGGGCGAGATCAACCATGAGCACGGAGGGCGCGGCGTGTACCTGCTCGACCCCTCGGGGCACTACCTCGAGCTGCTGACGCGCCCCTACCTGTGACACGCGGGCCTGTGACGCCTGGACGGCAGCGCCCCGGCTCCCACACGGGAGTCGGGGCGCTGCCGAGCTCAGCCGACTCGGCGGGCGCCGGACGCGAAGCCCAGCCAGGTGTGCCGGTTGTTCCACCAGCACCACCCGAGCTTCAATGCCCCCCGACGTTCGCGGCCGTCCCGCCCGGTCCCGTTCGAGATCCACAGCGCCGGCGTGCGCGAGTCGAATCCCTTCGCCTTCCGCCGTCGCGACCCGATCATCATGTAGCAGGCGTTGCGGTCGACGACCTCGCGAACCTGCAACGCCCAGTGCACGCCCTCGCCGATCGTGAACGGCGTCCGCCCCTGCCCGGACAGCGCCTCCTGCGCCTCCGCCGGGGACCAGTTCCGCATGTCGTCTCCGCGCCGGGGATCCTCGATCGCGTAGACGAGAGCGTCCGGCACTTCGGCTTCGGCCGTCGGTACGAACTCGTCGACGTCCTCCATGTCGACCACGATGAAGCCGTCCCGCTCCTGCCCGGCGGCGGTGCGCCTCAGGTGCGGAACGAGGGTCCGGGGCGGCAAGGCCTGCTCGGACACGACGAGCAGCGCGCCGTCGGACGTTCGGCGGTCCAGGTCGGCCGCGGCATCCCGTAGCTCGTCTGCGGTGAGGGAGCGCCTCTCACCGTGCAGGGCGCCGGTCGCTATCAGGCGTTCGGCCTGCTCCGTCAGCGGGGGCAGCCCGGGCACCGGGGCTCCCGCCGTCAGGTTGGTCGTCTGTTCGTCGGTCGCCGTGCTCGCGTCGCTCATACCGTCTCCGTCGTCTCGCCGGTCGGGCCAGACGGGGATCAACAGCAGTTCACCGAGGTTTGTTCCCGGGAACGCGCCGGCTGCGGACCATGATGGTCAGTGACCCGACGGGTCAAGCCACCTCAGTCCGTGGTGACGGCGTACTCCCGGGCGATCGCCGACGTCGCCTGTCCCCAGTCACTGGCGCGCACCCGCGCCTGGTGCGCGTCGAAGGCCTCGCGATCGACGAATCGCTCGGACACGGTCCAGACGAGCGGATCGTCCGTCGGTTCGACGTCGAAACGGAGGCACCCGGCCTCCGCGCGGGAGAGGCGGATGTGCGTCGGCAGGTGGCGGAGGACGATGGCGGCCTCGTCGCGGTCCCTGCACATCAGTCGGCCGTTGAGCTCGACGGCAGTCATGATTTCCCCCTGCAGCCGCCGTGCGCGACCGAGTCCCGTCCCATGCCCCACATCCTCGCAGCACGAGGGCGGTCGGGTGGACGGTGGTCACGCACGCTCCCGGAATGACCGGACGTCGTCGGCCGCCAGATGTTCACCGCACCGCCACCCGGTGGACGGCCGCTCGGGTCGCCTCGGTCGGTAGCGTGCCCCTTCCACCAGCGACCAAAAGAGGGGTTCGGACGTGGCCAGTACCCACCTGGTGACCCCGAATGAGGGCATCGACGACGTCCGGTACGGCATGACACACGACCAGGTGGCCGCCGCCGCAGGCCCCGCCGACGGGGTCCGGCACGACCGCATCCTGAGGTTCACGCGCGAGCGACGGGGACCGTCGGAGTTCACGTTCGACGACGAGACAGGCACGCTCCGGCACATCATCGTGTTCAAGCCCAGGCGCGGCCGCGCCATTCGCGCTCTGCTCGATGGTCACCACGCATACGCTGGTCAGGCGGGCTTCACCAAGGATGGACGGTATCGGGCCCCGGGCGCGCATATCAGCGTGCCCCACTGCCACAGAACTGGGCGAAGGAGCAGAGGGCACCATGAACACGTTCTCCATCGGCGACGGCGTGACGACGACCGACGGCCCCATGAAAGGGCAGTACGGGACCGTCGTCTACCTGGACGAGAAGGAGCAGAAGTACCTCGTCAGGTTCGCCGGCACGCAGCAGATGTACTACCCCGAGGACGAGATCGTCGCGTGGACGTGACCTCATGACCGACGACCAGATCACTCGCCGCAAGGTGGTCGGCATCGTCCGCGAACGGTTCGGCGTCGGCGGCCTGCTTCTCGGCGACGACGGGTTCCAGTTCACCCTCTACGACGCGTTCGTCGTGCGCGCGCAGGCTGACGACTACGGCGCGGGCGGGAACTGGGGCTTCGCCGTCCACATCGGCGCCGACGTATGGCAGGGCACGCTGCTCGGCGAACGGCTCACACTCGCCCGGACCCGTGACGAGGTCCTGGACCGGCTGGCGATCATCGACCGGTGGTGCAGGCTTCGGCTCGGGGGCGCCTACCTGACCGCTCGCGACGAGCAGCTCGGCCACCAGCGCTAGACACTCGAGCGGAACTCGGTCACGTGGCGGCCTGCCGTGCGAGCCAGGTGGTCAGAACGTCGATCCACTCGTCGAAGGCGTCGAGGTGGGCGTCGTGACTGCCGCCGTGCAGGTTCACCCGCTCGGTCGTGGGTCTGCGGCGAATCAGTTCGTCCTGCTCGTCCCGGGTGAACATGCCGTTCGCAGCGAAGACCGCGAGCGTGGGGACCTGGAGCTGTTCCCAATCCTCCCAGCGCGGCTCGTGCACCGCTTCGATCGTGCGCTGCATGACGTCGGCATCGAAACGCGGGGCGAGTCCGCCGTCGACGTGCTCGAGGTCCGCGATCCAGGCGTCGACGATGGCCTCGTCGCCGAGGAACTCATGCGCTGCGGCTTCGTCAACGAACGGGGTCGGCCAGGACGCGAACCATCGTCCGAGACCGGCAGCATCTTCCGGTTCGCTGCTCCCGGCGGCGTGCCCCTCGAGAAGAACGAGACCTCTCACCCGCTCGGGGTACGCCGCTGCGGCGAGGAACGCCGTATGCGCACCTGCCGACTGCCCGACGAGCACGCACCGCTCCCCCGGTGCGAGCACATTCATGACCTCGACGATGTCCTCGACGAACGCTGAGCGCGACAGGTCGGACGGACGCCGCGTGCTGAGCCCGTGTCCTCGCTGATCGACGAGGAGCACACGATGCTCCTGCAACGCCCGGGCCGTCGGGAGCAGCTCGCGTGAGCTCCCTGCAAGACCGTGCAGAAGGATCACCGTCGGGCCACCCGCACCGACGTCGGTGACGGCGAGCGAAACGTCCTGACGTTTGAGTAGGTGCGTCTGTGCAGTCATCGCACTGACTCTCTCATCGAACGGGCTCAGTCCGGGTCGAACCGGCGCTGTCCGGGACGCCCGCTCGTGGTCAGAGGGCGTCCGGGTCCGCGTCCGTCACACGGGTCGCCGGCAGCGCCCGCCAGGACAGCCGAACCTCGCCGGGCGTCGCCCGGAGCGCGTCGACGAGGGAATCCGCCGCGCCCTCCACGGAGTCGAAGCCGTCCTCCCCCGCCGAGGCCAGGACGAGTCGCCACCCGTCCCCGTCGGCCGCGGGCGCGGACTCGACTGTGAACCCGCCCCAGTGGTGGACGCGGACCCCGCCCGCGCCGTCGGCGGCCGGGTCGTGGGTGAGAGGCTCCAGGAACGCCTCCACCGCGCGCTCCGCCGCGGCACCGGTGACGCGCGCCTCGACCTGGACGGAGGTGTCCACGTCGAAGGGCCAGTCCTCTTACCACTCGCTGCTGGGCCGGAAGGATGGGATTTCGGTCGCCTCAGCCATGTGCCGCTCCCCGTGCACTTCGGTGATGGTCATCGTCGACGCCACGGGACGCACCACGCGGCGTGGGGGCGGGCCTGCCGGCAACGGTCGTGGCCCTCCCCTGTGTCCGTGACACTATCCGCCCGACGGGCGTCGCAGCCATGGTGGGATTGCATGGCGCGCTAGTCGTTGGAGTGGAACTCGACCTCTTCGGCATCTGCATCCTCACCACGGATCGCCATGTGAAGGAGTGGGTAAGGGCGCCCCTGATCGTCCAATTCACTCCTGCCGACAGGGGCGAAACCACGACGGCGGTTGAACTCGACCGCGTCCTCGTTCTGCTCGTTGACGTCCACGGTCCTCACGCCGCGCTCGGCGACGACGAACGACAGCAGGGCAGTACCGATCCCTTGGCCACGCCGAAGGGCGTTGACGAAAAGCATCTCGAGACTCTCCCCCGAAACTCCCGCGAACCCGACGGCCAGACCACCGAACTCGACAACGTACAGATCGACCTGCGGCCGGTAGTCCGACGCCAGCCACGACTCGATCTCGTCACGGTGCTCCTCGGCGAGGAAGTGTGCGTGGCATCCACGGCACTACGCCAGACCTGCACGAGCCGCGGGTACTCCCCGGGTCCGAACGACCGGCGAACGGACAGGTCGGACCGCTCGTCCCGAGGTGCCACGTCTTCCCGATTCATGCGTTGGACCGTAGCTCCACCGCATTCCGGCACGTATAGCCATCACTTCCTGGCGCAGGTCCTCGATGAGTCAGACCAACTCGAGCATCTCCACGGGCTGGCCGGTGATCTCGGCGATGAGATCGAAGTCCTTGTCGACGGCGAGGACCGTGAGCCCGACCTTCTCCGCGGTCGCGGCGATCAGCAGATCCGGGATGGACGGCGCTCGGTGGTGGCCGCGGTCCGCAAGAAGCATCTGCACCTCGAAGGCACGGTCCTCCATCGCGGGCGTGAGGTGCTCGATCGGCATGAGCGACAGCGGCGGGAGCCCGAATGCCTCACGACCTACGTCGCCCGAGCGGGCGGAAAAGCCGAGCTCGAGCCGTGTCACTGTCGAGAGATGCATCAGCCCACGCTCGATGCGCGAGTTCCACTCGGCAATGTTTGCCGCTTGCCCCGCCTGCATTCGCACGTAGGCCGACTTGTCGACCAACCAGCTCGTCACCGCCACGCGGCATCCATCACGACCGGATCGGCGAGGTCTCCGAAGGCCGCCGCCGAGCGATTCCAGTCGTCAGCGGTGACCGTCACTGCCACCGGAGTCGATGCTTCCTGCTCCAGCCGCCGACGCAGAAACTCGTTGCGCGAGAGCCCGAGCATCGCGGCCTCAGCATCGATGCGCTCGACAGCAGCCTCACTCAGCCCGCGAATCAGCACGTTCGTCATCGCGACCACCTCCAGTGAGATGATATCGCGATATCACTCGCCGCGTCGAGCGCCCTGCCAGGTCTCACTTGACGTGACTACACGTTGAAGCGGAACTCCACCGAGTTCCGGCACTAAGAATCATCGTGGATTCCACCGGATCAGGTGGCTGGCCTGCTGATCTGCCTGATGTGGGCCGTGCGCGCTGCCAGCGTCGCGGTCACGCCGAGCACCGAAATGCTGAGCAGGATCACCGGAAGTTGATCTTGGAGAAGCACTGCGATCGTGCCGATGAGGGCGATCACGCCCATGGCGATGAAACGAGATCGTGCCAGCTGCCCGAACCGGGAGCGCAGGAACAGGACGTTGCCGATGAGGTAGATGATTGGTCCTGCGATCGTGACGAGGACGATCGCGGGGGTCAGGTGCTCGTGCGAGAGACGCAACTCGATGGACACTGCGACGAGGATCGCGCCCAGCACCATGAGCGCGTGCGCGTAGGCGTAGGCAGACCGCAGTGCACTTGTGGAGGAGTCGCCTCGCCCGGTCTCCGGCCGGGCGAGCGCGAAGTAGTTCCACCACAGGACGAACAGGGATGCGAAGCCCACCAGCACGCTCACCGCTAGAGCGATCGTGACTTGTCCCTGGGTGACGACTGCGCCGCCCATCATCAGCACGGACTCGCCGAGGGCGATGATGAACACGAGACGGTTGCGTTCGGCGAGGTGCTCTGCGTCGGCGTCCCACGTCTTCATGGGCGCGGCACCGATCCCCGGGACCCGATAGTCGGCGAAAGGCGCTGCGTAGTCGATGAGGACGGCGACCAACCAGACCAGCAGCCGCCATTCGGCGGGAAGCGTGGCTCCGGTGACCCAGAAGACGCCTGCGAGCAGGGTCCACAGCATCAACATTCGATAGTTCGACGCGAGCTGCTGTCCGCGATGGGCGATGATCATGAACACCGGCCGCAGAATCCCCATGAACAGGTAGCAGCCGACGAACAGCCATGCACCGTCGCCGAACGCGCTGGGGATGGCGATGGCCATGCCGAGTGCGGCGAGCATGAGAACCCCGGAGAGCAGTTGCACGGCCATGCGGGACGGATCGAGCCAGTTCATCGCCCAGGCGGTGTAGTTCCATCCCCACCACACGGCTGCGAAGATCACCACGGTCTGCGCGACCCCTGTCCATGACAGGTGGTCGATGAGCAGATGCGAGAGCTGAATGATGGCGAAGACATAGACGAGGTCGAAGAACAGCTCGACAGGCCCGACCTCGGTTCGACGGTGCCCGGGTCGCGCGAGCGGAACGATGGTCATGCGGTGGTCCTCACACTGTCGATCGGCACGGAAACCGCGACGGACGGGCGTCGATCTGGTCGGCATCCGTCCGTCGCAGTCTTCAGCCTTCGCGGATAGTCATCTTGGCGAGCTTGTCGCCATCGATCTCGAAGACGAACGTCGAACGGCCGTTGGCATGGTTGGAACGCCAGTCACCGATGACGGTGACCGTGTTGCCCGTCGCTTCAACCTCTTCGACGGTCAAGTTGCCGCGGGAGCCGATGAACTCACGGCCGCTCCACGTCGCGATCTGTTCCCGGCCGGTGAACGTGCGCCCCCAATCGTCAACAGCTCCGGCGGGAGTGAAGGCGTCGAGGAAGGCCTCCTCGTCATGGGCGTTCACCCGCTCCAGGAATGACGCGACCGGCTCAGGAATCTGTGGCATGGACATCATCAAATTCTCCCTGTTCTCGATATGACTTCAGAATGACCGGCTCAGCGCGTGGTGTATCCGCCGTTGGCCAGGATGGTCTGGCCGGTGATCCACCAGCCCTCAGTGGCGAGAAAGCGCACGATCGGGGCGATGTCCTCGATCTTGGTGAGCTGGTTGCCCATTCCCTGGGACTTGTGGAACTCGACGCGCTCCGGGGTCTCCTGTCCGTAGAAGAACGGCGTGTCCATCGGGCCCGGCGCGATGGCCGTCACGGAGATCCCGCGGCCTGCGAACTCCTTGGCCGCGGCGCGGGTGAAGTGCTCCACGGGAGACTTCCCGCCCGCGTAGGTCGAGTAGCCGTCAGTGAACGCCGCCAGGAGGGAGGTGACGATCGTGACGACCTTTCCGCCGTCGGCGAGGTGCTTGCCTGCCTCCTGGATGAAGAAGTACGCGGCCTTCGCGTTGATGTCGAACATCGAGTCGTACTCGGCCTCGGTGGTCTCGACGATCGGCTTGCGCAGCACCTTGCCGACTGTATTCACCGCAACGTCGACCTTCCCGATCGCCGCCTCGGCCTCGACGAAGAGGCGTTCGACGTTCGCCGGAACAGTGAGATCGCCCTGGAAGATCGCTCCCTTGCCACCGGCGGCCTCGACAGCCGCGAGGGTCTGCTCGGCATCCGGGCGGGTCTCGTCGGAGTTGTAGTGGATCGCAACGTTGGCGCCGGCCTCGGTGGCCTGGCGGGCGATCAGCCCTCCCAGGTTCTTGGCCCCGCCAGCGATCAAGACGTTCTTGCCGGTGAGCGTGTGGTCCGTCATGTCATCCCTCCGTGTCCACGATATGCCACAGCGTATCGCTGCTACATGAGCTACTGTAACAGCATGACGGGTGCAGCGGGAGGCGATACACGAGAGCGGCTGATCGCCGCTGCGGCAGACTTGATCGCCGCCGCCCCAGGAGAGGACTTCTCCCTGCGTGCGGTGTGCGACGTCGTCGGAGTGAAGATGCCGACGCTGTATCACTTCTTCGGCTCGAAGCAGGGCCTCGTCGACGCCGTCGTCGAGCACGGCTTCGACCTGTATCTCGGTCAGAAAGCGTCGATGGAATCCTCCGGCGACCCCATTCAGGACATCCGGGCCGGCTGGGATGCACACGTCTCCTTCGGCCTGTCCAACCCCGGCTTCTACACGCTCATGTACGGGAAAGTGCGCCCCGGATACTCCCCCGCCGCACAGTCGCGGCCCAGCGAAATCCTGCGCGACCTCGCAGCCCGCGCTGCCGCCCAGAGCCGGCTCGTCGTGCCCCCAGATCAGGCCGCGGCACATGTCCTCGTGACGAACATCGGCGTCACACTGCGCCAGATCATCCTTGCGCAACCCGATCCAGCGCTCTCAGCCGCGGTCCGCGAAAGCACGATCGCTGCGATCACCGGTACTGACGCGCGCTCCGCGGCTCCCCTGGCCACAGCCATCGAGATCGCCGCATCCCAGCCCGACGTTCTCGGGCAGACGCAGACGCAATTGCTCATCGAGTGGCTCACAAGCCTCGCCGGACAGAAGCCCTGAGCCCCGGCACACGACACTCCCAGAACCATGAGTTGGCGGGAACACGCAACGAGCTCTCCTCATACGGAGACGAGTCGGATCCGCAGGAAATGCTCACGCGAAAAGCGGAAACTCCACCGCGTCGCCGCAGGTGACAACCTTTCGGTCGTTGCACACAGGTAAGCATCGATGATCTTTGGCCGTCGTTCGCCAAGCGCGACCGCGCAGATCGACTTCGCCGCCTGGCCAAGCAGCGATCTCGTCCCCGGTCGGCACGATCAATCTGGCTCTTCACAATCGAGGGTGTAGTTGGGGTCTGAATCCGCCGGTCTCCAGGAGGGACCGCGCGACATAGTTGGTCAGGTTCCGGAAGCCGAGGGCCGAGCCGCGCAGGTGTTCGAGCCGGCCGTTCAGGGCCTCGGTGGGGCCGTTGCTGGTGCCGGGGCGGTCGAAGTAGGCGAGCACGTCGGCGGCGCGTTTCTTCAGGGTCCGCCCGAGCGTGACGATCTCGGAGAGGGCGGCGGGAACACCGTGGCCGACTGCCTGGATCAGCGCGGTCATCAGTGCCCGTCCGCGCGGCCGGTCGGGGTGGCGGTAGGCGGCGATCATTTGCTGGTAGACGGCCCAGGTGGCCTCGACGGCGGCGTGCTCGTCGACGCCGAACAGCACATCGAGCCGCTGGTTCTGCTTTTCGGTGAGGAGGTCGGCACCGGTGTGCAGGGTCCGCCGGGAGGCGTAGAGCGGGTCACCGCAGCGGCCGCGGTGGCCGTGGAGGTCTTGCTGGACGCGCCTGCGGCACCGATCCATCGCGTCACCGGCGAGACGAACGACGTGGAACGGATCCATCACCGCGACCGCGTCGGGAAGCTCCTCGGTCGTGGCGGTCTTGAAGCCGGTGAAGCCGTCCATCGCCACGACCTCGACCGCGTCCCGCCAGGCCTGGGGGCGGTCGGTGAGCCACTGCTTGAAGACCTGTTTCGAGCGGCCCGGAACCATGTCCAGCAGCCGCGACGGGCCGGTCCCGTCGCGGATCGGGGTCAGATCGATCACCACGGTGACGTAGCGGTCCCCGCGGCGGGTATGCCGCCACACATGCTCGTCGACCCCGATCACAGCCACGTTGTCGTAGCGGCCCGGGTCGTCGATCAGGACCCGGCGCCCTTCGGCCAGGACCGCGCTGTTCGCGGTGTTCCACGCCACACCGAGCCCTTCGGCGACCCGAGCGATGGTCAGGTGCTGGACCACGACGGCCGCCAGCGCCCAACGCAGACCCCGGCGGGAGAGCTTCGCCCGCGGCTCCGCCGCAGCGGTGGTGTCCTGGCGCCACACGTGCCCGCAACCGATACACCGGTAACGACGGATCGTGACCAGCAAGGTCGTAGGCCGCCACCCCAACGGTTCATGCGCGAGCCGCCGCGTGACCGTGTCCCTGGGAACACCCTCGCAGCCGCACCGGTGGCACCAGCCGTCGGGCTCCAGCACCCGGCAGGCCAGCACCGCCCGGCCTGGTTCGAGACGCTGCCCGATCACGGCAAGGCCAAGCTCGTCAAGGCGAGCGAACGTGGTCAGATCAGGGGGCACGAAGGTAGCGTCAAGCACGTCGAGGTCTTCCCGATGGGAGGCGTAGGAACCCCCATCATCGGAAGACCTCGACCTCTACCCCCGCAACGACGCGCCACGCCCAGCACCTGCCTCGACCGCGACCCGACTACACCCTCAACTGCGAAGAGCCATCAATCTCAGCAATGGCGTCGCGATAGACCGCCAGTGAGGACACGCAGTCGTCGCCATACTCATGGCCAAGCGAAAGACACTCCAGGAACGGGATCGCCTGACGCGCCGTGAGGCCGGCCGCAGCGAGGCCACGAACCTCGGCCACCGCACGCATGTCCTCTTCGCGGTAGTCTCGGTAGCCGTTGGGCAATCTCAGACTCGATCAAGCCGAGGCTCTCGTAGTAGCGCACGGCCTTCACCGTCACGCCTGAACGCTTCGCGAGCTCACCGATCCGCATCTCATCTGCTCCGCCACCCACGTTGAACCTTGCCCTAAAGCGCAAGGTCAAAGCGCACATCGATCAGTCAGCAATGAGCCTCTGCGAGCGCACACAAAGGGCCATAGAAGAATGGTCCGGCCACTCCTGCAGCCGGGCCATCACTGATGAGTTCGGTCAGTCGTTGAAGCGGAACTCCACCGCGTTCCGGCACGGACCAACCTCTGGACGATCCTCCGCCTCACCGAGTCCAGCGTTCCCGAGGGCCCGCGGCCTAGAGCCGCTTCAAGCGAGGACTGCTCACGCCGTCGCGACAGACACCCCGTGGTAGCTTCTACGACGTAGGCGCGGGACACTCCCGGTCGTAGGACGCAACGGCACAAGGGCCGAAAGGGCTAGGCCCACCTACGTCTCTTCGGAAGAAGGAGCCACGCCCACGATCGACACCTACAAGAAGCAGGCAAAACTGCTGGTCCGCTGGCATCGAGAGGGCAACCATTCGATCGGCGGTCGCATCCGGCAGCTCGTCCGCTATCGGGCACTGACCGACCGTGGGGCGCTCGCCTTGCCATTCCCCCTCCACGAGGTCCAGGAGATCATCGCTCTCGAAGCGGGGTGCGCCGATTGGGCCGACTTGAAGATGAGCGCCGACGCCGCCCCTTCCGTCGGCGAACGATCGGAACAGGGAGAGACCGCGACCCTCTTCAGTACGCCGGTGCTCCACGTCGCCGATGTCAACGCTTCGACTGCGTTCTATCGGGACCAGCTCGGATTTCGGATCGACTTCCTCCACGGGAGCCCGCCGTTCTACGGAGCGGTCTCACGGGACGGCGCGCGGCTGCACCTGAAGCTCGTGCATGAGTCGGTGTTCGACGTTAATGCCGCGCGGAAGGAGGGGCTGATCATGGCGTACATCGACGCGCCCAGTGTTCGCGAGCTGTACTCCGAGTACCGGGCAACGAGCGTCGAGATCGTACAGAAGCTGTACCAAACAGGCGTGGGGAGGCACCGGCTTCATCGTTCGAGATCCGGACGGCAATTGAATCGCATTCGTGGGGTGAGAGCCTCGAACCGCGAACCTAGAACGCCTGGTCAGTGGCGGTTCTACACGTTGAATCTGAATTCCACCACGTCGCCGTCCTGCATGACGTAGTCCTTGCCCTCCATGCGGGCCTTGCCGCGTGCCTTCACCTCAGCGACCGAGCCGGCGTCGACGAGGTCGTCGAAGCTGATGACCTCGGCCTTGATGAAGCCCTTCTCGAAGTCCGTGTGGATGACTCCAGCAGCCTGCGGCGCCTTCCACCCCTTGCCGATCGTCCAGGCCCGCGACTCCTTGGGTCCCGCCGTGAGGTAGGTCTGCAGCCCGAGGGTGTCGAAGCCGACCCGCGCGAGCTGGTCCAGCCCGGCCTCCTCCTGCCCGGACTCGGAGAGCATCTCTGCGGCCTCGTCCTCGTCGAGCTCCACGAGCTCCGCCTCGAACTTCGCGTCCAGGAAGATCGCCTGCGCAGGGGCGACGAGCTCGCGCAGCCTCGCCTGCATCTCCTCATCGGCCAGTCCGTCGTCGTCGGTGTTGAAGACGTAGATGAACGGCTTGGTGGTCATGAGCTGGAACTCGGAGAGGATCTCGGCGTCGAGGCCCGCCTTCGCGCCGGCGGCGGACAGGGTCTCGCCTCGCTCGAGGATCTCGATCGCGTCCTGCGCGGTCTGCAGGACGGCAGCGTCCGCGCGCTTGGCGCGGACCTCCTTCTCGAGGCGGGGGATCGCCTTCTCGAGGGTCTGGATGTCCGCGAGGACGAGCTCGGTCGTGATGGTCTCGATGTCCGCGGCCGGATCCACGCGACCGTCGACGTGCACGACGTCCGGGTCGGCGAATGCGCGCGTGACCTGGCAGATCGCGTCCGCCTCGCGGATGTTCGCAAGGAACTGGTTGCCGAGACCCTCACCCTCGGAGGCGCCCTTGACGATGCCGGCGATGTCCACGAACGAGACCGTGGCCGGAAGGATCTTCTCCGAGCCGAAGATCCCCGCGAGCACCTTCAGCCGCGGGTCGGGCAGGGGCACGACGCCGACGTTCGGCTCGATCGTCGCGAACGGGTAGTTCGCGGCGAGCACGGTCGCCCGCGTGAGGGCGTTGAACAGGGTCGACTTGCCGACGTTGGGCAGGCCTGCGATTCCGATGGTGAGAGCCACGAAACCACTCTAGGCAGCGCACGGCCCCAGGCGAACCGTCGCCACGAGTGATTGACCACCCCGCGCGTCCCCCGTGCGATGTGGGCGGTTCCTGAGACGTTGGTGGCATGACGATCGGGACAGGTGTCTTCCTCCTCGTGCTCGGCGCGGCCCTCGCGCTCGGTGTCGTGATGGGCTGGCTGGTCCGCGGGGCCGCCGAGGCCGGCCGCGGGGCGAGCGCGCGCGAGGCCGCCGCGGTCGACCGGGAACGCGCCCGCATGCTCCAGGCCGAGCTCGCCGACATGCGGCAGCGGTCCGCGTCGGACGCCGAGGTCGCCCGGTCGATCGCGCCGCTCAGGGAGAGCCTGGAACGGGTCGGTGACCGGGTCGCCGCGCTCGACCGCGAGCGCGCAGCGGCCGAGGCGGCGCTCAACGAACAGCTGGCCGAGGCCCGCCGCTCGGACCGCGCCCTGCAGCGGGCCACCGACGACCTCGGCCGCGCCCTGCACTCCCGCTCGTCGCGCGGCGTGTGGGGCGAGGTCGAGCTGCGTCGGGTCGTCGAGGCCGCGGGCATGCTCCGGCACGTCGACTTCGCCGAGCAGCGCACGACGTCGTCGCTCGGCGGTGCGGGCGGATCGACCGGCCGGCCCGACGTCGTCGTCCAGCTCCCCGGTCAGCGCACCATCGCGGTCGACGCCAAGGTCCCGATGGACGCCTATCTCGAGGCCGCGGCGATCGATCCGGCCGCACGCGGGGACGCCGCGCACCGGCGGGAGAAGCTCCTCGCCGACCACGCGCGGGCGCTCCGCTCCCACGTCGACGCCCTCGCCTCCCGTGCGTACCACGCGGACCTCCCCGGCAGCGCCGAGCTCGTGGTCCTCTTCATCCCCTCCGAGCCCCTGCTCGGCGCGGCGCTCGAGGCGGATCCCGGCCTCCTCGAGCACGCCCTGCGCAAGGGCGTCGCCCCCACGTCCCCTGCCTCCCTGCTCGCGCTCCTGCGCGCCGTCGCCGCCGTGTGGGTGGCGGAGCAGTCCGGCGAGCAGGCCGGCGAGATCCTCGATCTCGGGCGGACGCTCACGGACCGGCTGGGCGTCGTCGTCGGGCACGTGGAGAAGCTCGGCGCGTCCCTGCGGGGCGCGGTCGGCCACTACAACAGCGCCGTCGGCTCGATCGAGAGCCGCCTCCTCGTCACCGCCCGCTCCCTGTCTGCACTCGGCGCGGAGGGGCTCGGGGCGACCCCCATCGCACCCGACGACGCCCAGGTCCGCGCCTTCACCGCCCCGGAACTCGCGGGCGGCGCCTGAACAGCTTCGGGGCCGGCCCGCGCAGGCGGGTCGACGCCAGCATGATGCTCGACATCACCACGGCTGCGATCACGAGGAGCACGACGAGCGTCGGCATGCCGGTGACCTCCACCCACGTGTCGGTCTCGCTCCGCGACCACGCACCCATGGAGCTCGCCCACCCCTCGAGGGCGCCGGCGAGAGCAGCGGAGGCGGCGAACGGAAGGGCCAGGGCCGAGACGACGACCGCAACGATCGCCTGGTAGGTCCGGCCGTAGCCGAGGACCACGAGCGCAGACAGCACGAGCAGCGCCGCCGACAGCACTCCGATCGCCCAGCGTTCCGGCTCGAACATCGGGATGCCGGGCGTCACGTCGGTCGTCGGGCTGACCAGGATTGCCCAGGGGGTCAGGCAGGCTCCGACCAGCGCGAGAGCGAGACAGAGGACGGGCCAGCCGCGGGACGGCTTGATTGCCCGGATGCTCGAGCCGGACGGCACGTCACCGTGACTCGGCCAGGGCCCGAGGCCCGGCACCGGACCCCACGGAGGTAGGCCGGTCGCGAGGGAAGCCTGCACGGGTGCCCCCGGCCCCGTACCCGCCGCGGACCAACCCGGTTCCGCACCGGGAGCGGGCCATGCGGGCACGCCCTCACCCGCGCTCGCCTCGGGCCAACCGGGTTCCGGACCCACCCCGGGCCAGCCGGGCGCGCCCGGTGCAGTGTTCGTCGCAGGCCATCGCGAGTCCGAGGCCGCCCCGGTCCACCCCTGCTCACCGTCCGCCGGACGCCAACCACCCGACCCACCCTCAGCTCCATTTTCGTCCGGTCCCATACGTGATCACCCTCCCCGTGCCCACCACATGCGCGAGCGCCCTCCGCGGTCACTACCTTCGAGATCTCGACGGTAGCGAGCGGAGGGCGCTCGGCCAGAAGTTATCCACAGGCCCCACGATCGGGGCCTACGGGGAGGGGTTGTACGCGGTCAGCCCTTGGCGGGCTTCCGGGAGAAGAGGCCGATGAGCGAGCCGACGACGATGAGGCCACCGCCACCGACGACGCCAGGAACACCCATCCCGAGCTCCAGGTATCCGGCGGACTGGTCGACCGTGTCCATGATGTCGACCAGGTCCACGGCGCCGAACCCGGCCAGGAACGCGCCGCCGAGGAGCGCCACGATCGGCGCCCACAGCCGGCCCTGGCGGACACCGATGAGCACACCCAGGACCGCGACGACGATCGCGACCGGCAGGAAGATCACGCCGTCGTTCGAGCCGGCCTCGCTGGACTCCATGCCGTTGACGCTCTGTCCGAATGCCGACGCCCAGGGCAGGAAGCAGCCGACCGCGGCGACGATCGCGCCGACGAGGATGATCCATCCCGCGACGGGGGTCGACCGCTTCGGGCCGGTGGCGCCGTAGTCGCCCTGGCCGTAGCCCCCGGCCGCGCCGTAGGCGGTCTGCTGTCCGTACCCGCCCTGAGGCGCCCCGTACCCGGGCTGCCCACCCTGCGGAGCCCCGTACCCGGGCTGGCCGCCCTGGGGCGCGCCGTAGCCGGGCTGTCCGCCCTGGGGCGCAGCGTTCCATCCACCGTTCTGTTGCGTCATTGTCTGCCTCCAGGCAGGTCGAGGAGTCGCGGTCCGGCCGCGCGGCCCCCGTGTCGTGGGGGTGCGGCGCTTCGCCGCAGCCTATCCGCGCGGACTATCGTGCGACAGGCTCCGGGGCGTGGAGTCCTCCCCACGCGGCGCACCGACCACGGGTGGCCCTGCCGCCTTCAGCGCCGCCCACGGAGCACCGGCCACGCGCCTCGGCCCCCACGGGGCGCGGTCCACTCGGACCCGCTGTGCCCGAACAGCGCGGGCGGGCCGTCCGAACCAGCCAACCGGAGCGCGACCGACGCTTCCCGGCGACCTACGCTCCCCGCCCGCCTACGCTCCCCGGCCGCCCGCGGCCTCGCGCGCCTTGTGCGGGCGGTCGACGACGGCGCCGGACGCCTTGAGGTCGGCACGCAGGTTCTTCGGCAGGGAGAACAGGATGTCCTCGGTCGCGGTCCGCACCTCGACGACCTCGCCGAAGCCGAGCCGCTGCAGCCGGCCCACGACGTCGCGCACGAGCAGCTCGGGCACCGACGCACCGGACGTCACGCCCACGGTGGTGGCCTCGCTCAGCCACTCCGGGTCGATCTCGTCCGCCGTGTCCACGCGGTACGAGGAGCCGGCACCGGCGTCGAGCGCCACCTCCACCAGGCGCACGGAGTTCGAGGAGTTCGCCGACCCGACGACGATGACCACGTCCGCGTCCGGCGCGAGCTTCTTCACGGCCACCTGGCGGTTCTGGGTGGCGTAGCAGATGTCGTCGCTCGGCGGGTCCTGCAGGTTCGGGAACCGCTCGCGGAGCTTGTCGACCGTCTCCATCGTCTCGTCGACGCTGAGCGTCGTCTGCGAGATCCAGATCAGGCGGTCGGGGTCCCGGACCTGGACCTTGTCGACCTCCTCCGGGCCGTTGACGACCTGGATGTGGTCGGGCGCCTCCCCCTGGGTGCCCTCGACCTCCTCGTGGCCATCGTGGCCGATGAGCAGGATGTCGTAGTCGTCCTTCGCGAAGCGGACGGCCTCCTTGTGCACCTTCGTCACGAGCGGGCACGTGGCGTCGATGGTCGCGAGGTTGCGCGCGGCGGCCTGCGCGTGGACCGCGGGCGAGACGCCGTGGGCGGAGAACACGACGCGGGCGCCCTCGGGCACCTCGTCCGTCTCCTCGACGAAGATCGCGCCGCGCCGGGTCAGCGTCTCCACGACGAACTTGTTGTGCACGATCTCCTTGCGGACGTACACGGGCGCCCCGTACAGGTCGAGAGCCTTCTCGACGGCGTCGACGGCCCGGTCCACTCCGGCGCAGTACCCGCGGGGCGCCGCGAGCAGGATGCGCTTTCCGCCTGTGGACGGGACGGACTCGACCTGCTGGGGGAAGGCGGATGCCCCGGCGAGGGAGGGAATCGTCTCGGTGGAGGTCACACGACCAGCCTACGTGCGGGGGCAAGGGCGCAGGTCACGCCCTCGGCCGCCCACCTCCGAGCATCCGCTCCCGCACACGACCGATGCCCCACAGCACCATGCCGGCCGCGAACCAGGCGACAAGCAGGATGCCGACCATGGTCCAGAAGTCGTCCCTGGCCGGGTCGAGGAACGCGTACATCGCGTATCCCTCGTCGATCGCGTCCTGGTAGTACAGCGCGAGGTAGCCGAGCATCGGGACCAGCCACAGGATCGGCCAGTACCAGCCCACCCTCCCCTGGTTCCGGCCGACCACGAGCCAGTCGACCACCATCGCCGCCGGCAGGACCACGTGCCCCACCATCGACAGCGTCGTCCCGGTGGAGCCTTCCATGAGGAAGTTGAAGACGAGGCCGGTCATGAGCGCGTACGTCGTCACCATGCCGCGGAACCAGCCGACCCGCCCCTCCAGGCGCTGCCGCGCGTCCCCGGGCAGCAGCACGCGGAGGACGGAGAGAGTCATCGTGAGCGCGACCATGCCGGCCGTGATGGTCGTGAAGTACGTCAGCTGGTCGAGAAGCCCGTCGGTGCCCCCGGAGAGATAGGCGTCCGTCAGCGGCAGCGTCACGCACCAGATCGCGAGCCCCGCGACGACGGCCCGCCACAGCACCGACACCGCGACCGTCGCCGGGTGCGCGGGCGGCAGCGCGCAGTCCCGCGTGCGCCCGGTGCCCGTGGACATCGGCCCGATGCCCGACGCCGGAGCGCCGCCCCCGTAGGCCGGTCCGACCCCGTAGCCCGGGGCCAGGTAGCCGCCCGACGCCGGAGCGCCGCCCCTGTAGGCCGGTCCGCCCCCGTAGCCCGGGGCCGGGTAGCCACCCGACGCCGGACCTCTCGGCCCGTAGGCCGGTCCACCCCCGTAGCCGGGCGCTCCCGCGCCCGGGGCGCCGTAGCCGGGCGCCTGGTAGCCCGGACCAACGGGTCGGGAGGGGACGGGGGCGAGCTCCGCCGTCGTGTCGGGATCGAGGCCGGGCTGGGCCGGGGTGGCGGCCGACGGGTCGCCCGACCGCTGCTCACTGATCGGCCTGCGCGCGGGCGTACGTCCGGGCACGAGCCGGGTCGCCTCCACGTCGCTGCCCTCGGGTGTGGGCTGCATGCGCACTCTCCTTCTCGCCGACGGTCGACCCTCGGCAGGGTATGCCTCCCGGCCCGGAGCGCGCCCCGGCGCCCCGGACAGGCCTCACCATGTGGGGCATCGGTGGGACCATGGGGCCATGCATGACAACCTCCTCGCCATCGACCCCACCCTCCTGCCGGACGACGGGCCCGACGCCCACGCCCACGCCGCGCTCGACGACGGCAAGGACGCACGCGACGTCGCGGCGGCGTTCCCCGCGTCGTCGTACGTGTGGGCCGTCCTCGGGCACGTCGAGCTCGACGACGACCCGGTGGCCGCCTACGCGTTCGCCCGCACGGGCTACCACCGCGGCCTGGACTCGCTGCGCAAGGGCGGGTGGCGCGGCCAGGGGCCGGTACCGATGTCGCACGAGCCGAACCACGGCGTGATCCTCGCGGTGCTCGTGCTGCGCGAGGCCGCCCGCGCGATCGGGGAGACCGACGAGGTGACCCGCCTGGACGCGCTGGCCCGCGACTTCGACCCGAACGCCGATTCCCTGCTCGACACGCTGTGACCACCGCGCCGGGCGGGCCCTGGGAGGCCGTGCCGACCGGGGCCGACGGCGCGCCTCCTGCCGGCGGCGGGAGCGCCGCGGGCGGGGAGGCCCCGGCCGGCGGGCAGACCGCAGCCCTCCCCCCGACGGCGGCCGAGACGACCGTCGACGCTCCCTGGCCGGTCCGCCTGTTGTCCGCGAAGATCTCCGACTACATCGCGCGGATGTCCGCCCTGTGGGTCGAGGGCCAGCTGGTGGAGGTCGGGCGGCGCCCGGGCGCGCGCACCGCGTTCCTCACGCTGCGGGACACGGACGCGGAGATGTCCCTGCGGATCTCGATCCCCGCGCGCTCGCTCGCGCCCGAGATCGAGGCGGGTGCGCACGTGGTCGTGCACGCCAAGCCGAGCTTCTGGACGAAGAACGGCAGCTTCAACCTCTGGGCCGACCAGCTGCGCGCCGTCGGCACCGGCGGCCTGCTCGCCCGCATCGAGGCGCTGCGCGCCCTGCTCGCCGCCGAGGGCCTGTTCGCCCCCGCCCGCAAGTCGCCGCTGCCGTTCCTCCCCCGCACGGTCGGGCTCGTGTGCGGGCGAAACGCCAAGGCGAAGGACGACGTCCTCAACAACGCCCGCGCCCGATGGCCCGCCGTCCGCTTCGAGGTCCGCGAGGTCGCGGTGCAGGGAGTGGACACGGTCCCGCAGGTCACGGCCGCGCTCGCCGAGCTGGACGGGATGCCGGAGGTCGACGTCATCGTCGTGGCCCGCGGCGGCGGCTCGGTGGAGGACCTCTTCCCCTTCTCGAACGAGGCGCTGATCCGCGCCGTCGCCGGCTGCCGCACGCCGGTCGTCTCCGCGATCGGCCACGAGGGGGACTCGCCGCTGCTCGACCTCGTCGCCGACGTGCGCGCCTCCACCCCGACGGACGCCGCGCGACTCGTCGTCCCCGACCTCGCGCTCGAGCTCGCGGGCATCGCCGACGCCCGCTCGCGGATGGGTACCGCGCTCGCGGCGCGCATCGACCGGGCCGGCGCCGACCTCGCCGCCCTGCGGGGGCGCCCGGTGCTCGCCCGCCCCGTGACCATGCTCGAGGTCCCGCTCCGCGAGGTCCGCACGCTGCGGGAGTCCGCCCGGGCCGCCATGACGTCCCGGATCGGCGCGGCCGAGGCCGACCTCGCCCGCGGTCACGGCGCGCTGCTCGCCCTGTCCCCCGCAGCCACCCTGGCCCGCGGGTACGCGGTCCTGCGGCAGCAGGACGGGACCGTGGTCCGCTCGGCCGGGCAGGTCGCAGCCGGCGAGCGCCTCGAGGCGATCCTCGCCGAGGGCACTCTCGGGCTCACCGCGACGCCGGACCCCGAGGTGTAGGACACTGACCCACGTGAACGTCCGGATGCAGCACCCAGATTCCATCGATCCCGAGGGCCGGTCGAAGCCGTCGGCCGAGACCGGGGCGGGCGATGCCCACGGGGACGTCGCCCAGATGTCCTACGAGCAGGCGCGGGACGAGCTGGTCGCGGTCGTGCGCCAGCTCGAGTCCGGCGACCTTCCGCTCGAGCGCGCCCTGGAGCTCTGGCAGCGCGGCGAGGTCCTCGCCGACCACTGCCAGGCGTGGCTCGACGGCGCCCGCCGGCGCATCGACGAGGCCAAGGAGCGCACGTCCCTCGGCGAGGGCGACGAGGCGGACGCCGAGTCCTGACCACGCGCGTCGCCGTCGTCGGGAGACCGCCGACGACGCGTGCCGCCGCGGCACGCACGACTCACCCCGGCGCAGGCCCCGGTGAGCAGACCCGGGCCTCCGGGCGCGTTCTCGCGCCCGCGCCGACCCACCCGCACCACCGAAGGAGTGAGATGACCGCAGCACCGACCCCGGCCGACGCATGGGCGACCCTCAGGGAGGGGAACCAGCGATTCGTCGCCGGCACCATGGACCATCCGTCGCAGTCCGTCCAGCGACGGGGCGAGCTGTCCACCGGCCAGCGGCCCACCGCCGTCATCCTCGGCTGCTCGGACTCGCGCGTGGCGGCGGAGATCATCTTCGACCAGGGCCTCGGCGACATGTTCGTCGTGCGCACGGCCGGTCAGGTGCTGGACACGACCGTCATCGGGTCGATCGAGTACGGGATCGGGATCCTGGACATCCCGCTCGTGGTCGTCCTCGGGCACGACTCGTGCGGCGCCGTGGCGGCCGCCGTCGATGCCCTGGAGACCGGCCGCATGCCCACCGGGTTCGTGCGCGCGATCGTCGACCGCGTGATCCCGGCGCTGCTCACCCGCGCGGTCCTGCCCGGCGAGGAGCCCATCGCGGGCGGCGGCGGGCTGCCCCCCGCCGACCAGCTCCGGCGCGAGCACGTCCGCTCCACCGTGGAGATGCTCGTGGACTACTCCTCGATGCTGCGCGAGCGCATCGAGGCCGGCACGGCCGCGGTCGTCGGTGTCGAGTACACGCTGGCCGACGGCACGGCCCGCCTGGTCGACGCCGTGGGCGAGGTCGGCGAGGAGCCTCTCCCGCGCTACGTGGCCTGACCGGCCGCGCCCGACCGACCGGCGTGACCTGTTGGCGTGACCGGCCGGCCTCGCCCGGCAGGGTGGCCCGGCCGCACGACACGGCGATCGGGTCCGGCGTCTCCTCCCCCGCCCTCCCGGGCGGCGCGGTGACCGCGCCGCCCGGGCTCCGGCGTCGGGAGATCAGACCTCGTAGCCCTCGAGCAGCTCGGTGACGAGCGCGGCGATCGCGGAGCGCTCGGAGCGGTTGAGGGTCACGTGGGCGAACAGCTCGCGGCCCTTGAGCGCCTCGACGACGGACGCGATGCCGTCGTGCCGGCCGACCCGAAGGTTGTCGCGCTGGGCGATGTCGTGGGTGAGCACCACGCGGGAGTTCTGGCCGATGCGGGACAGGACCGTGAGCAGGACGTGCCGCTCGAGGGACTGGGCCTCGTCGACGACCACGAACGCGTCGTGCAGCGAGCGGCCGCGGATGTGCGTGAGCGGCAGGACCTCGAGCAGGTTCCGGGCCATGACCTCCTCGACGACCGAGGAGTCGACGACCGAGCCGAGGGTGTCGAAGACGGCGTCGGCCCAGGGGTTCATCTTCTCGGACTCGGTGCCCGGCAGATACCCGAGCTCCTGCCCGCCGACCGCGTACAGGGGCCGGAAGACAAGGATCCGCTTGTGCTCCCGGCGCTCGAGGACCGCCTCCAGCCCCGCGCACAGCGCGAGGGCGGACTTGCCGGTGCCGGCGCGGCCGCCGAGGGAGACGATGCCGACCTCGGGGTTGGTCAGGTGCTCGATCGCGATCCGCTGCTCGGCGGAGCGGCCGCGCATCCCGAAGACCTCGCGGTCGCCGCGCACGAGCGCGAGCCGGCCGGACCCGGCCGTGCGCGCGAGCGCCGACCCGCGCGGGGAGTGCAGGACCACGCCGGTGTTGACAGGCTCGTCGGCGAGCGTGCCCGGGGTGGCGAGGTCGGCGATCTCGAGCTGCTCGTCGCCCCACAGCTGGGCCATCTCGGACTCGGTGAGCTCGCCGTTCGCCATGCCGGTGTACCCGGAGTCGACGACCTGGTCGGCCCGGTACTCCTCGGCGTCCAGGCCGACGGCCGAGGCCTTCACGCGCATAGGCAGGTCCTTGGAGACCACCGTGACCGCGTTGCCCTCCGCCGCGAGGTTCACGGCCACCGCAAGGATGCGCGTGTCGTTGTCGCCGAGCCGGAGGCCGGACGGGAGCGCGGAGTCGTTCGAGTGGTTGAGCTCCACCCGCAGCGTGCCGCCGTCGGCGCCGACGGGCACGGGCTCGTCGAGGTGGCCGTGCTCGACCCGCAGCGAGTCGAGCAGGCGCAGCGCGGCCCGCGCGAAGTAGCCGAGCTCGCTGTGGTGGCGCTTGGCCTCCAGCTCGGTCACGACGACGACCGGCAGGACGACGTCGTGCTCGGCGAAGCGCAGGATCGCGCGGGGGTCGGACAGCAGCACGGAGGTGTCGAGCACGTAGGTCCGCAGCGCGGTGCCCTCCGGCTCGGCGACGCCCATCCGGGCGGCGACCTGGTCGCCCTCCTCGGTCCAGGGCTGGCTGGTGGTCTCGTCCAGAATGCGGCTCACGTCGGGCTCCCTCGGGCGCGGATGCGCGGATGCGCGGATCAGGTTGGTGGGACGGGCGCGCGGCCCGGTCCCTGCTTACGGGGTGAGCGGTGGTCCCGACGGGGCCGACCGGCCCCCGTTCCACGCAACCTGTGCGCCATCGGTGACCTCCCGGACGGGCGGCGATCATGTCGCCCGTCACACCTGAACGTACGCCGCACCCGAGCACGTGGGCGGGAGGGACGCGCGCGAGTCGCGGGCCGGATCGAAGAATTCACCTGATCGGCATCGGCCGGACACACGGCCGACCCGTCCCCGACGACGAACGTCCGCGGGCGGCCCCACCTCGCCCCTCGGCCAGGGGCGGCCACCGGAACCTCGGGCGCCGAACGTTCGCGCATCACCCCGACGACGAACGGCCGGGCCGGCTCCCCTACTTGCCGAGCCGTCGCTCGCGGAAGGAGAAGTCGCGCAGCGCACGGAGGAAGTCGATCCGCCGGAAGGCCGGCCAGTACGTCTCGCAGAAGTACAGCTCGGAGTACACCGACTGCCACAGGAGGAAGCCGCCGAGCCGCTGTTCGCCCGAGGCGCGGATGAGGAGGTCCGGCGCCGGCTGGCCGGAGGTGTAGACGTGGCGGTCGATGTCGTCGACCGAGAGCGACTCCGCGACCTCCGCGAGGGTGGCCCCCTCGGCGACCCGCTCCCTCAGGAGGGCGCGCACGGCGTCCGCGATCTCCTCCCGCCCGCCGTACCCGACGGCGATGTTGACGAGGAGGCCCTCCGTGGACGGCGAGGCGGCCGCGCGAAGGCGGGCGGCGACGTCGGGGGGCAGGAGGTCGAGGTTGCCGACCAGGCGCACCGACCACCGCGGGTCGGCCGCGATCGCGGTGACCGAGCCGACGATGATCTCGAGCAGCTCGGCGACCTCCTTGGGGTCGCGGTTGAGGTTGTCGGTCGACAGCATCCACAGCGTGACGACCTCGACGCCCGTCTGCTCGCACCACTCGAGCAGCTCGCGGGACTTGTCGGCTCCGCGCCTGTGCCCGTGCGCGGCCTCCTGGCCGACCGAGCGGGCCCAGCGCCGGTTGCCGTCCAGGATGACTCCGACGTGCTTCGGGCTGGACGCGTGGTCGATCTCCGACAGCAGCCGACGCTCGTAGAGCGAGTAAAGCACCCCGGACGATCTCACCTGCAGCCTCCTCGGCGTACGCCGCACCCTGCGCCGCACGTGAAGACTACGACCGATCGGCGCGATCCGGATCGCACCCGCGCCCCTTCCGCCCTAACCTACACAAGTGTAGGTTAGGGCCATGGCGACCGACACCCACGTCCCAGGGACGCCCCCCGAGAACCTCGACGACGCCGGTCCGCGCGCCGCGAACGGCGCGGGTCCGGGCGAGACGGTGGACGCCGTCGCGCACCCGGCCAAGCCCCGGATGCGCGGGTGGCTGCACCTCGGCACGACCCCCGTGGCGTTCATCGTCGGCCTCGCCCTCGTGACGTTCTCCCCCACCCTCACCGGGCGCGTCACGACCGCGGTCTTCACCCTGTGCGGCGTCCTCCTCTTCGCCACCTCGGCGGTCTACCACCGGGGCACCTGGCGCAGCCCGCTGGACGCGCTCCTTCGCCGCCTCGACCACACGAACATCTTCCTGCTCATCGCGGGGACCTACACGCCGCTGGCGGCTCTGCTGCTGCCGCCGAGGACCGCCGCCGTGCTGCTGTGGGTCGTGTGGGGCGGCGCGCTGCTCGGCACGCTCGGCCGCATGTTCTGGCTCGGCGCGCCGAGGTGGGTCTACACGCCGGTGTACATCGCGCTCGGCTGGGTCGCGGTCTGGTTCCTGCCCCAGTTCTGGACGTCCGGCGGCCCGGTGGTCGTGTGGCTCGTCATCGCCGGCGGCCTCGCCTACACCCTCGGCGCGGTGGCCTACGCGCTCAAGCGGCCGAACCCGTCGCCGCGGAACTTCGGCTTCCACGAGATCTTCCACGCGGGCACGGTCATCGGGTGGACATGCCACGCGATCGCCATCGCCTTCGCGACCTTCGGCGCCGCCTGAGCCCACCTGGCAACTTCGACACTCCCCCAACTGGTGGGACCCAACCGGCAGCTTCTGCGCCGGAAACCTGCCGGTTGGGTCCCACCAGTTGGGCCGGGGGCGGCAGGCACCCCGCGCGCGGCCCGGGGACCCACGCGCCCACGACGCATTCAGTAGTGTCGTGCTCCCACCGCCGAAGGAGCACACCGTGGCAGACGACCTTTCCTGGACCGCACCGCCCAGCACCCTGCTGCGGCCGGGCCCCGACTTCGACCTGTCGACCTTCGACCGCGGCGGCAAGCCCGGGTTCGAGGGCGACAAGAAGGACGGCCAGGCCCTCACCGCCCAGCGCGGCGAGCTGCTCTCCGAGCTCCAGGAGCGCCTGTTCGCGCACGGCCGCGCGGGCGGCGAGAAGTCCGTCCTCCTCGTCCTCCAGGGGCTCGACACGGCCGGCAAGGGCGGGATCGTCCGGCATGTCATGGGCATGGTGGACCCCCAGGGCGTCGCGCTCGCGTCCTTCGGCGTGCCGACCCCGGAGGAGCTCCGCCACCACTTCCTGTGGCGCATCCGCCGGGAGCTCCCGAAGCCCGGTCGGATCGGGGTGTTCGACCGCTCGCACTACGAGGACGTCCTCGTCGCCCGGGTCGACAACCTCGTCGATGAGGAGGTCTGGCGGAAGCGGTACGCCACGATCAACCGCTTCGAGCGCACGCTCGTGGAGCGGGGGACGACGGTCATCAAGGTCGCTCTCATGGTCTCCCACCAGGAGCAGGGGCTCCGGCTGCTCGAGCGGCTGGACCGCCCGGACAAGCACTGGAAGTACTCCACCAACGACATCACGACCCGCAAGAAGTGGGACGACTACCAGGAGGCGTACGCCGAGGTCTTCCGCCGCACCAACACCGACGTCGCGCCGTGGCACGTCATCCCCGCCGACCGGAAGTGGTACTCACGGCTCGCGGTCACCGAGCTCGTCGCACAGGCGCTCATCGATCTGAACCTCAGCTGGCCGAGGCCCCGCTGGCGGGTCGACACCCAGCGCCGGGCACTGCTCGCGACGATGGAACCCGACTCGATCCCGTCCGACGTCGAGCGCGAGGAGCTCCTCGAGGAGGTCACCGACGCCGAGGAGTCGTTCCGGGACCTCGTCGAGCAGGCCGTCGAGTCCACCGGAGCGACGCCGGACGAGGTCGAGGAATCGGACGAGACATCGAACGGAAAGAAGAAGTCGGCCGACAAGAAGTCAGGAAAGAAGAAGGGCTCCGACCAGAAGTCGGGCAAGAAGTCCGACAAGAAGAAGTCGTCCGGAAAGAAGTCGGGGAAGTCGTCGGACAAGAAGGCGAAGAAGTCGGCGTCGAAGGCGAAGAAGTAGCGGAGTCGCGCGGTCCGGGCCGGCCCTCGCCGGCGGTGGTGCGACCGGCCCTCGCCGGCGGTGGTGCGAGCAGGGCCGTCCGAACAGTGGGCATGCACGGTCCCGGCGATCGGGTACGCGCGCATCCGCATACCCGACTTCCCCCTCACACGGCTGTGAGATTCTTCGACCAACGCCTCATGCATTCGCCACGCGCGCGTATGCTCTGTGGACAGAACCACACCGGACCTGTCCCAGGAGGACACCCATGTTCATCGCCGACACTGCACTGACGGACCTGTCGACCGAGCCGCAGCTCGTCGTGCTGGCCGAGCTCGACGGCTCCGCCTGGAGCAACGAGACCGGCGGTTCCTCCGCCGGCACGAGCGGATTCGACCAGCCGAGCGACCCGGGCGCCGTGCCCGACGCCTCGAAGGGCAAGCCGGGCAAGATCGACCGCCCGATCTACCCCTGATCCGTCGCGGCCGACCGGCCGCGGTCCTCGCCGTCCCCGCCGACGACGTCGTCGGCGGGGTCTGCGCGGTCACCCGCGACCTGCTCACCATCGGCCGTGCTTCCCTCCGACGCCGCCGGCCCCGTGCCGGCGCTCGCGCCGGCCGCCCTCAGCTCGGCCGCCTTGGCGTCGGCCGCCTCCTGGGCCATGCGCAGCCGTGCGTTCTGGTCCACGCGGCGCATCTGACGCATCACGAGGACACCGAGCACGACGACTGCTACCGCGAGCCCGAAGAATGCCCAGAACCCCGCGATCCCGGGCGAGACCTCCCACGCCTCCGACGGCCCGCTCGGCACCTCGGCGACGAGCGGGACCACCGCGGTCACCGCGGCACCCGGTCGCTGGAGCCGTGCCCCGTGCCCACCGCGCGCGACTCCCCCGCCTCGCCGGCGAAGTCGGCTCCCCGGTGCACGATCGGCGCGTTCCCCGGCAGCCCGTCGGCGACGACTCCCGCGAACAGGTCGTCCTCGACGGCGTCGGCGATCTCCACGCGGGCGAGCGCGATCTCGAACTCCTCGACCGGCCACACCTCGGCCTCCAGCTCGCGCGGTGCCGCGAAGAAGAAACCGTCCGGGTCGATCTGGGTGGCGTGCGCGCGCAGGGCCGCGTCGCGCTGCGGGAAGTGCTCCGCCACTTGCACGCGGGCCGTGGCCCTGCGCGGGCGGCCCGTCCACGTCTCCTCGCGCTCGGTCCGCGCCTTGACCCAGTCGCCGAACGGCGACTCGAGCCCGCGCTCGACCAGGGCGTCGTGCACGGCCCTGATCCGACCGCCGGAGAACGAGACGTCGTAGTAGATCTTCTGCACGGACCAGGCCGGGCCTGCCTCGGGGAAGCGGGCCGGGTCGGCGGCGGCGAGGAAGGCGGCGATCGCGATCTCGTGCGACCGGATGTGGTCCGGGTGCGGGTACCCGCCGTTCTCGTCGTAGCAGGTCATCACGTGCGGTCGGAAGAGGCGGATCTGCTTCACGAGCGCTCCGACGACCACGTCCTCCGGCTCGAGCGCGAAGCTCCCGACCGGCAGCGGCGGCAGCGGGTCGCCCTCCGGCAGGCCGGAGTCGACGAAACCGAGCCAGACGTGCTCGATGCCGAGCGCCTCCGCGGCGGCCGCCATCTCGTCCTTGCGCAGCTCGGAGAGGTTGGCCTCGACCGAGTCGATCCCCTTGAGCTTCGGGTTGAGCACGTCGCCGCGCTCGCCTCCGGTCGCGGTCACCACGAGGACGCGGTGCCCCTCGGCGGCGTAGCGGGCCATCATGGCCGCGCCCTTGCTCGCCTCGTCGTCGGGGTGGGCATGCACTGCCATCAGCCGCAGGTGGCCGGTCGTCACGTGTGTACTCCTCATGTCGTCGCGTCGCGGGCGCGACGCCGTCACCCGCTACGGGTGGGGGACAATGGTCCAACACTCCCGGGGACGACTTCCATTCCCCGAGCCGTTCGACCGCCTCTGGAGGAAGCGTACGCATGACGGGTGACCCGGCACCGAATCCGACCACTCCGTCGCCCACTCCCCGGACACCGGTCGACCCGGACCTGGTCGCGCGCCGCTACGGGCGCGCCACCGGTCGCTCCGCCGGACGCTCCCGCAGGGCGCAGTGGATCGTCCCGCTCGTCGGCGCGATCGTCATCGCGCTCATCGCCGCCGGCGTCAACGCGCTCCTCACCCGAGGTCCGTCCGTCAGCAGCGAGCACGTCGGGTACACGGTCGTCGACGAGACGTCGGTCGAGGTGCGCTTCGTCGTGATCGCCGACGTCGGCACGGAGGTCGTGTGCACCCTGCGCGCGGTCAACACAGAGTTCACGGAGGTCGGCGCCCGGGACGTGCGGATCGGCCCGGTCACCGAGAACAGGACGTCCGTGACCGAGTCCATCACGACGACGGAGCTCGCCGCCTCCGGGCACGCCGACAGGTGCCGCGCCGTCGATCCGTAAGGGTGTCATCACGGTCGCGGTGGATGTCAGCCGAGGGCAGAAAGCCGTGGACGTCCCGCCGCCCGGTGGTAAACTGGGCATTTCCATCACCGCCCGGTCCCCCGTGGTCCGGGCGGCTTTCGTCCGTCGGTGACCTCGCCGACGGACACCGACTATGCAGAGGTAAGGAGCCGCCATGTCGCAGACGAGCGACGCAACCTGGCTGACTCAGGACGCCTATGACCGGCTCAGCGCTGAGCTCGAGCACCTCACCGGACCGGGCCGCGCCGAGATCGCCGATCGCATCGAGCAGGCACGCTCGGAGGGCGATCTCAAGGAGAACGGCGGCTACCACGCCGCGCGCGAGGAGCAGGGCAAGCAGGAGGCCCGCATCAACCACCTGACGTCGCTGCTGCGCAACGCCAAGGTCGGCGCGGCGCCCGCGGACGACGGCATCGTCGAGTCCGGCATGGTCGTGACGGCGAAGATCGCCGGGAAGAAGCGCACGTTCCTCCTCGGCTCGCGCGAGGCCTCCGACGGCCTCGAGGTCGAGGTGTTCTCCGAGTCCTCCCCGCTGGGGCAGGCCCTCGTGGGCAAGAAGGTCGGCGACACCGCGAGCTACGAGGCGCCCAACGGCGCGACGATCACGGTCGAGCTCGAGAAGGTCAAGCCCTTCAAGCTCAAGTAGCTTCAGCTCCCACGCGTCAGGGCCCGGTTCGGTCACGAACCGGGCCCTTCGTGCGCATACCCGGCCCGTCGTGCGCGTACCGGGCCCGTCGTGCGCATACCCGGCCCGTCGTGCGCATACCCGGCCCGTCGTGCGCATACCGGGCCCGTCGTGCGCGCTCCCGCGGGCGAGCCAGCATCAGGCCGGCTCCTGCGGGCAGCTTCCCGCGGGCCACGTTGCCGCGGGCCACGTTGCCGCGACCGCCGACTACGGCGCGAGCAGCGTCCGGCCGTCGCGCACGAGTGCCTCGCGGATCTCGTGCTCGTGGTCGGGCCCCTTGGCCTCGACCTCGACCGTCAGCTCGACCTGGTCCACCGCGAGCGTGGGGGCCGTGCGGGAGTGCTCGACCGACAGCACGTTGACGCCGAGCGCGCCGAGTCGGTCGAGCACGCCGGCCAGTTCCCCCGGCTCGTCGGTGATGAGGAACCGCAGGGTGACGAACCGCCCGGCCGCCACGAGGCCGTGGCGGACGACCCGCAGCAGCACGAGCGGATCGACGTTCCCGCCCGACAGCAGCACGACGGTCGGACCGTCCGCGAAGTCTCCCGGCCTGGCCAGCACGGCCGCCACGCCGGCCGCGGCCGACGGCTCGATGACCTGCTTCGCGCGCTCCGTCATGTGCAGGAGTCCCCGGGAGAGCTGTTCCTCGGTGACGGTCCGGATCTCGGGCCCCAGCGCCGAGACGATCCCGAACGGAACGTCGCCCGGGCGGGCGACCGCGATGCCGTCCGCCATGGTGCGCGTGTCGGCGAGGGCGACGGGGTGCCCCGACGTCATCGAGCCCGGCCACGCCGCCGCCTTCTCCGCCTGCACCCCGATCACCCGCACGCCAGGTCGCGCGACGGCCGCGGCCGCGGCGACGCCGGCGAGCAGCCCGCCACCGCCGGTGGGGACGACGATGGTCGCCGCGTCCGGCACCTGCTCGAGGATCTCCAGGCCCACGGAGGCCTGCCCGCAGACGATGTCCTCGTGGTCGAACGGGTGGATGAGCGTGCGTCCGCTCGACTCGCACTCCGCGATCGCGGCGTCGAGCGCGGCGGAGAGCCGACCCTCCACGGGTACGACCTCCGCGCCGTAGTCGCGGGTCGCGGCGAGCTTCGGCAGGGCGGCGTCGGCGGGCATGTAGATGCGCGCCGAGATGCCGAGCGAGCGGGCGGCGCGGGCCACGCCCTGGGCGTGGTTGCCGGCCGACGCCGCCACGACGCCGCGGGCCCGTTCCTCCTCGCTCAGGCGGGCCAGCCGCACGACCGCGCCGCGGATCTTGAACGAGCCCGTCAGCTGGAGGTGCTCCGCCTTGAGCCACACGTCCGCGCCGGTGCGGGCCGAGAGGCTCGAGGAGCGCAGCACGGGTGTGCGCCGCGCGATGCGGTCGACGATCGCGCGCGCGGCGCGCAGCTCCTCCAGGCTCGGCAGCCAGGCGGCGCCGTCGGCCGTCATGACTCGGGGTCCGTCGTCGCGGTGCCGGCGTCGCCACCGGTGGGCCCGCCGACGGAAGGCCCGCCGGCGCCCCGCGTCGCGCCGCCCGGCCTCGCGCCGCCCGACGACTCACCCGTCCCCCGCACGCCGGCCGCCTTGGCCTGACGCACGCGCTCCTCCTCCGCCTCCATCACGTCGAAGTCGTCCGTGAACGGCACCTCGACCACCTCGTCCGCCGTGGGGGCGAGCACGTGCAGGGCGCCGGGTGGTCCGCCCGGGCGCGCGTACGACGTCGCGAGCTGGGGTTGGGGGTCCCGCCCGGCAAGGTAGAGACCGACCGAGTTGATGACGGCGACGATCGGGACGGCGAACAGCGCGCCGACGAGGCTCGCGACGGCCGTCCCGCCCGCCACCGCGAGCAGGACGGCGATCGGGTGCACCTTCACGGCGCGCGACTGGATCATCGGCTGGAGGATGTGGCTCTCGATGAACTGCACGAGCAGCACGGCGCCGAGCATCGCCAGGGCGATGTAGATGCCGGAGTCCACGAACGCGACGAGCGCGGCGACCGCGCCTGAGACGAGTGCGCCGATGATCGGGATGAAGGCGCCGAGGAACACGAGGATCGCGATCGGGAGCGCGAGCGGCACCTGCAGGAGAGCGGCCGCGGCGCCGATGCCCACCGCGTCGATGAACGCCACGATGATCTGGCCGCGCGTGTACCCGGTGACCGTGTACCAGGCGCGGATGCCGGCCTCGTGGACCGTGGTGCGCGTGCTCGCCGGCGCGAGGCGCACGAGCCAGTGCCAGATGGTCCGACCGTCGGAGAGGAAGAAGAACGTGCAGAAGATCGCGATGAAGAAACCGGCGAGGATCTCCGCGACTGACGAGGTCACGTTGAGCACGCCTGTCGCGAGCGTCTCGGAGTTCTGCTGGATCGTCTCGCCCGCGCGCTCCATCGCGTTGTCGAGGGCCTGCTGGTCGAGGCCGAGCGGCCCCGTGCCGAGCCACGTGACCATCTGGTCGAAGCCCTCGAGCGCCTGGTCGGCGAGCCGCTGGAACCCGCTCGCGATGGACTGCCCGGCGAGAACGAGCAGGCCGGTCACGAACCCGACGAGGACGATCATCGCACCGAGCGCGGCCACCGATCTCGGCAGGCCGACCCGCCGGAGGAACGCGGAGATCGGGGTGAGGAGGACGGTGAGGAGGATCGACACGAGCAGGGCGACCACGACGACCTTGAGCTGGACCGCCACCCACACGAGGATCGCCAGGGCCGCCGCGATCGCGATGAGCCGCCACGACCAGGCCGCGAGCGCCCGGACGGACCACGGCACGACGTCGTCGCTCGGGCTCCCGCCCGCCGCACCGTCGTCGGCGTCGCGGCCCGCGCGACCCGTCGTGTCGAATCCCGCATGATCGTCCGCGCCGGTCCCCCGTGCATCGTCGCCGTCCCCGCCCCCGCCGGACAGCGAGCCGGCGACGGTGTCGTACCCGCGACGGCCCGACCCGCTGCCGGCCGACGGATCCATGTCCGGGCCGGGCACCGTCGTCGGGCCGGCGGCCGAGGAGATCGCGGCGCCCGCCCTGGACGAGGCCGAGCGCATCGCGCGGGCGGCCGAGCCCAGGGCGCCCTTCACGGAACGGGTGAAGCGAGCCATGTCCGCCCTTCGTCGGGTCGTTCGGGTGCGTCGTCAAGCATCGGGTGCATCATCACGAGTCGGGTGCCTCGTCGGGCCACGAGAGCATCATCAGGCCCCGAGCGCATCGTCAAGCCCTGATTGCACCGTCAAGCCCTGATTGCACCGTCAAGCCCTGATTGCACCGTCAAGCCCTGATTGCACCGTCAAGCCCTGATTGCACCGTCAAGCCCTGATTGCACCGTCAAGCCCTGATTGCACCGTCAAGCGTAGTGCGCGCGCCGACGGCGGTGGGCGTCCGCGCACCGCCGCCCCACACGCGCGTGCCCGCCGCACGCACGCGTGGGGCCCGCCGGAACGATCTCCGACGGGCCCCACGGCACGTTCACCACCCGGCCGCCCGACGTCGTCGGGCCGGCCGTCGCGATCAGATCGCGTCGATCACCGCGTTCAGCGTGGCCGACGGGCGCATGACCTCCGACATCTTGGCCGGCTCGGGGCGGTAGTAGCCGCCGATGTCGGCGGGCGAGCCCTGGGCGGCGAGCAGCTCGGCGTCGATCGTGTCGATCTGCTGCGTGAGCTGCTCCGCGATCGGGGCGAAGGCGGCGGCGATGTCGGCGTCGTCGGACTGGCCGGCGAGCTCCTGCGCCCAGTAGGTCGCGAGCCAGGCGTGGGACCCGCGGTTGTCGATCCTGCCGAGCTTGCGGGCCGGGGACTTACCCTCGGTCAGCACCTTCTCGGTGGCTCGGTCGAGCGCGTCACCGAGGACCTTCGCGGCCGCGTTGGAATCGTGCTCGCCGAGGAACCGGAAGGACTCGGCCAGCGCGAGGAACTCGCCGAGGGAGTCCCAGCGCAGGTAGTTCTCCTCGAGGAGCTGCTGGACGTGCTTCGGGGCGGAGCCACCGGCGCCCGTCTCGAACAGGCCGCCGCCCGCCATGAGCGGGACGACCGACAGCATCTTGGCGCTCGTGCCGACCTCGAGGATCGGGAAGAGGTCCGTGTTGTAGTCGCGCAGCACGTTGCCGGTCACGGAGATCGTGTCCTCTCCGCGGCGGATGCGCTCCAGGGAGTATGTCGTGGCCGCGACCGGGTCCATGAACTCGATCTGCAGGCCCTCGGTGTCGTGATCGCCGAGGTAGGTGGTGGCGAGCGAGATGAGGTTGGCGTCGTGCGCGCGCGACGGGTCGAGCCAGAACACGGCCGGCACTCCGGTCGCGCGGGCGCGGGTCACGGCGAGCTTGACCCAGTCGCGGATCGGGGCGTCCTTGGTCTGGCAGGCGCGCCAGATGTCGCCGGCCGCGACGTCGTGCGACATGAGGACCTCGCCGGACGAGGTGACGATCTCGACCCGGCCGTCGGCCTCGATCTCGAACGTCTTGTCGTGGCTGCCGTACTCCTCGGCCTTGTTGGCCATGAGGCCGACGTTCGGGACGGTGCCCATCGTCGTCGGGTCGAGGGCGCCATTCGTGCGGCAGTCGTCGATGGTGGCCTGGTAGACGCCGGCGTAGGAGGAGTCCGGGATGACCGCGAGGGCGTCGTGCTCGGTCCCGTCCGGGCCCCACATCTTGCCGCCGCCGCGGATCATCGCGGGCATGGAGGCGTCGACGATGACGTCGGAGGAGACGTGGAAGTTCGTGATGCCCTTGTCCGAGTTGACCATGGCCAGCTCCGGGCCTGCGGCGATCGCGGCGTCGAACGCGGCGCGGATCTCGGCGCCGTTCGGCAGGCCCTCCAGCGCGGCGAAGATCGCGCCGAGCCCGTCGCGGGCGCGCACGCCGGCGGCGGCCAGCTCCTCGCCGTACCTCTCGAAGACGTCGGCGAAGAAGACCTCGATGACGTGGCCGAAGACGATCGGGTCGGCCACCTTCATCATCGTGGCCTTGAGGTGCAGGGAGAACAGGATGCCCGCCTCGTTCGCGCGCGCGATCTGGTCGGCGACGAACTCGCGGAGGCGGACGACCGACATGAAGGTGCCGTCGACGACCTCGCCCTCCTGGATCTTCCAGCCGTCCTTGAGCACGGTGACGGTGCCGTCCCCGGCGACGTGGCGGATCTGCCAGACGCCCTCGGCGGCGGAGATGACGGACTTCTCGTTCGCGCGGAAGTCGTCGTCGCCCATCGTGGCGACGTCGGTCCTGGACTCGCCGGACCACGCGCCCATGCGGTGCGGGTGCGCCTTGGCGTAGTTCTTCACGGCGACGGGCGCGCGGCGGTCGGAGTTGCCCTGGCGCAGCACGGGGTTCACGGCCGAGCCCTTGACGGCGTCGAAGCGGGCGAGGGCGTCACGGTCCGCGTCGGTCGTGACCGTGTCCGGGTAGTCCGGGATGTCGAAGCCCTGCGACTGCAGCTCGGCGATGGCGACCTTCAGCTGCGAGACCGACGCGGAGACGTTGGGGAGCTTGATGATGTTGGCGTCGTCCTCGAGCGTGAGGGCGCCGAGCTCGGCCAGCGCGTCGGAGACGGCCTGGTCCTCGGGGAGCGTGTCGCTGAACGCGGCGAGGATGCGGTTCGCGAGGGAGATGTCCCGAGTGTCGACCTGGACCCCCGCCACGCGCGCGTACGCCTCGACGATCGGCTTGAGCGAGTAGGTGGCGAGCAGCGGCGCCTCGTCCGTGAGCGTGTAGATGATCGTGGACATCGTTGTGCGGCCTCTCCCTGTGGAAAACAAAGATTGTTCGACGTCAAGATTATCCGATCCGGCGCTCCACCGCCCGACAAGCGACTCCCTTCACACCCCGCCCCCTCCCCCCGTGAGGGAGGAGGGGGCGGGGTGTGAAGGGAGTCGCTTGTCGGG
>FUHX01000050.1 GCA_900163555.1 Actinomycetales bacterium JB111 | reverse complement strand
CCCCCGACCCGCACCATCCCCCGCCCGGACGGGCGACCGCCGAGGGGCCGCCGGCGCTCAGTACCAGCCGCGGGCCTGGATGTGCGACCAGGCCCCGCACGGGTTGCTGTAGCGCCCGGCGATGTAGTCCAGTCCCCAGGCGATCTGCGTGGCGGGGTTGGTGCGCCAGTCCGCGCCGTGGGTCGCCATCTTGTTGCCCGGTACAGCCTGCGGGATGCCGTAGGCGCCGCTGGCGGAGTTGTACGCCAGAGGGTCCCAGCGTGACTCGTAGGTGAAGACCTGGTCCAGGCACTGCCACTGGGAGCCGGTCCACCCGCGCTGCGCCGCCATGCTCCGACCGATCTCGCGGGGCGTGCTCGGCGCGGGCGGCGGTGTGGGCGCGACCGGTGCGGGCGCGGGACGCTGCAGGCCGGGGGAGTCGCCCGCCTGGTTCGCGGTCCATCGACCCGCGAAGGGCCGGTCGCCCGAGCGGCCCCAGGAGACGATCGAGTCGGCCGGGCCGCCGCTGACGGAGTTGCGCAGGTAGAACGACGCTGTCGAGGGGCGGTGGACGCCGAACGAGTCGACGCCGTCGCCGTCCCAGTCGCCGGCGATCGCCGTGTCGCCGGGGCTGCCGTACCGCACCACCTGGTCGGCCCAGCCCGAGGTGTTGCTGTTGCGCAGGTGGAGCTCGATGCCGCGGTAGATGGCCAGGGTGTCGACCCCGTCGCCGTCCCAGTCGCCCACGAGGAAGTCGTCGGAGGCCCGCCCGTAGGACAGGGAGACCTGGGCGTTGTAGGGGTTCACGTCGTTGGAGATGAGCACCTGGTTGCCGCGGTGCACGGCGAGGGTGTCGATGCCGTCGCCGTCCCAGTCGCCCACGAGGTAGTCGTCGCCGGGGCGGCCGAAGACGACCTGGCGGTCGGCGGCACCCGAGGTCGGCGAGTTGGAGATGTGGAAGGTCGTGCCCCGGCGGACGGCCAGGGTGTCGATGCCGTCACCGTCCCAGTCGCCGACGTAGGCGATGTCCCCGACGCGGCCGAAGCGCAGCGCGCTGTCGCCGGCGGAGGTGCGCAGGTAGAACTCGTTGCCGTCGTCGCCGATCGGCCCGCCCTGCGTCGGTAGCGCGGTGCCGGCGGTGAGGACCGGGGCCGTGCCGGTCGGAGCGGATCCGGCCGTCGCGGCGCCGGTCGGGGCGAGCACGGCGGTCGCGGCGGTGAGCGCGAGAACCGGGAGAGTCCTGGGAGTCATGTCAACCTCGAAGCTGGGGGCGGTGGCTGCCCGCGTGGCGCCCGGGGGGACGCCGCCGACCGCCGCCGCACCGGCCCTGGCCGGCACCCGGAGGTCGGCCTCGCGGGTCCGCCACACGCTAGAGGCCGATCGTTACCGCGGCGAGACCTCGGGCGACGACGTGACGAACGTCAATCCGTGACCTGCGGTGATGCAGGAATCCCGCCCCGACGTCGGGCCGCGGCCCTCCCCCACCCGGATGGACGCCCGCACCCGCCCCGGACGTCGAACGGCCCCGGTCCACATGCGGACCGGGGCCGGGAGTCGACGCGTCAGGACGTGAGGGTCAGAGCATGCAGGAGACGCAGCCCTCGACCTCGGTGCCCTCGAGCGCGAGCTGACGCAGGCGGATGTAGTACAGGGTCTTGATGCCCTTGCGCCACGCGTAGATCTGCGCCCGGTTGAGGTCACGGGTGGTTGCCGTGTCCTTGAAGAAGAGCGTGAGCGACAGGCCCTGGTCCACGTGCTTCGTGGCCTCGGCGTAGGTGTCGATGATCTTCTCGGGGCCGATCTCGTACGCGTCCTCGTAGTACTCGAGGTTGTCGTTCGTCATGTACGGCGCCGGGTAGTACACGCGCCCGATCTTGCCCTCCTTGCGGATCTCCACCTTGGAGACGATCGGGTGGATCGAGGAGGTCGAGTTGTTGATGTACGAGATCGAACCGGTCGGCGGGACAGCCTGGAGGTTCTGGTTGTACATGCCGAACTCGGCGACCGAGGCCTTGAGCTCTCGCCAGTCGTCCTGCGTGGGGATGACGACGCCGGCGTCCGCGAACAGGGTGCGGATGCGCTCGGTCCTCGGCTCCCACACGGCGTCGGTGTACTTGTCGAAGTACTCGCCGGACGCGTAGGTGCTGCGCTCGAAGCCGTGGAACGTGGTGCCCCGCTCCTTGGCGATGCGGTTGGACTCCTTGATGGCGTGGTACGTCACCGTCAGGAAGTAGATGTTGGTGAAGTCCAGCCCCTCCTCGGACCCGTAGTGGATCCGCTCGCGGGCGAGGTAACCGTGGAGGTTCATCTGGCCGAGGCCGATGGCGTGCGACATGTCGTTGCCGCGGGCCACGGACGGGACGGAGTTGATGTTCGATGCGTCCGAGACCGCGGTCAGGGCACGGATCGCGGTGCCGACCGTCTTCCCGAAGTCCGGCGAGTCCATCGACTTCGCGATGTTCATCGAGCCCAGGTTGCAGGAGATGTCCTTGCCCACCTCGTCGAAGGTGAGGTCCTCGTTGTAGGTCGAGGGGGTGGAGACCTGGAGGATCTCCGAGCACAGGTTGGACATCGAGATGCGGCCGTCGATCGGGTTGGCCCGGTTCACCGTGTCCTCGAAGACGATGTACGGGTAGCCCGACTCGAACTGCAGCTCGGCGACGGTCTGGAAGAACTTGCGCGCGTTGATCTTGGTCTTGCGGATGCGCGAGTCCTCGACCATCTCGTCGTACTTCTCGGTCACGGAGATCTCCGTGAACGGCACGCCGTACACGCGCTCCACGTCGTACGGCGAGAAGAGGTACATGTCGTCGTTGCGCTTGGCCAGGTCGAACGTGATGTCCGGGACGACCACGCCGAGCGAGAGAGTCTTGATGCGGATCTTCTCGTCCGCGTTCTCCCGCTTGGTGTCGAGGAACTTGAGGATGTCCGGGTGGTGCGCGTTGAGGTACACCGCGCCGGCGCCCTGACGCGCGCCCAGCTGGTTGGCGTAGGAGAAGGAGTCCTCGAGCAGCTTCATCACGGGGATGACGCCGGAGGACTGGTTCTGGATCTTCTTGATCGGGGCGCCGGACTCGCGGATGTTCGTCAGCGAGAGCGCGACGCCGCCGCCGCGCTTGGACAGCTGCAGCGAGGAGTTGATGCCGCGGGCGATCGACTCCATGTTGTCCTCGACCCGGAGCAGGAAGCAGGAGACGAGCTCGCCGCGGGACGCCTTGCCGGCGTTGAGGAAGGTCGGGGTCGCGGGCTGGAAGCGCCCGGCCAGCATCTCGTCGACCATGTCGGTCGCGGCCCGCTCGTCGCCGGCGGCCAGCGTGAGGGCGACCATGACGACGCGGTCCTCGAAGCGCTCGAGGTACCGGGTGCCGTCGAAGGTCTTCAGCGTGTACGAGGTGTAGTACTTGAACGCGCCGAGGAAGGTCTCGAAGCGGAACTTCGCGGCCCACGCGCGCTCCCACAGGCCCTCGAGGAACTCGTGGCTGTACTGCTCGAGCACCTGCGGCTCGTAGTAGCCCTCGGTGACGAGGTAGTCGAGCTTCTCGCTCAGGTTGTGGAAGAAGACCGTGTTCGTGTTGACGTGCTGCAGGAAGTACTGCCGCGCCGCCTCACGGTCCTTGTCGAACTGGATGTTGCCGTCCAGGTCGTACAGGTTGAGCATCGCGTTGAGCGCGTGGTAGTCCAGCGCGGGGGACGAGGGCGTCTCCAGTCCCGTGTCGGTCAGCGTGGTGGCCACAGAGCCTTCAGTCCTTCCTGCACCTTGGACACGTCCTCATCGGTGCCCAGGAGTTCGAATCGGTACATGTGCGGGACCTGGCACTTCCGGGAGACGATCGTGCCCGCGAGCCCGTAGGCCGCCCCGAAGTTGAGGTTCCCCGCGGAGATGACCCCGCGAATCAGTGATCTGTTGTGCTCGTCGTTCAGAAAGCGGATGACCTGTTTGGGGACTGCGCCCTTCCCGTTGCCTCCGCCGTAGGTGGGGATGATCAGTACGTACTCGTCATCGACATGAAGATCCGGATCGTTCCGGCGGAGCGGGATCCGCTTCGCCGCGACGCCGAGCTTGTCGACGAACCTGTGGGTGTTGTTCGTCGCGGACGAGAAGTAGACGACGTGCGTCACGACCCGGCCCTCGTCACTGCGGTCAGGCGACCGCCGCGGCGCGGGCGGCGGCAAGCGCCTTGATGCGGTCGGGGCGGAAGCCCGACCAGTGCTCACCGTCAGCCATCACGACGGGGGCCTGCTGGTAACCGAGGGCCTGCACCGAGGCCAGGGCCTCGGCATCCTCGGTGACGTCGACGACGTCGAACTCCAGACCCTGCTTCGTCAGCGCGCGGTAGGTCGCATCGCACTGCACGCACGACGGCTTCGAGTAGACGGTGATGCTCATGACGAGCCAGTCTCCTTCCGGGTGGGTCTGGGGGTCTTCCCGCGGAATTGCACGGGTGGAACTACACGCATGTGGTTCGGACCAAGGTGTCGATGACCTCGGAGGAACAACACTACACCTGGGTGTCTGACTCGGGCACAACCACTAGATCTAGTGGTGGCGTGTCGCCGGCACCGAAAGTTGTCCACAGCTCCTCATCCCCTCCTGTGTGCCGGACGGGCCTTCCTGTGGAGACCGTGTGGGCGCCCGTCCGTCCGCTCCCGACGCCCCGCGGCCCTCCCGCCCGCGGAACTCCGCCGGACGTCCAGCCTCCCACCGACCACCGACATCGCTCCGGGCCCTCGCGACCACCGGTGGACAACGTCCCCCGAAGCCGACCCACAGGTGGGGACGGACGTCGCCTCCCGCGGGCCGAAAGAGGCTCGCGACCCGGAATCCGCTCGGCGTGTCGCCGTACCTCGGCGTGTCGTCCACAGGTGGATGGCGTGACGGCCGGCCCTACGCTCGGGGGATACTGCGCCCGCCAGACATCGCGGTCGACCGGGGCCGGGGACACGTAAGGACGACGAATGACGCACGACGACGCCACCACGGCCGGAGCGACGACGAGGGCTGTCGCCGTCATCGGGAGCAGCGGGGGCAACCTCCGCAGCCACGGCGGGGACGACCCCGCCCGGCTCATCGAGGACGTGCGCCGCCAGCTCGACGCGGCCGGCTTCGCCCTCGCCGACGTGCAGTTCGTCGCCGCGAGCTCCTCGATGGACGGGGCGAACGACTCCACCCCCGCCCAGCTCTGGTCGCTCGCGGACGGGACGCCCTCCGTCGTCGCGGCCGGCACCCTTAAGGAGGTCAACGCGATCGCCCGGCAGCACGACGCCGAGCTCGCGCAGCGCGTGCGGGCAGGGAAGGTCGACGGCCTCATCCTCATGAGCGCGGACCCGGAGGACACGAACTCCGCCACGGTCGCCGCCGGCGTCGAGGCCGGCATCCCCGCCGCGGGCACCGGCGGCGCCTCGGTCGCACGCGCCCAGCAGCTGGGCCTGACCCTCGTGTCGGCATCGGGCACCACGGGCACCACGTCGACCACCCGCGCCGTCGCCTACGTCTCGGGCCTCGCCCGCCACTGGAAGGTGCCCTACCGGCCGTCGCTCGGCCGCACGAGCGCCGACGTCAGCTCCGAGGGCCGCTCCGGCGAGGCCGCGTGGCGGCGCATCTCCATCCGCGGGATCATGGTCGGCTCGATCCCCGCGTTCATCGCGCTCGCCCTCATCCTCGCGATCTCCAAGATCCCCGGGCTCGGCTCCCTCTCCGGGGTGTTCGACCTGCTCATCGCGGGCCTGCCGATCGTCGTCGCAGCGGTCGCGGCCCGGAAGATCTCCGGACTCGACGAGGTCGGCCTCGTCTCCGGCGCGCTGGCCGGCATCATCGCCGCCACGGGTGGCCTGTTCGGCGGTCTCGTCGCCGGCATCCTCGCCGGCCTGCTCGCCTCGTGGCTCATCCGCTGGATGCTCGCCCATCGTCTCCCGGCGACGACCGCGAACATCTTCACCGGTGCCATCGCCGGCGCCCTGCCCGGCCTCCTCGTCTACTACCTGCTGGCCCCCGCCACCACGTGGCTCGGGGAGGCCGTGAAGACCGCGATCGAGGCCGCGCTCGACTTCAGCCCGATCCTCGCCGGCGCGTTCGCGGGCGCGGTCATCTGGTTCGCCATCATCGGCGGCGTCTACCACGCCGTGATCCTGCCGCTCGTGCTGCTGGAGATGGGCCAGAAGGGGCACAGCTTCTTCGGCGCGATCGACATGGTCGCGCTCGTCATGGTGAGCCTCGGGATCACGCTCGCCAACGTCGTCCGACCCCGGTCCAGCGGCGAGCGCGCGCTGGCCGGCGCGGGCGCGGCCGTCAACTTCTTCTTCGGCACCTTCGTCGAGGCGTCCTACCCGTTCATGTTCGGCGACAAGCGGATCTTCGCCACGGCCGTCGTGGCCGGGACCGCCGGCGGCGCGGTGGTCGGCGCGTTCGGCACCGAGGCCACCGCCTACCTGCCGGCGGTCGTCGCCCCCTTCGTCTCGACCGGCGCGGTCGGCATGGTGCTCGCGATGGTCACGGCCACGGCCATCGCCTTCGTATCCACCGTGCTCATCAACTCCCACGTCATCCGCCGCTCGAACGCCCTCGCGGCTGCGTAGTCGGTCAGCCCGCGCGCCGCGCGGCCACCGCCGCGGCCAGGTCCTGCAGCACGCCCTGGGTGGTCTCCCAGGACATGCACGCGTCGGTGACGGACTGGCCGTAGGTGAGCCCGACCGGCGCGGGCTCCTGGCGGCCGGCCACGAGGAAGCTCTCGAGCATGACGCCGGCGATGCCGCGCTCGCCCGCCGCGATCGTCCCGGCGATCTCGCGGGCCACCTCGGCCTGGCGCACGTGGTCCTTCCCGCTGTTGGCGTGGCTGGCGTCGACCACGAGCCGCGGCGCCTGCCCGGCCTTCTCCAGCAGGCCGAGCGCGGCGGCGACGTCGTCGGGCCCGTGGTTCGGCGCCGCGCGCCCGCCGCGCAGGATGACGTGGGCATCGGGGTTGCCCGCGGTCTCCACGAGCGCGGACCGGCCGTCGAGGTCGACGCCGAGGAAGGTCTGCTCGGCCGCGGCGGCGGCCGATCCGTCGACCGCGACCTGGACGTCGCCGTCGGTGCCGTTCTTGAAGCCCACGGGCATGGAGAGCCCGGACGCGAGCTGGCGGTGCACCTGCGACTCCACCGTGCGGGCGCCGATCGCGCCGTAGGAGACCGTGTCCGCGATGAACTGCGGCGACGTGGTCTCGAGGAACTCGCACCCGGCCGGCACGCCGGTGGCCAGCACGTCGAGCAGGACGCTGCGGGCGAGGCGCAGGCCGCGCGGGATGTCGTACGTGCCGTCGAGGGCCGGGTCGTTGATGAGCCCCTTCCACCCCACCGTGGTGCGCGGCTTCTCGAAGTACACGCGCATGACGATGCTCAGCTCGTCCTTCAGCTCGTCGGCGACGTCGGCCAGGCGCCGCGCGTAGTCGAGGGCCGCGACCGGGTCGTGCACGGAGCACGGCCCGACGACGACGAGGAGCCGGTCGTCGCGCCCGGCCAGGATGTCCTGGACCTCGGCGCGGGAACGGGAGACGAGGGCGGCCGCGTCGTCGGGCAGCGGCATCTCGTCGAGGACCGAGCTCGGCGTGGGCAGCTCGACCATGCGGCGGACGCGGAGGTCCGTGGTGCGGGTCGTGGTGGTGGCAGTCATGGTGCTCTCCTGGGACGGGGGCGGATCGACCCCGTCCGGAGCGCCCGCCATGAATGGCAAAGGGCGCGGACCATATGGTCCACGCCCTGTCGGCTCCGGTTGCGCGCGTCAGCGATCGATCGCGGCGGCCGGGGCCGACACGATAAACCAATACTGGCGAGCGGTATGCACGTCGCGAGGTTAGCCCCCGCGCCGCCGCTGCGAACAGCCCGCGTCCACCATCCGAGACTCCCAGGTCGGCCGCGCACCCCATCCGAGGCGCCGTCGCCCTCCCGCCCGATGCGCGCCGCACTCCCCCGCACGGCCGTCGGCGAGCGCCGTCAGTCGAGCTCGCCGGCATCCTGCACGACGCGCGCCACGTGCACCCGGTTGGCCACCCCGAGCTTGTTGAACACGCGCCCGACGTGCGTCTTCACGGTCGGCACCCCGAGGTAGAGCTCGGCCGCGATCTCCGCGTTCGACAGCCCCCGGGCCACGCCGCGCGCGACGTCCTGCTCCCGCTCCGTCAGCTCGGCGAACAGCGCGCGCGCCTCGTCGCTCGCCGGGACGACCTCGGGCTCCTCCCGGTCGCGCACGCGGGCGATGAGCTGGGCCGCGACCGACGGCGACAGCACGGGCTCGCCGCGGGCCGCCCGGCCCACGGCGGCCACCAGGTCGGCGGGCGGGGTGTCCTTGAGGAGGAACCCGGCGGCGCCGGCACGCAGGGCGTCGACCACCATGTCGTCGGCGTCGAACGTGGTGAGGACGATGACCCGCGCGCTCGCGCCGGAGTCGGTGAGCCGCCTGGTCGCCGTCACCCCGTCCATGCCGGGCATGCGGACGTCCATGAGCACGACGTCGGGCTGGGTCTCGGCCACGATCCGTTCAGCGTGCCGGCCGTCCTCGCCCTCGCCGACGATCTGCAGGTGATCCCCGCCGAGCAGCAGGCGCAGCCCCGCACGCACGAGGGGGTCGTCGTCGATGAGCACGACGCGCACCGGCGCGCCCGTGCCCGCGGCCGGCGTCGGAACCTCGGATTCGCTCACGCCCTCATCCTCCACTGCTCGTCATCCTGCACTGCTGCTCAACCTCCACTGCGGCCGCGCCATCCGCCGACCGTCTCGTCCCACGGCAACCAGGCCCGCACCGCGAAGATCGTGCGGCCGAACCCGTCCGGCTCCACGCCGTGGTCCAGGGTCCCGCCCGCCAGGTCGGCCCGCTCCGCGAGCCCGGCGAGCCCGGTCCCGGCACCGACCAGGCCCGACGCCGACACTCCCCTCTCCCCGGCGGTCCGGTCCGTGCCGGTCTCGCCCGTCGCGCGCGGCCCCGCGCCGTCGGGCGCTCCCGCGGCGCGCGGGCCGGCCTCCGCCCGGCCCGCCCGGGAGGCGAAGGCCATGGGGTTCGTGACCGCGAGGGTGAGCACCTTGCCGAGGCGACCGGACAGCTCGACGTCGACGACGGCGTCGGGCGCGTGCTTGCGCGCGTTGGTGAGGGCCTCCTGGAGGATCCGGTAGGCCGTGCGGGAGACGGTCGGCGAGAGCGTGGTGAGGGCGTCGGCCACGGACGTGCCGGCGAAGCGGGCGGCCGCGTGGCCGCCGACCCCGCCCTCGCCGCCGACCCCGGCCTCGTCGCCGGCCGCCCCGTCGGGGGCGAGCGAGCCGATGCCGATGACCTGGACGCGCACGCGCGTGCCGACTGCGCGGGCGTCGTCGAGCAGGTCGTCGACCTGGGCAAGCGTGGGCTGGGGCCGCTCGAGGTGGCCGGAGTCGTCCTCGCCCGACCCGGCGCGCAGCACGCCGAGCACCTGCCGCAGCTCGGTGAGGGCGAGCTGGGCGTTGGAGGTGATGACCTCGGCGGCCTCGCGCACGTCCTTGGGCGGGAGGTCCGTGCGGAGGCTGAGGGCGCCGGAGTGCAGGGCGACCAGGGAGATGCGGTGGGCGAGGACGTCGTGCATCTCGCGGGCGATGCGCGTGCGCTCGGCGCTGCGGGCGCGGGCCGACTCCGCGTCGAGGACCGCCTCCGCGCGGACCGCACGCTCGCGCAGCTCGGCGAGCAGGTCCCGGCGTGCGCGCATGTACGAGCCGATCGCGAGGCAGAGGCCGACGATGAGGACGGTCGTCACGGCCGACTGGATCGCGAACCACCCGACCGCTCGGCTCGACAGCGGTTCGTCGTCGCCCAGGGTCGAGGAGATACCCGAGTACTCGTTGAGGACCGAGTTCGCGAAGGTGCCGACGAACGAGAGGACGCCGAGCGTGCCGAAGGACAGCATGCGGCGGGTGCGCCGCTCCGGGGGATACGTCAGCGCCGCGTAGCTCGTGATCGCGACCATCATCGCCCCGAGCGCACTGAGGGAGATCGTGGAACCGAGGACGGTCGTGACGACCGCGACGCCGAGGGGTCGCCGCCTGCGCACGAACAGCAGGGCGAACGAGACGAGCCCGAGGGCCACGTCGAGGCTCATGAACACCCTGAGCAGCCGGCCGATCTCGAGATCGGGTTCGAGCGACTCGGGGGCCACCAGGAGCACCGCCAGGATGATGACGACACCCATCAGGCACCACAGGCCCGCGAACACGTACGGCAGGGCGCGGCGCCACCACGGGCGCCGGGCGGGTCGGCCCGTCGTCCGCCCCGCGGGACGACCGACGGTCGTCACCTCGCTCGCTTCCGGCATGCCGACAGCCTAGGTTCGGGCGGCGCCGCACCACGTCCTCCGCCCGACCCCGGGGCCGGCCACGAGGTCATCCGCAGGCAGCGGCGCATCAGACCTTCGGTGGATGCGACGGGCGCGCAGCCCTCCCCCGAACGTCGCGCAGCCCGCTCCCCACGACCGCGCGGAGCGATCCGTCCGGACGATCCGCCGGGCCCCTCGGCGCGGGGAGAGTCGACACCATGATCGCCACCGACCAGCTCACGAAGCGCTACGGATCGACCACCGCCGTCGACCGTCTGTCCATCGAGGCGCGCCCCGGGCGCGTCACCGGGTTCCTCGGGCCGAACGGCTCGGGGAAGTCCACCACCATGCGCATGATCCTCGGCCTCGCCCACCCGACGTCGGGCAGCGCCACCGTCCTCGGCCGCACCTACTCCGACATCCCCAACCCGGGCCGCCACGTCGGCGTCCTCCTGGACGCCTCCGCCCAGCACGCGGGCCGCACCGGCCGCGAGGTCCTCACCCTCGGCGCGATGATGATGGGCCTGCCGCGCACCCGCGTGGACGAGGTCCTGTCCGCGGTCGGGCTCACCGAGCGCGAGTCCCGCAAGCGCGTCAAGGGCTACTCCCTCGGCATGCGGCAGCGGCTCGGCATCGCCCACGCCCTCCTCGGCGACCCCGAGGTCCTCATCCTCGACGAGCCCGTCAACGGCCTCGACCCGCAGGGCATCCGCTGGATCCGCCAGCTCCTGCGCAGCCACGCCGAGGCCGGCGGCACCGTCCTGCTGTCCTCCCACCTGCTGTCCGAGGTGGGCGCCGCCGCCGACGACCTCATCGTCATCGGCAACGGCACCCTCCTCGCCTCCGGTCCCAAGGACGAGCTCCTCGCGACCACCGACATCGAAGAGCTCTTCTTCACCACCACCGCGAACAACGACCGCTCGGAGCGTGCAGCATGACCACCGACGTCCTCACCGAATCCACCCGACCCGGCGAGAAGGCGGCCGGGTCCGCCCGGCCCGGCTCCGGCGTCGGGCACGCCTCCGACCCCGTCTCCGCCATCTCCTTCCCGGCCCGCGTCGCGGTCGAGACCCGCAAGATGGTCGACACCCGATCCGGGCTCGGCCTGCTCCTCGCGATCCTCCTCATCGACCTCGTCGCGATCGGCATCTTCACGTTCGCCGGCCCGACCGAGTCGCTCGGCTTCCAGGACTACCTCGTCATCCTCGTCAACGTGCAGGCGGTGCTGCTGCCGATCGTCGGCGTCATCGCGGCGTCGGGCGAGTGGTCCCAGCGCACCACCCTGCAGACGTTCGCGCTCGAGCCGCGCCGCGGCCGGGTCATCGCCGCGAAGCTCGTGGCCGCGCTCGTCCTCATGGTCGCCATCACCGCGATCAGCACCGTGTTCGCCGCCGGCGGCCACGCGCTGTCGCAGGCGATGGGCAACGACACCGCCGGCTGGGGCGTCCAGTGGGACATCTTCGGCGGAGTCATCGCACTGCTCGCCCTGATCACCATCATGGGTGTCGCGTTCGGGCTGCTCCTGCACGCCCCCGCGGTCGCCATCGTGGGCTTCCTCCTGCTGCCGATGGTGTTCTCCACCATCCCGCTGCTCATCCCCAGCGTCTCCGGGGCCTTCGAGTGGATCGACTTCCAGGCCGCCTGGAACTCGATGATCGGCGACGGCGGACCGTCCGCCGGCGAGTGGGCCCGCATCGCCTCGACCACCGCCATCTGGGTCGTCGCCCCGATGATCGCCGGCTGGATCCGCACGACCCGCCGCGAGGCGGCCTGATCGTCGCCCCGGGGTGGCGGCCCGACGACGGCGCCGCCCACCCCGGGGTCTTCGGCCGGGCCGGCCACGCGGCCGCCCGGCGCGGGGAGAACCCCGCCGACGCCCCGACCCTGCGTCTTCGCACCGCGCAGGGTCGGGGCGTCGATCCCTGTCAACGCCCGCCGGGAGGGTTCGGTCTGTGGGATGCCCGACGTCGGGGCCGAGATTCCCCGCTCGCTGTGCTGGGATGATGGCGGGGCCCCCCAGGCAGACCCGCGGGCAGGTGCCCGCGACTTCCGATCGCCATCAGGGAAGGAACGCACCGTGCCCAGGATGAATGTCGAGAGCTTCAACCTCGACCACCGAACCGTTGCCGCACCGTACGTGCGCATGGCCGACGTCAAGGAGCTCCCCGGCGGGGACGTGCTCACGAAGTACGACGTGCGGTTCACCCAGCCGAACGTCGCGCACCTCGAGATGCCGGTCGTCCACTCGCTCGAGCACTCCATGGCGGAGGCCTCGCGGGACCTGGCCGACGACGTCGTCGACATCTCCCCCATGGGCTGCCAGACCGGCTTCTACGTGCTGCGCTCCTCCGCGCCGGACGTCCCCGGCACGATCGAGCTCGTCGCCGGGACGCTCGCCAAGGTCCTCGAGCAGACCGAGGTCCCGGCCGCGAACGAGGTCCAGTGCGGCTGGGGGGCCAGCCACACGCTCGAGGGCGCCAAGGAGGCCGCGGCCGCGATGCTCGCGGCCAAGGACACCTGGGAGCAGGTCTTCGCCGAGGGCGCCGGCCCGACGACGGACCCCGACGGACCGGCCGCCGAGGTGGGCCGATGATGGCGATCGACCGGTTCCTCGAGGGACGCGCCGCCGCGCAGGAGGCCCGCGCCGGCAAGCGCGGGGCCGCGCCGGTCGACGCGGTCGTCCTGTGCGCGATGGGCGAGGAGCTCGCCCCGTTCCTGGAGGACTCGACCGACCCCGTCGAGCTCGACGCGCCGGGCAGCTCGCGGGCGATCCGCGCGACCGTCGCGGGCAAGGACCTCGTCCTCGTCCGCACGCGGGTCGGCCTCGTCAACGCCGCCATCGCGGCCACGTGGGCGCTGCTGACCTACGCGCCGCGCGTCCTCATCTCGGCCGGGTCGGCCGGGGGCCTGCACGCCGACGTCGAGGTCGGCGACGTCATCGTCTCCGACTCCCTCGTGTACGGCCAGGCCGACGCGACCGCCTTCGGGTACGCCCGCGGGCAGGTGCCGGGGCAGCCGCCGTCGTTCTCGGTGCCGGCCGATCTTGTGGACGGGGCGCTCGCCGCCGCCCGGGCCGCCGGCGTGGCGGCCCGCAGCGGCCTCGTGCTCTCCGGGGACGCGTTCGTCACCGCGGCCAACGTGGACGTGTACCGCACCGACTTCCCGACGGCGCTCAGCACCGACATGGAGTCGGCCGCCATCGCGCAGGTGGCTGCCGACTCGGACACACCGATGATCTCGATCCGGGGGATCTCCGACCTGTGCGGGCCCGCCGCGAACCAGGACTTCCACATGGAGGTCGAGCACGTGGCCGCCGTCAGCGCGCGCGTCGTGCTCGGGATGCTGCACAGTTGACGGCCGGGTGCCGGGGTGGCCGGTCGTCTGTTTCTGCCCGGTGACCGAGTGGCGGGCGGCCGCGCGACTGCGTGGCCGTGCACCCGGGGACCTGGTGACCCGCCGCCCGGGTGACCGGGTGACCCACAGCCCGGGCGGCCGGGTGACCCACAGCCCGGGCGACCGGACGCCGGGCTCCGGCGTCGGGGACGGGCCCGTACGATGGACGGGACGACAAGGAGAGACATGCCGGACTGGACCTGGATCCTCATCGTGGCCGCGGTGCTCGCGCTCGCGATCGTCGTCGCGCGCGCCGTCATCGCGCTGAGCCCGCGGGACGCGGCCGCGACGCTCGGCGGGCCCGCCCCGTCCGACGCGGACGCCGGCACGGACGCGGACGGCGCCAGGCCGACCGACTGACCTCCCGCCCGGTCCGTCCCGCTCAGTCGCGGGGCTCCCGGCGGAGCGCCTCGCCCTGCGCCACCAGCCGCGCCCAGCGCGCCTCGCTCTTCTCGATCCTCCGGTCGTCCCGCAGCCGCAGGTGCATGCTGTCGGCCGAGGGCAGGCCGTCCCGCAGCTCCTGGATGCGCTCGATCTGCGCGTCGATCACGGCGCCGAACAGGATCGCGAGGTTCATGATCCACAGCCAGACCATGATGACGATGACGCCCGCGAGCGCGCCGTAGGTGGCGCTGAGCGAGGTGACGTTCGAGACGAACAGGCTCAGGCCGACCGTCGCGACGGCGCCGATCACGATCGCGACCGTGGCGCCCGGGCTCAGCCACCGCACCCTGCGCAGCCGCACGTTCGGGGTGCCGTAGTACAGCAGCGCGAGGATGACCACGACGACGAGGAGCAGCACCGGCCACTTGGCCACGTTCCACACCGTCACGGCCGTGCCGCCGAGCCCGACGAGGTCGCCGAGCCAGCGGGCCACCGGCCCGCTGACCACGAGGATCACGGCGGCGACCGCCACGAGCAGGATGAGCAGCGCGGTGAGCAGGTACATGGCCGGGCGCAGGCGCCAGGTGGGCCGCCCCTCCGGGACGCCGTAGATGCGGTTCATCGCCCGGCTGAACGCGGTGACGTAGTTCGACGCGGCCCACAGGGCGGCGAGGATGCCGATGACGACGCCGAGGCCCGCCCCCTGGTTCCCGGTGATCGACGCGATCGGCTCCTGGAGCTGCGCGGCCGCCTCGCCGGGCAGCAGATCGTCGACCAGGTCGATGATCGCGTTCGTCGTCGCCTCGCCCTGGCCGACCAGCCCCAGCACGGACACGAGCGCGATGAGCGCGGGGAACAGGGACAGCACGCTGAAGAACGTGAGCGCGCCGGCCCGGTCGATGACGTGGTCGCGGCCGAACTCGGCGAACGCGCGGCGCACGGCGTACCACCAGGCCGAGGGCGGCTCCGCCGGGACGTCCGCCGCGCGGGCCTGCTCCGCTGCGTGCCGCGGAGGAGCCTGCTCCGGCGCGTCGGGTGCGGGCCAGTCGCCGCCCTCCGGCGCGCCGGCCGCGCTCCTCAGGGCGTCGGCCCCGTCCTCGGTCTCATTCATCTCATGCCGCCGGCACGGGTTCGGTCCCGCCGGCGCCGAGCTGGTCGAGGATGAACGCCCACTCCCAGGCGCGCTCGGCCCACCGGTCGTAGCGCCCGGAGCGGCCGCCGTGGCCGGCGACCATCTCGCAGCGCAGCAGCACGGGCCGCTCGACCGGGTCCGACGTCGTGACCTCGCGCAGGCGCGCGACCCACTTCGCCGGCTCCACGTAGAGCACCCGGATGTCGTTGAGCGACGTCGTCGCGAGGATCGCCGGGTATCTCGCAGGGGCGAGGTTGTCGTACGGCGCGTAGCTCGCCATGTAGTCGTAGAACTCGGGGTCGTGCAGCGGGTCGCCCCACTCCTCCCACTCCCCGGTCGTCAGCGGGAGGGACGGGTCGAGCATCGTCGTCAGGGCGTCGACGAACGGCACGCCCGCGTGCACCACCCGGAACATCTCGGGCGCGAGGTTCGTGATCGCGCCCATGAGCAGGCCGCCGGCGGACCGCCCCTGCGCGGCCAGGCGCCCGCGCGCCACGAGGCCCTCGTCGAGGAGGAAGCGCGCCGAGTCGACGAAGTCCGTGAACGTGTTCCGCTTCTTCTCCAGCTTGCCGTCCTCGTACCAGGACCGGCCGAGCTCGCCGCCACCGCGCACGTGCGCGAGCGCGAACACGACCCCGCGGTCGAGGACCGGCAGCCGCTCGGCCGTGAAGTACGGGTCGACCGACACCTCGTAGGCGCCGTACCCCCACAGCAGCCCCGGCGCGGTGCCGTCCCTCTCGATGCCCGCCAGGTGCACGATCGACAGCGGGATCCGCGTCCCGTCCGACGCCGTCGCCCACTCCCGGCGCTCGACGTACCGCTCCGGGTCGTGGCCGGGCACGGCCTGCTGCTTGGCGAGCTCCCGCTCGCCGGTCGCGAGCCCGTAGGCGTGGACCGACGGCGGCTGCACGAACGACTCGGTCTCGAGAAGGATCTCGTCGGTGACGTACTCGCGCACGTCGCCCAGTCCCACTGTCGTCAGCTCCCCCGGCACGACGACGTCGCGCGCCTGGCCGTAGGCCGGCGCCGCCGAGGCGTCACCCGCCTCGCCGGGCACTGTGCCGGAAGCTCGGTCGGACGCCGGGTCAAACGCTTGGTCGGATGCCGTGCGCGGCAGGACCCGCAGCGCGGGCAGCCCGCCGGACCGCAGCTCGAGCACGGCGTGCCCCGCGAAGGCGTGCGCGGCGAGGAGGCGCTCGCCGTCGGCGGCGGCCAGCACCTCGGTCCACTCCTCCGGCTCGGACCCGCCGATCGGGGCGAGCGAGAGCGTGAAGTCCCGCTGGCGAAGGTTGTGGACGATGAGGAGGTGGTCCGCGGCGGCCTCGACCAGGTACTCGAGCTTCTCCCGGCGGCGCGCCACCACCGTGGGGGCGAGGTCCGCGGAGGTGAGGTCGATGATCTTGGCCTCGGTCGACGTCGTGGCGGCGTGGTGGACGACCAGGTGGCGGCCGTCGCGGGAGGTGTCGATCCAGGTCCAGAACCGCTCGTCGTCCTCGCGCAGCAGGAGGGTGTCGGCGTCGGTGGGGCCGCCGACCACGTGGGACCAGACCTCGCAGGGGCGCCAGGCGTCGTCGGTGCGGACGTAGATGAGCCGCGCGGAGTCGGCCGTCCACGCCAGGCCGTATCCGACCTTCGTGATTGCGGAGTCGACGGTCTCGCCGGTGTCGACGTCGAGGACGCGGACGTCGAACAGCTCGCCGCCGTCCAGGTCCACCCCGATCGCGGCCAGGCGGGCGTTCGGGGCGACGGCGATCTCGGAGACCTTGAAGAACTCCTGCCCCTCGGCGGCCGCGTTGCCGTCGAGGATGAGCTGCTCGCCGGCGACGGGCGAGGCGGGGTCCGGGCGGCCCGAGCCGTCGTCGGGGGCGCGGTGCCAGGTCGGGTACTGCAGGCCCTCGGTCGTGCGGGAGTAGTACCACCAGCCGTCCTCGCGGACCGGCACGGAGGAGTCCGTCTCCTGGGTCCGGGCGCGGATCTCCTCGACGATCCGCGCGCGCAGCGGCTCCAGGTGGGCGGTGCGGGCGTCCGCGTAGGCGTTCTCCGCGGTCAGGTGCCGGGTGAGCTCCGGGCTCTCCTTCTCGCGCATCCAGTCGAAGCGGTCGAGGAAGTCGTGGCCGTGGTGCACGCGGTGGTGCTCGCCGTGCCGGGGCGTCGGCGGGGCGGGCACGGACGCGGGCCCGGATGCCTGTGCGGGCTCGGCTGCGGAGGCGGATGCCGGCGCGGCTGCGGAGGCGGATGCGGCGTCGGCTGCGGGCTCGGCCGCGGAGGCGGGCTCAGGCACGGTGCGGTCGGTCTGCTCGGGGGTCACCGTCCGAGGCTAACCGCGCGCGGGACCCGCGGACGCACCCCACTCCCACACACGTCGAGACACCTCGGTTCGGAACGAGATTCTGCCGAGATCGTCGCGAACCGAGGTGTCTCGATGAGGTGTGCGGAGGCTTGCGCGGGCCGGGGCGAGGGAGAGAGCCGGCCGAGTAGCGCGGGAAGTGGCGAGTCCGGTCAGCCCTGCTGGTACGGGCCCGGCTGCGCGCCGTAGCTGATGCCCGGGGTGGGCTGCCGCTGCTCGCCCTGCTGGCCGTACTGCTGGGGCTGGCCGTACTGCTGACCGTGCTGGGGCTGACCGTTCGGCTGCCCGTACTGCTGCTGGCCGTAAGCCTGGCCCTGCTGTGGCGCGGACGCCGCGGACGGGGCGGAGGGCTGGCCATACTGCTGGGCCTGTCCCTGCTGACCCTGCTGCGCGTACTGCTGGTCCCGACCCGGCTGGCCCGCCTGGCCGAACTGCTGCTGCCCCGCCGGCCCGCCCTGGGCGGCGGACTGCGAGTTCTGGAGCTCGTCGGCCTGCTCCTTGCTCAGCAGCGACTGCGCGCCGCAGAACGTGCACTCGAGCACGCGCTTCTTCGACAGCGGGAAGAGCGGGATGAAGAACAGCGTGAACCTGGTGACGAGCAGGTAGAGGTGCTGGGCCGCCGGGTTGTGGCAGCGGCTGCACGGGAAGTTCGTCGTCAGGATGTGCTTTCGCGACGTGCGCGAGCCCCAGATGATCATGGAGAAAATCTAGCGGGGCTACTCCCCACGCAACCGGCCAGGTGTCGACCGTCACCGGGGTGATCTCCCCATCGCCCGGCCTTGGCGGTCGGCGCTACTTCTCCCCGTCCTGCTCGCGCTTCTGCCGCGCGAGCCGGAGCTCCGCCCAGATGCCGCTCAGCAGGCCCACGGCGGCGCCGAGCACGACCCACCGCAGCGAGTCTCCGCGCCACAGCCCCCAGAGCAGGCCGACGACGGCGCCCACCACGATCGACAGGATGAGCTGGGACCACTTCGGCGGGAGGGGTCGAGGGTCGGAACCGGCCATGTCTTCGACGGTACACCGCACCGCTCGCGGTGCCGGACCGGGTCCGGCACCGCGAGCGGCGGCGTGCCGGAAGGTCAGTCGATCGTGAGCTCGCCCATCTCGTCCCAGCCCTCGCCGTCGACCTGGCGGGAGATGATCCGGGGCGTCGCGGCCAGGGCCGGACGCATGGTCTCGAGCGCCTTGGCGAAGTGGTCGGACTGGACGTGGGGCGCGGCGCCCTCGTCGGTGAACGCCTCGACGAGCACGTACTCGTTCGGGTCCTCGATGCTGCGCGACCACTCGAAGGAGATGTTGCCGGGCTCGTTGCGGGTGGCCGCGGTGAACTCCGCGACGATCTCCGGCCACGTGTCGGCGAACTCCGGCTTGATCTGGTACTTGACGGCGATGAAGTACATCGAGGCTCCTTGGATCAGTGGGTAGTCGACTGCCGACCGGGGCCGGCGGCCCCGCAGAATCGTGTCATCACCCCCGAGGGCCAGCAATTCCGCACGGCCCACCTCACAGCGCCCGACGACGATGCCCGGCCCGTCGTCGTCGCCTGAGCCCAAGGTCCCGTGTCCCCTCACCCGCGGGTGCGAGAGAATCGCACCCGAGCGGGACCACCGACCCGGCGACCGCGGCCGGGCGTCCCCTCGACAAGTGCATGTGTGCCGAGCGAAGGAGTGGATGGCGTGAAGATCGTCGTGCTGGTCAAGCACGTGCCCGACCCGGAGGAACCCGCACACCTCGTCGGCGACGGGTGGCGGCTCGATCGCTCCGCCGGGACGCTCAGCGAGATCGACGCCCGCGCGCTCGCCATCGCGGCCGAGATCCGCGCCGAGGGCGACACCGTCACGGCGCTGACCATGGGCGCCCAGGGCGCGACCGCCTCCCTGCGCCGCGCCCTGGCCGCCGGGGCGGACGACGCCGTCCACGTCACCGACGACGCCCTCGCCGGCGCGGACTCCCTGACGACCGCCCGGGTGCTGGCCGCCGCGGCGAGCCACCTCGGCGCGGACCTCGTGCTCTCCGGGAACACCGCCTCCGACGGCATGGGCGGGGTCGTGCCCGCGATGATCGCGGAGATCCTGGCCCTCCCCCACCTCACGCACATCGAGGACGTGCGCCGCGAGGGCGACCGGCTCACCGGCCGCCGCGTCTCCGGCCCCGTCTCTCGCTCGGTCAGCGCGCCGTTCCCGCTCGTCGCCTCCGTCGTCGAGCAGGCCGGGGAGCCGCTCATCCCGAACTTCGCCGGCATGAAGGCCGCCCGGTCCAAGCCGATCGAGACGCTCTCGCTCGCCGACTTCCCCGCGCCCGAGATCCCGGGGGCGGCCTGGGCCGTCACGCTCGCCGAGCCCACCGCCACGCGGGAGCGCGCGGAGCTCATCGACGACGTCGACGACGCGGTCGAGCGCATCGTCGACCTCCTCGCCGGCACCGGCGTGATCGGGGGCGGACGATGAGCGTCCTCGTCCTCATCGAGTCGGTCGGGTCGTCCGCGACCCCCGAGTCGCTCGCCCTCCTCCCGCTCGCGAGGTCCCTGTCCTCGGGCAAGGTCGTCGCGGTCGCCGCCGTCCCCGAGGCGGAGGCCGACGCGCTCGCCGAGGCGGCCACGGCCGCCGGCGCGGACGCGGTCGCCGTCGCGCCGCTCGCCGACGACGAGGACTCCTTCCTCGTCACCCCCCTCGTCGAGGCCCTGGCCGCTGCGGCGGACGAGGTGGGCCCGAGCGTCGTGCTCGCCCCCGCGAGCGCCGACGGCCGCGAGGCCGCCGCCCGCCTCGGCGTCCGTCTCGGCACCTCTCCGCTGTGGGACGCGGACCGACTGACCGGCGGCGAGCCGTTCGTGGCCGGCAAGGAGGTGCTGTGGGCCCAGTGGGTCATCGAGGCGACCTCCGCGCGTCCGACGTCGGTCGTCGTCGTCAATCCGTCCGTCACCGCCGACCCGGTCGGCCCGGGCGAGGGGCGACGCATCGAGATCGCCCCGCCGATCGCCGTCGGGGCGACGATCCACGAGACCACGGTGAGCGAGCCCGAGGACGGGCGACCGGCCCTGCCGGGCGCCGCTGTCGTCGTCGCGGGCGGCCTGGGGGTCGGCTCGGCCGACGACTGGGTGCTCGTCGAGGAGCTGGCCGACGCCCTGGGCGCCGCGGTCGGCGCCACGCGCTCGGCCGTGGACGAGGGCTGGGTGCCGTTCCCGGCCCAGATCGGCATGACGGGCGAGGTCATCGCACCGCGCGTGTACATCGGCATGGGCATCTCCGGGGCGATCCAGCACACCTCCGGCATGCAGCGCTCCGGGCTGAAGATCGCCGTGAACGAGGACGAGGACGCGACGATCTTCGAGGTCGCGGACCTCGGCGTTCTCGCGGACGTGCACGAGTTCGTGCCGGCCCTCGTCGAGGCGCTCAAGGCGCGCGGGGCCTGAGCATGGTCGCGGCCGGCCTGGGCGGGGTGAGAGACGGCCCAGGCGGGGTGACGGTCCTGCACGGTCCGGTCGTGCTCGGCCCGGACGGCGGGCTCGACCGGGTCGAGGCGGTCGTCGTCTCCGGCGGCCGGATCGTCGCCGTCGGGCGGCCGCCGGCCGGCCTGCGCGCCGCCCGGCACGTCGACGCCGCCGGGCTCGCGATCACCCCGGGGCTCGTCGACGCCCACGCCCACCTCGCTTGGTCGTCGTTCATCCCCGACGACGACGCCCCGGACGAGCCCGGCGACCTCCCGGCTGCCACGCGGGAGATCCTGCGGCGGACGCTCGCCCGGGGTGTCGTCCGCGCGCGGGACGCCGGCGGGCTCACGGCGCGGGTGCGGGACGCGGCCGCGACGGAGGGGCTCGGGCCCGAGGTCGACGTCGCGGTGGACATCATCCGCGGCGACGAGGTCGCCGGGCCGGAGGAGATGCGGCGGCGCGTGCGCTCGACGCTCGCGGCCGGCGCGACGTGGATCAAGCTGCTCGCGACCCACGGGGTGTCCGTGCCGGGTGCGGTCGAGGACGCAGTCGCGAGGGGAGGCCCGACCGAGGGCGGGAGACCCAGCGAGACGGCCGGGAGCGTGCCGACGGCCGGCGTCGAGCGTGACGCGAGCGCGGTCGGCCCGGTCGACCTGGACCCGCTCATCGACCGGGCGACGATGGCCGCCGCGATCGAGGAGGCCACGGCCGGCGGCGCCCGCGTCATGGTGCACGCGTGGGGCGGGCCGGCGCTCACGGACGCGATCGAGCTCGGCGCCGCCTCGGTCGAGCACGGCATGTTCCTCACCGAGAGGGACGCCGCCGCGGCGGCCGCGGCGGGCTGCTGGTTCGTGCCGACCGTAACGATCTACCGGGACGTGGCCGCCATGGCCGAGGCCGGCGACCTGCCACCCGCCATCGGCGTGCGCGCCCGCCGGGCCGCGGCCGCCCACGCGGACGCCGTCGCGATCGCGCGGCGGGCGGGCGTGCGGATCGCGACCGGGACCGACTTCTCCTCGATGGAGACCCACGGGAAGGCGGTCCGCGAGATCGCCTCGCTCGTACGCTGCGGGTTGACGGTCGCGGAGGCCTGGCGCGCGGCCACCGTGGCGGGCCACGCGCTGCTCGACGGCGACGCGACGTCGGTCGGCAGCTCGGCGGCAGTCGCCCGCTCGTCGATGGTCGGCCGCACGATGCCGGGCGGCCGTTCGGCACCCGGCAGCGCGCGCCAGCCGGCGAGCGCCACCGGCACCGACTCCCCCGCCCGGGACACCCC
>FUHX01000014.1 GCA_900163555.1 Actinomycetales bacterium JB111 | reverse complement strand
ATCGACACGGGCTACAACAAGAAGCACTGACGCCGAGGGCGTCGGTGGTCCGGGTGGGGCCCTGTGTGCCGGCGCCCTCGGCGTCAGTGCTTCTTGTTGTAGCCCGTGTCGATCGCGCGCTGGTAGGAGCGGCGGATCTCCTCCTCGGTCTCCTCGCGCCCGACCCAGTGGGCGCCCTCGACGGACTTGCCCGGCTCGAGGTCCTTGTAGACCTCGAAGAAGTGCTGGATCTCGAGGCGGTGGAACTCCGAGACGTCCTCGATCTCCGTGCGCCAGGACGCGCGCTGGTCGCCGGCGGGCACGCACAGGACCTTGTCGTCGCCGCCGGCCTCGTCGCGCATGCGGAACATCCCGAGCGCGCGGGCGCGGATCAGGCAGCCCGGGAACGTGGGCTCGTCGAGCAGCACGAGGGCGTCCAGGGGGTCGCCGTCCTCACCGAGGGTGTCGTCGATGAATCCGTAGTCATCCGGGTACCGGGTCGAGGTGAAGAGCATCCGGTCGAGGCGGATGCGTCCGGTCTCGTGGTCGACCTCGTACTTGTTGCGGTTCCCCTTGGGGATCTCGATGGTGACGTCGAACTCCACTGCACGCACTTCCTCGATGTCGAAGGCCGCCGGGGGCGGCGCCTGTTGGGCCCGTCCCCGGTCGACGGGGGCGGTGATGCCTCTAGTGTGTCGTAAGCGGGCCGCGCATGTCGCGGACGCACACGACATCATTCCAGGACAGCGGGAGGCCGGGGCGGTCATGGCGAACGGGCGAGGTGCGCACCGCGGGCGTTCCGGGTGGATCGCGTCGGGGGCGGTGCTCGCCCTCCTGGCCGGGTACGTCGCGGCCGACGCCTACGACGTCGTCCCCGGGGTCCTCACGACCAGCCCGCCCGAGGCGGACGCCCAGCCCTACCCGGGAGTCCGGCTCCCCGGTCCCCGGCCGGTGGCCGCCACGGTCGACGCCCTCGACCCCGACGCGCCCGTGCCGGACGCTGCCGCGGTCGAGGCGGCCATCGCGCGCGTCGTCGACGAGTCGACCATCGGCGGCGACGTCTCCGTGCGCGTCCTCGACGCCGCCAGCGGCGACCTGCTCGCCGAGCGGGACCCGGACGTGTCCGTCCCCGTGGCGTCGTCGGCCAAGATCCTCACGGCCGCCGGCGCGCTGTACGCGCTCGGCCCCGACACCCGGTTCACGACCCGCGTCGTCACGGCCGGCGGCGGGCTCATCGTGCTGGTCGGCGGAGGCGACGTGCTGCTCGGCGGAGACGCCTCCGACCCGGAGGCCGTCCGCGGGCACGCGGGCCTCGGCGACCTCGCGGACCAGGTCGCCACCGAGCTCGAGGGCTCGGGGACGACGTCCGTGACGCTCGCCGTGGACGACTCCACGTTCACCGGCGAGCCGTACGCCGCCGACGTCGAGGGCCTCGACCAGTCCTTCACGATGGCCGCGACCACCGTGGCGGTGAACACCGGGGCTGTCGACGGCGTGTACACCGCCGACCCGGCCATGGGCGCGACCGAGGCGTTCGCCGAGCGCCTGCGCGAACGGGGCATCGACGTGACCGTCGAGGGCCGCCACACGACGAGCGACGCCGACCGGACCATCGCGTCCGTCGAGTCCGCGACCGTCTCCCAGATCGTGCGCGAGATGCTCGTCGACTCCGACAACGCCATCGCCGACGTCCTCTCCCGTCTCGTCGCGCTCGAGCGGGACCTGCCCGGGGACGCGGCCGGCGGCGGCCAGGCCGTCGTCGACGTGCTCGCGGAGCTCGGCATCGACACGACCGGCACCCACATGATCGACGGGGCCGGGCTGTCCATCTCCGACAGCGCCACCGCGACCTCGCTGACGGACCTCCTCCAGCTCTCGCAGGACGGCTCCGTCCCGGAGATCGCCGGGCTCGTCCCGTCGCTGCCCGTCTCCTCGCTCGACGGCACGCTCGGCGACCGGCTCGGCGGGGAGGGCGCCGGCCGCGTCCGCGCGAAGACCGGCTCCCTCGTCCAGTACTCCTCGCTCACCGGGACCGTGCTCACCGTGGACGAGCGCCTGCTCACGTTCTCCGTGATCATGCACAGCTTCGACCCGGGCGGCCTATGGGAGGCCCGCGCGCTCATCGACTCGTTCGTGGAGGACCTGGCGAACTGCGGGTGCTCCGGCTCGTAGGTCGCGCGAGGTCTCCGCACCGGTGCCGGCCCGGAGCGGCCGGCCGCTAGCCTGGGCGGGTGAGTGCCCCCGTCGACTTCCCGCGAGCCGCCCGCCGGGCGGCACGGCTCGCACCCCCCGGACCGCGGGGGACCGCGAGCGAGCTGAACGCCCTGGTGGCGGGGCTGCGCGACGCCGCGGCCACGGCGCCCAAGCACGTCGGCCGGATCACCGGCCTGGTGACGGAGGCCGAGCGTGCGGCGGCGAACCCCGTGCTCATCGTCGACCGGGCCGGCTGGTCCCGCGCCAACGCCGCCCTCATGGCTCACGCCTCGGACGGGATCCTGCCGCCCGCCGGACGCATCGGGGCGGCGCTGGCCGGCGAGGAGACGGGGGCGCTGCTGGCCTACCTCTCCACGAAGGTGCTCGGACAGTTCGACCCCTTCACCCCGGGCGGCCCGCGCCTCCTCCTCGTCGCGCCGAACGTCCTCACGATCGAGCGGGAGCTCGACCTCGACGCCCGCGACTTCCGCCGCTGGGTCGCCCTGCACGAGCAGACCCACGCCGTGCAGTTCGCGGCCGCCCCCTGGCTCGCCGACCACCTCCTCGGGGCGCTCGGCTCGGCCGTCGCTCCGGGTGCCACCGACACCGACCGGGACGTCCGCGCCCTCATCCCCACGCTCGTGAAGGCCGTGCGCTCCCGCGGGGAGACGGAGTCCATCGAGATCGCCGGCCCGCTCGTCGACTCCTTCCTCGCCCCCACCGAGCGCGAGAAGCTCACCCAGATCGTGGCGCTGATGAGCCTGCTCGAGGGGCACGCGGACGTGGTGATGGACGCCGTCGGCCCGATGCTCCTGCCGAGCGTCAAGCGCATCCGCTCCTCGTTCGACCGTCGCCGCGACGGGCGCGGTCCGGTGGACGTGCTCCTGCGCAGCCTCCTCGGCATGCGTGCGAAGGTCGCCCAGTACCGCAACGGTGCGGCCTTCGTCCGCACGGTCGTCAGGCGGGTCGGCCATGCCGGTCTCAACGCGGCCTGGACGGGCCCCGAGCTGCTACCGACGCCCGACGAGCTCCTCGACCCCGGCGCATGGATCTCGCGCGTGCACGGATGACGCGTGCACGGATGAGCGGGGCGGCCCCCACGCCGCCCCGGGCGCCGCGGGTCAGCGGCCCCGCGACCCTCGCCGCCCGCGCCGCCGTCACGCGCTCGCTCGCCGACCTTCCCGCGGGCGCCCGCCTGCTCGTCGCCTGCTCCGGTGGGCCCGACTCCCTGGCGCTCGCCGTCACGGTCGCCCACGCGTCGGCCGCGGCCGGCTGGGTGCCCCGCGCCCTCGTCGTCGACCACGGCCTGCGCGAGGGGTCGGCCGCCGAGGCCCGCGACGTCGTCGCCCGCCTCGACGCGATCGGCCTGCCGGCCGCGGCCGTCCGCGTGCGGCCCGACGGCGGGGGCGGGCCCGAGAACCGGGCCCGCGAGGCCAGGTGGGCGGCCCTTCGGGCCGAGGCCGACGGCGACCTCGTCCTCACCGGCCACACCATGGACGACCAGGCCGAGACCGTCCTGCTCGGGCTCGCGCGCGGGTCGGGCGCCCGGTCGCTCGCCGGGATGCGGGAGCACGACGACGGCGTCCGCCGGCCGTTCCTCGGGCTGCGCCGCGCGCAGACGCTCGCCGTGTGCGCGGAGCTCGACCTCGAGCCGGTCCTCGACCCGACGAACGCGGCCGACGGCCCCTGGCGGGCCAGCGACGGGTCCGCGCTGCGCCGGGCCGCCGTGCGCGACCGGGCGCTCCCGGCGCTCGCCGACGCCCTCGGCGTCGACCCCGTGCCCGCGCTCGCGCGCACCGCGGCCCTCCACCGCCGCGACGACGACGAGCTGAGCGCCCAGGCCGAGCGCCTCCTGGCGGACGCCGCGGCGGCCGGGCGACCGGCGGCCGGGCGTGGCCCTGCCGATCCGTCCGGAACGCAAGGCGGTGCGCCCGGGGCGGACCCCGGCGTCGGAAGGGGGCACGGCCGGACGGACGGCGATAGTCCCGAGGCAGGCCACGACGTCGGAAGGGAGCCCGGTCGGACCGACGGCGATGCGCCCGGGGCGGGCGCCGACGTCGGGGGAGGGGGTCGCCATGAGACGGACGGCGGCGGGGCGGACGTGATCCTCGACGCGGCCACGCTGGCGGCCGCGCCCGCCGCGATCCGCACGCGCGCGCTCCGCTCGGCGGGCGCCCTGGCGGGATGGCGGCCCGGAGACGTCAAGGCGGCGCACGTCGAGGGGCTCGACGCCCTCGTCGCGGCGTACTCGGGGCAGGGTCCGCTGGCCCTTCCGGGGATCGAGGCGTGGCGGTCGTGTGGCAGGCTGATCCTTGGCCCCAGGGACGACTAAGGAGCGACGTGGACGCAGCGGACATGGGCGACGACCTCGCCGAGATCATCATCACCGAGGAGCAGATCAAGACGCGCCTGCGCGAGATGGCGGCCCAGATCGACGCGGACTACGCGGGCCGCGAGATCCTCCTCGTCGGCGTGCTCCGCGGCGCCGTGATGGTGATGGCCGACCTCGCCCGCGCCCTGCACACACCCCTCGAGATGGACTGGATGGACATCTCCTCCTACGGGTCCGGCACGAAGTCCTCCGGCGTCGTCCGCATCCTCAAGGACCTCGACAGCGACGTGACCGGCCGGCACGTGCTCATCGCCGAGGACATCATCGACTCGGGCCTCACCCTGTCCTGGCTGGCCGGGAACCTGCGCTCCCGGGGCGCCGCCTCGGTCGAGATCGCGGCGCTGCTGCGCAAGCCGGAGGTCGCGAAGGTCGAGGTCGACGTGACGTACGTCGGCTTCGACATCCCGCCGGAGTTCGTCGTCGGGTACGGCCTGGACTACGCGGAGAAGTACCGCAACCTGCCCTTCGTCGGCGTCCTCGCGGAGCACGTCTACAACCGCTGACCGACCGGGGCGCTCGCGCCCCGCGTTCGCCCTGCGAGGAGCCCGGGGGGACCGGTCGCCATCGGGTGCGCCGCCTCGGCTATCGTCGTGGAGCCCATGTCAGTGGGGTTGAACCGGACGGAGCCGCTGAGCGAAGCATGCAGACCACGTGGAAGAAGATCGCGCGTAGCCCGTGGCCGTGGGTGCTGCTCGCCATAGTCGCGGTAGTCGTCGTCGTCCCGTTCTTCAGCGGCGGGCGCGTCTCCCAGATCGACACCTCGCAGGGGATCTCCCTGCTGCGCGGCGACACGGTCGAGCAGGCGCTCGTCAACGACACGACCCAGACGGTCGAGCTCACGCTGACCGAGGACTTCATCGACTCGAACGGCGACGAGGGCTCGGACAACAACGAGAACTACGGCGAGCGCGTCGAGTTCTCCTACACGTGGGCGCAGAGCGACTCGATCACCTCTCTGCTCGACCGCGCCGATCCGGACCTCGGGTACGACGTCACGGTCCCCCAGGGCAACGCGCTGCTGTCGATGCTCGGGCTCATCATCCCGATGCTGCTCATCCTCGGCGTGTTCTGGTGGTTCATGTCCCGCTCGCAGGGCGGCGGCGTCATGGGCTTCGGCAAGTCCACCGCGAAGAAGGTCAACAAGGAGACGCCGGACGTCACGTTCGCCGACGTCGCGGGCGTGGACGAGGCGGTCGAGGAGCTCCAGGAGATCCGCGAGTTCCTTCAGGAGCCGAGCAAGTTCCAGGCCGTCGGCGCGAAGATCCCCAAGGGCGTGCTCCTGTACGGGCCCCCCGGGACGGGCAAGACCCTGCTCGCGCGCGCCGTCGCCGGCGAGGCGGGCGGCTCGTTCTACTCGATCTCCGGCTCGGAGTTCGTCGAGATGTTCGTGGGCGTCGGCGCCTCCCGCGTGCGCAACCTGTTCGAGCAGGCCAAGCAGAACACCCCGGCGATCATCTTCGTCGACGAGATCGACGCCGTCGGCCGCCAGCGCGGCGCCGGCATGGGCGGCGGCCACGACGAGCGCGAGCAGACCCTCAACCAGCTCCTCGTCGAGATGGACGGGTTCGACTCCACCACCAACGTCATCCTCATCGCGGCGACCAACCGCCCCGACGTCCTTGACCCCGCCCTCCTGCGTCCCGGGCGCTTCGACCGGCAGATCTCCGTCACGGCCCCCGACCTGCCGGGCCGCCACCAGATTCTCAAGGTGCACTCGCGTGGGAAGCCGATGACCCCCGACGTCGACCTCGAGGGCGTCGCGCGTCGAACGCCCGGGTTCTCCGGCGCGGACCTCGCCAACGTGCTCAACGAGGCGGCCCTGCTCACGGCGCGCTCCGGTGCGCAGCTCATCGACCACCGCGCGCTCGACGAGGCCATCGACCGCGTGATCGCCGGCCCGCAGCGCCGCACGCGCGTGATGAACGACCGCGACAAGAAGGTCACGGCGTACCACGAGGGCGGGCACGCGCTCACGGCCGCCGCGCTGCGCTACACGGACCCGGTCACGAAGGTGACGATCCTGCCGCGCGGCCAGGCGCTCGGCTACACGATGGTCATGCCGACCGAGGACCGGTACTCGAACTCGCGCAACGAGCTGGTCGACCAGCTCGTGTACGCGCTCGGCGGCCGCGTGGCCGAGGAGGTCGTCTTCCACGAGCCCACCACGGGCGCCGGCAGCGACATCGAGAAGGCCACCAAGACCGCGAAGCAGATGATCACCGAGCTCGGCATGTCCGAGGTCATCGGGCCCATCAAGCTGAGCGAGAACTCGTCGGAGCCGTTCCTCGGCCGCGACCTCGGCGGCTCGCGCGACTACTCCGACGAGCTCGCGAACGTCGTGGACCAGGAGATCCGCCGGCTCATGATGGACGCGCACACGGAGGCGTGGGAGATCCTCACCGAGTACCGCGACGTCCTCGACGAGCTCGTCATCGAGCTCATGGAGCGCGAGACGCTCGGCGAGGCCGACCTCGCGCGGATCTTCGCGCCAGTCGCCAAGCGCGCGCCCCGCACGCCCTGGCACGCCAGCGAGCACCGCGCCGACCCGTCGCGGCTCCCCGTCCTCACCCGCAACGAGCAGGCCGCGCTCGAGGCCGAGAACCGCGCGGGCGAGGCCCGTGCGTCGCAGGCCGAGGACGGTCCGGACGCATGACCGAGCGCGCCCCGATGCGACAGCCCGTCGACGCGGCACGGGCCGAGGCGGCCGTGCGCGAGCTGCTGCTCGCCGTCGGGGAGGACCCGGACCGGGAGGGCCTGCGCGAGACGCCGGCCCGCGTGGCCCGCTCCTACAGCGAGCTGCTCGCGGGACTCGCCGAGGACCCGGCCGACCACCTGGACGCCGTCTTCGACATCGACCACCAAGAGCTGGTGATCGCCGCCGACATCCCGCTGTACTCGATGTGCGAGCACCACCTCCTGCCCTTCCACGGCAGGGCGCACGTCGGCTACATCCCGAGCCTCGACGGCAGGGTGACCGGGCTGTCCAAGCTGGCCCGCGTCGTCGAGGGGTACGCGCGCCGGCCGCAGGTCCAGGAGCGGCTGACCGCCCAGGTGGCCGACGCTCTCATGGAGCGGCTCGGCGCGCGCGGCGCGATCGTCGTCGTCGAGGCCGAGCACATGTGCATGTCGATGCGCGGCGTGCACGCCACGGGCACCCGCACGGTGACGTCCGCCGTGCGCGGCGCCCTCCGGAACCCCGCCACCCGGGCGGAGGCCATGAGCCTCCTGCGCTCGCGGTCCTAGGCGGCGTCGTGCGCAGCGGGGACCTCGACCGCGGCCGGCCCTCCGGCCTGCCCGGGCTGCCCGAGGACCGGACCCTCGTCATGGGCGTCCTCAACGTCACGCCGAACTCGTTCTCCGACGGCGGCAGGTACCTGGACGCGACCGCGGCCGTCGAGCACGGGCTCGCCATGCTCGACCACGGAGCGGACCTCATCGACGTCGGCGGTGAGTCGACGGCCCCGGGCCGTCCGCCGACACCGGTCGACGACGAGATCGCGCGCATCCGGCCCGTGGTGGCCGAGCTCGCCGGCGCCGGCGCCGTCGTCAGCATCGACACCCTGCACGCCGCCACGGCCAGGGTGGCGCTCGAGGCCGGCGCACGGATCGTCAACGACGTGTCCGCGGGGGTCGTGGATCCCGAGATCCTCCGTGTCGCCGCGGATGCCGGCGCGGTCGTCGTCCTGCAGCACCGGCGCGGGGACGCGCAGAGCATGACGACGCTCGCCCGGTACGACGACCTCGTGCGCGACGTCGTCGCCGAGCTGGCCGAGCGCCGCGACGCGGCCCTCGCCGCGGGCGTCTCCGGCGAGCGGATCGTCCTCGACCCCGGCCTCGGGTTCGCCAAGGAGGGCACGCAGTCCTGGGAGCTGCTCGAGCGGCTCGAACCGCTCGCCGACCTCGGGCACCCGCTCCTCGTCGGCACGAGCAGGAAGAGGTTCCTCGCGCAGGTGGTCGACCCCGGGCCCGACCGCGCCGGGGACGCGACCGACCGGGACGCGGCCACGGCCGCGACCACGGCGCTGCTCGCCGCGCGCGGCGTGTGGGCCGTGCGCGTCCACGACGTGCGCCCCAGCGCGGACGCCGTCCGGGTGGCCCGCGCGCTCGCGCCGTTCGCCGGGGCCGACCGATGACTGCGGCCACTCGCATCGCCGTCCGGGGGATCCGGGCGCACGCCTTCCACGGCGTCTACGACTTCGAGCGCGAGAACGGCCAGGAGTTCAGCCTCGACATCGTCTTCGAGATCGACGGCGGGAGGGCCGCCGCGACCGACGACGTCGGCCACACGCTCTCGTACGGCGAGGTCGCCCGCACGGCGCGCCGCATTCTCGCGGGCGAGCCCGTGGATCTCCTCGAGACCCTCGTCGAGCGGGTGGCGGGCGCCGTCCTCGACCTCGGCGCGCAGGGCGTCGAGGTCACCGTCCACAAGCCCGAGGCCCCGGTCGGGGTGGCGGTCGACGACATCGCCCTGACGATCCGCCGGGAGCGCACGTCGGGCGTGAGCGACCCGGTGCTGCTCGCCGCCCCGGCCGCGCCGGTGCCGGTCGTCCTCGCGCTCGGCTCCAACCTCGCCCACGACGGACGGGCGCCACGGGACGTCCTGGGCGACGCCGTCGGGCGGCTCGCGCACGCCGACGGCGTGCACGTGTGGGCCGTGTCCCCGCTCGTGACGACCGCGCCCGTCCTCGCCGACGGCCAGGAGCCGCAGCCGGACTACGTCAACGCCGTGGTCCTCGCAACGACGACGATGCCCGCCGCGGAGGTCCTCGCCCTCGCGCACCGCGTGGAGGCCGGCGCGGGGCGCGAGCGCCGCGAGCGCTGGGGCGCCCGGACGCTCGACGTCGACGTCATCGCCTACGGCACGGCGACGAGCACCGACCCGTCCCTCACGCTCCCGCACCCGCGCGCCGGGGTGCGCGCGTTCGTCCTCGTCCCGTGGTCGCTCGCCGACCCCGAGGCCGTGCTGCCGGGGGAGGGCGGAGGGCCGGTCGCGGAGCTCGCCGCGGCCGCGCCGGACCGGGACGGCCTCGGGCCGGCGGACGAGGGCTGGGACCCGCTCGCGCCGGGAGCGACAGGGGAGCGGTCATGAGGCGCACCCCGGTCGCGTGGCTCGTCGGCGTCGCCGTCGTGGCCTTCGCGCTCGCCTGGGCCGTGCTGCGGATGGGCCGCGTGTTCGTGCCCGTGCCGTGGGCGACGGGAGTCGTGCTGGTCCTGCTCGCGGTGCTTCTGCTGCTCGGCGGCCGGTCCGTGCGCAGGCTGGTCGAGGACGGCGAGGCCTGGATCTCCCCGATCGGGGCCGCGCGGGTCGCCGCGCTCGCCCAGGCCTCCGCCTGGGTCGGGTCTCTGCTCGTCGGATACTTCGCGGCCCAGCTCCTCATCGCGGTCGTGAACTGGCACGCCGAGTTCGCGGCCGGGCACCTGTGGTCGTCCATCACCAGCGGCGTGGCCGCACTGGTTCTGGTCGTCGTCGGGCTGCTCGTCGAGCACTGGTGCTCGCTGCCGCCCGGCGACGACGACGCGACCACCCTGACGTCCGACGGGCGGGAGCCCGCGTAGGACGCGGGCCGTGCCGACGACCGGGCACGCGATCGGTCCGTGCCGCGGTGGATGTCATGATTGCGCGGGGGGCGCGGGAGCTGCCCCCGTCGATGCGAAACGGAGTGGGTATGACGCACGAGCACGCGGCCGGGTTCCCCGGGCCGGACGGGGCGGCGCCCCAGCAGGTGCCCCCGCCCCAGGCGCCGGCGCAGGGGCACCCGCAGGGACACCCGTCGGTTCCGCATCAGGAGCCGCAGCAGGCTCGGCCGACGGGGCAGCCGCAGGGGTGGCAGTCCCAGGGGGCGCCCCAGGCCACGCCCGCCGAGCAGCCGCCGACGGCCACGCACCGCGGCGGACGCGAGGGCGGACGCGACGGCAGGCCCTCCCCGTTCTCTCCGCCCGGGGTGGACTTCCGTCCCGTCGATCCGCGCCTGCTCAAGGTCCGCGTCATTACCGCGGCGCTGTGGCTCGGCCCGCTGATCCTCGTCGCGGCCGTGCTCGCGGTCGTCGTCGGATGGGGCTTCTGGATCGGCGCCGGCGCGTGCGCGCTCATCCTGCTCTGGCTGCTGTGGCTCATCCCGCGGCAGGTCCGCGCCATGGGCTACTGCGAGGCGTCCGACGACCTGCTCTTCCGCAAGGGCATCCTCTGGCGCTCGCTGGTCGCCGTGCCCTACGGCCGCATGCAGTACATCGACGTGCAGGCCGGCCCGCTCGACCGCGCGTTCGGCATCGCCACCGTCACCCTGTCCACGGCCTCCGCCCAGACCGACGCGAAGATCCCCGGCCTGCCGGCGGACGAGGCCGCCCGCCTGCGCGAGGTCCTTACCTCCCGCGGCGAGGCACGGCTGGCGGGACTATGACGACGCCCGACCCGTCGGCGGGACCGGGGTTCCCGGGCGCGCCCGGCGCCGCCGGTGACGTGCCGACCGGGGCCCGCGGCGCTACCGGCGACCTCCCGGTCGACGCGCGCGATGGGCACGGCGGTGGCGGCGACCTGCCGGTCGACGCCGGGGACGGCTGGCGCCGCGTCCACCCCGTCACCCCCGTCCTGCTCGTGTGGCAGGTCATCGCCGCGCTCCTCGCGGTCGCCGTGTTCCAGGTGTCGCGCGAGCTCATCGGGACCGGCGGATGGACCTGGGTGACGAACCACGTCGGGCTCGTCCTGCTGTGGGTGGGGCTCGTCCTGCTCGCGGTCATCGTCGTCACGGGCGTCTACTCCGCGCTCGCGTGGCGGCGCATGCGCTACCGGGTGGACGCCGACGGCGTCGAGCTCAACCAGGGCATCCTGTTCCGGCAGCAGCGCCGCGCCAGCCTCACCCGCGTCCAGGCCGTCGAGGTCCACCAGCCGCTGCTCGGCCGCCTGTTCGGGCTCGGCCGTGTCCGGGTCGAGACGGCCGGCGGCAGCGACTCGAACGTCGACATCTCCTTCCTCCGGCTGAGCGACGCCAACGCGCTGCGCGCCGAGATCCTCGCCCGCGCCGCGGGCGTCGACCTCGACCAGGTGCGGGTCGCGGCGGCGCACGCCGCCGCCGGCGGCGCAGGCACGGTCGGTGCCGACGCGGCGGGAGGGGCGTCGTCGTCGGGCAGGGACGGACGGGACTCGCTGACCGCGGCGCGCACGGCCTACCGCGAGGCGCCCGAGCGCGTGCTGTTCGAGGTCGACAACGGTCGGCTCGTCGCCAGCACGATGCTGACCCTCCCCTTCATCTTCACGGCGCTGTTCATCGTGGCGGCCGTGGTCGTCGTCATCTCGGGCGCGCCGCTCGGCGTGCTCACCGCGGTCGTCCCGGGTGTGCTCGGTGCCGGCGGCTTCCTGTGGTCGAGGTTCAGCACGGCCTTCGGGTTCACCTCCGCGACCTCGCCGGACGGCATCCGGATCCGCCGCGGCCTGCTGGAGACCATCAGCCAGACCGTCCCGCCCCGCCGCGTGCAGGCCGTGCGGCTCACCCAGCCGCTGCTGTGGCGGTGGCGCGGGTGGTGGCGCGTCGAGGCGTACATCGCCGGCTACGGGGGCGAGGAGGCGAGCACCTCCGCGCAGTCGGGCGTGCTCATGCCGGTCGGTTCGCGGGGTGACGCGCTCACCGCGCTCTGGCTGGTCGTGCCCGACATCGGGGTCGACGACGTCCCCGCGGTTCTCGACGCCTCGCTCGCCGGCCGCGGCGAGGCGGCCGGGTACGTGATCACGCCCCGGCGGGCGCGGGTCATCGACCCGTTCGTCTGGTCCCGGCAGGGCTTGCTCGTCACCCGCGAGGCCATGCTCATGCGCACGGGCCTGCTCACGCGGACCCTGGACGTGGTGCCGCACGGGCGCACCCAGTCCGTCGGCATCTCGCAGGGGCCGATCGAGCGCCGGCTCGGCATCGCCAACCTGCACATGCACACGGTGCCGGGACCGGGCATCCCGACCGTCCCGCACCTCGACCAGGACCAGGCCGCCCAGATCACGTTCGACGCGGCCGCGTGGGCGCGGCAGGCCCGCGGTCGCGAGGGTCTGGCCGAGTGGGCCGAGCGCGTCGGCGTGCCGGACGGCGGGTCCGGAGACGTGGCTGATGGCGGGTCGGATGCCGGAGGCGCGAACGACCCGGCTCGGCCGGGGCCCGCGGTGGACGACGTGGATGGCGCGGACGGTCCGGACGACGCCGCCGGCGCGCACGGTGCGCACGGTGCGAGCGCAGGGGACGGGGCCGACCGCCGTCGGGGGCCCGACGGCGGCACCTGGCTGCCCGCCCGCGAGGGCCAGGGGCCGGCCGGGACCGCGACGTGAGCACGGCCCCGGGCCGTCTCGACGTCGGTGTCGTGTCCGCCGGGCGGGCCGGAGCCGTGATCGGCGGCGCGCTGCTCGCCTCGGGGCACCGGGGCGTCGGCGTGACCGCCCGCAGCGAGGCGAGCCGCGACCGGGCCGAGCTCCTCATGGCCGGCGTCCCGGTCGCCGAGCCCGCGGAGGTCGCCGCACGGTCGCAGCTGCTCGTCCTGGCCGTGCCCGACGACGTCCTGCCGGGCCTGGTCACCGACCTCGCCGAGTCGGGCGCCATCAATCCCGGCCAGGTGGTCCTCCACATCTGCGGGCGGCACGGCACGGACGTCCTCGAGCCCGCCGCCTCACGCGGCGCGCTCACCCTCGCCGTCCACCCGGCCATGACCTTCACCGGGACGAGCACCGACCTCGCACGCCTCGCCGGCTGCCCTATGGCGATCACGGCCGCCCCGGCCCTGCTCCCGCTCGCCGAGGCCGTCGTCCTCGATCTCGGCGGGGAGGCGGTGCCGGTCGCGGCCGCCGACCGCTCGCTGTACCACGCGGCCCTGGCGCACGGCGCGAACCACCTCGCCACGGTCGTCTCCCAGGCGGCGCGCATGCTCACCGAGGCCGGGGTCGCGGAGCCCGGCGCCTTCCTGCGGCCGCTGCTCGAGGCCGCGCTCGCCAACACGCTCGCCTCCGGCGAGAGCGCGCTGACCGGGCCGGTCGTGCGCGGCGACGCCGACACGGTGGCCGCGCACATGGCGGCGCTCGGCGAGCTCGATGCGCCGGCGCAGATGGACCTCCGGCGGACGTACGTCGACCTCGCCCGCACCACCGCCGCCCGCTCCGTGCGGACCGGCCGGCTCGGGGCGGAGGCGGCCGCGAGGGTGCTCGACGCCCTAGATCTGCCCCGTGATCGCCCGGAGGGGCCCGCGTAGGCTGGTCCTCGTGGCCACACCCCTGCCCGTCGTGCGCAGCCTCGCCGAGGCGCGCTCGGCCCGCGCTGCCCTGACGGGCACCGTCGGGCTGGTCATGACGATGGGCGCGCTGCACGAGGGACACCTCTCGCTCGTCGAGCAGGCGCGGCAGCGCGCCGACCACGTCGTCGTCTCGATCTACGTCAACCCGCTCCAGTTCGGCCCCGGCGAGGACCTCGACGCCTACCCGCGGGACCTCGCCGCCGACCTGGCCGCGCTCGAGGGGCACGGCGTCGACCTCGTGCTCGCCCCCGGCGACCAGGACGTCTACCCGCGCGAGCCGCTCGTGCGGATCGACCCGGGCCCGGTGGCCACGGTCCTCGAGGGAGCCTCGCGGCCCGGGCACTTCGCCGGCGTCCTCCAGGTCGTCGCGAAGGTCCTGAGCGTGATCCGCCCGGACGTCGCCGTGTTCGGGCAGAAGGACGCCCAGCAGCTCGCCCTCGTCCGCACCCTCGTGGCCGACCTCGACCTCGGCGTCGAGATCGTGGGGGCGCCCATCAGGCGCGACGCCGACGGGCTCGCCCTGTCGTCCCGCAACGCCTACCTCTCCGAGGTCGAGCGCCGGCAGGCGCTCGGGCTCGTCACGTCCCTGCGCGCCGCCGAGCGCGCCGCCGACGGCGGCGCCGACGCCCCGGCCGTCCTGCGGGCGGCGAACGAGACGCTCGCGGCGAGCGACGGCGTCGTGGCGGACTACGTGGTCCTCGTGGACCCGGACACGTTCCTCGACGTGCCCCCCGACCACCGCGGCGACGCGCTCGCGGCGATCGCCGCCCGGGTCGGCACGACGCGACTCATCGACAACCTCCGAATCACCATCGACCCCACAAGGAAGGTCACTGCGTGACCAGCTCATCCGCCTCGCTCATGCGCCCCATGATGGTCGGCAAGATCCATCGGGCCACGGTCACGGGAGCCGATCTCCACTACGTCGGCTCGATCACCGTGGACGCCGACCTGCTCGACGCCGCGGACCTCGCGCCGGGGCACCAGGTCGACGTCGTCGACATCACCAACGGCGCGCGGCTGACGACCTACGTCATCCCGGCCGAACGTGGCAGCGGGAAGATCTGCATCAACGGCGCCGCCGCGCACCACATCCAGACCGGCGACCTCGTCATCATCATCGCCTACGGGCTCATGCCAGACGCCGAGGCCCGCAGGTACGAGCCGCACGTCGTCTTCGTCGACGAGAACAACGCGATCGCCGACATCTCCGCCGAGCCCGGCCAGGTGCCGCCGGAGGGCGACGCCCTCGGCATCGAGCCCTCGGGCCAGTCGTTCGCCGACTACCGCGCCGGACGCGCGAGCACGTCCCTGCCGAAGGGCTGGCCGGGCGCCGGCAGCTAGGCGGTCAGCGGGCGGAGTCCCGGTCGGAGGTCTCCACGGCGTCGCCCAGGTAGGGCGCCAGGGGGTCGTCCGCCGAGGGGTTCGCACGCGCCTCGGCCGCCTCCGCGGCCGTGCTGACCGCACGCGCGAATGCCTGGGCCACGCGCTCGGGGTCCGCGTCGTAGCCGACGACGACCAGTCGGGTGGCGGCCCCCGCGCGCCCGTCCGCGGCGTCCGACCGTCCGTCCGCGGCGCCTGCGCGCCTGTCCGCGGTGACTGGTCGCGACGCCGTGGGCAGCGTGCCGAGGCGCACGCTCGCCCCGACGCCGACCCAGCCGCACGGGACGCCGTGCCGGTTCGCGACCGCGAAGCGGCCGCGGCTCGCGAGCCCGGGGGCGGCGATCCTCGGTGCCTCGTCCAACAGGCGGCCGGGCTCGAGCGGCAGGTCCGCCGTGAGCTCGGCGCGCCAGACGCCGCCGGGCCAGAAGACGGTCCCGTCCTCCTCGGTCCATGCCCCCTCGCCGGGTGCGGCCGGGCGCGCGTGCGCGGGGTCGGAGCGCCTGGCGAGGACCTCGGGGTCTGCCGTCCGGACGATCGCGGCGTCGAACCACCGGCCGTCGATGCCGTCGACGAGGACGGAGCCCGCCGGCCGCAGGGCGTCGGCGAGGCTGCGGGCGCGGTTCGGCACGGGACCGAGGCCGGCGTCGGTCACCACGACGACGTCCGCCTCGGCGACGTGCGTGAGGACGTCCTCGTCGCCGTCGTCGAGGGACCCGACGAGGCCGTGTCCCGACTGGACCGCGACCGTCCCGGCCAGGCGGTACCCGGCGAGCGTCCCGTCGAGCCGGCCGGCGACCGTGGACGTGGCGGGCAGGAGGTCGGCCCCGAGCGGCAGGGCGACGAGGACCGCGCCGGGGTGGTGGGGGAGCAGGTCCGCCAGGGCGGGGACGAGGTCCTCGCGGGCGAGGCAGCCGAGGCACGGGTGGTCGAGGTGGACCGGCTGGTCCGTGACCAGGCCCGCGGCGGTGGTGACGCGGCGGCGGATCTCGACGTCGCCGTCGTCGTCCTCGGTCATGTCGTGGGTGAGGACGACGAGGCCGGGGAGGTCGAGCATGGCGTTCAGGATCGCCGAGTCGCGCTCGGCGGCGCTGGTCGAGGCGAGCAGGATGACGGGCACGGAGATGCGGGGTCGTTGAGGCACGGGCAGATGGTAGGCATTGACGAGAATGATTATCAACAAGTACTGTGCTCGTCATGTCCATGCACTGCCAGCTCACCGGCAAGACGCCGAGCTTCGGCCGCACCGTCTCCCACTCCGGGAGGCGGACGTCCCGCCGGTTCACGCCCAACGTCCACACCAAGCGGTACTACGTGCCCTCCCTCGGCCGCACCGTGCGCCTGAGGCTGAGTGCCTCCGCGATCAAGACCGTCGACCGCATCGGGATCGAGTCCGCGATCGCCCGCATCCGGGCGCGAGGGGAGAGCATCTGATGGCCTCGAAGTCGGCCGACGTCCGGCCCGTCATCAAGCTGCGCTCCACCGCCGGGACCGGGACCACGTACGTGACCCGCAAGAACCGGCGCAACACCCCCGACCGGCTCGTGCTGCGCAAGTACGACCCGAAGATCCGCGCGCACGTCGAGTTCCGGGAGGAGCGCTGATGGCCAAGAAGTCGAAGATCGCCAAGGACGCGAAGCGCCGGGCCACCGTCGAGCGGTACGCGGCCGTCCGCGCCGAGCTCCTCGCCGCGTCCGTCGACCCCGGTCGCCCGGCCGCCGAGCGCGAGGCCGCCATGCGGGCGCTGCACCGCCTCCCGCGGGACGCCAGCCCCACCCGCCTGCGCAACCGCGACGCGATCGACGGCCGCCCGCGCGGACACCTGCGCGGGTTCGGCGTGTCCCGGGTCCGCTTCCGCGAGCTCGCGCTGGGCGGCTACCTGCCCGGCGTCACCAAGTCCAGCTGGTAGGAGGAACCATGAAGCACGGCATCCACCCCGAGTACGGTCCGGTCGTCTTCCGGGACGTCTCGGTCCCCGAGGGCACCGAGGGGCGCGAGTTCCTCACCCGGTCGACGCTCGCTCCGTCCGCCACGGCCACCACCGTGTGGACCGACGGCGTCACCTACCCCCTCGTCGAGGTCCAGATCTCCTCGGTCTCGCACCCCTTCTACACGGGCCGGCAGAAGATCGTCGACACCGCCGGCCGCGTCGAGCGGTTCAACCGTCGCTACGGGCGGGGGCGTGCGGCATGAAGGTCCGCGCGTCCCTGAAGTCCCTCGCCGCGAAGGACGGCGCGAAGGTCGTCCGCCGCCGCGGGCGCGTCTACGTCATCAACAAGAAGAACCCACGCTTCAAGGGGCGCCAGGGGTAACAGACTCGTGCTGCGCCGTCCCCTCTCTCCTCCTTCGACGGGGACCGGCGGGCACGACAGGGCCCGACGCCGAGGGGGCGCGTGACGACGCGACCGGACCCTTCGGCGTCGGGCCGCACCATGTGCGGGACCACGCATTCCGGGCGGAAGTCCGCCACGGAGCGCCGGTAGGCTGGCCCGGTGACGACGAGCCCTGAGAACCCGCAGACCACTGACGACACCCCCGAGCAGGTCCGGGTCCGTGCCGAGAAGCGGGCGCGGCTCCTCGAGGCGGGGATCGACCCCTACCCGGTCGCCCTGCCGATCACGACGACCATCCCCGAGGTGCGGGCCGCGTACGGCCACCTCGAGGCGGGGGAGGAGACGACCGACGTCGTCGGCGTGGCCGGCCGCGTCACCTACCTGCGCAACGGCGGGAAGCTCTGCTTCGTCACCCTGCAGTCCGGGGACGGCACGCGGGTGCAGGTCATGCTCTCGCTCGCGGCCGTCGGCGAGGAGTCCCTCGCCGCCTACAAGGCCGACGTCGACCTCGGCGACCACCTGTTCGTGCACGGGCACGTCGGCGCCTCCCGGCGTGGCGAGCTCAGCATCTTCGCCGAGCCTGGCACGTCCGAGGACGGGGAGGAGATCCCCGCGTGGCAGATCGCGTCCAAGGCGATCCGGCCCCTGCCGAAGACCTACGAGACCGCCGACGGCGAGGAGAGCTCGCTGTCCGAGGAGGGGCGCATCCGCTGGCGGCACCTCGACCTCGTCATGCGCTCCGCCGCGCGCGACATGGTGCGGATGCGGTCCGCCGTGGTGAAGTCCCTGCGCGAGACCTTCGAGCAGCGCGACTTCCTCGAGATCGAGACGCCGATGCTGCAGAACCTGCACGGCGGCGCCGCGGCGAGGCCGTTCGTCACGCACATGAACGCGTACGACACCGACCTCTACCTGCGCATCGCCCCGGAGCTGTACCTCAAGCGCGCGGTCGTCGGCGGGCTGGAGAAGGTCTTCGAGATCAACCGGAACTTCCGCAACGAGGGCGCGGACTCCACGCACTCGCCGGAGTTCACGATGCTCGAGGCGTACGAGGCCTACGGCACCTACGACACGATGGCCGTGCTCACTCGCGAGCTCATCCAGAACGCGGCGCTCGCCGCGACGGGCGGCACGCTGGTGACGCTCGCCGACGGGTCCGAGTACGAGCTCGGCGGCGAGTGGGACCGGATCGGCCTGTACGAGTCGCTGTCCGAATCCCTCGGCGAGGAGATCACGCCGCATACCCCCGAGGCGGAGCTGCGCGCGACCGCCGACCGCATCGGCGTGGAGCTCGCGCCGCACCACACGCCGGGCAAGATCGTCGAGGAGATGTGGGAGGCCCGCGTGGAGCCCACGCTCTACGCGCCGACCTTCGTCCGCGACTTCCCGATCGACACCTCGCCGCTCACGCGCGCGCACCGGACCCAGCCGGGCAAGGTCGAGAAGTGGGACCTCATCATCCGCGGCATGGAGCAGGCGACCGCCTACTCCGAGCTCGTCGACCCCGTGGTGCAGCGCGAGCGCTTCGAGGCGCAGGCGCTCGTCGCCGCCGCGGGGGACCCCGAGGCCATGGTGCTGGACGAGGACTTCCTGCGGGCGATGGAGGCCGGCATGCCGCCGTCGGGCGGGATGGGCATGGGCATCGACCGGCTGCTCACGACCCTCACCGGTGCCGGGATCCGGGAGACGATCACCTTCCCGCTCGTCAAGCGGGTCTGACCGGGGCTCCGGCCCGGTCCGGTTCGGATCTCAGGCCCGGTCCGGGGCTCGGGCTGACGCGCCTGGACCGGGGCGGATCTCGTACCCTGGCCGCATGGAATTCGCTCGCCTTGGTGCCTCTGGACTGTCCGTCTCCCGCGTCGGCCTCGGGCTGAACAACCTCGGTCGCCCCGGGACCGTCACCGAGGGGCAGGAGGGCGCCAGCGCCCTCGTGCACGCCGCGATCGACGCCGGCATCACCCTCTTCGACACCGCCAACAGCTACGGCCGCGAGCCCGGCCTGTCCGAGACCCTCCTCGGCGAGGCGCTCAAGGGGCAGCGGGACAACGTCGTCGTCGCCACGAAGTTCGGCATGAAGGCCAACGACGACGAGGGACCCGACTTCGGTGCCCGCGGATCGCGCCGCTTCATCAAGCAGGCCGTCGAGAACTCGCTGCGCCGCCTGCAGACCGACCGCATCGACCTGTACCAGTACCACACGCCCGACGCCGAGACCCCGATCGACGAGACCATCGCCGCCCTCGACGACCTCATCCGCGAGGGCAAGGTCCTCTACGTCGGCCACTCGAACTTCTCCGGGTGGCAGATCGCGGACGCCGCCCACGTCGCCGAGTCGCTCGGCACGACCCGCTTCGTCTCCGCGCAGAACCACTACAACCTCATCGACCGCCGCGCCGAGCAGGAGGTCCTCCCCGCCGCCGAGCACTTCGGCCTCGGCGTCCTGCCGTTCTTCCCGCTCGCCAACGGCCTGCTCACCGGCAAGTACTCCGACGGCGTGGCCCCCGAGGGCTCACGGCTCACGCTCACCCGTCAGCACCTGCTCAAGGACAACGAGACCCTCGCGAAGCTGAAGAAGTACGGCGACTTCGCGCGCGAGCGCGAGCTCACCGAGCTGCAGGTCGCCTTCTCCTGGCTCGCCTCGCGCGGCCCGGTCGCCTCCGTCATCGCCGGCGCGACCCGCCCCGAGCAGGTGCGCCAGAACGCCGAGGCCATCGCCTGGGTCCCCACCGAGGAGGACGAGGCCGAGCTCGACGAGATCTTCCCGGAGCCCGGGAAGGTCGCGCTGTTCTGACCGGTCCGGTCGGGTCCTGACCGAACCGGCGGGCGGCCGGCTCCCGAAAGGGGGCCGGCCGTCGTCGTCGGGGGACTACTCCGCGGGTTCGGGCGGGAGGCCGGCGGCGAGGCGGAGGACGGTGCGCTCGGCGTCGTCGACGGTCATCCTGCGGGCGCCCTTGGCCTGCATCTCGCGGTACATGGCCGGCTCGGCGAGCGAGAGCGCGAGGCCGCGGCGGATGAGGTTGATCGCGGGCTTGCGCGCCTCGTCGAGGTCGCGGGCCAGGCGGAAGAAGAACGTCTTCATCCGGGGACGGCTCAGGCAGATCGCGTCGGCGAGGATGCCCTCCGCGCGGCAGGCCGCGATGATCTCCGTGGCGAAGATGCCCTCGGCGATGACGATGCGGGCATCGCCGAGCTCGACCGTGCGGGAGCCCGTGCGGGCGTTGGACGGGATGTCGTAGACCGGGACGGTCGCGGTGCCCGTGGTGACCAGGTCGACGAGGGCCGCGACGGCGGCCGCACCGTCCCAGCTGGCCGGATCGTCCCAGTCCACCATGCCGTGCCGACGGGGGAGACCCGGGTGGTCGCCGTCGCGGTAGAAGTCGTCCATCGGGACGACCGGGAGGCCAAGACGGCGCGTGAGGCGGGTCTTGCCCGAGCCCGAGGGGCCCGTGAGGAGGACGACGCGGGCGAGGGGTTCGCGGGCCTCGGCCGGGACCTCGAACAGCTCGCCCTGGAGGCCGTAGGTGGTGGCGGGGAGAGGGACGTCTGTGGAGGTTGCAGGGCCCGGCGTCTGCGAGCTCTCCGGCGCGGTCACGCTTACCTCCGGTCAGGACTCTGGGAACCGGTCGACTCCCGATGGCAGAAGCCTAGGCGGTCGGGCGGGCTCCACAGGGCGGTGGGATGCCGGGTCGCCCACAGGGCGGGGGC
>FUHX01000008.1 GCA_900163555.1 Actinomycetales bacterium JB111 | reverse complement strand
CGTGGGCTCGGAGATGTGTATAACAGTCAGGCGTCGGGGGTTCCGGCGTCGGGGCGGGCGACGGTGCGCCGGCCTCGGCCGGCGCCGTCTCGTCCGCGACCATCCACTTCGCCGACCTCACGGACGACGAGATCGCTCGCTACGTCGCCACCGGCGAGCCGCTCAAGGTGGCCGGCTGCTTCACGATCGACGGGCTCGGCGGGCCGTTCGTCGAGTCGATCGAGGGCGACCACCACGGGGTCGTCGGCGTCTCGCTGCCGCTCGTTCGACGGCTGACCGGGGCGCTCGGCCACTCGATCACGGACCTGTGGGTCTGAGCCCGCGGAACGGGACGACGCGAGTCGCCGTGAGGCCGCCCGCGGCCCGGCGTCACCCCACCGGCCGCACTTTCGTCGCAGAATGCAGGTGACGTTCCAGGCAACGTCACAGCATGGTGCGTTGGGCCGCCCGGGGTCGTGCGGCTAACGTAGCGGGGCGGCACGCGAAATCTCGCGGACGCAGGGTCAATCGGATGGCAGCGAGGAGAGGCATGGCGACCACAGGGAGCTACCCGCTGCCGCGCAAGGTCCTGGTGGCCAACCGCGGCGAGATCGCGGTCCGGGTGATCCGGGCCTGCAGGGACGCGGGGATCGCCACGGTCGCCGTCTACGCGGATCAGGACCGCGAGGCACAGCACGTCAAGCTCGCCGACGAGGCCTTCGCCCTGTCCGGCATCCGCGCCGCGGAGACCTACCTCGACGCGAAGAAGATCCTCGAGGCCGCGCGCCGCTCCGGCGCCGACGCCCTCCACCCCGGCTACGGGTTCCTCTCCGAGGACGCGGGCTTCGCCCGCAGCGTCACCGACTCCGGCGTCATCTGGATCGGCCCCCCGCCCGCGGCCATCGAGTCCCTCGGGGACAAGGTCACCGCCCGGAAGATCGCTCAGTCCGTCGGCGCACCGCTCGTGCCGGGGACCAAGGACCCGGTGCAGGGCGCGGACGAGGTCGAGGAGTTCGGCGCCGAGCACGGCTACCCGATCGCCATCAAGGCCGCCTTCGGCGGCGGCGGACGCGGCCTGCGCGTCGCCCGCAGCGCCGACGAGGTCCGCGACCAGTACGACTCCGCCGTCCGCGAGGCCGTCGCGGCGTTCGGCCGCGGCGAGTGCTTCGTCGAGCGGTTCCTCGACCGGCCCCGCCACGTCGAGACCCAGTGCCTCGCCGACGCCCACGGCAACGTCGTCGTCGTCTCCACCCGCGACTGCTCGCTGCAGCGTCGCCACCAGAAGCTCGTCGAGGAGGCTCCGGCGCCGTTCCTCAGCGAGGACCAGCTCGCCCGCCTCACCGAGTCCTCGAAGGCCATCCTCAAGGAGGCCGGCTACGTGGGCGCCGGGACGTGCGAGTTCCTGCTCGGTTCCGACGGCACCATCTCCTTCCTCGAGGTCAACACCCGGCTCCAAGTGGAGCACCCCGTGACCGAGGAGATCGCGGGCGTCGACCTCGTCCGCGAGCAGCTGCGCATCGCCGCCGGCGAGCCCCTCGGCTACGACTCCCTCCCCCTGCGCGGGCACTCGATCGAGCTGCGCATCAACGGCGAGGACCCGGCGTCCGGGTTCATGCCGGCGCCTGGCACGATCAGCGAGCTGGCCTGGCCGTCCGGCCCCGGGGTCCGCGTGGACTCCGGCGTGGTGGCCGGGGACGAGATCTCCGGCGCGTTCGACTCGATGCTGGCCAAGATCATCGTCACCGGCGCCACGCGCGAGCAGGCCATTGCCCGCGCCCGTCGCGCCCTGCGGGAGACGAGCGTGGCCGGCGTGCCCACCGTGCTCCCCTTCCACGCCTCCGTTCTCGCACACCCGGACTACGTGGCCGCCGACGGCGAGGACTCCTTCCGCGTCCACACCACCTGGATCGAGACGGACTACGCGGACGAGCTCGCGGGCCTGCCGAGCACGCGCCCGGCCCCGCCCGAGCCCGCCCAGGAGGCGGCCCCGGAGCAACCGGCGACCGAGCGCGTCGTCGTCGAGGTCGGCGGCAAGCGCCTCGAGGTCGTCATCCCCGCCGGCCTCGGCATCTCGCAGAAGAAGTTCGGCCGCGGGCCGTCGAGGCGGCCGCTGCGCCGGTCGGGCAACCGGTCCGGCGGCGGTAGCTCCGCCGGCGGCGACGCGCTGCCCGCGCCCATGCAGGGCACGATCGTGAAGTTCGCGGTGGCCGAGGGCGACATCGTGGAGGTCGGGCAGACCGTCGTCGTGCTCGAGGCCATGAAGATGGAGCAGCCCCTGGCCGCCCACAAGGCCGGCCGCGTCACGGCATTCTCCGCGGAGCCCGGCGCCACGGTCTCGGCCGGCACGGTCATCTGCCAGATCGTCGACGTCGAGGACGGCGCAGCGGAGGGCGGCGAGGCCGACGTGCCCATGCCGCCCGCCCCGTGATCAACTGGGGACCGTGACCACCTCCCCCACCCCGCCCCCGGGCCGGCCGCACCGCATGCCCGGCGACGGCTGGGTGGAGTGCGGGTGCGGCTCGCGGCACTGGGGGCTGAACGGCGCCGCCGGGCTGCTGGCCTGGCGGCTCGATGCCGCGGGCGACGTCGAGATCGCCCTGCAGCACCGTGCCGAGTGGTCGCACCACGGGGGGACTTGGGGCCTGCCGGGCGGCGCGATCGCCGACGGCGAGACGCCCATCGAGGGCGGACTGCGGGAGGCCGCCGAGGAGGCGGGGATCTCGCCGAACTCGCTCGAGCTGTCGGCCACGCGCGTCCTTCAGCACCCCGACTGGTCGTACACGACGATCGTGGCCCGCGCGGACCCTGAGGCGGAGGTCCGCGCCACCGACGCCGAGTCCCTCGAAGTCCGTTGGGCCTCGCTGCGCGAGATCACCGGCGACGACGGGCTGCCGCTGCTGCCCGCCTTCGGCGCCGCGCGGCCGGAGCTGCGTCAGATGCTCGGGCGGGTCGTCCTCGTGGTCGACTCGGCGAACGTCGTCGGTTCCGTCCCGGACGGCTGGTGGCGGGACCGCGCAGGCGCCACCGAGCGCCTGCGCGACCACCTCAGGACCGTACGGACCGAGGGACTGGCGGGCGACGTCGTCGGGCTGGCCGGTTCGCGATGGTTCCCCGAGATCCACCTGGTCACCGAGGGCGACGCGCGCGGCGTGCCCTCCGCCGGCGGCGTGCGCGTGCACGAGGCCGGGGGATCCGGGGACGACGCGATCGTCGACGTCGCGGCGGAGCTGGCCGTCGGACCGACAGTCCCGGACGCGGGCTTCACGCGCGTGATCGTCGCGACCGCCGACCGCGGGCTCGCCGAACGATGCCGCCAGATCGGCGCCGGGGTGATCGGACCGAGGGCGGTCCGGGGGCGGTAGAGCCGTTCCCTTGGTCGAGCGGCACTGCGGCCCGCGCGTACGGTGAGTAGAGCGTCGACCTCACCGTTCGAGCCCCACGGCGGGCCCTACTCGTGGCCCCGACGCCCCACTCGCAGCCCCCTCACCCGACCCCGTCGTGCGCT